>OMYY01000082.1 GCA_900315435.1 uncultured Spirochaetaceae bacterium
GTCGACCAGCACCACGACCTTGTCTTTCTTGGAAAGCAGCAGGATGAGCTTCGCGAACAGGTCGTCGCTTGTCTTGGTCATGTCCAGCGGCCCAACCCCATACGCGTCGGCAATTTCCTCAAGCCGGTCCTTCAGCCACCCGTCCAGCCCCTCGGGAGTGCTTTTCCCGCAGTCCCCGAAATCGATGTGGATGATAGGGTAGGTCTTCCAGTCGTAATCGGCCTTGTCGATGGCAAGGCCCTTGAACAACTCACGCTTTCCTTGGAAGATCGCCTCCAACGTGGAGACCGTCAGGGACTTCCCGAAACGGCGGGGTCGGGAAAGAAAGTACATCTTCCCCGATATGGCAATCAGTTTCGCGATGTAACCTGTCTTGTCCACATAGATGCACCCGCTCTCCCTGAGATTCGAGAACGAGCTGTTTTCCGTCATGATGGGAAGAAGTTGCTTGCTCATGGCTCAAGGATACCACAGCTGTGCGCAAATGGCAAAAGCGCGCCATCTGCTTCATTCTGCCCAAAGCTTTTTCCAGTCCTGGACGGATGTCCCAAGCAGAAGAAGAGGATACCAAGCAACAAGCAAGTGGATTGTCTCACACCGAATCATCTCATCAGGACGATACGGGCCAATTGGCCTGTGACACTCACGGCAAACGGCATGCTGTCGAGAGGCTGATGTTCTTGAGCGTACGGCGCTCTTCTTCTGTCCGACGAATGACGGCATCGAAATCAGGTGGTTTCCCATCCATAATATCAGCAAACAGGCCACGGCCGTGGACAAGGACCAGATTCAGCCAGAAGCGGGAATCCGCCAGGAAAAGTTGATGACGTTTCCTTTCAGTGCCTCTCCCGGTAGCAAAACAGAGAAGACCTCGAAAGGTGGCTTTCCTTCGGGGTCCTTGCCACGGAGATGCGATACGCGGCGTCTTCAGAAGAAGGCATGTTCCTTCTCTCCGTGGGCCGCATTCGTCAACCCACCGGAATTCCGTTATTTCTCAATCACCGCATCATCCGCGGTAAACCCGCCAAGCGAGTGCTCCTTGGTCTGAATGCAGATATAGGAAAGCGGGGTATCCTTGCCCGCAAAGAACTGTCGTTTCGCGGCAGGAGAGACACGGAGCCAGTCCCCTTTCTGAAGCGGAACTTCCTCTCCGTCGATGATGGCCTTGCCACATCCGGCGAGAATGCCGTAAATCTCCTCGTTCTGCTTGTGGCTGTGCACAAACGGAACACAGGAGCCGGCTGGCATGTTGTTGATGCTGATTTCCGCTCCGGTAAGACCCAATTTCGCGTGCAATTCGCTTCTCGGGCTGTCGCTGACCGTTGTTTTCTGATAAAGAGCCATTTTGTTTCCTCCGTGGAACCATATTTTCCGGTTCCATTCCCTAATCTATCCAAAAGCGCATGCTATGGAAAGTACGCACATTAAAGTAACTGTGTACTTCCTTTGGCATACGTGATATTGTGAATTGGGAAAGGTACACAAATGCGACGCAAAGAAGACTTGCCGGAATGCCCGATCGCGACCACGGTTGCCCTGATCGGAAGCAAATGGAAACTACTGATCATCCGAAATCTGATGGAAGGACCGTGGAGATTCAATGCACTGATGAAGGCACTGGATGGCATTTCCCAGAAAGTGCTGACGGACAGCCTCAGGCAACTGGAAAGCGATGGACTGGTATACAGGAAAGACTATGGAACCAATCCCCCGAAGGTCGAGTACGGCATGACAGACCTCGGGAAAGAGCTTCTCAACGTGCTGCATACCATGGCTGATTTCGGCAATTACTACAAGTCGTTGGAAGCTCATCAAAACTGATAGAACAGGTTGAACAGCAGAAATGACTTTCCACTCCCTCGGACCCTTGTAATCACTTTGATCATCCCATTGTCTATTCTTGAAGTCAGCCTATCAAGATAGCGCTTGCGCTGTATGACCATACCTTCCTCAAACTTTATATTTGGGAACCAATGGCCCCGTTTTCTAAACCAGATGCTGCAGTACCCCCTGATATCCCCATCCATGCACACGGTTCCGTCTGCAATCCCCTCAGGACAGCACGACCCCCCTTCCAGGCATAGAAAGGAAAACCCTTCATGCCGGAACAAGGATTCCGCACGAATGCCGCACAGGGTAGCCGTCTTGTCCCTCATGGCACCAGGCTGCCAACACCAGCCTCTCTCTTTCATGCCCGATGGGAATGACGAATACTCGGCACGGAATTCCCCATGTTCGTCAATATTTATGCGCTATATTTGAAAAGTTGGTCAATGATATCATTGTATATTGCGCATTTAACAGGTATACAACATATGGAAACGGCCTGAATCCGGATTCCAGATAACCTCTAGGAGGATGGTTGACAACTTGTCTGTGATGTATGATTAAATCTCTTGGGATAAATCTTGCCAGCAACACATGGAGGGAATCTGAAACCAGCCCTTTTCCTGTAAAAATGGGTTCAAATCAGAATTTTGTGGGATAGCCAGTTTTGAGTTGGCTTGCGGGAGTTCTCGTAGATCTTGTAGAAGAAGTACTGGGTGTCCCTGAAACCGTA
>OMYY01000080.1 GCA_900315435.1 uncultured Spirochaetaceae bacterium
CTTTTGCAAAATCCATATGCAACCTCCTACCCTATACATACGGACGTCCTTGGAGGTTTGTGCCAAAGAAACGGAAAAATGTTTTGATCGATGACACAAAATGTTGCAGGAAAAGGAAATAAAAACCTCGACAAATCTTTGCCCACACAGAGTGGAAGGAACCGGAAACACACCCCTTCAAGGCTTGAAGGTCTGATTCGAACCTGTTTTTCGGCCAAGTTCGAAACACACCGTACCTGGACGGAAACCAAACAGGGCCATCTCGCGGTTGACGAGACGACCCCTCTCCTTTTTCCTTTCCAGCAACCTACTCCAGCACGCTGGAGAAATAGAAACCCCAGACAATCCCGTTGTCCGCGCTGTCGTAGCCGACATAGGTGGTCATCGGGAGCCGCTTCATGCCAAGCAGTGAGGGAGCGGTCTGCAACTGCAAGCCACAGCTGACGTACACGTCGCTGTCCACGGCAAGCAGGTCCAGATAGGTTGCGACAGAACTGCCCTTGAGAATCAACAGTTCCGCCATCGAAGGCTTGAAGTCCGACGGTCTCCAACCGAAAGTGAAACGTCCGCTATAGAGGGCGTTCTTGCCCTTCCCCTTCAGGGATGGGTCATGGCCCTGTTTCAGCAGGTCGCTATCCGCGGTGCGGTACCCGTCGCTCGGAAAGAGCGGCACATTGCCCTCCCCATCCATAGCGAACCTCAGGCGGTTTTCCGCAGTGAAGAAGAAATCGTGCGGGATATGGTCCAGGTGCAGGTTCATATCCATCTGCAGGAACGGGCGTGCGGTGGAACCATCACCATAGACCTGGAAGGCCATGCCACCGTTGGTCGCGTCGAGGAAACCCGCCAAATCGCCACGGCTGGTCGAATAGGTGGCACTCGCACCGAGGGAAAGCAGCAACACCGTGTCGTCGTAGCTTTCCACATCATCGGCAGAAAGCACTTCCAACGTCTCGAGCAACTTGACCCCAAGCTGGTCCTTGAAGAAATTCCAGCGTCCCTCGATTCCCTGGCGGAAATAAAAGGTGGAAAGCCAGCTGTAGGAATCCCAGTCAAAATCAACCAGGAACGTGAAGCGGAGATGATGGCGCAGGAAATAATCCAGACGAACGAGAGCCGCGGGAGAAATGCTCATGTCGGCGTTCGTCCTGCTTCTCCAGTTGAACCCGCCATGTGCCAGGAAACTGAAATCGCCCCAACGGGACTGGTAGGCCAGGCCGAAAGAGTCTGAGCTCTTCAGGGTCGCCTGCTCGTCAGCAAAGAAAGAATTGAACTGCGGTCCGACAATCTGGGTGAACTCGGGATGCCTGACGTGGTTGAAAAGGTAATAGTGCTCCAAGGAAGTGTCGATGGAAAGGGAAAGGGCTTCACGGGATTCCTTCAGGGCGTCAACCGACATACCCTGCGGAAGCTGGCCCAACGCCGCGTTCTGCAACTGCGCCGCCTCATACCCCTTCCTGCTGATCTCTCCAAGCGCCTCGAAGTCCATGAAGGAGGTCTGCTCGACCTGACAACGCAACCAGATCATGTCAGGGTGCTCCTCCATCTGGCTGACCCCGTTGCGCCGCTTGTTGATGTCCATGGCGACATTCAGGTTGGTCAAGGGGTTGCGCAGGTTCAGCGTGTCCAGCGATTGGAACGTGGTGGAGACAATCACATGGTCGCTATAGCGGTAGGCGACCTCGATTGGAGCAAGATTGGTCACTCCCCCATCAATCAGCAAATGGCCCTTGTAGGACTCAGGAGAGAAATAAAAGGGAATGGCGAACGAAGCGCGGAATACTTTCGAGAAGTCACCTTCGCAGACAAGAATCTGCCGCTTGGTCACCAGGTCTTCGGTAACGACCAGGATGGGAATCGGCAGGTCCTCCAGCTGGAGGTTGGCGCCCAAGGTACCAGAGAAGAGCGCGGAAAGGGTCTCCGTCTCCAGGAGACCACCGCGCAACGGCAAGGTCAGGTCGACTGTAGTACCGATATCGATGCGCTTGATCATGTCCTCGATCTGGTCGGGACTCATTCCGGCCGAATACAGCATGCCGACAATCGAACCCATCGAGTTGGAGACGATGTAGTCAGGAACGATTCCCTGCTCTTCCAAGTATCGGAGCACGCCGATGTGGGCCATGGCACGGGCAGAACCTCCGGAAAGGACGAGGCCGATCGGATCGCGCTTCCCTCCGGTACGGGCGAGGATACGCTGCTTGAATTGTTCCTCACCATAGGCGATGGGCAGGTTGCAAAGCATGATGTCATCGGGCTTGGTGAACTGGTGCTCCAAGGCAGACTCTTTGGTTTCCCTTACCGTAAGCGGTTCAGCCATGAGAGCACCCATGGCAACCAGCAACATGAGGCCCAACCACAATCCTTTCCGTTTCATCGCGATTTCTCCTGGGATTCTCTCCGAAAAGACATTCTACCTCAAAAACAAAGAGAAACGGAAGTCGTCACAGTTGGACATTGCTTTTTTTTTGTCCCTTTGCTATGCTTTCCACGTTAGAGACGCGCCGGCATGGTGTAATTGGTAGCCACGTCAGACTCAAAATCTGATGGATGATGAATCCGTCCCGGTTCGATTCCGGGTGCCGGTACCAAGAAACAAGAGCCAACTCATTATGAAACAATGGGTTGGCTCTTTCTTTTGTTTGGTTCGTGTTACTAAAGTTGCTATTGTTGGTCCCAGTATCTGGGTGTGGTGCAGGCAGCTATCCATGTGCCTGCTCTGTACAGCAGCTTTCCGATACCTATGTGCAGAGGCTCCATGCAATCGGACCAGCATCTTTTTTCTATGCGTTTTCCCGATGTTAGGGCCGGCACCAAACAACCAACCGTAGCCGGGAGCATGAACCAAAAAATGGGACGGGACCTGAAGCCAGGATCCCGCCAACACGATCAGCCAA
>OMYY01000079.1 GCA_900315435.1 uncultured Spirochaetaceae bacterium
CAAGATCCGTGAGAACCCGAGACGCTACCGCCAGGTGCTGGACTTCGTCGAGTCCAACAACGCGTATGCCCAGACCGTGATGGAAGGCATGGGCCGTGGAGACGACGGCATCATGGACAGCTACCAGGCCCGCACGGCGGCCATCGAATCGGACGAGGACCTGAAGAAGCTGGAGGCGAGCGGGATACCGGCCCTTGCCGGCTTCGCGAGACGCAAGAGGGAACGCATCGACGGGCTTGCCAACCACGCAAGGCACGGCATCAGCACCGGCAAGTTTGAGGGGATCAACAACCGGATACAGGTGGCGAAGCGGATCGGCTACGGCTACCGGGACGACAATTGCTTCTTCACCACAATCCGTTCCATTTCCATCCCCGATCTCGGCTCCCTATCCCCGAAGAAAATGTGAAGAGCCGAAATGAAGGAGGAATGGATATGAAGGCGATGGAATAGTGTGACGGTTGCAAGCTCAACCGCATGGCGGTCGATTGCAACCAGAGGGAGAGCCACGAGTTCTGCGGGGTGTTCTGCATGGCGACCGGCCAGATGCACTTCGCGACCGATAGTTGCCCGTGCGGAGAAAAGAAACCAAGACAGAAGACGGAGGCAAAGAGATGATGTTAGGCGAGTTATTGACGTACAAGGACGCAAATTTGGCGGTTCATCTTATCGGAGAACGATTCAAATTCTCTAACGTGCTCAGCGAGACTGAGCACGGAAATGGGATTTCCAGCACTCTATTCGATGTCGTTCTAGGCAATGACTATCCTTTCGTTTTCTATCTTCCTGGCGGAGACGAGTGCTACCAATTCATCCGCGAGGTTGTTGAGGACGCGCCTGCGGAGCCGCGTTACGAGCCCTACGACCTGTCAGGCCCGGCTGTGCGTGAGAGTTTGAGGGAGAAGTGGATCATCTGGAGAGATGGAGATAAAGATGAAGCAGGTGAGGCTATGATCATAGGCTTTACCAAGCGAGACGAATATCCTTGGAAGGTCAAGACAAGCATTGGAGGAATCGATGCGGCAGGGCTGTTGAAGTGCTACGTCTTCAACGACGGCACGCCGTGTGGAAGGAGGGTGGATGACTGAGGCTGGAATCGATTCCGACGCATGAGAAGGCACCGCCAGCGCGTCGGACGGCTACGGACGTGATCACGTCCGGGACAAAACGGCGCGTCCTAGGGGGCCTTCTTGTCATTCAGACAATCAGCCTGCCGACGGAGATGTGGAACAGCCTGCTCATCCTGAGCGCCGTCTTCTTGCCCACCGGCTGCACGTCGCGCTCCATCCGGCTGACCGTCATCTTGTCGCACCCTACCTTCTCGGCCAGCTGCGCCTGCGTCAGCCCCATCATCTTCCGGTAGAAGCGGATGGTCTTGCCGGGCGTCTCCTCGGCCTTGAACTGCCGGAATTCCGGCATGTCCTCCGCCAGGATGTACTCCTCGTCATCCACGCTCACGTTCTTGTCCCCGAACTTCTTGCGGAAGAAGTCGATGACGTCATCGGGAACGGTCGTCCCCTTGACCTCAAACTCAATACGGGGCGTCCTCACGGCTACCAACATAATACACCTCCACGACGATGGATCCGTTCTCGTTCCGCCAGCACGCCACCCAGTGGTAGGCGAGGTGGCAGTGGTACGTGAAGTTCCCCAGCTTGCTGTAGTTGGGGAACCTCGGCTGGACGGGGCCGGTGTCCTCAATCGCATGGACCAGAGTCCAGAACGTTTCCTGCGCGTTCTTCGGCAGACTCCGTATTCCCTTCGCGGCCTTCTTCGTGAGACGGACTTCGTACATGGTCTGATTGTAGATATTAAACATCTACTTGTCAACGCTCTTGGTTCGTCCCTGATTTCGATGTGCCTTTGAGCCATGGAAACCGACGCGGGGAGGAGTGTCCCTTGGCGTCGGTTTCTGTCTATCTGGTCTGCACCGCGGACCGCTACGAGCTTCCCGTGGCGGAGTTCGCCACTTCCGCGGCTGCCGCTTCCTTCATCGGCTGCTTGCCCGAGATGGTGAGGCTCAACCTGTTCCGCCAGCGCCACTACGGCGCGCGCCACCGCTTCGGCGTCTGGCACCACGGCGCCCGCAAGCCGTTCTCCATCGAGCACGGCCCCCTCGACGACGGTCAGCTCACGTTCTTCCCGGAGGAGACGCTCCATGACTGACAAGCAACAAAGATTCGTCGACGAGTACATGGTCGACCTCAACGCGACGCAGGCCGCAATCAGGGCCGGGTACAGCCCGAAAAAACGCCGAGCAGGTCGGCTATCAGCTACTTCAGAAAACTTCAGTTTCGAAAGAAATCTCAAAACGCAAGGCGAAGCTGTCAAACGTGGTCAACTGGACGGCGGTTGACGTGCTCAAGCGTCTTGTGACGCTTGCCAACGAGTACCTGCACACGCTGACCAGCACGACGCAGGTCAGGACGCGCGACGACACCGGGGAGTGCATCGGCAACGAGGTGATGGCCAGTAACATCATGGAAGCGCCCTGAAAGGACGGCGACGAGAAGCTGGAGGCCGTCAAGAGCTCGATCATGGAACAGAATGGCGGCTTCCTGCAGTTCAACAGTCCCGACCAGGCGAAGGGCCACCAGAAGGTGGTCAACGCCATCAGCAAGGCGTTCGGCAGCACACTGAACAACAAGCAGCTGTACACCGCCGCCGACGTGCTCGAGGTCATGGCCCAGACCAAGGGAATGACCGGGGAGCAGTATCTGGCCAAGTATTTCGCGGACGGAGGGTTCCGGAAGCTCTCCTCCGCCGAGGGCAAGGCGGTGCTCAGGCAGAGCGGCCTTTCCGAGGGCGACGTCAACGGCTTGACGCAGTTCGTCACCGACGGCAAGGCGATCGTCTACGCCGCCGAGCACGGCAACTTCTCCACGTTCGTCCACGAGTCGTTCCACGTGCTGGAGCGGGTGACCGATTCCACACAGCAGCTCGAGGACGCGGTCAGGGAAGCCGGCAGGAGCGGGAAGCTGGCAGAATACGTGAAGGCGCACGACCGGCTGTTCAGTGACGGCCTGTTCACCACTGACGACGAGGGCAACCAGGTGGAGGCTTCGAAACGGATCACCGACGTGGTCGCCACCTGGGGAGACGGTAAGGAGCTGTCGAAGGACCAGCAGGAGATCCGGAGCGAGATCATGGCGCGCCTGTTCGAGGGCTACCTGTACGACGGCAAGACCTTCAGCCCGAAGCTGAAGACCATCTTCGCCAAGCTTGTGTAGTGGATGCGCAGGGTCTACAAGGGCATGGAGACCAACGGCGTCACCCTGACCGACGACATCGTGCGCGCCTATGACTGGATTCTTGCGGACAGGAACAGCGGGCTGGCGGAGACGGAAGGAGCAAAGGTCTCCGTGCTCGGGCAACCCGTGGAGCAGTCTCTGGAGAAGCAGGAGCTCGTCCGGAAATACTCGGACAAATCAATCTACGAGCAGGACCCGCAGGAAAAGCTGTTAGGGCCGGCACCAAACAACCAACCGTAGCCGGGAGCATGAACCAAAAAATGGGACGGGACCTGAAGCCAGGATCCCGCCAACACGATCAGCCAAC
>OMYY01000075.1 GCA_900315435.1 uncultured Spirochaetaceae bacterium
GTACAATCGAAGACGGTGGCGGACCTGCTGGGGGTGTACCTGGATCCCGGGCTCTCCCCCGGGGAGCGGAGCGAGAAGCTGAGGGACGATTGGGACGTCCATCTTCCGCCCCAGCAAGAGGAGGATACGGGCATGTTCGAGGGCGCAGGCCGCTCCTTGTGGAAGGAAGGACGCCAGGAGGGACTCCGACAAGGCCGGCAGGAGGGACTTCAAGAAGGAGTCCAACAAGGCAAGGAATCTACATTGTTGGAAAACATCCAGAGCCTTGTCGAGCAGCTCCACCTCACGCCGGAGCAGGCGATGGACGCGCTGAGGGTGCCGTCACAGGACCGGGAGCGCATCCGGGAAAAACTCCTGCCGTCTTCATGAGGGAAGAGAGGTATTGGATATGGAAGGGAATGTTGTTCGGTACACGTACAGCATTCCCTTTTTCCGTATTCCCAAGATTCCTTATGTTTCGTTCCATTCCCCATGGATGTTGCGGGAATTACAAACAGACCATCCCGATAGGAAACCTACCGGGATGGAGAAGCTGGGCAAAACTGGTGCACTGCCCGAGACTACTGGAGTTTGGCGGGATACTGCACCGGAGTGCCAGCGACCTCGAACGGCCACACGGTCTTCCAGGCACCATCCTGAATCTGCGCGATAGCGACAGAGGCGTACAGATTGTTGTGGGTATGCTTCACACCCTCGACTTCCATATCGCCGAACTTGATACGGTCATACGGCAGGATGATTTCCGGGCCGCCAGGGAAGCTGCCCTGGATATCCATGGCAAGCAGGGCGTCACGGACCTTGGTTCCGTCGGTGGTTCCAGCCTGCTCGAAAGCAGTCTTCAGGATCCACATGGCGGTGAAGGACTCGGCAGAGTGACCGTTCATGTCGATACCGTACTTTTCCTTGTACTTGGCGTTGATTTCCTTGCCCTTGGTCAGGTCTGCGTTCCACTCGACGACACTGGCGATACCATTGGAGATACCAGGAGTGGCGGGAATGAAGGAAGGATCGGCAAAACCATTGGCCTTGGCGACGATTACCGGCGGGTGGGCATTCTGCTCGCGCAGGGTCTTGGTGAAAAGAATGGCGTCGGCGATGTAGCTCTCGCAAAGGACTGCATCCGGCTTGGAGTCACGCAGTTTCAGGACCTCGCTGGTAAGGTCGGTGGTTCCACCGCTGTACTGTACTTCGGCGACCAGTTCCATGTGGTACTTCGGAGCCCAGATCTTGGCACAGCGGATCAGTTCCTGGCCGATGTTGGAGTTGTCGGCAAAGATGGCGATACGCTTCATCGGGATGTTGTTCTGCTTGCCGAGGTCGGCAATGAACTTGAACTGGTCCTCGACGTAGACACTGTTCATCGGGCACATGCGGAAAAAGTACTCGTAGCCCTGGCTGGACAGGTTGTCGACCGTGGAGATTGCGGTCAGCTCAGGAATCTGATACTGCTCGCAGACCTGCGCGGCAATCTGGGTGATGGTGGACTGGTGACAGCCAAGAATCGCGTTGACGTGGTCCTGGGTAACCAGTCTCTCGGCGACGGAGCGTCCGACCTTCGGATCGCCCTGGGTATCGCCACGGACAACCTCGATCATGCGGCCGTTGACGCCGCCCTGGGCATTGATCATTTCTGCGGCGAAATCGACACCACGCATGATGTTGTTGCCGATGGCGGCCTTGTCACCGGAAAGGGCGTACATGGCGCCAATCCGAATCGGTTCCTTCGAAGCGTCCGCACTGCTTACGGGTTCCTTCGTGCCGTTGGCGAACATCGCGCTCATGGCTACAGATGCTACCAGCAACGCGGCGATAACTTTCTT
The DNA here is from genome assembly GCA_900315435.1 of uncultured Spirochaetaceae bacterium. GTDB lineage: Bacteria > Spirochaetota > Spirochaetia > Sphaerochaetales > Sphaerochaetaceae > RUG023. The sequence goes on from OMYY01000075.1 coordinate 1,821, forward strand.
CATACTTGTTCCTCCTTGTATCGGTCGTATGAAATCATATTCAAATTCCGAGATACGCCTTTTTGACGTGCTCGTTCTTGCTCAAGGCATAAGCGGTGTCCGAAAGGACGACACGCCCGTTCTCAATCACGTACCCACGGTCGGCGACGGCCAGAGCCTTGGTGATATCCTGCTCGACCAGGATCACGCTCACCCCCTGCTCCTTGGCAAGGTGGCCCGCCACCTCAAGAATTTCGTCGACAATGTTCGGGGCAAGGCCTAGGGAAGGCTCGTCGAGAATCAGCAACCTGGGAAGACCGATCAAAGCACGGGCAACCGCCACCATCTGCTGTTCGCCACCGCTCAGGGTGCCTGCGACCTGGCCCCGACGCTCCTTCAGCTTGGGAAACCACTGGTAGATGAACGCTTCACTCTCCTTCATCTTCGCCTTGGCGGCCTTGCTGAAGGCTCCCATCTCAAGGTTCTCGTAGACCGTCATGTTGGTGAACAGCTGTCTTCCCTCGGGAACCTGGATGATGCCCTTGTCAAGGATGAAGCGGCTGGACTTGCCCACCAGCTCGGTGCCGTTGAACTGCTCGGACCCGCTGGTCGGATGGATCATGCCGGTAATGGCACGCACCGTCGTCGTCTTCCCAGCTCCGTTGGATCCGAGTATGGCAACCACCTCCCCATCCTTCACCTCGAAGGAGATGTCCCAGAGCACCTGGATGGAGCCATAGCCCGCATTGAGATTCTTCACGGTGAACATCAGCCATTCTCCTTTTTCTTTCCGAGATAGACTTCCTCGACATACGGGTCGTTCATCACCTGCTGCGGAGTACCTTCTGCGATCTTCTCGCCGTGGTGCAAGACGATGACCTTGCCACACAGGCTGACTACCGCGCGCATGATGTGCTCGATCAGGAAAATCGTCACCCCGCTCTCGTTGATCTTGTTGATCAGCTCGATGGCCTGGTCGGTCTCCGTCGGGTTCAAACCCGCCATGACCTCATCCAGGAACAGCATCTCCGGCTTGGTAGCCAAGGCCCGCGCCATCTCCAACCGCTTCTGGTCTGGCGTCCCCATTTCCTTGGCCAGGACGTCCTTCTTCGCATAGAGTCCGGTAAACTCCAGAATTTCCTTGGCGATCTCACGGGCCTCGGCAAGGCTTGCCGCGTGTCTACGACCGAAGAAAGCGCTGGGAACGATATTGTCCAGCACCGTCAGGTTGCCGAGCGGCTTCATGATCTGGAAGGTACGGGCGATTCCCATCGCCGTGTATTCATAGGGTTTGCAGTTGGTGATCTCCTTCCCACGATAGAAGATATGTCCCGAGGAGGGAGGATAGAAACCACAGATCATGTTGAAGGTGGTGCTCTTGCCGGCCCCGTTGGGTCCGATCATGCCGGTGATGCCGCCCTCTTCCACCGTCAGGGAAAGATCGTTGACCGCCTTCAGGCCACGGAAGTTCTTGGTAATATGTTCGACTCTGATGATAGGTTCGCTCATCGCCTCACTCCTTGTCCTTCTTCCCCAGGATCTTGTGGTCGACCCAGTCCTTGGCCTTGCTCTTCCCATACCAGCCGAGCAGGCCGACGGGCTTGAAGCGGATGACGCACAGCAGCACGATCGCATAGAGGATCAGGTTGATGCCAGGCAGGATGCCGCCGAACTGGTTGCGAAGCCACTCGCTCAGGCAGAGCAGGATCACGCCACCGACCAGCGGCCCTTCGACAAAGGCCGCGCCACCAACGATGGCAGGCAGGACAAACTCGGTCGAGAAGGACTGCAACATCAAATCACAGTCGATATAGCGGTTGTAGTTGGCGTAGAAACAGCCCACCATCGCGGCGATCATCGCGCTGATGACCAAGGCGATGACCTTGTATTTCATCGGCTTGATGCCGATGGCGCTGGCGACATCCTCATCCTCGCGGATGGTCTTCAAGGCAAAGCCGAGCTTCGACTTGTTGATCTTCCGCATCAGCAGGTAGACACACACCACCATCACCAAGGCGATGTAATAGTAGGGAGTCTTGCTGTGGAAACGGAACTCGAGGAACGAGGGCTTTCCATAGGCGAGCGGGATACCCATCGCCTTGCCGGCGAAATCCCAGTTCAGCATGAACTGGCGGATCGTCTCGCCGAAAGCGATCGAGACCAACGTGAAATACGGGCCCTTCAGCAGGAAGCAGGGATAGAAGACCACGCCGGCAATCAGACCGACAATCAACATGGCGACCGGAATGGTAAGCCAGGGGTTCCAGCCACCCTTGGTGATCAGCAGAGCGCCAATATAGGCACCCAAGCCCATGTAGGCCGCATGACCCAGCGAGTTCTGTCCCGTCATGCCGCCAAGCAGGTTCCACGCCAAACTCATCGTCGTCGTATAGAAAATCACAATCAGGACGTTGACGATATAGGGACTCCCCTTCAAAAGCAGAGGCAGGGCAATCAGCAATGCGATGAACAGCAAGAGAGCGGCCAGGCAGCGCTTCTGGTAGGTTGTTTTCAGGCTCATCTCAGCGCCTCCTCAGAATCAACATCTGGCGGACAACCAGGATGATGATGAATGAAACGAATACGGTCAGGTCCCGGTAGGTGGGTCCGATGATCAAGCTGCTCATCGTCTCCATCAACCCGAGGAAAATACCGGCGACAAAAGCGCCCTGGATCGAGCCGAAGCCACCGACCACGACGACGATCAAGGCCTTGAAGCTGAACTGCGAGCCGACCGTCGGGTTGATGACATAGAAAAGGGTCAGCAGGTCACCAGCGATGCCGGCGAGCGCGCAACCAAGGCCATAGGTGAGGATGTAGATCCGCTTGACGTTGATGCCTACCACTTCGGCTCCCACCGAGTTCTGCGACACGGCACGGATTTCCTTTCCTACCTGCGTGTACTTCAAAAAGAGGAACAACGCGATGGTGATGAACACCAGCATGATCAGGCTGACCAGTTTCGGAAGCGCCAGCGTGATCGGCCCCATGTGCATGATCTTGCCGCTGTACGGGGTGACAATCGTGCGGTTCAAGGAGGTGAAGATGACCAGCGCCAGGTTCTGGTAGAGCAACCCAAGGCCGACAGTCAGGAAGAGCAGGTTGGTGAAGCTTTTCGTCCCCAAGGACGGAGTGATCAGCGTGTGCTGCACCAAGGCTCCGATGGCAAAGCATCCAAGGGCCACCAGCGGAAGCGCCACATACGGATCAATACCGAAAACTGAATAAAAGACAAACGTCAGGTACATGCCGATCATCAGCATCTCGCCGTGACAGAAGTTGATGATCTTCATCACGCCGAAGATGATGTTCTGGCCCATACCCATCAATGAGTAGAAGCCTCCGATCAGCAGGCCGTTGACCACTGCTTGCAGGAATATTTCCATCTCGACCCCTTTTTCGGATTCACCCTACCATCGCCTTTGGAAGCGCGAAAGTGAAAAATCGAGATTGCCAATTTATTCAAGTGCTTTGCCAATATTTTAGAGTCGTCCCCGTAAAGTATGGTACACTTCGCGGTATGGGCAGTATCCGCTTGTTCTGAGGTGAACCCCCAGAGTTGGACCTGAAATAATCCTAGGCTACCTTTTCTCTGAAAATCAATGGAGAAAGGTAGCCTAGCTTTATCTGTATCCTTTCT
>OMYY01000073.1 GCA_900315435.1 uncultured Spirochaetaceae bacterium
GTGTCGAGGCGGGCCGTATCCCGCTCGCGGTCGTTCCGCTGGACCAGGCCGACCAGCTCCTGATAGGGGACGCCCTTGAACTGCCGGACCAGACGGGCGGCGGCAAAGGCGAACACCTCCTTGTGCATCACGAAAGTCTTGAACTTCCTGTCATACACCTTTTCCCGGGACGGACGCCCTCCCGGCGGGCTTTTCTTTCGTACATTCATACCCTAATAAACGGTATTCTTTGGCGATTTGGACCAAACCCGGGTTATGCAAGCCAAGTTCCGAGCTGCAGGCCAAGTCCGCCCTCGCAGGCGTTCGGGGCAATCAGAGTGGCCTCTGCCTTTACCTGCTGGGGGGCGTTGCCCATGGCCACGCTGGTGCCTGCGGCGTGGAACATGTCTATGTCGTTGAAGTAGTCTCCGAAGGCGACGGCCGAGGATGGCGTGGTCCGGTAGTGCGCGCAGAGCACCCGGACTGCGGTTCCTTTGCCGATTCCCTTCTTCTGGATCTCGAGGTTGCAGGGGGAGGAGAGCATGATGGACAGCTGGTCGCCGAAACGGGATTGCAGGCGTGTCGTCAGGGCGTCCATGACCTTCGCGTCATCGCTCATGGCAAGCAGCTTGTAGACCGAGGTGGCAGGGTCCTTGAGGGATTTCTCGATGGATTGATAGCGGACTCCGATGCAGGAGACTTCCTCCTCGAAGTCTTCCCATCTGCCCTGTTGTTCTTTGTACCAGGCCTCTTTGCCGAACTGGAAGACGGTGACATTCGTGACGTTCCGGATTTCGGCGAGCACTTGCAACGCCAGGGGTTTCTCCATCGGGCAGCCGAACAGCTCCTTTCCGTCTTCATCCATCACCAGGGCACCGCTGAAGCACCCCATCGCCCCGCGTATGCCGCAGTCTTCCAGGAGCGGACGGATGCCTCCCGGTCCGCGTCCGCTGACCAAGGCCACAGGAATGCCCATGGCGGTCGCTTTCTGCAGCATCGTCTTGTTGATCTGAGGGATGCCCCTGCGCCCGTCTCCAATCAGGGTGCCGTCGATATCGGTGCAAATGAGCTTGATGTCCATGGCTATCTTTATAGCAAATCACGTATGCAGAGGGCAATCGCGAGGATGCACATGACGCTGATCAGAAGCGGGTGCGCCTTCCGGGGTACGCTCGCTTCCTGGCGTGTTCCGGAGAACAGGTTCCGGACCACTTCCATCGGTTTCTGTCCTTTTCGCGGCAACTGGTAGGTGCCGAGGGCGGCAAGGGTTTCCGAGAGGAGCCGGAAGAATCTTCCCGGGATATGGGGCATCAGGCCCACCATGCTCTGGCTTGCGGTGACCATGCAGATCAGGCGTAGTCCTTTCCGGAGTGCGGTGACCAGGGACAGCGAGGCCAATGTGAACGGGCCCCAGCTCCACAAGATTTTTCCGACCGGCTCGAACAGCGAGAGCAGCAGCAGCGAGAAGAGCAGTACCAATGGATAGGTCAAATGGATCCGCCTGCCTGCGCCTTTCTGTGCGACAAGCAGAAGCATCCAGACCAGAAGGAGCCGGAACGGCCGCGGCTCGAAGCAGAGGCAGAGGATGGCCAATGCCAGCAGGCTGAAGGCGACGGGGTGGGATTCCTTTCTGGCAAGGAGGGGCAACGGCACTTCGGCGGGAACAAGACCCTGCTTCTCGCATGCCATGGCGAGGAATCCGAGGATGATTCCGCTGGCCAGTCCGATCGAGCAGAGCAGAGGGGCTACCGCCCAAATGGAGGTTCCGTAGATCAACAGCGAGGCGGAGGCAAGCTGCACCAGGTTGGAGGCGAGCGCTCCCATGACCGAAATGCCGACAAAGGAAATGCGCTCCTTGCAAAGGCTGTCCAGTCCCTTCATGGCCAGGGCGCTGGCGATGCCGCCGCTTGCGGTGATCAGCGCGATCGGACTGAACAAGGTGCCTCCGACCAGAAGCGAGCCCAGCAGTTTGAGCGTCACCACAAGCAGGTACCCGCCCCAATCCCAACGGGAAAGGATCAAAAGGAGCGGAAGGTTGGCAAGTCCCAGCTTGCAGAAAGGCAGCGGTTTGGGAATCAGGTACTCCGCCATGCTGAACAGCAGGCAGAGGCTGGCGACACTGCAGATTTCCTCGTCACGTCGTGACATCATCCACCTCCCCTTGGCTCTCGATGGTCACCAGCACCTGGTTGGGAAGGCAGGCGTTGAAGGCGCCGTCCTGGGAAAGCGGCGCGTGGTGCACGCAGTCCTGGCCTGGGCAGGGACTGGAAAGGAACACCACCTGGCGGTTCTTGATTTGGATCACGGTGGCGCCGAGCGGGCCCATGACCGAGATTGTCCGGTCCGTGGAAAGCGGATACTGGTAGACTCCGTCGCGGGATTGGATGCGGACGTATGCAGCAGTTCCCCCGGGACGCCGTGTCGCAAGGAGCGCGATCACGCACAGGGAGAGAAGGATTGCAAGTGTATCGAGAATCCAGGTAGTCCGACGCATGGGCAAAGTATCGTTGACGGAAGGAAATGATGCAAGTGCGAATCTGTATTGTGTTGTTTGTGTGTGCTTTATGTGATAAGATGGACGAGTAAATTGGAGAAAAAAGCCTTTCCCTTGTGAAAACAACAGGATAGGCCCGATAAGTAATGCCATGAAAGTAATCTATCTCTGTGATGACAACCAGGAAGCCAGGGACAGTCTTCAGCGGTTCCTGTCCATGTACGAGTTCGAAGTCGAGGTGTTCAGCGAGCTGCATGCGCTCCAGGCGGCAATCTCCAAGAAGATCCCCGACCTGCTGCTGCTTGACGTCACCTATCCGGATGGGGGTGACGGTTTCAGTTTCGTGAAGAAGCTCAAGCAGAGTTACGGCTTCCCTGTCTTTTTCGTCACGGAGCGTTCCAGCGAGAGCGACCGCATCCTTGGTTTCGAGCTGGGATGTGACGATTACATCTGCAAGCCGTACTCTGCCAAGGAGCTGGAACTCCGCATCGAGGCCCTGTTCCGCCGCATCGACCGTATGCAGAACGGTGTCGCCGAGGGTTCCCAGTGGGTGCTGGACAACTCGGTATTGACCTTGGACGAGACGAGCCACCAGTTCTCCATCGACGGTTCCGCCATTCCGCTCACCGCTGCCGAGTGGCGGATCATGAGCTACCTGGTCGCCAACTCGGGCAACCTGATTACCCGGAGCCAGATTCTCGAGCATTGTTTCGACTACAGTTTTGAGAGTTACGACCGCATCGTCGACACCCATGTGAAGAACATCAGGGCGAAGATCGGGCCGCTCGGTCCCCAGTGGATCGAGACGGTCCGCGGCTATGGCTACCGGTTTACCGGCAAGGGGATGGGGCCTTCGGGTTCCAAACGGAGAGGCGGGGAGGAGAAAGGCATAAATGGCTGAGAATAAAACGTTGGTCTATATCGTCGAGGACCACGACATGATCCGGGAGAGCGTGAAACAGTACCTGGTGCTCTCCGGCTATCAGGTGGAAGGCTTTGGTACCCTGAAGGAGGAGCGGGAGGCGTTTGGCCGGAAGGTGCCCGACCTGTTGATCCAGGATGTGATGTTGCCTGACGGGGACGGGTTCCTTTTCGTGAAGGACCTGCACAAGGAGCATGAGGTTCCCGTGATTTTCATGACTGCCCGCGTCGAGGAGAGCGACAAGATCCTCGGCTTCGAGCTCGGGGCCGACGACTATATCACCAAACCGTTCTCGCCGAAGGAGCTGGTCATGCGCGTCAAGGCGGTGCTGCGTCGTCAAGGCAAGAGCGACAAGCCTGTCGTCGAACGGAAGGACGGCCACTTCGTCATGCAGGACCATACGATGGACTGGAACGAGAAGGACCACCAGCTGACCGTAGACGGGAAAGAGGTCGTCTTGACCAGTGCCGAGTGGCGTATCCTGGCTTTCCTTATCTATCATACTCCCGACCTTGTGGCCCGTAGCCAGATTCTGGAGAAATGCTTCGACTATTCCTTGGATTCCTACGACCGCATCGTCGACACCCACATCAAGAACATCCGTTCCAAACTTGGCGGCGGACCGTGGATCGAGACGGTCCGTGGCTATGGCTATCGCTTCGTCGGCCATAGGAGCTGAGGGGCATGCGAAGGCTGTTCGTCCGGTTGTTCCTGGGGTTTGTCCTGGTCATCGCCCTGATCCTGGGGCTGCAGGCTGCCGTCTTCATCGGAAACGGCTTCTGGCAGGCGCGGAGATGGCGTACCGAGATTTTCTCCGAATATGTGGAGGACTTCTCCGAAGAGCTGGACGAGTATGCTTCGTACGGCATCTTTTCCACCGAACGGCTGGAGGAGCCGCTTCTCAGCGCGGCTGAAGACCGTGTCAGTGGCCTGCTTCTCCGGGATGCGGACGGGGCGTTGAAGTTCGCCTACGGCAAACCGCAACGGCAGGAGGCCCGCAGCAAGAACATGGCTGGCGGCAACCTCCACAAGGAGTCTTCCCGCGCCCCGATCGCCGTCGTCACGATCAACCAGAGTTTTGATGGCAGCACCTTGCACCATTCTGCCGAGGTCACCAAGCATCCGGACGAGACCAGGATCCTGACCTTGCCGGGAAACCTCGAGGCGAGGGATGTGACCGGTACCATCCAGGTCGTGGTCAATGGACAGTCGGTAGGGTTTGTCGATGTGCTTACCTTCACTCCGTTCGGATACCGGCCGATAGTCCAGTTCCTTGAGGGGTTCTTCTGGCCGATGGCATGGACCATGGTGCTTGCCACCGTGCTTGCCCTGGTGCTTGCCTGGTACATGAGCGGGCGGAACCTGCGTTACTCCCAAGGTATCCAGGAAGCCTTGTCGGAACTGTCCCGAGGCAGGCATGGCGTCACCTTGCCGGAGACCACCGTCATCGAGAACCTTGCCATCAACGAGTCGATCACCAATCTGGACCATCAGCTTGAGCAGAATGATGTGTCGAGGCGTGAGTGGCTGAACTCGATCAGCCATGACCTGGCGACCCCCGTGACCAGCATGAAGCTGTTGCTGGATGGGGTGGTGGACGGAGTGTTCCCGATGACGCAGGAGACGATGGCCAAACTGCAGAAGGAGTGCGACGACCTTGCCCAGCGGATTGACCGGGTTGTCTACTACGCGAAGCTTCTCAGCCCTTCGTCCAAAGCGAATTTCCAAAGTTGTTCCATTCCCGAGTTCATCGAAACGATACGGGCGTCTCTCCCGGTAACGGTACGGGCTCGGACGGTGTGTACGGCAGATGCAACCGAATTCACTGGGGATCCGGAGCTTCTCGTCCGGGCTGTGCAGGAATTGATCGACAATGCGGCGAAGGCTTCCCAAGGGGAGATTGCCGTTCGTGTGGGGCAAGGGATTATTACGGTAATGAATGACGGTTCTCTTCCCCCGGATACGGACTTTTTCGAACCGTGGACGAAAGGGGACAAGAGCAGGGGTGCGGGTGGGAACGGTCTCGGTCTTCCGATTGTAGGGCAGATCCTCCGCCTGCACCATGGACAAGCGAAGCTTGCCCAGAGCGATGGGAAGGTGCTTGCCAATCTTGTCTGGACAATTGCATAATTATTCATCGACAGGACCCCTGAACCTCAATTTTCTTAGCGGAATTGAAAATTCGAAAGCGTATAGAGAAAAATGACAGAAAGGAAAAGTGTGTCAGCCTATTCTTCAACAGATTGACAAATTGGCTATTTTGCTTCACAATTTCACCATATTTAACATTATATAAACTTTTAAAGCCTTATCGAACATTCTACTCACACACTAATACACTCTGCTGTCAATTTTGGTTCATCATTCTTACATATATGGTATCCATACTGAATTTACAATTAATTCTCACGCAAAAATGGAGATTTACGTATGAAGAAAGCTATTGTACTTGGTGCTGCGATGCTGCTGGCTGGTGCCGC
>OMYY01000078.1 GCA_900315435.1 uncultured Spirochaetaceae bacterium
GAAGGTCTTCTGTAAGTGGCTCAGTTTAGTCCGGAATCATGGCTCCGCTCCAACCGGAACGGTGGCTCTCGACGACCGGACAGGTGGCTCAAAATAGCCCGCAGTATTCATTACGAGCGTTGCATATTGAAGAGGGTAATATAATCATGTATTTCCAGTTATCTACCATAGAACAGAGTGAGGAAAACAAAGAATTTAACGAGCTTTGTGAGTTTTTGAACCATCTGCCGGAAGACATGAATATGAAATGGCAATTAAACGCAAGCCAGGAGCATTATGTGGGCGTTATTAATGTCATTTAGGTAATTTCTTTCTTAAAAATATAATGTTATTTTCAATTATCATCAAACTTTGAAAGTATGGATTTTGTCAGCACAAATCAAACAGATGAAGACTTTAAATCCTGAAATCCCTCACAAAGGCTACTCCCCTGATTTTCACTGGCCTGTCCGTGTATTTCGCAGACCAGGGAGGCCTTTTCAACATCGGCGCGGAAGGGTAGCTTCAGATTGGAGGAGTAACAGCCGGCATTCTCGGATACGAACTCTCACTGGCTGGCTTTCCTCCGCTACTTTCCGTCGTAATTTGTCTTGTCGCTGGTTTTGTGCTTGCTGGGTGTTGGGGGGTTGTTCCTGGTTGGCTTAAAGCCCGTTTCGGTGCAAATGAGTTCATTGTGTCCATGATGTTGAACTACGTCGCTTCCTTCCTCTGTGAATACTTGGTGACGTATCCATTCAGGGGTCCTGGTGTTACTGCGAAAACCAATCAGATTCCTGCATCATATCAGTTACCCCGCCTTGTGAAAGGATCTCAGTTCAACATGGGTTTCTTCATCGGTATCCTCGCCGTCTTGCTTGTCTTCCTGTTTTTCCGGTTCACCAGCAACGGATATGAAATCAGAACGATGGGCAAGAATAAATTCGCAGCGCAAATTGCCGGTATCAATACGAAAAAGCAGACAGTGTTCGTCTTCTTCATCGCAGGCGGTTTTGCGGGATTGGCAGGAGTTACCGAAGTTCTCGGGATCCACGGTTTCTACATTAACGATCTTTCACCTGGGTATGGTTTTGACGGAATCGCAGTTTCTGTGCTTGCCCAAGGGACTCCGTTCGGTGTTTTTCTTTCGTCTCTTTTGTTCGGAGCCCTGAGGGCTGGGGGGTCTCGGCTTGATCTGAAGTCAAAAGTTCCATCCGAATTCATCACGATTTTGCAAGCCGTTGTGATTGTGTTCATTGCGACCCCAAAAATCATCCAGAAATTCGGACTGTGGAGGGAAAAGGCCAAAAATGTATAACACTCTCATCAACCTCATCGGAAGTACGTTTCGTATTTCCCTTCCCGTCATCCTTTGTGCTTTGGGTAGCATGTACTGCGAGAGATGCGGAGTTCTCAACATCGGTATGGAAGGTATTATGCTCTTAGGGGCCTTTTTCGGTGCTTTCGGAAGTTATGTGAGCGGAAGTGCTGTAATCGGTTTGTTTTTTTCAATCGGAATAGGAGCTCTTCTCGGATTTGTTCATGGTTTCTTGACCGTCAAATGCCATACCAACCATATCATCGATGGTGTTGCCATCAACCTTTTCGGCGACGGACTTTCGATTTTCATGCTCGTTATGGTGTGGGGAAACAAAGGTAAATCGACTGAGGTTGCTTCCTTCAAGCCCCTCGATTCCATCATGAAAAAGCGTATCCCCGTTTTTTCCGAACTTTTTGGCAATCTCAATATCCTGACTGTCATCATGCTTTGCTTGGTTGTGTTCTCATATGTGTACATCTACCACACTCCGAACGGCCTGCGGCTCCGGGTCATCGGCGATAAGCCAGAGGTTGCTGATACCATGAGCGTGAACGTCGAGCGTTCGCAAATCTTGTATGTTATTCTTGGTTCTGTGATTGCCAGCATCGCAGGAGCATCTCTTTCCATTGGCAGTCTTCATTATTTTTCGAAAGGAATGGTAGCTGGTCGTGGGTATATGGCGCTTGCAGCGATGGTTTTCGGTCTATGGCATCCCGGCTTCATTCTCTTAAGCGGGCTGTTCTTTGGATTCATCCAAGCGTTGCAGATGCGATTGCAACTTTTTGGTTTTCCTGTCCAATTTGTGGAAATGGTCCCTTACATCATGACCATCGTAATGCTTGTCCTTACTTCTAGGACAAACAAAGGACCTCGGAATGCAGGACGGCCCTTTGTGCGCGGAGCTAGGGAATAGGACAGCGAGAGAATGCCTTCGATTTTCTTACTTTGCCAAATAGTTTCTGGAAACCATTGAATTCCGAAAACGATTTTAATAGTTGGAGAATTCAGATTTGTTTCTGCAACGTACGGTGGCAAGGGAAGAAACGTGTTGCAATTGTCCCGAAAGGGTGATTGTGGTAGTATTGCCTCGCAATATGTTTTCAAGAGGTGGGTCATGGGTCTGAATTGTGGTATCGTCGGTCTTCCCAACGTGGGGAAGTCGACTATTTTCTCGGCGATTACGGCGGCTCCTGCGGAAATCGCCAACTATCCGTTCTGCACAATCAATCCGAATGTCGGCATCGTCAATGTTCCTGACGCCAGGCTGGAGCGGATCAAGGAGATCATCCCGCCGCAGCGGCTGATTCCCGCTACGTTCGAGTTCGTCGATATCGCCGGCCTCGTCAAGGGCGCGAGCAAGGGCGAGGGCCTCGGCAACCAGTTTCTGGCCAACATCCGCGAGGTGGGGGTCATCGCCCACGTGGTGCGGTGCTTCGAGGATCCCGATGTCATCCACGTCAACAACAGGATCGACCCTGCAAGCGACATCGACACGATCAACACCGAGCTCGCGCTTGCCGATCTGGAGACGGTGACCAACCGTATGGCGAAGGACGTGAAGCTGGCCCGCACCGCGACGGGCGAGCTGAAGAAGAAGATGGGCGTCTACATGCCGTTGATGGAGCAGGTGAAGAAGCAGCTGGAGGATGGCAAGGCGGTCCGGCTGATGGACCTGACCGACGAGCAGAAGGACCTGCTCTACGACCTGCACCTGATTACCATGAAGCCCGTCATCTACGTCTGCAACACCGACGACGACCATGTCGTCTCGGGCAACGAGTATACCAAGGCCGTCCAGAAGATCGCCGCCGCCGAACATGCCGAGGTGGTGGTGCTCAGCGGCAAGACGGAGAGCGAGATCTCCCAGCTGGACAACCCCTCCGACCGCAAGGATTTCCTGGAATCGATCGGCCTTGAGGAGTCCGGCCTGAACCGCCTGATCCGCAGCGCCTACCACATCATGGGCCTGAGGACCTTCTTCACCGCCGGTCCTGACGAGGACCGCGCCTGGACGTTCCGTTCCGGAATGAAGGCCCCGGAGACGGCAGGCATCATCCATACCGACTTCCAGAAAGGGTTCATCAGGGCCGAGGTCTACAGTTGCGAGGACCTCTTCGCCTACGGCAGCGAGGAGAAGATCCGCGAGGCCGGCAAGCTCCGCGCCGAGGGCAAGGAGTACGTGGTGCAGGATGGCGACGTGATGCATTTCCTGTTCAACAAATAAGCGCCCATGGAAAAAATGCGGACGAGGGGGCTGCCGGAAGGCAGTCCTTTTCGTATCTGGCCGTAGGGATATAATTCGTTCCGGAATATGATGATATCCGCCTCTTCTCCCGTATCCCGCTTCACAGGTGAAGGCTGTTTGACAAGAGGGCATGTCCTGTACAGACAATGGAGGTACGATCGTACAAGAAGTTCCGGCGTCCTTGAGCTCGCGGGCGCCTGCGCAAGGAGGGAAGATGCATGATAGGGATATTGCGGAGAAACAGCTGTTCGACTACGACGACGTGTTCGCCGACATCGTCAACGTGCTGCTTTTCCACGGCAGGAGCGTCATCCATGCCGGGCAGCTGGAGACCGCCAGGGACAGGGACGCGTACCCTTCCGCCGCGGGTTTGCGGGAGATGGAGAGGGACGTGTCGAAGCTGGTCAGGGGCGACGGAATCGTCGTCTCGCTGATTGGGATCGAAAACCAGAGCAGAGCGGACAGGACGATGGTGCTGAGGGTGATGGGATACGATGCGCTCGCTGTTTCTGATAGAGTCAAAGTAGGCCAAATGATCAGCAAGAAATGTACCACATGATCACCAAAGAAAAGGGGCACTTGCAAGAGGTGTCCCTTAGGGG
>OMYY01000071.1 GCA_900315435.1 uncultured Spirochaetaceae bacterium
GAGCGGTACGGAGTCGACCTGACGGCGGAGGCCGAGGAGGAGATGCAAGAGATGGAGAGCATGGGAGCCGCCCTGAGGCGGGAGGCGAGGAACGAGGGAGTACAGTTCGGCTTGCGGCAAGGAATTCCCCAAGGGCGGAAAGAGGCAAGCGTGCAGCTTGTCGCGAACCTGTCCAGGAGGCTTGCCGTGCCGGTCGGGCAGGCTATGGACCTTCTGGGCATTCCCATGAAAGAGCGTGCCGGCATCCAGGAGGCCCTTGCAAAGCAAAAATCCGATAGGTAGTGCTTTGTGGCCGCTCCCTGTCGTCCCGTCATGCGGGTCGCATGGCGGACGGGGCCAGGATGCGGCATGTCTCCTATGAGCGGTCGATGGAGATGCAAGGGATGCCTGTCGGCCGAAATTGCCTTGCGGCACCTTCCCGTTCCGGTCTTTCAGATAGAGATGGGTCTCATCAAAGTACTGCTCGAACCAGAGGGCCGTAAGGTCTTCGAACTGGAGTCCAATACCATTTGAGGAATATCGCTCCGTGGAGTTGTCTGGAAACACTAAACTCTTCTATCCGACCGTACTTCATGACACAAGAATGTACTTCAAGAAAATGGGCTTTTCTTGAAAAGATACAAGGGGATAATAGGAAAGGGCTGTAACGGGTCGGACTCTTGCCGGCGGTTACAGCCCTTTGTTCTAGCCTCAGCAGAAGCGGTTACGCGCGGACGAGGTGGATGGCGAAGCCGTTGACCTCTTCCTTGAAGTAGACAACCTTGGTGCCCTTGGCATCCTTGCTGATGGACTCCGGGATGGGGTGGAATCCAAACTGGGCGAGGTAGCCGATGGTGCGGTCGACGTCGTAGCAGCTGTAGGCCAGGTGACCATTGGTGCCGTAGAACGGCTTGTTCATGATCTCGATCTTTCCATCCATGAAGGTGGAGGAACTGCCGGCCTTGGAGACCGTCATGCCGAGCTTCTCGAACTGGGCGACAGACTTGTCCATCGCTTCGGCGTTCGGGTTGTTCAGGCCGACGTGGACCAAGGTCAAGCCCTGCAAGGCCTTCTGGGCATCCTTGCACATCTGGGTGATCTCGTCCCACTTCTCATCGTTGATCTTGTCGGCCTTGACCATCCAGGTGCCACCGACGGAAAGGACGTTCGGGCACTTGGCGTAGTCGGCCAGGTTGGCGAGGCTGATGCCGCCGGTCGGCATGAACTTGACGCCACCGAACGGACCGGCAAAGTTCTTCAGCATGGCGACGCCACCGGAGGCTTCGGCCGGGAAGAACTTGACGACGGACAGGCCCCGCTTGATTGCCTGCTGGATTTCGCTCGGAGTGCAGAGTCCGGGGGAGACGGGAACCTGGTGGGCGATGCACCAGTCGACCACTTCCGGATCAAAACCCGGGGAGACGATGAACTTGGCTCCGGCTTTGACAGCGGCCTCGGCTTTCTCGACAGAGAGCACGGTGCCGGCACCGACAAGCATGTCGGGGTACGCCTTTGCCATGGCTTTGATCGCTTCTTCAGCCGCATCGGTGCGGAACGTCACCTCGGCAGCGGGGATTCCACCATCAACCAACGCTTTGGCGAGAGGGACGGCCTTCTTGGCGTCCTGGATCGCGATGACAGGGATGATACCGATATCATGGACTCTCTTCGCAAAATCTTCGAACATAGCAAAACTCCTTGTGTTACATGGAAATTGAAACAATGTTCCAAATATTGACAGCTAACAGAATACACCTTAGTATGATTGAGCGCAAGTATTGTGTCTGTTTATCGATATCATGAAATTTTCGGAGGATATTACTATGGGTAAATTTGTCACGTTCGGTGAAGTCATGCTCAGACTGAAGTCTCCGCGCCACGAGCGCTTCTTCCAGTCCCCGTCTCTCGAGGCCACGTTCGGCGGCGGCGAGTGCAATGTCGCTGTCTCTCTCGCCATCCTTGGCAAGGACGCCCAGTTTGTCACCTCTCTTCCCGACAACGCTATCGGCGAGAGCTGTCTGCGCGAGATCCGCAAGTATGGTGTCGACGTGAGTGCCATCAACAAGGTCGCCGGTTCCCGCCTTGGCATCTACTACCTGGAGACTGGCGCCATGCAGAGACCGAGCCTTGTCGTCTATGACCGCGCTCACAGTGCCTTCGCTGATGCGAAAGCGTCTGACTATGACTTCGCCTCCATCATGAAGGATGCCGAGTGGTTCCACGTCACCGGCATCACCCCGGCTGTCAGCCAGGAAGCCGCTGATGCCGCCCTTGCCGCCATGCAGGCAGCCAAGAAGGCAGGCGCCACCGTTTCCATCGACCTGAACTTCCGCAAGAAGCTCTGGAAGTATGGCAAGACCGCTCCCGAGGTCATGAGAGAGCTGACCAAGTATGCCGATGTCGTCATCGCCAACGAGGAGGACATCCAGAAGTGCCTGGGCATCGAGGCCAAGGTCGACGTCACCAGCGGCAAGCTGGACACCGACGTCTACAGGGAGCTGACCGCCGAGGTCAAGAAGCAGTTCCCCAACGTCCAGGTTGTCGCCGTCACGCTCCGCGAGAGCCACAGCGCCGACTTCAATGGCTGGAGCGCCGCGCTTTCCGGCAAGACTGGTTTCTACGTTTCCCGCCATTATGAGATGCATGACATCATCGACCGTGTCGGTGGTGGCGACAGCTTTGCTGCCGGCATCATCTACGCTCTGTCCACTTACAAGGATGACGAGCAGTACGCGATCAACTTCGCCGTCGCTTCTTCCTGCCTGAAGCACAGCATCGACGGAGACCTGAACCTCTCCACGCTGAAGGAAGTCGAAGCCTTGGCCAAGGGTGACGGCAGCGGAAGAGTCCAGCGCTAACCAGATCCTTTTGCTCTGTGTGTCCCGGAGTTCTCTGTGAGCTCCGGGATTTTATTTTTCCATGAAAAATCAATTTTCTGCATGAAATATCTAGACAATTGGCATTCCCTGGTGGCATAAACAGAGAGAAAAGGATTGCAACGATGTGCGGAATTGTCGGATATGTCGGACACCAGCAGGCTGCTCCCCTGCTCTTGGAAGGGCTGTCGAAGCTTGAATATCGTGGATACGACTCAGCGGGTCTGGCGGTCCGGGACGGGACGAGACCGGTAGTCGTGGTCAAGGCGGTTGGCAAGCTGGCCAACCTTTCCAACAAGGTGGACGGGGGCAAGACGCTCCTTGGCACCTGCGGCATCGGGCATACCCGCTGGGCCACTCACGGGGAGCCCAACCTGACCAACGCCCATCCCCACATCTCGTCCAGCTGCACGGAGTCTGGTGCCTGTCCTGTCGACCCCGAAGTGGTGGGCGTCCATAACGGCATCATCGAGAACTATCAGGAACTGAAGGAGAAGCTGCTGCGTCACGACTATCGCTTCTACTCGGATACCGACACGGAAGTGCTGATCAAGCTGGTGGACTACTACTACAAGAAATACAAGATGGGACCGATTGACGCCTTGGCGAAAACCATGGTGCGCGTCCGTGGCTCCTACGCCTTGGAGGTGATGTTCGCCGACCATCCCGACGAGATATACGTCGCCCGGAAGGACAGCCCCATGATCATCGGGGTCGGCAAGGACGAGCATTTCATCGCGTCGGACGTCCCGGCCGTGCTCAAGCACACCCGGGATGTCTACTACTTGCAGAACCTGGAGATGGCCCGGATCACCGCCAATGAGCTTTCCTTCTATAACCTCGACGGTGATACGGTTGCCAAGGAGCCGGCCCACATCGAGATGGACACCGAGGCTGCAGAGAAGGGAGGATACCCCCACTTCATGCTGAAGGAAATCCATGAGCAGCCGAAGGTGGTGGGGGACACGCTTCGTACCTATATCGTCGGAGATGGCAGGAAACGGCGGATCGACCTTTCCGGTATCGGGTTGACCGACGACCTGATCCATTCCCTGTCCCAGGTCTATTTTGTCGCTTGTGGCTCGGCCTGGCATGTGGGTATGGAAGTCCAGTACGTCATGGAGGAGTTCACCGACCTTCCGGTGCGATGCGAGTTCTCTTCCGAATTCCGGTACCGGAAAATCAAGCTGGACCCGGACGGGCTTGTGGTGGTCATCTCCCAGTCCGGAGAGACCGCCGATTCCTTGGCGGCGCTTCGTCTTGCCAAGGAGAAAGGGGTGAAGACCTTGGCGATTGTCAACGTCGTAGGCTCCTCGATTGCCCGCGAGGCCGATTTCGTCATGTACACCCACGCGGGTCCCGAGATTTCCGTGGCTACCACCAAGGCCTATAGCTGCCAGCTGGTCTGCGGCTTCCTGCTTTCCCTGGAATTCGGCCGGGTGCGGGACACGTTGGCGGAGGATGGATATTACCAGCACGCCATTGACGAACTGCTCACCATCCCTGAGAAAATCGACAAGATCCTGGAGGACAAGGAACGGATCCAGTGGTTCGCCGCCAAGTTTGCCAGCGCCCATGATATCTTCTTCATCGGCCGAGGTATCGACTACGCCATCTGTCTGGAAGGAAGCTTGAAGATGAAGGAAGTTTCCTACATTCATTCGGAAGCCTACGCCGCCGGAGAGATGAAGCACGGCACGATCAGCCTGATCGAGAATGGCACGCTGGTCATCGGCTCCCTTTCCCAGAGCGACCTCTACGAGAAGACTTTGAGCAACATGGTCGAGTGCAAGAGCAGGGGAGCCTATTTGATGGGGATTACCGAATACGGCAAGTACGACGTGGAGGATTCGGCCGACTTTGTCGTCTATATCCCCAAAGTGGACGAGCATTTTGTGGGCAGCCTGGCGGTCATCCCCCTGCAGTTGCTTGGCTACTATACCTCGGTGGCGATGGGACTGGACGTCGACAAACCCCGGAACCTCGCGAAGAGCGTCACCGTGGAGTGAGTGGTTCCCGCTTGCTCCGTTGTCCCTCTGGCGGATATCATCGATACATGAGTTTTGCAACTGATGCGAAGGCGCTGAAAGAGAGCGGACTGTTGACGCGGCTTGCGTCGTGGGACCTTGTGGTCGTCGAGACCCATGGAGAGGAATGCTATTGCTACTGTCTGGAGGACATGCTCCTTGCCTATCCTGGCCTGAAGGGCTTCGGCAGCTTTGTCCGCAGCTATCAGGGAGCAAGGGTTGACTCGACCCCGCTTGAGCAGTTCAACGAAAAGATTACCCAGGACCTGATGATCATCAGTTTCGGCGACGGGATGGGGGTCATGCGCAAGTACCCGTTGCAGGATCCCCAGCCGCTTGAGGACACCGTCCAGGCCGGCGACATCTGCCGGGCCCTGCTGGCCGCCAAGCCGGTCTTCGACCAGTACCCAGCCAAAGCTGCCTGGTGTGAGGCAAACCATCTGGCGGGAGAAGTGGAGAACTGGGCTCCAAAGGTGTCGCTGGAGGGGAAGGTGGGGGTCTGCGAGGCCTCCAAGCTTGATCTATCCACCGACTGGGCTGTCGCCACGCTCCGGGACGGGGACGTGGTCGGCAAGCTGGTCCAAAAGCGCCAGCCGGATACCTTGGTGAAGGTGAGTACCTTCGTTTGTCCGCTTCCTCTTGGACCGAAGTATCCCATGGCGCAACTTTTGTACGACGGCACGAAGAAAACCCCGATCAACGCCTTCATGGTGGATGATTTCGACAAGGAGCATACCAGTTTCGTCGACCATTTCATCTCCTATTGTGCCCATGATGGAGTTCCCGGAGCGATGGTATGCAGGGATGAGCGGGCCTACTACCTGTACCAGGAGGTGGCCCGTGTCCTTGGCTTCAAGATTGCCTTGGACAGAGGGGCTGACCAAGAAATGGACGCGGTCAGCGAGGGATATGTCCATGCCATGGCTGAGATGATGCGGCACCCTTCCGAGGAGCATCACGGCTGTGACCATGCCCAGGGATGCCACTGCCACGACCATATGGAAAAAGGTTGCCGTTGCCACGACCATGAAGGCGAAGGCTGTGGATGCCATCACCACGACCACGAGAGCGGGCACTGCCATTGCCATGAGTAAGGGAGATGCGCGGGCATGAAAAAAGGAAGCCCCCTGTTTGTAGTGAACCCTTCAAGTTGGACCAAAAACCAACTTGGAGGGTTTTTTTCATGGTAAAGGAAAAGGATCTAAAAAGAGAACTGGAGATAGCGATCTCCGGATTGGATACTCAGCTGAGATGTGCAGCTCGTCTGGGAATACG
>OMYY01000069.1:0-6419 GCA_900315435.1 uncultured Spirochaetaceae bacterium
AGGAAGCTTCCGTCTTGCATGTGCGAAACCTTGCCGCGAAGCAGGGAATCTCCTATGACGAGGCGATGGACATCCTGGACATCCCCAAGGCAAGCAGGGCGGGAATCCACAGGAAGATCGCACAGCATCGGAGAAAAGAGCAATCCGGCTCAGACACCCCTACCTTGTAACCTCTCTTGATTGGGTAAACGAAAGGCCCGGAGTACACTCGCATCTCCGGGTTTTGCAATTCTGGAGAAGATTAGGTTAAAGCATAATTCTCCCGAACGGAACTTAATGATCTCACACAACATACCTACCGACTTTTCTGGTCGGAAAGGTTCTTCACCGATCTTCACCCTTCTCTGATGTAAAAACCAGGACTGATGTTGCAGCTATTGGCCCAATCAACGTCCCATTGCCGTTTCTAGTCGTTCATCCCACATGTATCATACATTTTGACATATTTTAAAAAAGTGTATCGATAAACAAAGGACGTTGAATCCATACCCCTCCATGTACAGTAGAAGCAGAAATCATTTTTCTGTACAAACCGCGTCAAATGGAGACTTTTCATGCCTATGTGTATTCGAACAAACCTAGTCAAACGCTCTGGCTTTTCTCGGAACAGGAAGGAGGCATCTCGATGATTGTCATGTATACGCCATCGCACAAATGGCATTATGTGAATGCGTTCAAGGAACGCTTTGCAAAAGGACGCGTCCAAGGAAGCGAACGTATCGACGGCTTGCTTTCCTGGAAAACGCGCTGCAAAGAAAAGCATTTTTGCATCATTGTGCTCGACGCTCTCCCCCATGAAGAGCAGATACGGATTGTCAAGGATTTTCAGGAAGCACCGTTCCACATCCATATCATCTGGACTGAAGGGAACACGATTCCGACTCTCCAGGGAACCACCAACCTCACTCAGGAAACTATTTCTTGGAAAGAATTGAGTGCTTCTGGAATGAACCCCCATATCACCCACCTCAAGGAAACACATCGGTGTCTCCAGGAAGAAACGGATTCCCTGTTAGTGGGTACCAGCAAAGTCATGGAGGACCTCAAGATCGCCATCAGGAGCGCAGGAGAGGAACTATCTTCTTCCAGCCCCATGCTGGTTGGCGAGACAGGGACAGGGAAAAGCCTTGCGGCAAGGTTGATCAATCAGGCCAGCCACAACAAAGGCCTGCATATGGTCACCGTCAACTGTTCGCGCCTCTGTGGGGACGTGGGAAGAGTCCTGCTGTTTGGCTCATCACCAGGAGCATTTACCGGCGCTGTCCAGAAAAAGGGGCTTCTGGGAGAAGCAAATGGAAAAACCCTTTTTCTTGACGAGCTTCAGACCATGAGTCCCTCCACCCAGCAAGATTTGCTTGACGTGGTCGAGACACACACCTATCGGAAACTAGGGGAAACAGGTCTTGCTGCTGCAGACTTCTTGCTAATCACCGCTTTGAATGAAGATCCCTTCCAGTTGATGGCGAGGAACCGCCTTCGAGAGGACCTTTTCCATCGTCTCTCTGGGAATATCATCTTTCTCCCCCCTCTCCGGGTGCATAAAGAAGACATCCCTCTCTTGATAACGACCAAGGCCAAGGAGGACAAGCCCATCTCTCCGCATTTTCTGCAGAGGCTTTACGATTACGACTGGCCGGGAAACGTTCGGGAACTCGAAACAATCCTGAGGAAAGCGGAGCATTTCAGCCGTAAGAAAGACCAGTTGGATCTTCCGGATGGACCGCTCGACCCGAGAAAAGGATGCCCTTGGCCAATGCACAGGTTATACACATCTGACACATAACATCAAAGCAGCGTGAGAAGTCCGCGATTGCCTCATAAAGGGACGTTCCATCGAGAGTTACCATGAACAAAGTTTGTGCACAAACCGGTGGATAACTTGTGGATAACTTTCATGATTCAGGTTCTTTTCCTTCGGTTTCCCCGAGGAAAAGGACCCTTTCTTTATCCGAAAAACATCCTTTCCAACACCTGTTAAGTTGTTTTTCAAATTATTATATAATAATGAATTAGAAACAAATAGGTTTCCCTCCATTTTTGGGTTGACAGCTTCCTCTAGTCCGTGATCGCCCTTGTATCCACACCTATTGCACCAACCGGTGGATAACCCGTGGATAACTTGCGTATAGACTGGGTGTACAGAAAATGGAAGTATACGCTTCACCAATAGTTATAGTTGCACGATAATGTCGAGTCCAAGGGCGAAAAGTTTCTGCTGGAAACGCTCATAGCCCCGCTCAATCTGATAAATGTTGTCGATGACGGTTGTTCCCTGAGCACAGACTCCGGCTATCACCAGGGCCATACCGGCGCGGACATCAGGAGACGAGACATGGGCCCCCACCAACTGGCTCGGGCCGGAAACAACGGCTCGATGGGGATCGCAGAGGATGATGTCCGCACCCATACGGATCAACCAGTCAATGAAATACATGCGGGACTCGAACATCTTCTCGTGAACCAGAATGACGCCCTGCATCTGGGTCGCACAAACGGTGAGGACAGACAGCAGGTCTGCGGGGAAACCAGGCCATGGCGCGTCATCGATTTTAGCAGTGTGTCCGCCGACTTCTTTCTGTAAGATACGGGATTGGGCACGTGGGACAAGAATCGAAGAAGGGCCATCCTGGACAAAATCGATACCAATCCGCTGGAAGCCGAGGCGGATCATCCGGAGCTTGGAAACATCCACCTGCTTCAGAAGGATTTCTCCTCCACTGGCACCGGCAAGGCCGATGAAGGAACCCGCTTCCATATAATCGAACCCAAGACGGAAATCAGTTCCATGCAAACGCTTTTGCCCCTCTACCTGGAGCACGTTGCTGCCGATGCCGCTGATCTTGCAACCCATGCTGCAAAGCATGTTGCAGAGGTCCTCGACATGTGGCTCGCTGGCCGCGTTGCGAATGACTGTCGTCCCCTCGGCGAGGCTGGCGGCCATGATGATATTCTCGGTACCGGTGACGGACGCCTCGTCGAGGAAAATGTCGTTTCCGACCAGATGCCCTTTCTTCGAGGTGAACTGGATGTTTCCGTCCATGGTAAACTCACACTTGGCACCTAACTCGCTGAAACCAAGAAAATGGGTATCTAGACGACGAAGACCGATAACATCACCGCCAGGAGGAGGAATCTCGGCCGACCCGTTCATTGCAAGCAACGCGCCAGCAAACAGGATGGAGCCCCTCACTTTTCCCACCAAGTCAGCATCGAGCTTGCCATGCCGATTTCCGCTTTGAATCACGTAGACGCCAACACCCTCACGGATAACCGAACTCCCCAGCGAGGCAAGAAGTTTCAGCATGACTTTCACATCCTCGATTTCCGGGACATTGGAAAGGCGTACCGCATCATCCGTCAGGAGGGTCGCAACGATACAGGGAAGCGCAGCGTTCTTGTTGCCGCTAATCGCCACTTCCCCGCAAGCCGGATGACCACCATTGATGATATAGGAACCCATGCACCCTCCACCTCAAACTCTACCGTACCATTTCCTATCGGGCAAGAAGCTCCCAAAGAAGATTCCTATCCTCGGATCATCTTGTCCAACTTGTTGCTCCTCTCCCCGAAAGGGTGTAGGATATCGCCGTGAAAAACGAAGCGAATCCTCGTGTATATGGTATTGGCAATCCTTTGATGGACATCATCGTCAGCGCGAAGGACCAGGAACTCGTCCAGCTTGGCGTCAACAAGGGTACCATGACGCTGACGGACGCCTATCGTCACGAGCAACTGCTGGAATTCGCTTCCAAACGGAATCCCTCGTATTCGGCAGGTGGCTCGTGTCCCAACACGATCGCGACCTTGGCAGCCATGGGGATCGACGCGACCTTGGCAGGAAAGATCGGCTTTGACCAACAGGGAGATATGTATTCCTCCTTGATGGAGCAGAAACGTGTGCGCAACGAGCTGGTCCGCAGCATCGACCAGCACACCGGCGCCAGCGTCATTCTCGTTACGGAAGATTCAGAGCGCAGCATGAACACCTACCTCGGAGCCAACCGACAGTACTCCAAGGAAGATGTCAACGACGAGTCGGTCATCCAAGCGGATTTCTTTCATTTCACTGGCTACATGTGGGACACGGAAAGCCAGAAACAGGCCATCAAGCACACGCTCTCCCTGGCAAAGCAAGCGCATACCGCCGTTTCGTTTGATATTGCCGATCCGATGGCTGTAAAACGGTATCATGATGATTTTATGGAACTGATTCGTTCCAGTTGTGATATCGTCTACGCCAACCGGGAGGAGGCGCACATCCTTTTCGGGAACGAAGACCCTGTCGAGAACTGCAAGCAACTAGGCAAGTTTTGCTCCACCGCTATCGTCAAGAACGGCAAAAAGGGGTCCTATATCTGCCATAATGGGAATCTGCTGACCATTCCGGTCAAGGGTTCCGTCCATCCGGTAGATACCACGGGAGCGGGCGACACGTACGCTTCCGGGTACCTGTATGGTCTCTGCACCCATCACTCGATTGCCGAAAGCGGCATGATCGCATCGTTCCTCGCAGGAGAAATCATCAGCCAGTGGGGAGCGCAGTTCTCCCCGGAGCGCGCCCGTTTTCTGAAACGCATGCTGGAAACAGGCTCCTGGAGCCTGTAAGAATGGAATTGCACCGGCTCCGTATTCTCTTTATCATGGGGACATGCAGAAACCAGAAGATATCATCGTCACCTACGGTACCGATCCAAGCTCGATGACCCATAAGCTCGTCGAGGCTGCCGAGTTGGACAAGCTTATCGGAAACCCCGACGCGAAGATCGTGTTGAAGCCGAACCTTGTCGTGGGTGTCACCCCCGAGGGAGGAGCCACGACCCACCCGGAAATTGCCGTCGCCATCATCGAGTACCTCCAAGAAAAGGGATTCTCCCACATCATCATAGAGGAAGGATCCTGGGTCGGGGATCACACCGACCGGGGATTCCGCGCCAACGGGTATTATGATATCGGTCGCAAGTACCACGTCGACATCGTCGATGGCCAGAAAGACCAGTATGAGACGATTGTCAGCGAAGGCATCTCCATGCAGATCTGCAAGACCGTCATGGACTGTGACTTTCTGATTTCCCTTCCTGTGCTGAAAGGCCACTGCCAAACACTGATGACCTGCGCCCTCAAGAACATGAAGGGCGTCCTTTCCAACAAATCCAAACGGAGCTTCCACGCTCTCGGCCTGATGAAGCCGATTGCCGCGCTCAACGCCTATCGCCATGCCGATTTCGTCGTGGTCGATTCGCTGAACGGGGATATGGATTTCGAGGAGGGAGGCAATCCGGTCCAGACCAACCGCATGTTCACAGCCCGTGACAGCGTCCTCTGTGACGCCTTCGGAGCAAGCCTGATGGGCTTCAATCTCAAGGACATCGAGTATATCGGACTTGCCGAGAAATACGGAGCTGGCAGCGCCGATCTCTCCCATGCCAACATCATCGAGCTCAACGAACCGCAAAGCGTCATCGGCATCCATCCGACCGGCTATGCCCGGGACCTCGCCCGCAACACCCTTCCCAAAGATGCCTGTTCGGCCTGTTTCGGCAACCTGATCCACGCACTGAAGAGACTGGACGAAAATGGCGGACTTGATTCGCTTCCCCAACGCATCTGCATCGGCCAAGGCTATAAAGAAGTGGAAGATCCTTCGCTGATCGGAGTCGGCAACTGCACGCGTCATCTTGGCAGCAGCCTGAAAGGCTGTCCTCCAAGCGCGAGCGAGATGCTGGAATACCTAGAGAATCTCTAAAAACGGAAAACATACAAGAAGTCTTTGTGATGAAGCGGGGAACAAAGGATTGTGGGGCATGGCAAGCCCGCACAGCGTTGACGCGAACCATAAAAAGGCTTTGTGCAGGTTTTTGTGGGATGGAGCGGAGTACCAGAGATATCCGTATTTTCCGGGTACACGAAATACCGGCCGGTTTCCCATAGCCGGGTACCACCCGATACGTTCTCCTCAGTCCAGCACCTCTTCCTTCCAGTCCTGGACAGTGTGTCCCGTGGAACTGAAGGCGATGCCCAAGAGGTGGATCGTCTTTCCCTTCTCCAGGCGGAACTTGTCGGCGTAGCGCTTCTCCTTGATCTGCCTGAGCGCAGCCTCCGCGTTCTTGTCCACCTTGTACTCCATCACGTACACATGCTCCCCCGCAACGACGGACAGGTCGATCCGTCCCTCGCTGGTACGCTCCTCGACGGCCGCCACCACCTGCCTGCGCATCAGCCGCGCCAGCGCCGCAATCACCAGGGCGTAGTCCGCCTCCTTCTTCCTTCCGTCCATATACGGGATGCCGGCAAAGAACGAGGCGAGGACCTCCATGTACCGATTCGTCTCCCCGGCCTTCAGCGCGTCGCACATGTCCCCGAGGTCGTGCTCCACCGGCTTCTCCCGCAACCGCTCCAGCAGGCTCCCGTCATAGGCCTCC
>OMYY01000069.1:6448-6992 GCA_900315435.1 uncultured Spirochaetaceae bacterium
GTCCCCCTTCATCCTGCCCAGTTCGGCGACGTCGAAGGTCGCAAGGGACCGTTTCGCCATCCCTCGCTTCAGGTCCTCCGTCACGTCAAGGTCCACCGATTGGGCCATGTCCATCACCAGCTTCGAGCTGCCCGTCTCGATCCAGTAGTCGTCGAACGACTGCCCGTACCCCCTGGTAAAGAACAGCCCCACCGACACCGGGTTGTACACCGTCTCGCATCCCGGCGCGAACCGGTAGCCGTCGTACATCTCCTTCACCTTGGCAAGATACGCCTCGCGGCCCATCCCCGTGTCTCTGGTTCCCTGTTCGATAGAGCCGGCGAAGTTCTCTTCCAGCTCCTTCTGCGTGTAGCCCAGCATCGTCCCATAGCCTGGGTCAAGGGAGAGGTCGTTCAGGTTGTTCATCTTCGAGAAGACGCTCAGCCGGGCATATTTGGTCACACCGGTGATGAAGACGAACCGCAGCAGGGCCCCCTTCGTCTTGATCACCTGGTAGAAGTTCCCCAGCACCTGCCGCAACTTCTCTACCTCGGGGGAGAAGACG
>OMYY01000067.1 GCA_900315435.1 uncultured Spirochaetaceae bacterium
TGTAGTTGCTTACAAGTTTGAGACTTCATTCCCTTTTTTCATACCCCCCATCCCTTGCGTTTCCGCTTCATCCCACAAAAATCTGTACAGAGCCTTTTTTTACAGAGCCGAAAGATTACCTTTCTGTTGGAGAAGTTTCGGAACGCTGTGCCTTTCAGAAAGAAGTCCCTCGATCATGGAGGGGAAACCTGGAATACTTCAGAATGTCCTCTTCGATGCATTTGGTTCTTTCCAAAGGAAACGGCACGTCGCTTTCCTGGCAGAAGTGGATACGGGTGATGACGCCGACGAGAAGGTGGTTGTCCTCTCCTCCTGGCACATAGACGATCTCCCCCGGATGGTGGGTGCGCCATCGAGCCCGATACCAGTATTCCTTGTCCTTCCATTGCGCGACACGGACCAGGACGTAACAATACCAACCGGCCGAAAGCCAGGGGCGGAAGGGAAGGGTGGTGAGTTTCTCGAAAAAGGTCGCGAAAGATTGCCAATGCTCCGGCATGGAACCGGTAGAGAACCTGCGCTTCAGGGAGAATGACGGCTTGTCGATGGGGTGATAGGTGAGCGTCAGGGCGGGACCATCCTTGCGGTCGCTTGGCCGCTCGTCAAGGAATCCTTCCATGAAGTCCAGGGCTGACATGCAGGCATCGCTGTCGGTGCGCGAGATGGAGACTTCCGGCCGACGGGAGGAGACGGAAAGGATTCCCCGGGGGCCATCGGCGAGCATGCGCATATGGCCCATGCCGTTGATGCTGAGCTCGGCCTTGCGGAGAGAAGACTGCCAGAGAAACGGTACAGGAAGCACCTCCCTGCACAACCAGACGAGCTGGTTCCAGGTGGAGGGATGCGCGAATCCTGTCTTGTGGATCGCCTTGCCATCGAGCCGATAGACGAGATTCCATGGCGAGATGGGTGCGTCATCCCGCGTGAGAGCCGTTGCTTCCCAGTGCCTGATGATATGGTGAAGCTGCTCTATCTGCCGTGGTTTTACCCGGAGGGCCTGCATCTGCGGGAGAGGATATTCCCCGTCACTCCAGGCTCGCCCGAACCATTGCCTGTCCCTTCGTTCCAACTCGACGAGCCACCGCGGGTCAGGAGAAAGCACGTGTTCCTCGGAGAGTTTGAAATAGCTCAGCAAACCGGTTCTCCTCTTCCAGGCATTATCTGAACCTTCCCGTATCAAAGAAGAACGCGGGAAACGGCGTTGGGGATTCCAGCTTCGCCAATACCGCGTCGGCGCCGCTCTGGTTTTTTGCCCCTAGGAATTTCTTGAGGAGCCCCTTCTTTTTCCTCTTGTAGTCGATTGCCGTTAGGGAATAACCGAGCTCCTTCTCGATGGAATCGCAGGCTTCTCCGAAATCCGCAATCTCGTCGACAAGGCCGGCCGCAAGCGCCTGCTTCGCCGTGTAGATCCTTCCATCGGCAAGCTCCTTCACGTTCTCGATGCTCAGGTTCCTTCTCTCAGCGACAAGCCCCGTGAACTGCTCGTAGCTTTCGTCGGAGATGCGCTGCATGATGGCGATCTGCTCTTGGGTGGGTGGTGTCGCGATGTCGCCCATGGTCTTGTTCCTGCCTGTATGGATGTATTCGGACTTGATGCCGACCTTTCCCAGCAATTCGGAAGCGTCAAGGAACCGGGCGGAGATGACACCGATGGAACCGGTAAGGGTGTTCCTGTTGGCGAAGATCTTGTCTGCCGCCAGCCCGATGTAATATCCCCCGCTTGCCGCGAGCGACCCGAAGTACGCATATACCGGTTTCTTCGTTTTCTTCTTGTACGCAAGCAATGCCTGGTACACTTCATCGGTCTGATAGACACCACCGCCCGGCGAGTCGATATGCAGGATGATTCCCATGATGTGCTTCTTGTCTGCCAGCTCGTCAATGGTATCCAGCAACCACTCCTGGTTGTAGGTGTCATTGTCCTTCTCGATGATTCCCTCAATAAAGATTCTTGCAAATTTCTTGTGTTTCATGCATTTGTCCTCAATGTCGATAATCCGCATTCCCAGAATACCAATACAAGTGCTTTCTGCAAACATGGAAAAACCTTTTTTGCGGTTCTGCGTCAGGGGTCGCCGACTAGTTCTGAACGGCCGTTCATGCAAGAATGGAAGCCAAGGAGTCGGAAAATGACAATCAAGGCAATCAAATTGTTCCAAGACGGTTTCATGGTCCAGCCGTTCGCGTTTGGCGGGGAGGAAGGCCCTGCCGCATACAATCCCGCCATCCGCTATCGCTCCAGCCTGCAGAATTATCTGATCGATACCGGCAAGGAAGTCATTCTGGTAGATACCGGCATGCCGGACGGATATCCTGGCCAGGTTGTCGAGGCGAAGACCATGCTCTACATGGGAGAGAAGATCAGCGACTACCTGCCTGCGTTGGAAAAGGCCGGATACACGAGCGGGCAAGTGACCAAGATCCTGGTCACCCACAAGCACGCCGACCATACTGGCGCCTTGAAGCATTTTCCCCAGGCGAAAATCTATGCTTCCGGGATCGAAGCCAAGGCTACGGAACTGCAGCTGCCCAATGTCGTGCCAGTCGGGTTCACCGATGGCCCTTATGCCAATTTTCCCGCTTCCCAGACAATCTGCGAGGGGGTGCACTTCATTGCCGCTCCCGGCCACACCACAGGCAACTCCATCGTCATTGTCGAGGATGGAGGGCTTTTCTATCTGATCCATGGCGATGTGACCTATTGCGACGAGGCCCTGTACGCCAACAAGTTGTCTGTCGTCTACGAGGACAAGGTCGCGGCACGCGAGACGCTTGACATGGTCCGTGCCTTCATCGCCACCCATCCGACCGTCTACGTGTCGACCCATACCCCGCTCGGATGGGAGAATCTTGAGGCAAAGCACGTCGTCGACCTGGACAATCCTCCTGCGGTCATTCCCCCGAAGGAACCGAAGGCGCGCAAGACGGCTACGGGCAAATATGTCTGTGGCGTCTGTGGCTATGTCTACGATCCCGCTGTGGGAGACCCCAGCCAAGGCATCGCCCCGGGAACTCCGTTCGAGAAGCTTCCCGAGGATTGGCATTGCCCGCGTTGCAAGCAGCCAAAGGCGAAATTCGGGAAAGCCTAGGTCCGTTCCTTGTCCTTGCCCGTTTTCTGGATACCGAGCATGCGTAGTTCTTCAAGCGGTACCCAATCGCCCATGCCTGCCCGTTTCTCCACGGTCGTGAGGGTCTGGCGCACCTCGCGTTTGGTCGGAGGGATTTCTCCGAATATCTTGGCGTAGGGATCGAGCGTCTGTTTCGCGAGATAGTCGGAGAGCAGGCAGGTTTTCCAGCCATAGGGAAGTCCCTCCTTGCCGATCTGGTCCGCCAGTTGGCGGGCATCCTCGGCCAGGAGCGATGTCACATCGCCAAATGAGAGTCCGGTCAAGACCATTGTCTGGACGATGACGGCATGCGTCTCCTCCGGCCAGACGAACGAGAACAACCGTCCGAGAGACTCCTCTGCCTTGGGCTTGCGGGCGCCGGCGAAAGGTTTCGTCACATCCCCGTTGAAGGGGAGCAGTCCATCCTTCCACGCCTGGTCGCAGACCTCCTTGAGCAGGAACAAGGCTTGCTGGCAACTGGTGGGATGGCGCTTGCACAGATACTTGCAGAAGGAACGTGCTTCCGCCTGAGTGATCCCGCAAAGCTGTTTCTGGGAAAAGCGGGCATCAAGCACCCTTCCCACAAATACCTCGTCATAGGCTTTCCCTGTCTCGTCGTCAACCTCCGGATGGGAGGCGCGGAACGCGCCATCCTCCCGGGAGAAGAACCTGGTCGTGTAGGCGAGGAAGGTAGGGCATGGCTCTGGTTCCTCGGCGGCTTGGCTTGGCTCTTTTCCATGGAACACCTTGTCGATGGTCTCCAGGATGCGATGCTCATGGGAGAGCCCCGGGGTAAAGAAGGAAGAGACGGAAAACGCGATTCTTGCGCTGGTCTTGATGCCATAGGGCGTGCGCGGCTTCCTTTCCGCTTCCCTTGGAGGGTCGGGAAGCCCCAGGAGGGACGCGATGGAGGCTACTGGCAGAGGGTTCTGCTTGGTCCGTTCTGCCACGGGGATACTGACTGGCTTTTCCGGCAACCGGTTGCTTCTGGCAAGCTTTGCGAAGACCCGCGCGGTGTTTTCCGCGTCATCCAGCGCGTGGTGGCGCTTTCCTTGGAATGGCTCGTGGACCAGCTCCATCGCATAATCCAAGGAGGGACAGTTGTTGGCTCCCAACGCCTTCATGAAGAGTTTCTGCAGGTCGATGCTGCGTTCCAGGTAGGAAAGCAGCTCGTTCCTCAGGTCCTTGGGTGTCTGCCAGCGGATCTGCTCGCACAAAATGTGGTAGTCTGATTCGCTCCACATGTACAGGTCGATTGGCGCGTCTCCGAGCCAGTCGCAGAATGCGACCATTGCCTTTCCAAACGTGGTCTTGAGCGTGGACTTCCCATCCGAATCCTTTTCGAGCGCCTCGTATCGCTTCTCGTACAGACCTTTGGCATGGCCTGGTGTTACCAAGGCATGGAACCTGTCGACCAAGGCATACCTGCCATCGAGCATGACGGCGCCGATTTCCAGGACTTCGGCTTTCAGGTGGCTGGCACGGACCTGGTCCATGGCAAGGTCGACCAGCTCCACATCCACGATGGCTTTCCTGCCCAAGGTTGTTTTTTGTCGTATTGCCATTTTTCCATCTTACCATGGAAGGCAATGGCCTGAAACTGGAGAAAACACGATTTGAATGCCGGAAATGTGCTAGAATCGACGTGTCGCAATGAAGGAAAAGCCCGATGGATTTCAACAATTTGATACAAACGAAAGCCTACGATTTCCTCCGCACCGATTCCCGGTTGAAAGACCGGGTCATGCTGCTGGGTGTCTGTGGCAGTTATGGCTATGGGACGAACCGGGAAGGTAGCGATGTGGACCTGCGCGGAATAGCGCTCAACCCGGTGTCGGATATCCTTGGGCTGACCGAGTTCGAGCAGTTTGAGGACCGGACGACAGATTCCGTCATCTATTCGTTCCGGAAACTGGTCAGGCTCCTGTTGAACTGTAACCCGAATGCCATCGAGATTCTGGGTTTGGACAGCGACCAGTACGTGGTGAAATCCGTGTTCGGCCAAGAGCTGTTGGACCATACGATGCTGTTTTTGAGCAAACGCGTCGCATCGTCCTTCTGCCACTATGCGGACACCCAGCTTCGCAAGTTGCAGAATGCGGTTGCCCGGGACAAGTTGCCTCAGCCCGAACGGGAAGCGCATATCTTGCGGTCTGCTGGCCATGTGCTGGAAGATTACAACCGGCGCTTCCAAGAACAGGGACCGGGGGTGCGGCTGTATGTCGCCGACGCGGTGACCGAAGGGCTGGAAAAGGAACTTTTCCTGGAAGGGCATATCGCGCAGTATCCGCTTCGGAAATGGTTCGCGTTGATGGACAGCCTGCATGCGGTGGTGAGGAATTATGATACAGGTGGGAGCCGGAACCATACAAAAGATACCAACCACCTGCAAAAACACGCCATGCATCTCGTCCGCCTGCTCATGATGGGAATCGACATCCTGGAGCATGCGGAAATCCGGACGCACAGGCCGGAATCGGATTTGCGGCTCTTGAGGGAGATCCGGGATGGCGCATATATGCAGGACGGAGTTCCTACGCCGGAGTTTTACGAGATAGTCGCTGATTACGAAAACCGGTTTGCCGAGGCATCGGAGCATAGCTTGTTGCCGGATAATCCCGACATGCAGGCGGTGGAGACGTTCGTCGAGCATATCAACCGCCAGGCAGTCAGCGAGGAGGGAAGATGAGGGATATAGCCAGGGAAATCCAGGAGAATCTGGATGCGATTGAAAAGCAGTACGATGTGCGTATCCTGTGGGCGGCAGAGGCTGGAAGCCGCGCGTGGGGTTTCCCGTCGCCGGATAGCGATTATGACGTGCGTTTCGTGTACGTGCACCATCCCGAGGAGTATCTGCGCATTGACGCGATGCGCGATGTCATCGAGTGGAAGCTGGATGCGGTGCTGGATATCAACGGATGGGACTTGCAAAAGACACTCTTGGCTTTCGGAAAAGGAAATCCCAATGTGATGGAATGGACGAACTCGCCAATCATCTACAAGGAAACGCCAGCCTGGCAGGAACTGAAGCCGCTTGCGATGGGCTATTTTTCCGAGAAGGCGGCGCTCTGCCATTACTATGGGATCGCCAAGGCGACGCTGATGGGCTACCTGAAGGGAAGCGAGGTCAGCTACAAGAAGTACCTGTATGCGTTGCGCCCCCTTTTGTGTTGCAGGTGGATCGAGACATACCATTCGGTTCCTCCCGTGGAGTTCCGGCAGATGCTGCCGTTGCTCGAGAGAACCTCGTTTCGTGACACAGTGGAAGAATTGTTGAAACTGAAGGCAAGGAGCGAGGAAAAGGAGCAGCATCCTCAGATTCCCCAGATTCTTGATTTTGTCACCCAGGAGTGTGAACGGCAAAACCTGCTTGCCGAATCCGCAGCCGATGACCGGAAGAAAGACTGGCAGGAGCTGAATACCGCATTCCGGAAGGTGCTTGGCTATGCGTGATGGGAGCAGGGGGAGTGCCTTCGCAAAACGGGAAGGCACTCCATACGTTGCTGTCGCGAATCACTTCGTCGTCGGAGGAACGAATGCGGAAGGCGCGGGTTCCACACCCTGCTTCCACTGGACCACGTTGATGAGGAAGAAGGTGATGGTGCCGACCGCGCAACCGAAGACCACCGGCAGGATTCCCAGGTAGAATCCGCCTCCAGAAAGGATTTGCCAGAAGATGACGGCAATCGTGCCGGTCACGATCGAGACGGCGCCTGAAGCCTTGGTTGCCCGGGGAACAATCAGTCCGAGACCGTAGGCGGCGAACGGACCTGCGCACCGGATCGCGAACGCGAAGGTGTTCATCGTCACGATGTTGATGCCCAGGAAGGAAATGGACATGGCGACCAGACAGAAGACCGCGTTGCAGATTCGTGTCATGAGGATTTCTTGCTTGTCGGTCCGCTGTTTCGGACTATAGACGTTGACGATATCGTTGATGAACATGGTCGACATGCACAGCAGGTTGCTGTCCGCGCTGCTCATTGTCGCGCTGATGATGGCGGCTGACACCAATCCGGTAATGAGGCCTGGAGCGTACTTGCTGGTGACAGCCATCATCGCCGTGTTGCCCGCGACGCCAGGAAGCTCGTCCTTCAGCGCCAAGGCGGCAAGCCCGAGCAAGGTGGGGAAAACCGCCATCAGCGCCATGAGCACGCCCGAGAGCAGGGATGCCTTCATGGCTGTCTTCTCGTCCTTGGCGCTTTCGAAGCGGCTGACCATCTCCGGACCGGAAAGGAAGGTGCAGAAATAGTTGAAAATGTAGCCGAGAATCGGGACCCAGCCGATCTTGACAAGGGAAAGCTGTTCGCCAGGAAGTTTTGCGCTGAGAGCGCCCCAGC
Source organism: uncultured Spirochaetaceae bacterium (assembly GCA_900315435.1). Taxonomy (GTDB): domain Bacteria; phylum Spirochaetota; class Spirochaetia; order Sphaerochaetales; family Sphaerochaetaceae; genus RUG023. Next base: position 7,448 of record OMYY01000067.1, read on the forward strand.
CACCTGCCGCATGCAGTACGAATGGCGTGGATATCGCTAGCCCGATTAGGATGATCAGGAACTGGAGAAGGTCCGAGATCTGGTCGGCAATCATGCCACCAAGGGTGGTGTAGCAGATGACGACCAGCCCGGCAATCAACAGACAGACGTTCAGCGGGATGCCGGTCAGGGTGGTGATGACTGCGCCACTGGCGGCAATCTGGCTGCTGGTCAGGCAGAACAGGGCAAGGATGTTGAGCACGGCGGTAAAGGTCCCGCTTGCCTTGCCAAACCTCCGTTCAACAACTTCGGGAATCGTGATGGCGAGAGTCTTGCGGATGCGAGGGGCGAAATAGGCAAGAGGAATCATGGCGATCGAGGCGGTAAGCACATACCAGATGGCGCTCATGCCCCAGGCTCCGAATGCCTTGCCGGCGAGACCCGTGGTGGAACCTCCGCCGATATTGTTGGCCGAAAGGGAGAACGCCACCATGAACAGACCCATGCGGCGGCCAGCGACCATGTAGTCTTCACTGGTCTTGATTTTCAGTTTCGCGACGACATAGCCGATGACCATCATGCCTATCAGGTACGCGACCACGATGATGAGCGGTCCGACTTGTATTGTCATACAAACCTCCTTGAATGTATGATATTGCTATATTTACAACAATATTGTTACAAGAGTAGTGTACAGGAAACCACGTGTTTGTCGAGGGTGTTAGGGCCGGCACCAAACAACCAACCGTAGCCGGGAGCATGAACCAAAAAATGGGACGGGACCTGAAGCCAGGATCCCGCCAACACGATCAGCCAAC
>OMYY01000065.1 GCA_900315435.1 uncultured Spirochaetaceae bacterium
CCAAGCGGGTCATCAACCGCGCTTGGGCGTTGCTTGAAGACTGAGGGGAGGGAGCGATGCGCATCGTTGTGTTGGATGGATATACGGAGAACCCTGGGGACCTTTCCTGGGATGGGCTGAAGGCGCTTGGCGAGGTGGAGGTCTACGACCGCACGAGCCTGACCGACCCAAGGGAGGCGATCGCCCGCATCGGGGACGCGGAGATCGCGATCACCAACAAGACCCCGGTCACGAAAGAGGTGTTCGACGCTTGCCCGAACCTGAAATATGTGGCGTTGCTTGCGACCGGCTACAACGTGGTCGACGTCGCGTATGCCAAGAAGAAGGGCGTCGCGGTGAGCAACGTGCCGACCTACGGGACGGACAGCGTGAGCCAGTTCGCCATCGCCTTGCTCTTGGAGCTGTGCCACCACATCGGGCATCATTCAGAAACGGTGCACCAGGGCAAGTGGGAGCATTGCATCGACTGGTGCTACTGGGACTACCCGCTGGTGGAGCTTGCGGGCAAGACGATGGGCATCATCGGCTTCGGCCGCATCGGGCACCGGACCGGACAGATAGCGAAGGCGCTGAACATGCGCGTCATCGTCAACGACTCGCACGAGAATCCCGCCTTCAAGGCGGAAGGCTTCGCCTATGTGGACCGCGACACGCTCTACAAGGAGAGCGACGTGGTGGTACTGCATTGCCCGGCCTTCCCGGACACGGTGGGCATGATCAACAAGGACTCGATCGCCAAGATGAAGGACGGAGCGCTGCTGGTCAACAACAGCCGCGGGCAGCTGGTGGTGGAGCAGGATCTCGCCGACGCGCTGGACAGCGGAAAGCTGGGCGGCGCCGCGGTCGATGTCGTCTCCACCGAGCCAATCAAAGGCGACAACCCGTTGCTGAAGGCAAAGAACTGCATCATCACCCCGCACATGAGCTGGGGAGCCAAAGAGGCAAGGCAGAGAATCATGGACATCACTGTCGAGAATGTGAAGGCTTATCAGGCCGGAAAACCGATTAATGTTGTCAATAGCTAAACTGGTTGTTGAGAAACAAATTGCAAAATAACGTTCATTGAGAGATGTAACTTGTGCTACAAATTGTGAGCACTGAAAAAGAGAACGTTATAGATAAGAGTAGGTTGACATGAAATATAAAGTTCTTGGAAGAACAGGAGTTAAGGTATCTCAGTTGGGGTTGGGCTGTATGAATTTCGCCAATGGTGTTGACGAAACAATGGCGAAAAAGATTATTGACCGTTGCCGTGATAAAGGGGTGAACCTCTTTGATACAGCTAATATTTATGGGCTAAATCGGTGCGGTGAATCTGAGGAAATCCTTGGTAAATGTCTAGAAGGCCAACGGGATGAATGCATAATAATCAGCAAGGTAGGTAATTCACGATGGAACAGGCCCGACAACGACGGAGGCCTGTCTAGACGTTATATCATGTTGGAGGTTGAAAAATCTCTGAAAAGATTAAAAACCGACAGAATAGATATCTATATGATTCACCACATGGATCCTTGTACTCCTATTGAAGAAACTTTGCGCGCCTTAGATGATTTGCAGAGGCAAGGAAAAATCATTTATGCAGGAATAAGTAATGCATCCGCATGGGAAATAGCTCTGTCTCTCGGAATATCTGAACGGGAATGTCTTGGAAGATTCGAAGCAGTTGAGCCGATGTACAACCTAGTGAAAAGACAATCTGAGGTTGAAATTTTACCCTTAGCTATGAATCAGAATTTGGGCGTAGTCACATATTCTCCATTGGGAGCAGGACTTCTCACTGGAAAATATAAAGGCGGTAATCTGAATGTAGAAGGTCGTATTACGAAAAGCGCAAGGTATTCCGGAAGATATATTGATGAACAAAACTTCAAAGTCGCGGATGCCTTTGTTGATTATGCGGAGGCTCATGGCTTAAAGCCAACTCCCTTAGCAATTGCTTGGGTAATGAGCAATCCTGCTGTAACTTGCCCGTTAATTGGTGCTAAGAATTTGGAGCAATTAGAGCTTGCATTGGCGGCTGTAGATATCCAGATGACTACAGAAATGAGGTCAGAAATTACTGCTCTTTCTGTGGAGCCCCCTTCCGCAACTGATCGTACGGAAGAAAAAAAGAATCCAAATATTTTTGGGCACTAACATATTGGTTTACATAAAAATATAGTTAGAAAACATTTTAATGGGGGAACCCTGCTGTTGAGGAAATTTGACAACATATGCATCCTCGAAGGTATTAGACAATACTGGTTATGAATACGTAACAAAGTATTCCTTGGAAATTGGGTGAGAAAAAAACCGAGAATATCGATTGGCTCTTGTTCCGATGTTGGTAGTGGATTAGTTTAATCTGAATCGATGCTCTCTGCTACCAAGAACACCTAATCCAGGTCCTGGAGCTCTCCCTCGACCACATGACCGGCAAGCTGGTGAACGAGTCCTGACGACGGACCGCGTGTGTTGCGTTTTGTTTCCTCTTTTTGTGAAATTTTAGTGATGGTCCCTATGGCAACTTGTCATAAGAGAACCCTTGCTGGTAATGTGCAAATGGACGTTTGGCGTTCAAGGAGATGTACATGAAAAGAATCGTGCTTGGATTGATGGTGCTTGCTGCTGCCATCTCCCCGCTCGTTGCCGGAGGTTCTTCGGAAGCCCGGACTGCAGAGGGCAAGGAACAGGTCATCACGCTGAAAATTTCCCATAACATGGACTTTACGACCATTCCCGAAGCGGTCGTTGATGCGGGGGCCCGCCTGAACGAGAAATACAAGGCCGAGGGCAAAAACATCCGCATCGAGTTCGAGAAGGATTATCAGACGATCGACTGGACCCAATACCAGAACAACATCGTCTTCGCCCATAAGACCGGTGACCAGCCGGATTTCTACGCCATCAGCGATGTCGCCTCACTGGTCAAGAACGGCCTCCTGCTTGATCTTACCGATCTGGTTGAAGAGACCAAGGATCTCTGGGTTCCGGGAGTTTTCACGACGGCCACCGATACCAACGGCAGGGTCTACGCGTTCCCGCCGGATCTTCCGGTCAGGGCCATCTACTACAACCGAGACTGCCTGAAGGCCATCGGCTGGACCGACGAAGAGGTCAATGCGCTTCCCGGCAAGGTCCAGGAGGGTTCCTTCACCTTCGAGGACTACATCGCCCTCTGCAAGGAGGTCGTGGACAAAGGTGGAGCCAAGGAAGGACTGATCCATCGCACCGGCGCCGGCAACGACTTCCTCGACATGATCGTCGTGCTTGGCGGACAGTATTATGACGAGAAGGGAACGCTGGTCTTTGACCGTGAGGGGCTGAAGCGGTTCTTCCAGTTGACGTACGACGACTCCAACGTGCGGGAAATCACTCCGCACAACCTGAACCAGCAGGTCTGGACCGAGGTCGAGAAGAGAATCTACACGGGAGACGCCTTCTCCTACTACGGACCGGTCTACGCGAGCCCCTACATGGCTTCCGCCGCCGGTGTCACGATTTCTGAGTTCGCCGAGAAGGTGGGATTCATCATGTTCCCGAAGAGCCAGTACGTCGACCATCCGTTCGTCTACGGCGCCCCGCAGTATGTCGGCATCTCCAGCAAGACCAAGTACCCTGACCTTTGCAAGGAGCTGTACAGGATGCTGGTCACCGAGGACACCGACCTGATGGCGCGCCATGCCGCCACGATCAATACGCTGAGCTCCGTCAAGGCAGCCAACGAGGACCCGCAGATGGCGGAGAACCCGATTGTCGCCGCTACCGGGTATATGGCCCAGTACGCCTTGGTCGCCCCGAGCATCGATGGTCTGTCCACCTACCGGAGCGAGCTGTTCAAGCAGATTGTCGCCCTTGAGCTTGGTCAGACCACGCCGGAGAAGGCGGTCAGCGACATGGAGACGCAGATCACGCTGAACGTGAAGAATGTCATCGTGAAATAACGTTTCGTTCGTTCCAGGGAATGGCCGCGCCATTCCCTGGTGTTTTGGAGGCGACATGAAAAGGAAAACCGTACAGGCATATACCTTCCTGTCTCCCTTTCTGGTGCTTGTTTCATTGTTTTATCTGCTTCCTGCCATCCTGACAATCATCATGTCCTTCACCGGACTGGATGCCACCTTCCAGTGGAAGTTCGTCGGGTTCTCCAACTACAAGAAGATTTTCTTGGATCCGAATAACGGGCTGATCCTGGCAAACACGCTGGTCTATATCTTCAGCGCCATGGTACTGATCATCCTGCTTGACCTGTTCATTGCGGTCATGACCGCCTATTTCATCCGTAGCAACGCATGGGCGAGCTTGTTCAAGTCCATCATCATGTTGCCGATGGTCACCCCGTCGGTCATCTATTCCATCCTTTGGCTCTGGTATCTCGATGCCACGGAGAACGGATTCATCAACAAGGTCGTCCATTTTTTCCGGCCGTCGGGCAGCCCGACCAACTGGATCGCCGATTACCCTATGGTTGTCATCATCCTGGTCGAGGTGGTGGTTGCTTTGGCCTATGGGGCGATCATCCTTTCCAGCGCTATCCGATCGATTCCCGAAAACCAGTTCCGGGCGGCGAGGGTCGATGGCGCGAGCGAGTGGGAGATCATCCGGCAGATTATCATCCCCAACATCTCCAGCCACATCAAGTTCGTGGTCATGTGGGAGACGCTGGGTTTGATGACGAACTACATCAATATCATGCTGATTACCAACGGCGGTCCGCTGAACCGCACCGAGGTCTGGGCGCTCTCGGCCTATCACAAGGCCTTCGTCGACCAGCAGTATGGGTATGGGGCAGCCATCAGCGTCATGCTGATCCTTGTGGTCTTCATGCTCATGTTGCTTTTCGGGTTTGCCTCGAAGCGTGTGCATGCGAAAGGAGGAAAGGAAAATGACTGATATGACTCGGAGCGAGCGGCGCAAGCAGAACATCGCGATTGCGGTGATGATCCTTTTCGTGCTTCCGCTGGTGTTCATGTTCATCATGTTTTTCGGCATGGCCTTTTTTGATGGCGAGGGGCATGTGACCCTTTCCAACTTCCAGTTCGTTGTCGGGCCGATGAAGCTGCGTGACCAGACCACGATCAAGCCGATTGGCCTCGCGCTGCGCAACTCGTTGCTCTTCACCTGTCTGGTGACGTTCTTCGAGGTACTGGTCAGCATGCTGGCCGGTTATGCGCTGAGCAGACTGCATTTCCCGGGGAGAAGGAACATCCAGACCGGATTGCTCGTGTTGCGCATGTTTCCGAACCTGCTGCTGTTGATTGCCGTGCTCTATGTGCTGATGGTGTTGCATGTGGTCAACACGCTGCGCGGCGTGGTCCTGGTAGCCTTGGCGTTTCGCATTCCGGGCTCGACCTTCATCATCAAGAATTTCTTCGACGGGGTCTCGCACGATATCGAGAACTCGACGCTGGTTGACGGTTGTACGCCGCTCTCGGGTTTCTTCCAGGTGATCATTCACCTGGTCAAGCCTGGCATCGTCAGCATCGCGGTCTTCAGCTTCATGAGCGCTTGGTCGAACTTCATCCTGTTCGACACGTTGCTTTTCGGTAGCAAGACGCCGGTCATGTCGACCTATATCAGGGCCCTGACCCGCAACGACCAGCTGATTCCGACCTATAACGTCGTTGCCGCAATGGGCATCGTCTACATGCTTCCCGTGATTATCTTTTTCCTCCTCACGCAGAAGCAACTTATGGAAGGCAATATGGGAGGAGGCAAAGGACTATCATGATTGAGATCAAAGGACTTCGTAAAGAATATGACAAGCATACGGTGGCGCTGGACCATTTCGACCTGACCATCCCTGACGGGAAGTTTATCGCCCTGCTCGGTCCTTCGGGTTGTGGCAAGTCCACCACCCTGAACTGCATCGCTGGTCTGCTGGATCCGACGGAGGGCAAGATTCTCTTTGACGGAAAGGATGTGACCCACATGGCTCCGAAGGACCGCAACATCGGCATGGTGTTCCAGTCCTATGCCCTGTATCCCCATCTGAGCGTGCTGGACAACATAGCGTTTCCTTTGAAGCAGAAGGGGATAGACAAAAAAGTTCGCCATGCTAGGGCGCGAGAGGTGGCCAAGAAGCTGCAGATCGAGCATTTGCTCGACCGCAAGCCTGCCCAGCTGTCGGGTGGCCAGCAGCAGAGGGTCGCCATTTGCCGTGCCATTGTCAAGGAACCGCACATCCTGTTGCTCGACGAACCGATGTCAAACCTCGATGCACGCCTGAAGATCGAGATCCGCGAGGTCATCAAATCCATCCAGCAGGACTTGCAGGTGACGGCCATCCTGGTCACCCATGACCAGGAGGAGGCTATGGCGTTGGCGGATGAGATCGCCATCCTGGATGGGGGCCGCATCCAGCAGTTCGCCACCCCTGACACGCTGTACGAGCAGCCAGCCAACCTGTTTGTCGCCAACTTTATGGGTAATCCCCCGATGAACTTCCTCGAGGGCACGATGATTGACCGAGACCATTTCGCCATCGCTGGTGTCACGCTTGCGTGCGCCATGCCACTGAAGGAGGATGCTTCGGGTAAACAGATCAAAATCGGCGTCCGGCCCCATATGCTTTCGCTTACGACAGAAAGAGACGAGAGACATGTGGTGCCGATGCGGATGCATATCGTCGAGAACCTAGGCAAGGAACTGCTCGTCTATGGCGAGGTAGGGGACGCCGAGGTCCGGGTTTCCTATCCTGACAAGGGCATGTATGCGGCTTTGAAGCAAAAGGCACAGGAAAAAGGCGATGTGTATCTTTCGCTCGGTGGCAAGTACAACGTGTTCTTGTTGCCGGATGGGTGCAATATTGTGGATTTCGAGGCATTGGACAGATGAGAAACCTGCTTGAGACGCATCGGAGAAGTGGAGATGGCTTCCCTCTGGTTGGAGGACATCGCGGTTGCTCCTGCCAGTATCAGGAGAACAGCCTGGAGGCGATGGCTGAAGGGCTGAGGCGTGGGGCAAGCTACCTGGAAATCGACATCCAGCTGACTAAGGACGACGTGCCCATCGTCTTTCATGACATCGACGTCAGGGAAAAGACCGGCATGCAGGGGTTGGTGCAGGACCACACCTTGCAGGAGATGCGAAAGACCTTCCAGGTGCCGACCTTGCGGGAGGCGATGCAGTGGGGCAGGAAAAACCACGCATACTTCGCCTTGGAGCTGAAGAGCCTACCCTATAAGACCCACGAGCAGAACATGCGTCTTGTCTCCTATCTTGACGGCATCGTCCGTGAGGAGGGCATGCTGGAACAGGTCGAGGCGTTTGGCCTCGACTTCCAGGTCCTGCAGAAGCTGCATGCAATCGACAAGCAGTTCGACATCGGCCTGATTGTACCCTTTGTCCCGGCTGACCCGGTGCGATTGATGAAGGAGATGGACGCCCTTGTCTACCTGACCTACGTCAACGAGCTGACCCCGGATATGGTGCATGACCTGCAGAAGGCGGGCTACTATGTCTCGGGGGCGATCCTTCGGGACAAGGATTTGATCGACTATGCGGTCAGTATCCCGACCGACATGTTCGAGCATGACCATCCCGAAGAATTCCAGAATCGATGAGGTAGGGCAAAATTTTTGTTCCGTGGTGTACCTGCATGCACCACCGAGACAGTCAGGTAAAGTGTAGAGGCCATGGGTTTGTCTTCTCTATAAGACAAATTCATGGTATTGCTGTCTTATGGGGAAGACGGAAGAACGTACGTGAACCAGGATATTCTAAAACAAGTGGTGGTTGACCAGTGAGAGATGTATCTGGATGTACCATTTGTACACCGCAAGTATCTGATGGAAGATGGCGTGAATTATTGCTTCGTGGGAATCCTGCGTTCCGGAAAGTCCGCGCTGATGTACCAGAGGATTCACGACCTTCTGGATGGCGATGTTCCTCTTGGGCGGATCATCTATGTCAACTTTGAAGACGAGCGCCTGATGGAAATGACTGTGGCGGATTTGAACCTGATTCTTGAGGTGGGGTATGATCTTTCCGGAGGGGAAACCGTATGTGTTTCTCGATGAGATCCAGAACGTGGAAGGTTGGTCCAAATTCGTACGTCGGATTGCCGATCAGAAGTACCCGGTCTGCATCACCGGAAGCAACAGCAAGATGCTGAGCAGCGAAATCGCTTCAACGCTCGGTGGAAGATATATGACATCCCGGTCAATCCCTATGCTTTCTTGGAGTATCTGCATGCCGAAGGGATCAATGTAGCGGCTCTTTCGCCACTCGGAACCAAGCAGAAGGCCGAGGTAATGCGCCTCTATGGCCAGTATCTTCAGTACGGTGCCTTTCCGGAACTGATGCATGTCAGCAGCAAAAGGGATTATCTTACCAGCATTTACCAGACAGTTTGCCTCGGTTGAATATTACGGTGCGGCGGAGCCGCCTGTCCGGGGTGGCGCGAGCCACCTGTCCGGACAAACGGAGCCACCTAAAAATCACTTTCCATCGGAGATGGA
>OMYY01000083.1 GCA_900315435.1 uncultured Spirochaetaceae bacterium
TTAGTGCGCCCGGCGGCGCACGTTTCTAACCGGTGAAAGTCCGGAATCCGCCCGGTAGTGGGAAGGATACAGTCGAAAGCAAGGGTGTCCACCGTGAGGTGGAATCTGAAGGAAGCTGGATTCGGGGAAAATACTAACCCGAGGACAAACCTCTGGCCCGACGTACAGGAAGCACATCTGAGGTTTTACGCATGGACAAGACTGCTGAACAAGCCGAAGTCCTATTACTACACGGAAATGCGTGGAATAAATGTGACGGGTAGATGGAGGGAAAGAAACGTGTGGTACCCGGGGAGACCTGTGCGGCCCGTCCCGAGAGGGATAACCGCCGCCGCAAGACGGCGCTGAACGCACAGGAGTCAGCAGAGGCCATAGTAGCCGTGGAATCATTACGGTGAAGGGCTGAATCAATAGGAGTTCCGAGTAGTTCCGGGAAAGGAGGAAAGAGCAAGATGTACGATCAAGCCACGGAAAACAATGATAGCTACCTGCTGAGGAATAGTGCGGAACACGAAGAGCAAGCAGTGGTAGCGCGGCGCTCTTTCCGTTCTACATGGAAGGAAAGGGACAGTGCACAGCCTAAGCTCTTAGAAAGGATTCTGTCCAAGGACAACATGAACAGCGCCTACAAGAGAGTGAAGGCTAACGGGGGAGCACCGGGTGTCGACGGCATGACAGTTGACGACGCGCTTCCCTGGCTGAAGGAACACTCTGATGAGCTGATCGACAGAATCAGACGGGGGAAGTACACGCCCCGGCCGGTCAGACGGAAGGAGATCCCGAAGCCGGACGGTGGAGTGCGAAAGCTTGGCATTCCGACCGTCATTGATCGTATCGTTCAGCAGGCTATTGCCCAGATGCTGGTCCCGATCTTTGAGCCGCTGTTTTCGCCCGGCAGCTTCGGCTACCGTCCGCACAGGGGCGCAAAAGACGCGATACGCATGGTAAAAAGCTACGCCGACGAGGGATATACGCAGGCAGTAGTTCTTGACCTGTCCAAGTACTTTGACACCATCAACCACGAGAAGCTTCTCAACCTCGTTCGTCGCTCTGTCATGGACGAGAGGGTTGTTCAGCTCATCAAGCGGTTCCTGAAAAGTGGCGTCATGGAAGACGGCGTGGTCATCGACACGACCGAAGGTTCCCCCCAAGGAGGACCGTTGAGTCCGCTGCTTGCAAACATCTACCTGAATGAATTCGATCAAGAGTTTCGCAGGCGAGGTGTGCCCTGCATTCGCTATGCCGATGATATCGTGCTGTTGGCGAAGAGCAAGCGCGCAGCCCAGAGACTTCTGGAGTCGAGCATCAGGTACCTCGAAGGGAAACTTAAGCTCACGGTGAACCGGACGAAGAGTCGCGCGGTCAGCGTTTTCTCGGCCCATGACTTCAAATATCTCGGCTTCGCCCTTGGTAAGGGCAGAAAAGGTGCCTTTATCCGAGCCCATGAAAAGTCGCGCAAGAAGATCAAGGACAAGGTTCGTATGCTTACGGCGAGGCCACGCGGATCTATCGTGACCATGCTTTCGAAGCTCACTACGTGCCTGCGTGGGTGGATCAACTACTATGGCGTCGCAGACATGAAATCGTTTGTTGATGAGCTGTTTGGGTGGATCTGCGCTCGCATCAGACTTCTCATCTGGTTGCAGTGGAAGCGGCCTCGGGCCAGACTTCGCAGACTCAGGGGTCTGGGCGTTCCCGAGGACGTGGCCTGGCAGACGGCGATGACTCGCCGTGGCCCATGGTGGACGGTACACACGTTGGGTGTCAATCTGGCGCTCACAAAAGAAAGACTGGTCAAGTGGGGGCTGTACGATCTACCCGCCGCATACCAGTCAATGCACAGTTAACTATTGAAACCGCCGTATACCGAACGGTACGTACGCGCGGTGTGAGAGAACGGGGGTTAACCACCCCCTCCTACTCGATTCATAGCTCAGATAACTCCTTGCTGATCACTCTTTTGCGTCTTCCGTGACACCGGGCTGCAGGGCATCGAACGGGATGGGTTCCTGCTTGCCGTCGCCGACGTAGTTGCAGAACGGATGCGGCTCACGGTAGAAGTTCAGCGTCAGGTACTGGTTGCGGTAATGACCTGCTGCGTCGAATCCGTACTTGTAGTCGATGATGTCCTCGAGATCGATGTCCGCATAGGCGATGCCCTCCTTGCCGGACGGGACGTAGTCACTGCGAAGATTTCCGTCAGGTCCGATGATGGCGGTGTGCCCCTGCTTCAGGGTCTTGAAGTAGGCCAGGCGGTCTTCCTCGAGATTGCCGTTCTCATCGGTGCAGAGCATCGTGTAGAGCCGGTCATCGTAGACGGAGCTTGTCATCAGAACAAAGGTGCCGGTCTGGATTGCGTAAGCCTTGCTTGCGATGTCGTCATCAAAGTATCCGGGCCAG
>OMYY01000064.1 GCA_900315435.1 uncultured Spirochaetaceae bacterium
CTATACGCCTTTCCCGCTTCCTTGTCCAGCATTTCCCGCCACTTTTTTCCTCCCCCTTCTCGCAAAAAACTCGTATCTGCTTGCAAAGAATGCAATTCCAAAATGAAAAAATTTTTTCGAATTCTTTTCTATGAAGGAAACATGCCGGATTACGGTATTACTAGGTATGCGTATCTACGTGTATGTGCACAATCGATTCCCGGACGCTTCCCTCGTTTCTTGGCAAGAGTCGCAAGCAAGCATCTCCTGCGCCTCCTATTCGGAACGGGAGAACAGGGAACTCAGGAACATCATGCGGAACCTGCTTGGCCGGCAGGCTACCGGCCGATGTTCGTTCTCACAGCATATCGGGCCCGAGAACCTGGGGTTCGCCCTTGTAATCGCCATGCGGACGGCGACGCTCGAGCTTTCCATCTCCGTCCTGGTCGTTGGCAAAGGGAATCTCGAAGGGAAACTGACGTTCAGCACCCCTCCCTACCAATTCGGACAGGTCGCGAGGCGCTACCAGTGCGACTTGATCCTGATGCCGATGGAAACGAAGTCATCGTTTCCCCAGATCCGGCGGTGCACCACGGTTCTTGATGCGGTAAGGCAGATGCTTGCATATCAACCAGGCACGCGCAGCGGACAATACCCTCTGCGGCATGTCCATGGGATCGAGACGGCAAAACGCGCCCTTCTGCTGTCCCTTGCCGGGCGCCTGCACCTGCTGCTTGTCGGCCCGCCCGGTTGCGGAAAGACCTTCCTCCTTTCCGAGTCAGCGGCCTTCCTCGCCGATACCGTCGATTTCTGGGTGCGAAGTTCCATGTCGGCGACATACCTGCTGGAACACCAGGTCTTTTCCCTCGTCGCTGGCGGGAGGTTGGTCCTGGATGAGTTGCCGTCCCTGCAGAAGACCGCATTGGAGGCGGTCCGAACGGAAATGGATGACAACCCGGACCTTCTGGTGCAGGCAGCCATGAATCCCTGCCCCTGCGCGGCAACAGGACTACCGGGATACGCCTGCACCTGCAGCGAGCGGGAGAAACAACGGTATTGGCATGCCATCGGCATTCCCCTGCTCGACCGGTTCGATCTGAAAGTACGCCTGAAACCCGCAGAGGATTGGTCGACCCATATCGATACTACGGTTCCGGACTGGAAAGAACGGATGACCCGGTGCCGGAACCACCCTCCCTCCTTGCAAGCGTGCTCCCAGACGACGCTCAAAGCATCGAGAATCCTCGACCTCGGCCCGCTTACCGCGCGGGGCCGGCTTTCGGTGGCGAGAATCGCCCTGACCATCGCCGAGTGGGATGGGAAAATGATGGTCGACCAGGCAGCCATCGAGGAAGCCCTCCACTATCGTAGCTTCAGGCCGGACGAAGAGAGTTAGCGCAGGAAACCCTCCTGCCACAAATCGCTCTCGAGTTGTGCCGCATCTGTATAGAGATAGGCATGCATGCCAAGCCCTTTCGCAGCCTCGACATTCCGCGCGGCATCATCGGCAAAGAAGACCGCATCAGGCTCCACGCCTTCCTTCCTGCAGATGGCAAGATAAAACGCGGGGGAAGGTTTGTTCGCATGGAGTTGCGGCGACGGGTAGACCGCATCGAAGCAATCATATTGGTGGTGGCGCTGATGGTAGGCGTAATGGGAAGGTATCACGTTGGTCCCGCAGACCACCCGGATTCCCTGCGCACGGAGCTTCCCGACCACCCTTACGGCAGCTTCATCCAGGCTCGGGTGGAAGAACCGGCAGAACAGCCCCTCCGGAACTTCCGGGTTCTTTCCGGTCCAAAGACCGAAAAGGTCCCAGAACTCGTCTTCGTCAATCAGACCCGCGCAAAGGGCCTGCACCGGATACCGAAGGGCCTTGTGCACCTCCTGCAGGGAGGACCCAGGAAAGCCCAAGAAACGGGTCAGTTCGGGATCGACATGCACGTCCCTTACGATGACCCCTCCCATGTCCAATACGACAAGACGCGTACGCAATTTGATAACCCTCCTTGAGATAAGCCTACCGTCACTTCATCCGCAACTCAAGAGCGCGCCCCCCCGGCGTTCCCGCTTTCCTCGGAATTCCGCCTGTCGGTTTTTTTCGGTATTTCAAGTCCAACCTGTTGATCCGGATCATCATCGGTATGGCGCTCGGCATCACGCTGGGCCTGGTATTCGGCAAGAGCATCGCTTGGATCAAGCCGTTCGGAGACCTGTTCATCAGACTGTTGAAAATGATCGTCATGCCGATCATCATCTCCACGTTGATCACCGGTGCGGCCTCCATCAGTCCGGTGAAACTCGGCAAGATCGGAGCCCGCGTCGTCGTGCTCTACCTGTTGACCAGCGCGTTCGCCGTCTGTATCGGACTCGCCGCCGGCGCCATCTTCAAGCCGCATGTCGTGCTTGAGGGGGCCGCGGTCGCCAGCGCCGCCGGCAAGGAAGTGGCCAAGCTCAACATCAGCCAGACGCTGCTCAACATCGTTCCTACGAACTGGTTCGCAAGCGTCACGACCGATTCCGTGCTCCCGGTCATCTTCTTCTCCATTCTCTTCGGTATCGGCCTGAGCTATCTCTGCGAGAGCAAGAAGGAGCACATGGCCGAGAACGGCAAGCTGATCCTGTCGTTCTGCGAAGGCGTGAGCGAGCTCATGGTGAACATGACCGGAGCGATCATGCAGTACGCCCCGATCGGCGTCTGCGCCCTGCTTGCCAATGCGTTCGGCGGCATCGGTCTCAAAGGCCTGTCGGGCATGGGCATGGCGGTGTTCACCGTCTTTTTGGGCTATGCTGTTCACATCGTGATCGTCTACTTCGGCTTGATCGCCCTGTGCGGGTTGAATCCGCTGCGCTTCTGGCGTGACGCGAAGGACGCCTTCATCACCGGCTTCGTCAGCCGCTCGAGCTACGGCACCGTTCCGGTCACCATGCAGGCCTGCGAGCGCATGGGCGTCAGCAAGGAAGTCTACAGCTTCTCCATCCCGCTCGGAGCTACGATCAACATGGACGGCACTGCCATCTATCAGGGTGTCTGCGTCACGTTCATCATGCTGACGGCCACGGGAGCCATGTTGACTCCCGCTCAGATCGGCACCGTCATCCTGACCGCCACGCTGATGAGCATCGGCACAGCCGGAGTTCCTGGAGCGGGCGCGATCATGCTGCTCATGGTCATGGAATCCGTCGGCCTGAAGGTCGACCAGGGCAGCGCGGTCGCCGCCGCCTACGCCATGATTCTCGGCCTTGACGCCATCTTCGACATGGGCCGCACGGCGTTGAACGTCACGGGTGACGCCGCCTGCACCGCCATCGTCGCCAAGAGCGTCGGTCTTCTGGACATGGGCAAGTGGAACAGCTGAACAAGCTGAACCAACATGCAGATACACAAAACGGGGGAGCGATCCCCCGTTTTGTTGTCATTGGAAATTCCGGTCAGCACCAGAGACCAGGCACTAACTTGCGTTGGGTCGTTTTTCCATCCATGCATCGATCTCCGAGACAACTCGTTCCCGATGGGCCAGGTTGCTTTCCGAATAGAGGGGGTCGGCGGGAACGTTGGTTTGTGCGCTTCTTCCCCTTTTCTTCGTGGCGGATGTGGCCTTGTGCATTTCGTGTTCCTTGAGATGTAGCGGTGGATTACCCATGTAAACGAAAAACGGAAGCCTTCGTTCGAAGACCTCCGTCTGGAGAGCGGGAGACGGGGATCGAACCCGCGACAACCACCTTGGCAAGGTGGAGCTCTACCACTGAGCCACTCCCGCAGAATAAGAATGTTTGAGCCGCAAAGGGATCGAACCTTTGACCCACAGATTAAGAGTCTGTTGCTCTACCAGCTGAGCTAGCGGCCCGTAGCGAGGACTATCCTATCCAGAACGCCGAAATCATGCAAGAGGTTCGGAACAAATTTGTTGCATGGGAGGATCGAGCAGGTGGCTCTTGTTCCGGATGAGCAGCATGGACCAGAAGGGTCCGAAGATGTGCATGAGAATCAGGACGGTCGTGTAGAAGCCTTCGCCGAGCAGCTGGTAGACCCAGTCCAGGAACGTGCCCTTGAAGGGCTTGGAGATGAACATGAGGTTCGTGCCGAGGGAGAGGTTCAACCCCAGAGCCAGAGCACAGAAAAAGCCGGTGTACAGGGCGTACCACTTGAAATCGGAGGCATGGAGCGTGATGGCTTCGGTGCGGTAGGCCAGGGCCGACAGGTAGACCATGCAGCCATGGTAGACGAAGCTGTGGACGCACTGGTAGTGGAAGGCGGGGAAGAGCAGGATCGAGCTGGAAGGATAGGTGAGGAACAAGGCTCCTCCAACCATGCCCCCCGTCATCATGAACACCAGGCCGATGCGGCGGACAAAACCCTTGCCCCAGCCGGCCATGACGCCGGCGAACAGCGTGATGGAGCAGAAGTAGAGGGGCAGCCAGGAGTTCAGGTCGGAAAAGTGTCCGGTGCACCAGCGGAAGACGATCTTGATGATCTCCATGATCCAGAGCACGGTCAGTTGCTTGCGGACCACCGGGTAGAATTCGTTTGTGGTGTACCAGCGGTGCCGTTTCAGTGATTTGCCCACGATGAAGACGGTGATGGCAAGGTAGCTGACGCTGGCTACCGACGGAAGACCGGCCGGGGGATACTTCCCTTCCGGGGCAAAGAAGGCTTTGAGCATGTTCCAAAGCAGCATATGGTCGTTTTACTCCACGGTCATGTTGATTGTCACGTAGGAAAGGTACGTGTCCGCTATGGCAGAGGAGAAGCCTTCGCTCTCGGAAAGCGTGAAATCCAACCGCTTGCGGTCCATGTCGCTGGCCGACGAGTTCGTCAGATGGTAGGTCAGGTTGCCCGTGCCATCCTCGTTTCCGCCATTGTCGTATACGGTCTCCACCGTTCCGGAGGATACATCCTGCTTGAGGCTCAGCTGATATGCGTAGCTTTTGTTCGAGCTCTTGTTCTGGGGCGTGAGCTCGTCATGGCTGATGGAGACCTTCAGGCTCTTGGTGGCTCCTCCGGTGTTTTTCGACGTGAAGTCCGTCTCCATATAGAGCAGGGGGACGCCTTGGGCAAGTTTCTTGCTGTCCGGAGGCAGGTCGATGGTCGAACCAGAGGCCAGTTCGGTACGCTCCGGGTAGGACAGCACGGAAAAGAGGGCGTCGATGACAGGTTCAGGTCCCTCTCCCTCGGTCTGGGAGTCCGTGGTGGGATTGTAGTTTCCTGTGAACGAGTTGTTATCCGCCATCAATCCGTTCCCGGTGATGGCCTGTCCGTCTTCGTCCGTGAGCTTGAAACGGTATCCGGACAGGTTCTCGATCGGGTAGCGGGTGCCTTCCTCCATTTTCACCGGCAGGGTGATGATCAGGTAGATGTTGACGTCCAGCGAGGTCTGATGCCAGGCAGGATAGAGATGGATGGTCTTGTTGGTGGTTGCGGTGCCGGAGATTTGATAGCCGCCGCGTTTGCCGTTCGTGTGGTACTCCATGGCCAGCATCAGGTTCTCCGAGCCGATCTCGTCCAGGCTGTCCACTCCTTTCTGCTTGCGGATTTCCTCACCGGTGAACGGGCCTTTCACCACGACTTCGTCAATCGGCTGGGTGGTCGTGATCATCGAGAATCCGCTGTTTGCGTTCTCCGGCATGTCCGTGATATGGAGCGTGCCCACCAACAGCATCTTCACGGTCGGAAGCGTGACGCTTTCCCCGACTCTGGGGTCGTAGTAGAACTCGCCGTCCGCGCTCTTGGCGCCTTGGCTGTTTGCATTGTACCAGTACTGCGGGGCCGGGGCCGGACTATATTGGTAGGTGACCGCGAACAGCCGGCTTGGAAGCAATATTCCAAGCAAGAGAAGCATGCTTAGGTATAGAAGCGGGTTGCGTTTCATACATACCGACCGTACCCTTATCGTACTTCGGATTTCCGAAGGTGAACAGGGCGGTCGGAATCGTCATTCAACGGACGTGACAATCAGGACGTTCGACGTGTAGGTGCCGGGCCGGGCGTTCTGGAAGTCCTCGCTTTCAGCCATGGTGAACGTGATGAGCTTGGAGTCATAGTCGTTCGGCTGGGAATTCTTGAGGCGGTAGGACAACAGACCGGTACCGTCTTCCTGCCCGTTGTTGCCGTACTCGGTCGTCACGCTGCCGTTCAACAGGTCCTGGCTCAAAGACAGCGTGTACGCATAGCTCTTGTTCCCGTTGTTTGTCTGCGGTTTGAACTCGTCGTGGGTGATCTTGATCAACAGACTCTTCGTGTCACCCCCGGTGTTCTTTTCGGAGAAATCAGCCCAGAGGTAGGCGAGCGGTACGCCCTGGGCAAGCTTCGCCGCGTTGTTCGGCAGCGCAATCTCGCTTCCGGAAGTCAGTTCCTCGCGGTTCGGATAGCTCAGCAGCTTTACGGTCGCATCCAGTTTGGGTAGCTCGGATTCTCCGCTGGAGTGGGAATCTACGGTCTCAGTCTGGACGTAGTGGTTGTTATAAGGGTCGAAATTGGTGCCCTGAATGCCGTTCTTATTCTTGTCAAGCATGATGTAGCGTGTATTTGCATTCAGGTTTTCAATGGTATAAGTGTGGCCTAGCTCCATCTTCACAGGATTAGTCAGAATGAAAATCTTGCAGGTGATGGAAGTTTGACCATTGGGCGGATTGAGCATGATTTTGTAGTCTGTTTCTTGCACGGTATTGACCGAATGAATTGTTTCCATATGCACACCGTCCTTGTCCTCGTATTGCATGTAGATTGAAAAATCGTAGCCTTTAAGTTGTTGGTCGTAGGAATATAGATTCTTATTCACATTATTTCCTGTTTTGATGATATTACCTGAGAAAGGTCCGTTGATTGTTACCCAGTACATTCCCCCGTAGGTATAGGCGCGAAGATAGACATAATTATTATCGGGGTTGGAATCCAACGAGTCAGGGGTCAAACCATCAATAAAGAAGGAGCCGAGAACCAGCATCTTCTCCTTTTCTTGCGTCACGTCTTCAGAACCTTCGATCCAACGTCCGTTTGAGTAATTAGCATTATACCAAGTTCGAGGTGACGGAGTTTCGTTATAACTATACGTCGCCGCAAAGAGGTTTCCAGCGGACAGCAACAAGATCAGGACGATGAGATGCAGGCTCAAGATTAGACGACTACGCATATATATGGTCCTCTTTCGAGGTGATATCCTTCTCTTTGAGAAATGATATAACAAATATAGAGCTTTTGACAGAGGTTTCCTAGGGGAAAAGCGACCATGTATGGGATAAAAAGGGCGGATTCCTGGAGGAACCCGCCGAATGTATCATAACTTTTGTCGTTTTTAGAGCGTTTCCGCAAACCAGTCCACGGTAGCCTGCGTGACTTCGTGAAGTTTGGTCAGGTCGCCGGTAAAGACTTTGAGCGTGTGGTCGCAGTCATCAACCAAGAGCACCTTGGCCTTCTTGCTGCCCGTGGCGTCGACGATCTTCTGGGCGGTTTCGGGCACGACGGTCGTGTCGTCCTTGCCGTTGATGGCGAGCAGGGGGCACTTGATCTTGCCGACAAGCTTGGCGTAGTCGATGGACATGGCGTCCTCGTAATAGGCGACTCCCTGCTTCAGCGGAGCTCTCCAGGAGTAGGTCTTCTCGAAGAAGCCGTCCTTCTTGGCGATCTCGTATTCCTTGCTCAGGTCCTTCTGTCCGTAGGCACCAGCCCAGGTCAGCACGGACTTGAACGAGTGGTTGTGGGTGCCGGCGGTGATGAGGGCGATGCGGCCGCCCTGGCTCCAGCCCATGATGCCGATCCTGTTCTTCTTGATGTCTTCCTGCTCACGGATGTAGGCGCGGCAGGCCATGGCGTCTTCCATGCCCTTGGTGTACGTGAAGTCCACGTAGTCGCCGGTGGAGTCACCGTTGCCGATATAGTCGAAGCGGATCGTGGCGATACCGGCTTTGGCCAGCTCGGGGGCGGCGTAGTCGTAAGCGTTGTTCGCCTCGTGGCGGTTCGTGCCGTTACCATGCAGCATGACCACAGCCGGGAACTTCTCGCCCTTCTTCTGGGCGACCGGAATGGTCACGGTGGCCGGAATCTGGTGGTCACCAGCATCGATCAGCACGTCCTTTTCCGTGTACTCGTAGGCGCCGAAGGCGGAAGCGAGGGTAACGAAGGCGCAGCAGAGCGCCAAGAGCAGTTTCTTCATCGCTTTTTCTCCTTGTCGAAATGGATAGGGGGATTATAGGAAGGGGCTGGATGAGGGACAATGAGCTGGCCGAGTTTGCACCACAAATACGTGGAATTTCACCACCAAAGGGCAACAAACGGGAGAAGGAGGATGATGAACGTCCTCTTTGGCGGATACGGGAATGTCATAGACGACCCCATGTTCAGGGAGATAAAGGGCGGGAAGGGCAAGAGGGGAGACCTCCGAAACATTGGGCATGAAGGAAAGCGGATAACCTGTTTCGAAAAGATAGAAGTTTGACTCGTTCCCCACAGGTTGCCACCGTCTCAAGTCAGATCGGAATCGTGAGCTGAAAGATCCAAGTTCGAAGATCGTTGCTCGTGCGTATGATGCTAGAGTCTGGTTGGTATTGATGGAAGGGAAGGATTGATAAGCGCCAGACGGGAATCGAACCCGCATCTCAAGCTTGGGGAAAGCCCACAGGGGAGCTTCCAGCCAGAAAAGCACCCTCCGACGCATCTTTCCTCGCCATTTGCGTTTACATCCTTGCAGTAAAACGCAACGCAGTCAACCCAGAAAACGTCGTGTCTAACATTTGTCTAACATGTTGGACAATCCGGAGGGAGAAGCGACCGCCAAAATCACGACGGAAAAGCCATCTGCAGGGAAGCCTTCCCTTGCATAAAATGCTAAAACATGTTAGTATAAATATGTAAGGAGGTGATGCATGAAGTGAGCGAAAATAAAAAGGCTCAATACAGATTTTTGTGGGATGAGGGTTGAATGGGCCTGATGGAATGAAAGGAAAAAGGGCTATTCTAAAAAATTGGTGGAAATCCGCTGCCTTCGGGTGGCGGCTTTTTCATGTATTCCTAAATGACTGGTGGAAACGATTGGCCTGCTGATATAAGGCCCCTGAATGGTCATTACTAAATCATTGGTGGAAAATGCCATCTTCTGAAGTACCGTGCCTTGAGGGTCATTCCTAAATAACTGGTGGAAATTGCAGGACACAGACCGAATGCCCCTGTGGTTTCCACCACTTATTTAAGATAAGAAAAGAACCGTCCCTGTTCAGAACGATTCTCTTGTGTCTGTGATATTCAGATTATCATTGTCTGCCTGGTCATCATTGTCATCCAGCAGTTCGCCTGTTTCACTGTCGAACGTATGCCCGTCAGCGGAATAAGCCTGTGCCGTCAGGTCATACCCGTCGTTTGCCGTCTGCTCGTAATA
>OMYY01000081.1 GCA_900315435.1 uncultured Spirochaetaceae bacterium
CCGCTGGTCATTAAACGACAGAAAAAGACTGGCCGTCGAATATGACCCTGACTGGCCGGAGAATGCGGCCCTGTTGGCCGCTAAACACGGCTATCTGCAGTACCGGCTGACCAATCCCCAGAAGCGGATCTTGACCAGCGCCGACGTCGGCACCTTCGACCAGAACAGTTACTCCTATCCCCTTTCCGTCGAGAAGGAGTTCCTGCAGGCAATGACGCTCGGAACCGACCAGGTGGAGTTCGCCATCCAGGAAATCATGGAGAGCAACCACCATCTGGCAGGCCCCGCCTTCCAAGGACTGGTCTACGCGGTCTCATCGACCATCCAACGCGCCCTTCAGGAGCTGAAGACCACCACCAAGGAGCTCTACGGGACCCAGATGAACTGGGCGACCGTCTACCAGGAGAGCTCCCGTCCGGAAACCTTGGACTCGCTCTTCGTCTGCGCAAGGAATATCGCCAAGGTGGTGAAACAGCGTGGGGCGAGCGACAACGACAAGATGCTCGCGCTGATGCGCACCTATATCCAGCACCACTATTGCGAGGATATCGGCCTGCAGGATCTGGCGAACCAGTTCAACATCACCGCCAAGTACTGCGGCAAGCTCTTCAGCCAGCTTTCCAACGACACCTTCAAGAACTACCTCAACCAGTACCGGGTCGACCGGGCAAAGGAGATTCTCGAACAGAACCCCATGACCCATATCGTGGACCTGGCCCAGAAAATGGGTTTCAACAGCTCGACCAGCTTCATACGGGTCTTCAACCGGTATGTCGGCATGTCCCCCAAGGCCTATGCCGACTCAGTGGCAACGAAACAGAAGGAACCATAAGATGTGGGCGACGACCTATCCTTCCGGCCAATTGCCGGATCATGAGCGGATGCAGGCGGACCTGATGGTGCGCCACCAGATTGTCCATAACGGACACTACGAGATGGAAAAGTGTCTCGACCCGGTCTCCTACACAGACCATGTCCCTTGGGAGACCATCCCCTATGGGGACGAGGAATGGGCCTTCGCCCTTGCCCGCCACAGCGTGCTCGTCTCCCTTTGCCATGCCTACCTCGCGACGAGACGGGAAGCGTACAAGACCACGCTTCTCTCTGTCTGGAAGGATTTTCTGGATGAACAGCCCTACACGGAAGGACGGGGGAAGCGCACATGGCGGAGCCTTGAATGCGGCATCAGGGCCGAGGCATGGCTGCGGATCCTGGAGTTGATGCCGGGAGAAATTCCCTTTGTCAGCCAGATCGAGCAGTCGCTCAAGGAGCATGGCAGGCTGCTTTTCGACACGCACGGCTCCTTCCACAGGCTCTCCAACTGGGGTGTCATCGGCGACCACGGGCTTCTTCTGCTTGGTCTCCATACGGACAACCGGCTGTGGATTGAAACCGCCCTGGACAGGCTTGCCGAAGAGCTTTCTTTGCAGACGCTGGAAGACGGCACGCATTGGGAACAAAGCCCGCTCTACCACGCCCATGTGCTCCACGCCGCATTGGATACGTTGCTCGTCACCGGCATCCGCAAAGGCACCCTTTTTTCGGCTACAAAACGGTTGGCAGAGGGACTGGCCAGATCCACGTACGGCAAGGACCACGTCTACCCCCAAGGAGACAGCGACATGATGCGGGTCGGGGACTTGCTCACCCTTGCCTCCATCCTGTTCCGTGACCGACGCCTCTACCGGGGCTGGTTTTTCGAGAACGAGATGGACGGTCTTGTGAAGCCTTCCTGGAAGGCCCGCACCAACAGCCACGACACGTTTGCCCGGGCAAGCGGGAACAGCTACCTGCGTGGCAGGAGGTTCGAGGTCCATACCCACGCCGGTCCGCTGGGGAGCGGCCACGGGCATCTCGACCAAGGCCATGTCGACATCGTTTTTGACGGAAAGCTGATTGTCGGAGATGGTGGGCGCTACACCTACCGGGACTGCCAGGAACGGGAACTGCTGAAGAATCCCGTTTCCCACAATACCGTGTTCTTCCCTACGGACGCCGCGTCCGCAGGAAGCTGGAGCTACCAGCGCCTGACCGACACCATCGGAAACCGCACTGGCAAGGGAGCGGTGGAAATGACACTCCGGCACCCGGCAGGGGAAATCACCCGGCGCAGGGTACTGTTGCTCGACAACCTGGTATTGGTCATCGACGACAACTACTCGGCGGACAAAGCAGCTATCGCATGGCATGCCATGCCAGCCATGGCGGCAGACACCACACACGCCGGTGCACTCTTCCTCGCGTTTGCCGGAATCGATGGACTCAGCGCCAAGCCCTGCCCGATGAGCACCATGTACAACCAGCTGGAACAAGGCACCTGCATCCAAGGGACTTTCCACGACAGCGCCCTTACCGCCTTCTCTTCCAAACCAATCGCCCTCGCCCCACTGCCACTTTTCTTCCAAGGCGACGGCTTGCGGCTTTCCCCAGAATTCGGAAGCGCATGGCATATTGAGGCGGGAGGACATGCCTATGACATCATCTCCCGTCGAAAGGAGACCATCCACCAGGTCGATATCGTCCAAGCAGGAAAAGCCGAAGGATATGGAAGCCTGCTCGTATGGGACGGTACACAGACGAGACGGTTTTTTGCATGACTGGTGTCTGATGCCTGATACGTGGGTTTGCCACATTTTGGCTTTGCACAGGCTTTTATGGGATGAAGCGGAGTACCAGAGATATCCGTATTTTCCGGGTACACGGAATACCGGCCTATTGCTCATAGTCGGATGCAACCCGATACGTTTTCCTCAGGCCAGCACCTCTTC
>OMYY01000060.1 GCA_900315435.1 uncultured Spirochaetaceae bacterium
CCCCAATGCCCAGCCCTCCCGACCTCAGGTACAGGCTGAACAGCCCCGCCATCCCCTTGTAGTGTACCTCATATTCGCCAGGAACAAAAACGACCACTTTCTTCAGCCCTTGCAGGGCGTCCACCAGGTCCCCGGGCGCCGGTTCCTGGCTGGCACGCAATGGCGCGTCCTCCACCACCAGCCCCTCGTAGCGTTTGGGCGGCCTGAGCATCAGCCAGAGGGTGACCACGTCCACCATGCCCCCGTACGCGTCGCCTTGGAAGAACACCCCTTTCTGGTCGCACAAAAGCCTCCCCGAGACGTATTGGATGCGCCTGCCCGTGCGCTTCAGCGGGTACGGGTCGTTCTGCCCCTCGATGTTGAGGATCGCGGCGACACGTCCCCTGCGGAGCCTGGAGCGCACCATGACCAGCGTGTCGTACTGGACCACCCCGCTCTCGTCGTCGCTCTCCCGGTCCATCGGGTTCAGCGCCATTCCCTTCTGCGGGTCTTCCAGGTAGGGGACGACCTCCCCGGGCCGCATGCCCCGGAACTCGTCGACGTACCTGCCCGCCACATAGGCGAGCACCTCCTTGCGCCTCATGAGCCTCTTGAACGCCATGTCGTAGATTGTCTGGATGCGTGCAACAGCAGTATGGCAAATCTTTCAATGCCATAGACAACAGATGCACCCATGGTCTGCATGGGTGCATCATAGCGTCAGTCGTATGTCCGGATGCATCTTATTCCTGGTCTACCGGTGCCCCGACGATATTCTCGAACTTCACCTCGACGTTGCGCAGCCTGATGCCACGGCTCTTGGCCGGAGGCAGGCCTTGGCTCATCGAGGCAAGCTCGGGATCGACCAGGTCCTTCTCGTCTGCCAGGGAGAAGCGGCAGTTCTTGATGGAGAGTCCGGTAATCGGGGCTTCCGGCAGGCCGACGATGAAACCGCACGCAGAGCGGACGCCACTGGCCTCGATATCCTCGATCTCCACGTCATAGATGTGGGGCGTGGTATCGGTGACCGGCTGTTTCTCCAGACTGAACAATCTCTCATCCTTGCTTCCGCAGACGTAGTACATGTTCACGGTGATCGGGCACAATACGTTCTCCATCTTCAGGCGCTTGAAGGAAAGGCCATGGATATCGCCAGCCCTGCCACGCCGGGTCTTGATGCGGACGCCACGGTCGGTACCGATGTAGGTGCAGTTCTCGACCCTGACGTCATGGACGCCGCAACCAGTCTCGCTCCCGATGACGGCACCACCGTGGGCAGCCTCGACAACGCAGTCGTGGACATAGATATTGCTCGACGGGAAAGCCACCTCAAGGGCATCCTCACCCACTCCGCTCTTGATGGCGATGCCGTCATCACCGACATGGACGTGGCAGTGGTCGACCTCGACGTCCCTGCAGGAATCAATATCGATGCCATCGGTGTTCGGAGCGTCTGCCGGGTTGTCGATGGTGATGTTCCTCAGCTTCAGCCCCACGGAAAAGACCGGATGCAAGGTCCAGAATGGGCTGTCCTTCAACAGGAGCCCGTCGACGACGACATCCTCGGCGTGGCAGATCTGCAAAAGCGGCGGCCTCAGATACTGGCATGGCCTGCCGCCACCACCACCGGGCTGGTTCTCGTAATTGGGGTTCAACGCGGCAAGCCGGTGTTCCGCCATCGAATAAGGCCCTTGCTGGATGTGCTTCTTGCGCATCGTCTGCTCCCACCAAGGAGTGCCGTTTCCATTCAGGATGCCTTTTCCACGGATCGTCACCTTGCGGGCATCGTGGACATAGAAACAGGGATGCATCGCATAGCACCGCTGGCCCTCCCAGCGGGTGAACACCGGCATGTAGCGCATGTCGTCGTAGATGAACAGGAGCTCGGCGCCCTCCTCGAAGGTGATGGTCACGTCGCTCTTCGCGACATCGACCGGCCCTACCTTCCAGACACCTTTGGAGATGACCAGCTCGTCCCCCATCCGCAAGGCGTCAATCGCCTTGTTCAGCGCAGCGGTATTGTCACCATCCGTCCCTTTGAACGTATAGATTGCCATGCGTTCCTCCTCTTTGCCTATGCACACCGGATTATATGTATATAGGATATTCTAAAGGGTGTCTGTAGAAGAATACCGCACAATACTTGTCCCTTATCGTCTCTTTTCCCCCTTTTATGCTACAGTGAGGGCATGTTCGACATAGGTTTTCGGGCCCACGACTTCGGCATGCATCCATCAGCCGCCGACCTGGCCCACCAGATTGCTTGGATTTCCAAGCCTACCTTCGTGCATCTCGCGCTGAAGCGTTGCGTCGAGCAGGCACGTAGCCCGGAAGCGTACGACACGGCTTACGCCACCCGGATCCGCAACGAGATGGAGCGCGAGGGAGTACGCATCGCCATCCTTGGTTGCCATATCAACCCGATCCACCCCGATCCAGAGGCACGAAAACTGGACCTGACGCGCTTTTCCATGTCCCTACGCATGGCCCCCTCTTTCGGGTGCCGGATTGTCTCCAGCGAGAGTGGCAGCGCCAAAGGAGACTGCTCCTACACTCCGGAAACCTATGAGCCACGCCATTTCGACGAGTTGGTCCAATCGACCGCAACCCTCGTCGGGGTAGCCGAAAAGACGGATACGATCGCCTGCTATGAAGGAGGACAGCATACCCTGAACACCTTTTCCCGTATCGAACGGATCCTGAAGGAATTCTCCTCCCCCCATTTCGGGCTCCTGTTCGACCCGGTCAACCTGGTTCCCCCGACCGGTATTCCCGAGCCGGACGGCAGCGTCCGCTGGAAGCCGAGCGCCGAGGCGCAAAGGCGTTTCATCGGTGACGCCCTGGATCGCTTTGCCGACCGGATTGTCGCCATCCATGTCAAAGATTACCGGATGCGGGAAGACGGGCTGAGAACCGGAGGGATGCCGGCGGGCAAGGGCGTGCTCGACTGGACGTTGGTGTTCCGCATGTGCAAGGAGTACGGGATACACGTTCCCATGACCTTGGAGAACTGCGGACCTGCTGACGCTCCAGTCGCGCTCGCCTACCTCTCCGCTTGCCAGCGCTGAACGATACCGGTACACTTTCCCCATGCGAAGAACTATCGGATTCAGGGCCCACGACTTGGGTACTTTCACCTCGCTTTCGGATCTGGCGAAGTTCGCAGCCTCGTTCCAGAAACCTACCGTCATCCACCTTGCCCTGCATAAGGTGTTGAAGGGAAAGGAACGGCCTGTCGAGGAATACGACAGCTCGTATGTCCAGGAAATCCATGACACCCTGGCCCGCGAGGGCGTATCGCTCTCGATGATCGGCTCCTATTTCAACCCGATCCATCCCGACCCGGAAATCCGACAGGCGCAAATCAACCGCTATATCATCAATCTGAAATACACCAAACAGTTTGGGTGCCGGATTGTCGGGACCGAGACGGGAAGCCACAACCCGGACATCACGTACGACATGGCCACCTACGAGCCGGAGAATTTCGACCTTTGCCTGAAGACGATCGACCAGCTAGTCAATGCGGCGGAAACATATGATGCCTTGGCCTGCATCGAGCCGGTCAGCCACCACCATACCATCAGCACGGTGGAGCGGGCACTCAAGGTTTCCGAGACGTTCAAAAGCGAGCATTTCGGTTTCATCTACGACCCGGTCAACCTGGTTCCCTACACCGGTATCCCCGAGTCGGACGGCAGTGTCAGGGAACGTCCGAGCGACGAGGCCCAGGAACGTTTCTTCCGCAGCGCCTTCGACGCTTGGGGATCCCGCATCAAGACCATCCATATCAAGGATTACCGTCTCAACCCCGTCGACGGCACCAAGATCGGCAACCTCATGGCCGGAACCGGCGTCATCAACTGGAAATTGTTCTTCAGGTTGATGGACGAGTACCGCATCCAGGTGCCCATGTCGATGGAGAACATCCAGGTACCGCTGTTGGCAGAAGAACTGAAAACCCTGCTCTCCTATTGAGGCATCGGCCCTAGAGCAACAGCATCTGCTCGAAATCGACCGGCCGCTTGTTGTCCCTGAGGACGCCAGACATGTAGCCGACATCCAGCTCCAGGTCATCGGCGATATGGCGCAACAGTCCCTCGCCGATGACATTCTGTTCGGCGAAGAGCCAGCAGAGCGCCTTCTCGGCGATACAGCTGGTCGCCAGGCTGCCCATGCAGACCTCGCCGTCCGACGTGTCTCCGTACCTGACCTGGAGCGACTGGTAGAGTTTCGAAGAACGGATGTCTCCCTTGAGCAATTCCAGCTCCCGGACAAGAGCCCGGCTTTCTCCCCGGGCGGCGTCCTGTCCCATCGGCTTCAGGGTCAGGAAGGAGTACTCCTTGCCGGGCAGGTAGTGGTGACGGTCACAGCGGGAGCCATAGTTGGGCTCCAGGCCGCCCTGCTTGATCCGGTCTCCTCCGACGATGATCAGCGGGTCGAAGTAGAGGGCCGGGCACTCCT
Source organism: uncultured Spirochaetaceae bacterium (assembly GCA_900315435.1). GTDB lineage: Bacteria > Spirochaetota > Spirochaetia > Sphaerochaetales > Sphaerochaetaceae > RUG023. The sequence goes on from OMYY01000060.1 coordinate 4,444, forward strand.
TGCCGTCGACCGTGTAGGAACGGTAGGTGTAGAAGGCATTCTTCAGACAGTCGGGATGGTCGCAGTAGGCGGTGAGCGGAATCACGTCGGTGGCGATATCCAGCATCAAGCGCGCCGTGGCGTTGAAGAACTCCCGGCGGAAGTTGAGAATCAGGGTCGGAAAGATGAACATGATTCCCTTCTCCAAGCTTGCCGAGCGCACCACGTAGGCAAGCCGCTCGTCGAAAAAGGAAGCCTCGTCGATGATATAGGTGCCCACCATCGGGTTATCCCGGATCACCGCCTCAAGGTCGAAGGAGTCGCGGATGAAGGCGATATGGTCTCCGCAACTCACGTATCCGCCCCGATAGGCAAGCGCGTCGGAGGGATAGTCGGTGAAACGGCCGCGGTCAAGCTCCGAACGCACAAAAAACACGTTCCTCCTGTCCGTCTCACCATAGCTGGTCAGCCTGCTGACAGCGGCACTCTTGTTCCGTGCCACCGCGGCGTCCCTCCAGACCCTGGCGGCCGCCTCCGTTTTCCCGCTCCCCATCGGCCCGATGAGGAGCACGCGCCTGCCAGGCTTGGTGAAATCAAAGTGAGTGAACGTGTCATGGATTTCCACCGTGGGAAATCCGAGACTTTTCAGGAAGTCAGCACTGTCCGCCTCAGACGGCAGCATACTGCCCCTTGACGATGGCGATACCCGCCGAAGCGCCGATACGGGTGGCACCAGCTCCGATCATCGCCTTTGCCTGCGGGTAGGAATGGATGCCACCGGAGGCCTTCACGCCGATGTTCGGCCCGACCGTGCGGCGCATCAACGTCACGTCGTCGACCGTAGCTCCGCCCGTGGAGAATCCGGTGGAGGTCTTCACGTAGTCCGCTCCCGCGCTGACGGCGAGACGGCAGGCCCTGACCTTCTCCTCCTTCGAGAGCAGGCAGCACTCGATGATCACCTTCAGCAAATGTCCACGGCAGGCAAGCTTGACCGCCGCGATATCGTCCTGCACCAAGGAGTCATCGTGGTTCTTCAGCTGACCGATATTGATCACCATATCGATTTCATCCGCACCGTCGGCAACAGCTTGTCTGGCTTCGAATGCCTTGGCGCGCGTCGTCATGGCTCCGAGAGGGAACCCGACCACGGTACATACCTTGACGCCGGTCCCGCTCAACAGCTTGGAGCACAAGTCGACCCAGCAACTGTTCACGCAAACCGAATGGAAATGATATTGTTCCGCCTCCTGACACAGTTTCTCGATTTCTTCCTGTGTGGCGTCAGCTTTCAGAAGCGTATGATCAATGTAGTTTGCAATCGGTTCCACTCTGCAACCCCCTTATCGTTCGTGATGACTCCAGCATACCCCGAAAAGAGGGAACTAGCAATGGAAAAGGTCTGTTGGAATGTACCCTTGACCAGCCTATAGCGGCGCAATACTCTCAAACCATCATGCTGCAACTTATCGACAAGTACTTTTCCTGGGTGGTGATCACGCTCCTTTTGATCGGCCTCAACCAGAGGAAGATCCAGGACTCGAAAAGGAAACAGAGCAGTCTGGTCTGGCTCTGCATCCTGATGTGCATCTTCCAGATTGTCGTCTCGCTTTCCGTCCACAACACCTGGCCGGGCTTCATCGTCGCCATCGTTGCCGCCGTCCTTGTCGCCATCGGCTTTGTCTTCCGCAGTCATGTCTGGCCCTTCCGGCTACACTGCGTCTGTTGCGGCAAGAAGCTGGACTGGGAGCATATCGTCGGCCATGACGACAATCTCTGCCAGGAGTGCTGGGACAAGCGCCATCCGGAGGAGGCGAAGGCGCGTGAGGAAGCGAAGCGGCTGGGAGGCAAGAAACCATTTGTCATGCCAACACATGTCGAGGATATGGACTGGGACAACTGGGAACCGACCGACATCTGCGTGATCACCTATCTGATTGACGGCGACAAGGTGCTGTTGATCGACAAGAAGCGGGGACTGGGCACCGGCTATGTCAACGCTCCTGGTGGACATGTCGAGGCAGCCGAGCTTGCGGACGACGCCGCCCGCAGGGAGTTCAAGGAGGAAACCGGGCTGACAATCGGCACACTCTCCCGCCGAGGAGAGCTTTTCTTCCAGTTCAAAGACGGCATGGCCGAGCACGCCTATGTCTATGTCGCCTCCGGCTATGAGGGGAAGCTCGCGGAATGCGAGGAGACCCGTCCCTTCTGGTGGGAGGACAAGCACCACCTTCCCTTCGACCGCATGTGGGCCGACGACACCCTCTGGGTGCCTGCGGTGATGGCGGGAAAACGGATCAAGGGGTACTTCCTCTTCGACGGAAAGGAGATGGTGGACAGCAAGGTGGAGATCATTGAGGACGGACCAGAGGAAAACTGAGCTCGCGCTGGGCACCTGGGCCTTCGCAGGCAACGCCGGTTTCTGGGGCGACCAGCAACGGGGCGACTCCCTGAAGACGCTCCACCGCGCCATCCGAAGCGGCATCCGCGCCTTCGATACCGCCTACGCCTATCAGAACGGCAGGGCGGAGCAGATGCTCGGCCAGCAGTTGAGGCGCTTTCCGCTCAGGAGGGAGGAACTCTTCCTTTCCACCAAGACGATGGGACGCGACAACCTGAAGGAGAGCCTGTCACGGCTGCTTACCGGTTACGTCGACATCTGGTACCTCCACTGGCCGAGCTCCAAACGCGACGTCAAACAGACGCTGGAGCACATGGGGACCCACCCCGAGGCAAAGGCTATCGGCATCTGCAACGTCACACCCTCCTATCTCGAATCGCTACAAAAGGAAGTTCCCGTCAAGGCGGTGCAGGTCCACTGCTCCCTGCTCTGGACCCGAAACCTCCGGGAAATGGTCTCTTTCTGCAAAGCACACGGCATATTCCTTTCCGGATACAGTCCGACCGGCATGGGACTGCTTGGTGGCAGACATGACAATCCCCCCGACGATGCGAGGGGGACACTGTATTGCTACCAGCACCCGCTCCAGTTCCAAGCGCTCCTTGCCGGAATCCGTGAGATTGCCCTGATGCACCAATGCTCGATGAGCCAAGTGGCACTTGCCTGGGCCATGGCGCAGGGCTTCGACCAGGTCGTTCTGGGGGCCCGCACCAAAGAACAGCTCTCCCAGGATCTGGAGCCGGTTTCCCTGTCCGGGGACGAATGTGCTATGCTGGCCACGTTAGGGGACAACCTCTCGGCCCTTGCTCCTGCCTGGCAGGACACGGTATTCGCGCACAGGTGGTGAAGATGCGGATTCTGCTGAACGAACCATACTTTCACCTGGAGGTGAAAAAATCCAGGTTCATCGCCTATGCCCGCATGTGCACCTCGCTGGAAACAGCCAAGGACCTGGTGCGTGAGGTACGGGCGCTACACCCCGACGCGAACCACGTGGTCCATGCCGCCGTGGTGGGCAAACAGGGAAGCATGTTCAGTTCCAGCGACGACAAAGAACCGAAGAATACGGCGGGAAGACCGGTGCTCGAGGTGGTCAAGGGGAGCGGAATCACTGACATCTGCGTCCTGGTCGTCCGCTATTTCGGGGGAACCCTGCTGGGTACCGGCGGTCTGGTCTCCGCCTACGGGGACAGCGCCAAAGGGGTGATCGCCCTCTGCCAAACCGAGGAACAGGTACAGAAGAGCTCCTTCTCGATACTCGTCTCCTACAACCAGTACAAGCCGGTGCGGATGCTGCTGGACTCCATCGGGGCACAGGTGGATGGGGAAAGCTTCGAGACCGACATAACAATCTCCGGAACCATCGCCTCAAGCCAGGAGGAGAAGCTTTCCGCCACGCTGACCGAACTGACCGGAGCGCAGGCCCTGGTATCCTTCAGAACAATCGTTTGAAGTGGAGGGAACGGCCCTCCTTTTGGGGTGGTTCCGGATTCTGCCGGGGGTTTGCCGTCTGTTGTTCCTGCTCGTGCTGGTCAATCCATTTGATGGCAATCGAAATCGCCTCCTCGACCACCTGCGCCTCGATCGCCTCGGTCGTGTCATCGCTGGTGTGCGAGACATTTCCGCGCTGCCTGTCGTTCCAGGATACTGCCGTCATGGTAGTCGCTGGAATGCCGGCGCGCACCGCCGAGGCGGCGTCGGTCCCTCCTCCCAAAAAGGGAATGGAACCCATGTCCGCCTGATAGCCCATCTGCTTGGCGGTGGCCACCAAAGAACTGGCCAGTTCCTGGTCCAGCTGCTGGCTGCCGTTGACGTCCTGGCTTAGGAAGCAGAGCGACTTGGCGTGGTAGAGACAGTCGAAGTTGAGCATCTCCACCCGCCCTTCCCAGCGGTGGTCCTGAAAAAAGCACCTGCTGCCCCTCAGGCCGCACTCCTCGCCGTCGAACGAGGCAAAGACCAGCCGGGTATGCATAAGGGGAAAGCCGCACCGCTTCCTCCAGTCATAGTACCTGGCCAGCTGGACCAGCAGGGTGCCGGAGAGCAGGTTGTCCCCTGCGCCGGGGGCACCTTCGCCGCCCTGCACCTTTCTCAAGCGCCAGACCAAAGGGATGCCGGCAACCAGGACGACCAGGTAAAGGACCAGGCTCGGAGAAGGCAGGTTGGGAATGAGGATGGTACCGGAGACCAGCTCGGTAAAGAGCTGGACCGCGCACTCAAGCCCAAGCAGGGCGATTGCACCCAAAGGCATGGTGACGTTGCGCGCGTATTCCTTCCGGTCATCCTTGGAAAATCGCCACATCCTGGCGCTGTCATGGTGGGCACCGAAGATTAGGGTGCGGGTCGCTTCACCCTCCGGCTCGATGACCGCCCAGACATTCTTTCCTCGGGTACGCTTCTGGTATTTCTCAAGAAGAGGACGATACCAGTAGATTTCCCGTAGCGCATAGAGGCCGAACAGAAGGTAGAGCCCAGTACCGGCAAGCGGGAAACCAAGACAGAGCAACAGGACGACGACCGGATACACGATGCCGACCAGCTTCCAGGGCAGGACGGGAGCCCCGCTGGCGATCTGGATATCGTCGACTCCCGCCTTGGAGCAATATTCCCCGAGTGCCGCACGCAGTTCGTCAGCCGTCTGAAGGCAGGACCCGCTGCCGGAAAGCCTCGGCCCATGGGCGTCGAGCAACCGCTTGCACAGCGAAAGCGCCTCACGGGCCAGCATCCCGGCCTTGAGCGTCTCTATCTTCTTCTTCTCATGCGTCTTGTCTTCCTCGGTCAGTTTGGGAACCGATTTGCGGGACGCCCCTTTTCCGAACATACGGAACATACCCTAACCATAGCAAAAAGAACGGGAGAAGGAAATTCCTTCCGGGAATCCGCCAGTGGTTGACAAAAAGACGGACGGAAACTATAGTTGTCAAACGACTGGTGAAGGACCTGTCAGATATCTGTTTCGATTGTCGAAGCGGTTTTCTTGGAGAGGTGTCCGAGTGGTCGATGGTGGCAGTCTTGAAAACTGCTGAGGCGCAAGTCTCCGTGGGTTCGAATCCCACTCTCTCCGATCACGCATCAGTTGAAGGTAATTCCTGGAGAGGTGCGAGAGTGGCCGAATCGGGCTCCCTGCTAAGGAGTTAACCTGGTAACGGGTTCCGGGGTTCGAATCCCCGCCTCTCCGCTTTGGTTTTTTACATGATGAGACTGTAGCTCAGCTGGATAGAGTACCAGTTTGCGGAACTGAGGGTCGGAAGTTCGAATCTTCTCAGTCTCATATAGAGGTTAATAGCCTGGAGAGATGTCCGAGTGGTCGAAGGAGCTGGACTCGAAATCCAGTGTACTGGTTTTCCGGTACCGAGGGTTCGAATCCCTCTCTCTCCGATCCCCCGGATTTTTTCGTGAAGGGCAATTGATCGACCGTGGAGAGGTGTCCGAGTGGTCGAAGGTGCACCCTTGGAAGGGGTGTATACCAGCAATGGTATCGAGGGTTCGAATCCCTCTCTCTCCGAATTCTTTTTTCCAGCCAACAGATTCTGTGCTATGCACGCCACTGAACCCCGCCAGGACCGGAAGGTAGCAACGGTAGGTGGATAGTGCATGAGACACAGGCGATTTGTTGGCTGGTCTTTTTGGTTCAAATCAGAATTTTGTGGGATAGCCAGTTTTGAGTTGGCTTGCGGGAGTTCTCGTAGATCTTGTAGAAGAAGTACTGGGTGTCCCTGAAA
>OMYY01000058.1 GCA_900315435.1 uncultured Spirochaetaceae bacterium
CAGCATCGTCCCATACGCAGGCGACATGCTCAGGTCCTTCAGGTTGTTCATCTTCGAGAAGACGCTCAGCCGGGCATATTTGGTCACACCCGTGATGAAAACGAACCGCAGCAGGGCCCCCTTCGTCTTGACCACCTGGTAGAAGTTCCCCAGCACCTGCCGCAACTTCTCTACCTCGGGGGAGAAGACGTTGTCCGAAAGCACCTTGTCGTACTCGTCGATCAGGACCACGACCTTGTCTTTCTTGGAAAGCAGCAGGATGAGCTTCGCGAACAGGTCGTCGCTCGTCTTGGTCATGTCCAGCGGCCCGGCCCCATACGCGCCGGCAATTTCCTCAAGCCGGTCTTTCAGCCACCCGTCCAGCCCCTCGGGAGTGCTTTTCCCGCAGTCCCCGAAATCGATGTGGATGATAGGGTAGGTCTTCCAGTCGTAGTCCAGAGCATCGATGGCGAGCCCCTTGAACAGCTCCCTCCTGCCTTGGAAGATCGCCTCCAACGTGGAGACGGTCAACGTCTTCCCGAAGCGGCGGGGACGGGAGAGGAAATACATATCCGACCCCGTCACGAGGCGATATAGGTACGCGGTCTTGTCCACGTACAGGTATCCTTCCTTCCGGATTGTCTCGAAGGAGCTGTACGACGTCGTGATCTTCTGTTCGGTGCCCTGCATGCCTCAAGGATACCACAGCTGTGCGCTTGTGGCAAAGAACGCCCTTTTCCGAGTGTCGGTTCTTGTCTCTCATCCGGATGGCGGCTTTCCGATTGCCCTCACATTGGAACCCGGAGACGTACGTTGATTGCCTTGAGAGCGAACGATATGCACGCGAGAGAGCTTCCCGTTGCCAGACAATTCCGTTGACCCCGCCTTCCTACGGGCGGCAATTGCATGCGGCAAGTTCCGCATCCGGCCACATGCGGGACCGCATATGGGTTGCCATAAAAAAACAACTTGACTTCCTTTCAGAAATCAAGTTGCTGAGAGCGGGAGACGGGGATCGAACCCGCGACAACCACCTTGGCAAGGTGGAGCTCTACCACTGAGCCACTCCCGCAAACACGATTCCGCTTCTCTTGCGAGAGGCGGGACTTGAACCCGCAAACCTTTCGGTACCAGATCCTAAGTCTGGCGTGTATGCCATTTCACCACTCTCGCGATGTCTGGGCATCCACCCAAAGTATTGAGCCGCAAAGGGATCGAACCTTTGACCCACAGATTAAGAGTCTGTTGCTCTACCAGCTGAGCTAGCGGCCCATACGAACTACATCAAAAAACCATCAAGGTTTGAGCCCGAAAGGATTCGAACCTTCGACACTCGGCTTCGAAGGCCGATGCTCTATCCAACTGAGCTACGGACCCGTTCGCCTTTAGGGTGGAAGAAGGGGCTCGAACCCTCAACAGCCAGATCCACAATCTGGTGCTCTACCATTGAACTACTTCCACCATGCAGTTGAAGCACTTGGGAGATACCCTATCGCGAATCAACGCTCTGTACTATGCCTCAAAGGCCCGCTTTTGTCAATCACCTCCATGAAAGAATTTTGGCAAACCGGGTATTGTTATTTTTAATATGTTTCAACACATCATGATATGATTGTCTCTCACAATTGACACCCCATCCCCTTTTTATTAGATTCCATGGACATGAGCCACAACCATGTGCATTCACACGCGTATGGAATTGCCATGCGCGTTTCCACTGTCGGCATCATCGTCGACCTTTTGCTTTCCCTTTTCAAACTCGTCGCCGGTATTCTCGGCCATTCCACCGCCTTGGTGACCGACGCCATCCACGGCTGCACCGATGTCTTTTCCATTTTCATCGTGATGGTAGGAGTCGCATGGAGCGAGAAAGGCAGTGACGAAAGCCACCCCTACGGACACGACAAGTACGAGGCGGTAGCAGGATTGATCCTGAGCGGCATGTTGCTTGTCTCCGGCTCGATGATCGGTTTCAACGCGGCGCACACCATCATCCACGCCCATTGGACCGATGTGGAAACCCCTTCCTTCATCGCCCTTGTCGCGGCCTTGGTCTCCATCGCCGGCAAGGAAACGATGTTCCTCTACACCCTCGCGGCGGCCCACAAGCTGAAGAGTACCGCATTGCGGGCCAGCGCCTGGCACAACCACTTGGACGCATTGGTGTCCGTCGGATCCCTGCTCGGCGTCCTCGGATCCCGTATGGGCTTCGGATGGTCCGACAGCGTCGCATCGCTGGTCATCGCCCTCTTCATCATCAAGACCACCCTGGAAATCGCCCATGACTCGATCAGCAAGCTGGACGACCACGCCATGGCGCCCGAAAAGGTGGAAGCCATGAAGCAGCTGATTGCGAAGCAGCCTGGCGTGCTTGCCCTTGACGACCTGAAAACAAGGCTTTCTGGCAACCGTGCCCACGTGGACGTGAACATCGTCGTAAACGGCAATCTGCGTGTCTGGCAGGGTCATGCGATCGCCCATGGCACCCGTCTTGCCATCGAGGCTGCCTTTCCCGAGGTCAAGGCCTGCATGATCCATGTGAACCCTGACAAGGAATATGCCCCAGAGGATGAAGCGGTTCCCCATTCTGCCAATAGGCAAAACTAGTCGCCACCGTGGCATTTGTGCTCTCGTGTGTGGTATGCTGGAAACATGTTTGACGCACAGACAAAATCTCTTCTTGGCCGGAGCGGTGTCTTTGCCGTTCTGACGGTTGGCAAGGCGGAGGATGCTCCGGATGCCTGCAAGGCGTTGCTGGATGGCGGGGTTACCGCTATCGAATTGGCTCTCCGCACTCCCGCCGCGATGCAGGCAGTGGAACTGGTTGCACGGGAAGTGCCGGAAATGCTTCTGGGAATCGGTACGGTGATCAAGAAAGGACAGGCCAAGGCGGTGAAAGAATTGGGAGCCGACTTCGGTGTCTCCCCGGGATACAACCCCTCTATCGTCAAGGAAGCCCAGACAGCAGGACTTCCCTTCGCCCCCGGTATCGCCACGGCGAGCGAGCTGGAGCAGGCGTACGAGCTGGGTTGCGACACCATGAAGCTCTTTCCTGCCGAACCGCTTGGCGGCATCAGTTACCTGAAGGCGATGAGCGGACCGTACAGCTATCTGGGCATCTCCTTCGTCCCGCTCGGGGGAGTCAACCTTTCCAATCTCGGACTGTGGGCGAGCCAGCAGAACGTGCTTGCCGTCGGCGGTTCCTGGATTGCCGGCAAACAGCTGGTCGAGGCCCATGACTGGAAGACCATCACCAAAAACGCCAAAGAGGCGATGGAAGTCTGGAACAGCATCCGGAAATGACAACGCCACCCCGGTGGATTCCAAGGTGGCGTCTGTCGCTCAGCGGACGAAGTATTGGTCCATCACGTCGTCGATGTACCGCTTCTGTTCGTCCGTAAGCGGGGTGAACGGCCTGCGGGGAACCCCGACATCATCCCCAAGGGTCGAGCAGACATATTTGACGGCAGGGAAAAGCCCCACCTTGCAGAAAGCCTGCATGATCGCATTCGCCTTGTGCTGCAACTCCCTCGCCTCCTCGATACGGCCTTCGTCAAAAGCGTGGTAGATTTTCTCGAAGTGAGGCAGCAGGCAGTTGAAGGTGGAACCGATGGAACCGGTGCATCCATAGGCCATCGTGGCGATCATCGTCTCGTCGTAGCCGTTGAACAACTTGAGCCTCGGGTTGAGACGCATGAACTGCTCCAGCTGGTAGACCACCTGGTTGGTGTGCTTGATTCCCCAGATGGCGTCACTGGAAAACAGCTTCTGGTAGACGGGATCCTCCAGATTGAAATCCCTGTGGGTGTTGCCCGGGAAGTTGTAGACCATCACCGGCAATCCGGTAGCCTGATAGATGTCGTAGTAATAGCTGGCGATTTCCTTCGGGGAGTAGCCGTAGTACTGCGGCGGCGTGGCGGCAATCATCGTGTAGCCAAGGGCTTTCGCCTCCTGGGCGAACCGGATCGCCTCCCAAGTGGAGTTGGCACCGACATGGGCGATCAGATGGGTCCTGGAAAGGAACGGGACTGCCGTCTTGAAAATCTCTACCCGCTCCTGATGGCTGAGCAGCCAGCATTCGGCTGACGAGCCCCCAAGGAAGAAGCCGCTGGCCCCTTCCCGCAAATTCCGCTCCATCAGCTTCACCTGGGCGGCGGGATTCAGCGTTCCGTCCTTGGCATACGGGGTGACAAGGGCGACATAAATTCCAAGTTTCTCGGTCATGGTTTGCATTATCCTCCGAAAAGGGTCATTAGGCAAGCAAACGAAAGGAGGGATGCGGATTTGCCACATCCCCCCCTTTCACGCACAGAGGCGTCAGAGCTCCCTATTCGCGTCGGCCCTGGCGGCGTTCGCCTCGGCTTCGGCCTCGCGTTCCTTGATCTTCTTCTGGTTGCGCAACGCGCTATAGAGCGAGATGAGCGCAAGCGCGAAGAAAATCAGGCAGATCGGACGGGTGAACATCGAGAAGAACCCATCGTTGATCTGGACGTACCGTCTCAGGTTCTGCTCGCACATCGGTCCGAGGATCAAGGCAAGCAGAATCGGAGAAAGCGGAAATCCATAACGCTGGAACAAGTAGCCAAGCACACCGAAAACCAGGCAGAGGAAGACATCGAACATGCTCTGGTTGATCGCGTAGGCGCCCACCAGGCTGAGAAGCAGGATGCACGGAATCAGGAAGTAGCGCTGGATCGTGATGACCTTGGCGAACAGGCGGATGCCGAGCAGACCGACAATCAGGAAGGCGATGTTGGCGACAATCATCGCCGCAAAGACCTGGTAGACGATGTCCAGGTGCTCGACGTACATCATCGGTCCGGGCTGGAACCCGTGGATGATGAAGGCTCCCATCAGGACCGCGGTGTTCGAGTCGCCGGGAACTCCCAACGAGAGCATCGGGATCATCGCGCCGCCCGAGCAACCGTTGTTGGCCGCCTCGCTCGCCGCGACACCTTCGGGCACACCCGTACCGAAAAGCTCGGGATGCTTGCTCTCGCGCTTCTGCTCCGAGTAGTTGACGAAGGCGGCGATGTCACCACCGGCACCCGGAATGGATCCGATGAAGGCGCCAATCAGGCCACCCATGACGACTGCCTTGGCAACACGCTTCTGGTCGTCCAACGAAGGCCATACGTGGGTGATCCTTGCGGCTTTCACGTTGCTCTTGACGATCTTGTGGTCGAAGTTGGCGATCACCTCGCTGACCGCGAAAAGACCGATCAGGGCAGGGATGAACGGAATGCCGTCATATAATCCCTGGAACTTCAGGAAGCGGATGTAGGCGCAGCTCTTGTCCATGCCGACGGTGCAGATGAGCAGTCCGAAGACGCCCATAATCAGACCCTTGGTCAGGCTCTTGCCGGAAATCGAGATGATGACCGAAAGCCCGAACATGGCCAGCATGAAGAACTCGCCAGGTCCGAATTTCAAGGCAAGGGTCGAGATCGGGGGCGCCAGGAACGTCATCAATAGCGCTCCAATGATGCCGCCGCAGAACGACGCGAACAGCGCGATGGACAGGGCGCGCCCAGCCTCGCCTTTCTGTGCCATCGGATATCCGTCAAGGACCGTAGCCGCAGCGGCGGGAGTCCCGGGGGTATGGATCAGGATTGCCGCAATCGAGCCACCGTACATGCCTCCGCAGAAGATGCCCAGCAACATCGCCACACCCGGCAGGAAGTCAAGCCCGAAGGTGAACGGAACGAGCAACGCGATACCCATCGTCGCCGTGAGGCCGGGAATCGAACCGATCAGGACGCCGCCAATCGCGCCGAGAAAGACGTACAGGACCACCATCGGGTCGAGGACGGAGCCGTAACTGGAAAAGAGAAGACTCCAATCAATTGCCATATGCTGCATGTTGTCCCCTCCTCATACCAGGAAATCCAGGAAACCCATCGGAAGCGTGATTCCGAGCAGGTAACGGAACACTCCCCACGCCACAATCGGGACAATGACGGAAACGACCGCCATCTTTCCCCAATTCCGTTTTCCCATCAGATAGATGAGCGCGAACAATGCGAAGGGACTGACAATCAGGAAGCCGACCGGCTCCCAGAGCATCGCGTACACCACCATGATGAGCGTGGCGAGCAACGCGTGGCGCATATACATGTCCTTCAGGCTCAACGTAGGCGCCGGGTCCTTGTTCTCCTCGGTTGTGTGGAGGTTGGTCAGCAACAGGGCCAGGCAGCAAACGAAAAGGGCCACGGCAAGGGCGCGTGGAAACACCTCTGGTCCGACCGGCACGTTCTTGAACTTCTTGAAAGTGAACGTATCCAAAAAGCAAATCAGGGAAAAAGCCATTCCGATGATTGCCGAAACGAGATTCGCTTTTTTCACGATTATCTCCTTACATCAAAACAAAGCGAGGGCAGAGTCGTCTCTGCCCTCCTTCTGAATCGATACCAATCAGTCGACCAGGCCAAGAGCCTTCATGGTCGTCGTGACATCCTCGAAGTTCTGCTTCAGGAAGGCAGTGAAATCCTCGGGGTTCAGGTACGCGAGGTTCAGGTTCAGCTTGCCGGCAGCCTCGACGAACTGGGGATCCTGCTCAGCCTTGGTGAAGGCGTCGACAAGGATCTGCTTGATCTCGGGATCGACACCCTTCGGAAGGGCAAGACCGCGCCACGTAGCGTATTCGATGTCATAGCCCTGTTCCTTGAAGGTCTTGATGTCCGGATAGGCGGCCGGGCGCTTGCTGTCCATGATGCCAAGGCACTTGACGTTGCCGGCATCCAGCTGGCTCTTGACCTCGGCGAGACTGACGGTGACAGCCTGGATGTGACCGCCGGCAAGGGCGGTAACGGCAGGGGCGGCACCCTCGAAGGCGACGTGCTTGACATCGATGCCGGTGCTATTGGCGAGCAGACCGGCGCCAATGTGCCAGACAGAACCAGGAGCGCTGTTGCCGATGGAGACTTCGCCGGGATGGGCCTTGCAGTAGTCGACAAACTCCTTGACCGAATTGTACGGGGCATCGGCCTTGACGGTCAGGGTCGCCGCATCCGCGTTGACACGGATGAGCGGATCGAAATCCGCATAGGTGAAGTCGATCAGCCCCTGCTGGGGAAGGCTGTTCAGCTCGAAGGTGATCATGCCGACGGTGTACCCGTCCGGCTTGGCGTTCTTGATGGCGGCATGGCCGATCGCGCCGGCGCCACCGGTCTTGTTCTCGACGGTGATTCCCACTCCGAGATACTTTTCAGCGGTTCCGCAGAGCGCGCGCAGGACGGCGTCAGTGCCACCACCGGCAGACCACGGGCAAATCATCGTGATGTTCTTTTTCGGATAGTCGACGGCCTTCTTCGAGCTGCCGGCCGCTTCAGCACCACCTTGGGCGAACAAGGCCGAGGCCATGGCCGTCAGGGACAACAACAAAGCAATAGCTTTTTTCATGTGTGAATCCTCCATACACGAATCACAAGAAAAATTTGATGTCTATGAGTGTAGCACAACCTGTGAAGCTGTCAAATACCTCTCCAACGCAATCCGGAAATGCATGCGGGGAAACGGTGACCAGAACCGGGAAAAATGGTACCATTGGGACATGAGAATCGCCACGAGCACCAATCTTGTCAGTTTTCGCCCCGATGGAGGAAAGACTCCGATGGTCGATTTGTTCCCCATCTACGCGGAAGCGGGATGCACCCTGCTCGACCTCAACTGGTGCGAGATGATGAACCCCAAAAGCGAGCTCAGTGGCGAGGACTGGCTCCCTTACGCCGAACGGATCCTCCACGCCAAAGGCAAGCATCATCTCGTCTTCAACCAAAGCCACGCTCCCTATGCGCGGCATATCGGGGACCACAGCTACGACACGCTGATGCTCCGTTGCTTCGACCTGGATGTCATGCTGGACGTCCCCCTGATTGTCATCCACCCGCTTGCCAGCGGCCATGACCCCATTGAGGACAACATTTCCTTCCTCGCGCCATTCGTGGAAAAAGCCGAACAGACCGGCGTGCGCATCGCCCTGGAGAACCTGGAGGGTCCCGGGGAAATCCAGCGGGCCGAGGACCTGCTCGAACTCGTACGCAGGCTGGACAGCCAGCAGGTGGGAGTCTGTCTGGACACCGGCCATGCCTGGATGCGAGGTCTCAATCCGGCCCATGAAATCCGTACCTGCGGAAAGAAACTCTGGGCAACCCACATCGACGACAACCACGGCAGCGCCGACGAGCATCTGCTCCCCTTCCACGGCACCATCGATTGGAAATCGGTCGTCAGCTCACTGGAGGAAATCGGATACCAGGGAGACCTGACCTTCGAATGCATGAAGGAGAACGCCAGGCTTCCCGCCGCTCTCCGCAAGGCTGCCGTTTCCTACGCCCTGGCGGTCGGCAACAGTCTCCTGGAAATATGAAAAAAGAGTGAATAAGAATGAACATGTCTTGAGCATGGCCGTATGGGGATGGTAGCTTGGAACTGCATGAACAACCGTATTCTGATTGTGGAAGATGACGAGGACATCGCCGAACTCATCCGTTTCCACCTGCAAAAGCAAGGATATGCGACCGAAATCGCCATGGACGGAAAGACAGCTTTGGAACAATTCGACGCTGCCCGGCCCGCCCTCATCCTTCTGGATGTGATGCTGCCTGTCATCGACGGGCTGGAAGTTCTGAAAGCCATCCGGTACGACCGGCACAGTACGGTTCCCATCATCATCGAAAGCGCCCGTGGCGAAGAGACCGATATCGTCACCGGCCTTGAACTGGGGGCGGACGACTACATCGCAAAGCCTTTCAGCCCCACTGTGCTGGTGGCAAAGGTCAAATCGCTTTTCCGCCGCATCCAAAACGACCACAAGGCTCCGGATGACCTGGTCACCACCAAGCGCCTTTCCCTGGACAAGAACAAGCACAGCTGTCTGGCCGATGGAGCCAGTGTCGAGCTGACTGCCACCGAGTTCTCGCTGTTGGCCGCCTTGGCTTCGGAACCCGAACGGGTATTTACCCGAAGCCAGCTGATCTCCACCACGAAAGGGAGCGACTATCCGGTCACTGAACGCTCGATCGATGTCCAAATCGCCACCCTGCGGCGCAAGCTGAAGGGGTGCGGCAACGCCATCAAGACCGTCTGGGGGATCGGCTACAAATACCAGGAGGACTGAACCGATGAAGCTCCGTACCCATCTGGTGCTGACGCTCTCCCTTTCCGCCCTGCTTTTCGCCCTTTGGGCATTCCTGGTCGCCAACCATGCCTTCCAGAAGACCGACATCATCATCCAGCAGGTCTTGCTGGGACGGGAAGCCAGCTTTCTCTCCGGCCAGATTGAGAAAGAGGGAATCAACGATGCTTTTCTGAACACCTACGCGGAAGCCCACGCGGTTCGGCTGACCTTGGTCGACCATGCCGGAAACGTGCTGTACGACAACGAGGAGGCACCAAACCGGATGGACAACCATGCGCTACGCGAGGAAATCCACAGTGCGCTGGCCCTCGGCGAGGGAAAGGCAGTACGATACTCCAAGACCCTGCAGACCGATATGGTCTACGTCGCCAAGGACCAAGGGAACCTGGTGGTGCGCCTTGCCGCCCCGATTTCCTCCATCGGTACCTGGAGGAAGAATTTCTTCTCCACCTTCATCCCCACACTGATTCCCTTCCTGATTATCCTGCTGACCCTCTGCATCCTCTATGTCACCTATCTGCTCCGGCCCCTTTCCCAGCTTTCCAAAGCCGCGGCCATCTGGGGAAACGGCAAACTCACCCACCAGCTGTTGCCAGAAGGTCCGGAGGAATTCCAGATTCTGGCGAGGACGATGAACCAGGAGGCCCGCGACCTTGCCAGACGGATGGAAGCCAGCGAGAACGAGAGACAGCGCTACGCGTCAATCCTGGACACGATGGTCGAAGGGGTCATCCTGGTGGATGGGAAAGGGCGTCTGGTCCTTTCCAACCGGGCCGCAAGACGTTTCCACGGGGACGAGCTTCTTTCCGACTCCACCATCGCGCAGACCATCAGGCACACCGTGCTGGCCGATGTGGTGGAAAACTCCACCATCAAGTTCGAGGACCAGGTATTCTCCATCACCACCGCACCAATCCATGACGGCGATGAAGTCAGTGGCGCGGTGGTGACTTTGAACGACATCACCCGCATCCAGCACCTCGAACAGGTGCGCCGCGATTTTGTCGCCAATGTCTCCCACGAGTTGAAGACTCCGCTCACCTCCATCCTTGGCTTTTCCGACATCCTTGCGGGAGAGCATCTCGACGAGGAGGAGCGCATCCACTATGCCACCATCATCCTGAAAGGAGCCAGGCGCATGCAGGGCATCATCACCGACCTGTTGACCCTCTCCTCTCTGGAGACCGAGGGCAAGCAGTTCCCCATGGAGAAGGTCGAGGTCAGCGACCTGGTGGATGACGCCAGGGAATCGGTGCGTTTCGCCTGCGGTCAGAAAAGGATGCACCTTGTCATCGGCGACACCAAGGGATTCCAGGTGACCTGCGCCCGCAACCTGATGGTGGAGGCCCTTTCCAACCTTCTTTCCAACGCGATCCGCTACAGTCCCGAAGGAACCGATATTCTGGTAAGCGCGCGAAAGGACGCCAAAGGTACGATGATCAGCGTTACCGACCATGGTTATGGCATTTCCCCACAAGACCAGAAGCGAATCTTCGAGCGTTTCTACCGGGTGGACAAAGCCCGCTCCCGATCGCAGGGAGGCACCGGGCTCGGGCTTTCCATCGTCCGCCATGTGATGCTGATCCACAAAGGCTCGGTCAAGGTACAAAGCACCTTGGGTGCCGGCTCCACTTTCACCCTTGTCATTCCCCGCGAACTTGGTTAAAACACCTTGTCGGAATCGAAAACGAAACGGACACAGGTCGAAAAACTTCAACCAATCGGCCATCAGTTTCGCAGGAGCCTCTTTCAGGCCAGCACCTCTTCCTTCCACTCCTGGATGGTGTGCCCCATGGAACTGAAGGCGATGCCCAAGAGGTGGATCGTCTTTCCCTTCTCCAGGCGGAACTTGTCGGCGTAGCGCTTCTCCTTGATCTGCCTCAAGGCAGTCTCCGCGCTCTTGTCCACCTTGTACTCCATCACGTACACATGCTCCCCCGCAACGACGGACAGGTCGATCCGCCCCTCGCTGGTACGCTCCTCGACAGCCGCCACCACCTGCCTGCGCATCAGCCGCGCCAGCGCCGCAACCACCAGGGCGTAGTCCGCCTCCTTCTTCCTTCCGTCCATATACGGGATGCCGGCA
>OMYY01000056.1 GCA_900315435.1 uncultured Spirochaetaceae bacterium
CCCTATACATACGGACGTCCTTGGAGGTTTGTGCCAAAGAAACGGAAAAATGTTTTGATCGATGACACAACATGTTGCAGGAAAAGGAAATAAAATCCTAAACAAATCTTTGCCCACACAGAGTGGAAGGAACCGGAAACACTCCCCTGCAAGGATTGAAGGTCTGGTTCGAACCTGTTTTTATTCAGAAATTTCATTAGGAGAAGGTACTGGTTGGGGTGATAATAGAAACATATCCAGAAGGAGGAACCTGTATGAAGAACATGCTTGCATTCGCCCTTGCCCTGACGCTTGCCGGCGCCACACTGGCGGCCCAAGGCTCCAACGAGGCGGCAGCCGGCCCGAAGGGAACGGACAAACCGACGAAGATCACCATGTGGTACAATGCCACGCAGACCGAGGTGGGGCCGCTCCCCAACGACTGGGTCGGCTATCAGATCCTGAAGGACAAGTTCCATATCGAGCTTGACGCCCAGACGCTTCCCTCCAGCACCACCGACCAGGACATGAAGGTCCAGGCAGCAAGCGCGGCGGACGACCTGCCCGACTTCTTCGTCGCCAGCCGTGAGGTATGGCTGCGTCTGGTGAAGAACGGCATGGTGGGCGATGTCACCGACCTGTATGAACGGATGCCCAACAGGACCCGGCTGATGTTCGACGACGATGCGAAGGCTTTCGTCACCGTGGACGGCAGGCAGTATGGTTTCGCAACTCCAAGCAAAATCACCAACAACGAGGGCCTCGTCATCCGCCAAGACTGGCTGGACAAGCTGGGGCTGAAGGCACCGGCCACCACGGACGAACTGCTGGACGTGATGAGAGCCTTTACCTTCAAGGATCCGGACGGCAACGGCAAGAACGACACGTATGGCTATGGCGCCTTCGTCGAGCTGAACACCTACGAGGAATACCCCGGACGTCGTTTCGAGCCGTTGATGGGAGCCTTCGGCGTGGACGGAACCTGGGACATGAGCAAGGCCAGCTTCGGCCTGAACATCAACAAGCCCGAGTTCTACGACTTCATGGTCTTCATGAAGCGGATGATCGACGAGGGGCTGATCGACCCGAACTGGATGGCCTACAAGAAAGACGATTTCCGTGGCGCCTGGAAGCAGGGCAAATTCGGCATCATGCGCGAACAGAACGCGGCGCTGAACGCCCAGAACAACTACGCCCCGTTCGACGCCAACTTCCCCGATGGCAGCTGGACCGTCATCGATCCCGTCAAAGGACCGAAAGGAAAGGCCTCGGTGGGACCGGCCGTGCGCGGACTGCGCATCTGGTGTATCAGCCAGAAGGCCCTGGATGCCGGCAAAGGCCCGAAAATCGCCGACATGTTCGAGTGGATGTCCCACGGAGAGGGCTACCTGCTCTGCGGCTGGGGTCGCGAGGGTGTCGAATATCAGATGAAGGACGGAATCCCCGTCTCCATGCCCGGAGAGAAGGGCTTTGAAGGGCCGGTCGGGCAGACTTATATCCAGCTGCGCAGCATGGCCTTCAACTACGCCAGCGACATGGAGCTGGTCAGCCGCTATCCGGTCTATACCACCGCCACCAGCCACAAGCAGATGTCGGCGCTGTGGACGCTGAGGGAAATGCAGAAGCGCCACTGGACCAACGCCAACGGCGAGGACTCGATGCCGGTACCATCCACCGACCTGAAGACCTTCTACGAACAGGGTCTGGCCGAATTCCTGACCGGAAAGCGCACGTTGGACAAGAGCAACTGGGACGCATTCCTCAAGCAGTTCAACGACATGGGCGGCAAGGCTTGGGAAGAGGAAGGCCGCAAGTACGCAGAGGCGAACAACTACCTGTATTGAATCCGTCTCCAAACCAATGGCAGCTCCGGGTTTTCCGGAGCTGTCCTTGTCTGGTTTCCATCGTTTAGAAAGTGACCCGCATCTGATGCCAGACGACACCCCCATGGGTCGAGCCGCTGATTCCTTCGTCCTGGAAACCCACCCCGTGGTAGAAGGGAACCAGAGCCTCCTTGCAGGTCAGGACGATTCCCTTCCTGCCTTGGCTCTTGCAGTCTGCGACCACCTGTCCCATCAGCAAGCTTCCACAGCCCTTGTGGCGATACCTGGCGATCGTGTTGACTCCCAGCACCATCACCCACGCTCCGTCCTTCCGGTGGAGCGTGACGTCGCTGTACAGCGCGTCGTCCAAATCCCTCCGGTCCCAGGCGAGGGCATCGACAAACCCCACCAGGACATCTCCGTCGTAGAGCAGCCAGAAGAGTTCCGGCGCCACGGCCAGACGGGACTGCAGGGCCTTACGGGAGGCCCCTTCGCTCGGAGGAAATCCGGCCGATTCGATGGCGAAAAGCTCGTCAAGCTGATCTCTGGTGGCATGTACGATCCGCATGGGCACCACCATACATCATTCCCCCGCCTATGGCAACAAGCAGGACAAATCCGTATCATGAAGCCATGCAACAAGATTTGACGACGGGACCGGTGGAAAGAACCTTGCTCAAGTTTTCCCTTCCCTACCTTGCCTCCTGTTTCCTGCAGACGTTCTATGGCATGACGGACCTCTTCATCACAGGCAAGTTCAACGGCGCGGAGGCAATCAGCGCCGTCGCGATCGGAAGCCAGGTGATGCACATGTTGACCGTCATGATTGTCGGGCTGGCCATGGGCACCACGGTCAATCTTGGCAAAGCCGTCGGGGCAAAGGACCAGCATCGGTCCGGGCTGGTCATCGGCAATTCCGTGTGGTTCTTCATCTTGACAGGTATCCCCACCACCCTGATTCTTGCCCGTCTGACCGACCCTATCCTCCACCTGCTGGCGACTCCTTCCGAGGCGTTTTCTGAAGCACACGCCTACGTCCTCACCTGTGTGATGGGCATTCCGTGCATCATCGCCTACAACGTGGTCGTCGCCATTTTCCGTGGACAGGGAGATAGCAGGACACCGCTTCTTTTCATCGCAATCGCCGGCGTTGCCAACATCCTGCTTGACTGGTATTTCATCGGGTCGCTCGGTTTGGGCGCGAAGGGTGCGGCCCTGGCTACAGTCATCAGCCAAGCGCTCAGCTTCCTGCTCGCGTTGGGCGCGATCCTGAAGATGGGACTGCTTCCCGTCAGGGCTTCCGACTTCAGGATTGACGGCAACACCATACGGGCCATCGTCTCCACCGGTCTTCCCATCTGTCTGCAGGACGCCTTCGTGCAGGTATCGTTTCTCCTGATCACCGTCATCGTCAACCACCGTGGCGTCGTTGACGCGGCTGCCGTAGGTATCGTCGAGAAGCTGATCAGCTTTCTCTTCCTGGTACCGTCCGCCATGCTCAGTTCGGTCAGCGCGATCGCTTCCCAGAATGCCGGAGCAGGACATACCGACCGGAGCCTGCAAACGCTCTGGTCCGCAATGACCTTCAGCGCCCTCTTCGGACTGGTGGTCACCGTGGTCGTCCAGTTCGCCGCCGAGCCGGTCGTCGCCCTTTTCACCAACGATTCCCGCGTCATCTCCCAGGGTGCAGGCTATTCCTTCCTAAGCAATGTCCTCTCCATCATCCTTGTCCGCATCCCCGGCGCTTGGCTGGGTTCCATCGCCTTCCCCTCCTCCTTGTGGCCGATGGGATGGGCGGCTCCCTGCGGCAGCCTTTTCTCATCCCTTGTCTGCGCCGCCCTGATGCGTCATCTCTGGAAAAGGGGTACGATACGGCCATGACCACAAAGCAAAACCTCCACACCCACTGCACCTTCTGCGACGGGAAGGACGCCATGGAGACGATGGTGAGGGCCGCCATCGACCACGGCCTCACCTCGCTTGGCTTCTCCAGCCACAACTACACCGGATTTCCCTGGGACGAATGTGGCATCCATAAGGACCACATCGACGCCTATTTCCAGGAAATCGACCGGCTCCAGGAAACGTATCCCCAAATCACGCTGTATCGGGGATTCGAGATTGAAAGCCGCTCGCAGGATGGAACCATCATCTTCGACCCGCGTCTCCAGTACAGCATCGGCTCCTGCCACATCTTCGCCACCCCGAAGGGGATGATGGAGGTGGATTATTCTCCCGAGCGCTACCGGCAGGCGATCGACGCTTTCGGAGGCAATGTCCAGACACTGGTGGAAAATTATTTTCAAGAGGTGGTCAGGTACGCCAAGGCGGAACCGTTCTCCATTATCGGCCATTTCGACCTAGTGACGAAATTCCTGGAAAAGGAACCCTTCTTCGACGAACAGGAGGGCTGGTACCAGGATATGGCGATCGGATATCTGGAAGAAGCTGCAAGAACAGGCAAGATCTTCGAGGTGAACACGGGAGCAATCAGCAGAGGCTGGAGACAGAACCCCTATCCAGCCACCTTCCTGTTGGAACGACTGCACAGTCTGCACGCACCGGTGCTGATCAGCAGCGACTGCCACAGCGCAGGTGCAATCACCTGCCACTTCGACGAGACCGAGAACCTGCTGAAGAGCATCGGCTTCAAGGAGCAGATGCAACTGACCGACCACGGTTTCCAGCCGGTCAGCCTCTGATTATTCCTTCAACTGAAGTCCGTCCTTGAAGGCATGTCCGACCACCGGACCAAGGGTGCGGTAGACGTGGTTGGAAGAATCATAGACGATTGGCTGGAGCTTGTCCGTGTCGATCTTCCCGTCGGTCAGGATGGATGGGTCGGCATCCACCTCGACAATCCGCCCGACGACGGTGATGTCATCCGGTCCGACCTGGTTGAAAGACTCGACCACGCACTCCAGCGTGAGCGGGAGCTCCTTGAAAAGCGGGGCATCCACCTTGCTCGCCTTTTCGACATGCCAGCCGGTACGCTCCATCTTGTCCTCGACTTTTCCACCGCTGACGATGCCCACATAGTCGGCTGGAACCACCTGGCTCCTGGTCGCGAAGCTGACCGTGAAGGCCTTGTGGAGTTGCATGTTCTCCGTTGTCTTGTGGGGAGCGAGATAGATGACCACCTTCTTGTAGTCGCACTGGATGCCCCAGGCGGCGTTCATGGCGTTGGCCTTCCCGTCGGCATCAAACGTGCCGATCACGTAGACGGAAAGCGGATAGATGACCGGGGCGGCAACGCCCAGTTGCTGTTTCATACGATTCCTCCTTCTTGGAATAGTCTGAAAATACTCAAGGAACGACCTCGCGTCCATCTCAGGCTTGGAAGAGCAACGCTTCCTCCTCGGCGCTGAGCTCGCGCATCTGCCCTTTTTCCAAGTTCCCGAGGCCAAGCCCACCCTCCTTGACGCGCTTCAGGTAGGTCACGGACAGGCTCCGCGATGCCATCATCCTTTTCACCTGGTGGTACTTCCCCTCGCCGAGGACTACTTCGCTCTTTCCGGGCCCCATCGGCCTCAGGATGGCAGGCATGCACGCTTCGCCATCCTTCAGGACGATACCTTTCTGGAACGCGGCCACATCCTCTTGCGTGGCGATCCCCTCATGCTCGACGTAGTAGACCTTGGACACCTTCGCCTTCGGGGAGGTCAGCTTGTGGGCCAGCACTCCGTCGTTGGTCATGAGCAAGAGGCCCTCGGTATCCTTATCCAGACGCCCCACCGGGGCGAGGTCCATCTTTCTCATCCCTTCGGGAACCAGTTCCATCACCGTCGGGTCCTTGTCCTTGGTGCTGGTCACATAGCCAGCGGGCTTGTAGAGCATGCAGACCATACGCCTCTTCCTCTCTATCGGCTTCCCATCCAAAGCGAGAACCGCATCTTCCTCCACTTTCCGGGAAGGATCCTTGACCACTGCTCCGTCGACCGTGACCCGGCCGGAACGGATGACCGATTTCAATGCGCTCCGGCTCGCCACATCGGCGTCCGCGAGCAATTTGTCCAAACGCTGCATACAGATATCCTACCACAGAAAGGAATCGAAGAAATGCCCCAAAGCAGGTATACTGCAAGAGGAGGATCGCTATGGCATGGGATGACATTCCTGGCAGAGGGAACGGAAAGGCTGGAGACACCTATGTGGTGCTCCAGGTGGTGCTCACAGAGAAACTCTTCGGAACGGGGTCGGGCGTCACCAGCCTTACCAATCTCCAGAGGGTAATCAACGAGCAGGCGGCGAAAGGATACCGGCTTCACACGATCTCCACCACCTCATCGGGATCCAAAGGGTTCTTTGGTGGAGACAAGATCCAGGCGACAATGGTGTTCGAGCGCCTGGAAAGGAAACCAAATGACTGATGCACAATGGGAACGAGCTGGTTCCTTCTGGACACGGAAGACAGCTTTAGGAAAACCGATGGGCAAGGAAAAGCTCTTTGCATGGATTGACGCGTTTCTCGGCGCCCACCATGTGCTCGCCCTTGCTACCGGATCGGGAGACCACCTCCGATGCACGCCGCTTGAGTACAGCTGGCATGACCACGCATTGTGGATTCTTTCCGAGGGTGGACGGAAATTCTGCGCGCTGCGGGAAAACCGGCAGGTAGCCGCCACCGTGTTTGAGACAGACACCTCCTTCTCCAACCTGCAGGCGCTCCAGATGGAAGGCGTGGCGGAAATTGAAGACAACACCTCGGAAGACTACGAAAAGGAGGCCGCATACCGGCATATCCCCGTTTCCGCTCTCAGAAATCTTGCCGAGCCATTGTGGCTGATCAAAATCATCCCCACCTCAATCACCTGCCTGAACACAGGATTCAAGGCGGAAGGGTTCTCCGCCCGGCAAATCTGGAGGGACTGAGATACCAGGAAGGGCTTCCGCTGGAACTCCAGGGAAGCCCTTGTCTCGTTTACCGCTTGGTGATCCAACCGGTCTTGTACAGGAACTCCGCCGCTTCGACACCGCCACCGGCAGCGCCACGCAACGTGTTGTGGGATAGTCCGACGAACTTGTAATCGAAGAGCGTATCCTCGCGAAGGCGGCCGATCGAAATGCCCATGCCCTTCTCCCAATCGACGTCAAGCTTGACCTGTGGGCGGTCATCATCCTCCAGATACTGGATGAAGTGCTTCGGGGCAAGCGGAAGGTCGAGTTTCTGGGGCTCGCCCTCGTAGTCGCGTAGCGCCTGGACCAGCTCTTCCTTGGTCGGTTTCTTGTGGAAGTTGACGAAGACCGTGGCGGTGTGGCCGTTCAACACTGGAATCCGGATGCACTGGCTGGTAATCACCAGATCCTTGGCCAGGTCGATCTGGCCATCTCGATAGGTGCCCAGCACCCTAAGCGGCTCCTTTTCCGACTTTTCTTCCTCACCACTGATGAAGGGAATGACATTGCCGACCATTTCCGGCCAGCTCTCGAAGTTCTTGCCTGCTCCGCTGATTGCCTGGTAGGTGGAGACCACCACCTGATAGGGTTCGAACCTACGCCAGGCGGCAAGGGCGGGGGTATAGGACTGGATCGAGCAGTTCGGCTTGACGGCGATGAAACCACGCTTCGTACCGAGCCGCTTGCGCTGGTCGTTGATCAGGGCGTAATGCTCCGGGTTGATTTCGGGAATCACCATCGGGACATCCTTCGTCCAGCGGTGGGCGCTGTTGTTGGAGACGACCGGGCACTCGCGTCGGGCATAATCCTCTTCCAGCTTCTTGATATCGTCCTTGGGCATGTTGACCGCGCTGAAGATGAAATCGACGTCATCGACAATCTGGTCCATGTCGTCTTCCAGTTCTTTGATCCGCAGGTCCTTCACATACTCAGGCATCGGCACATCAAGCTTCCACTTGTTGCCGTCCAACGCCTCGGCGTAGCTTTTGCCCGCATTCGCGCGGGAAGCCACCACTTCCGTCAGCTCAAACCAGGGATGGTTTTCCAAAAGAGTCACAAACCGTTGACCGACCATGCCTGTGGCACCGAGAATACCGACTTTCAATTTCTCCATTGCTTTTTCCCTTTGCAATCAACAACAAATAGTTAATCGTGATTAAACCCCCTTCTCGGGTTTCTATCAAGCCGATACGGGAAAAAAGATGCGGTATTTATTGTCAATGAAGGGAGTTCACCCCTTTGCAAGTCACGCGTCCCACTGGAAGTCCTGCATGCGCACGTGTCCCCGGTGGTCAAAACGCACGCCTTCGGCTTCCAGAAGGGAACGTTGCGCATGAAACAAGGGAGCCAACCGCCCCGCGTGGTTGACCACCCGGTGGCAAGGATACTCCCCGTATTGGTCGGAATATTTCAAAATATTGCCTATCAGCCGGCTGTTCTTCGGACGTCCGGCCAGACGCGCGATCTGACCATACGTCGCCACCTTCCCCGCAGGGATTTCCCCGACGACGGCAAGGACTTCATAGACCAAGCGGTCATCGGTCACAATGCGGTGCCTTTGCCAGGGATGAAGAGATGGTGTTCCTTGAGGTCGATGCCCTCCCCCTCGAGCAGGGCCACCTTGCGTCTCAACCCACCGGCATAGCCTGTCAGGCTCCCCGAAGAGCCGACGACACGGTGACAGGGAACAATCAGGGAAATAGGGTTGTGGCCTACCGCGTAGCCCACCGCCTGGCTGGACATGGACTCCCTCCCCAGGCGCTTTGCCACTTCTCGGGCGATTTCCCCGTAGGTGGTCGTCTGCCCGTAGGGAATCTGGAGCATGATGGCGCAGACGGTGCGGGCGAACTCGGTTTCCCTAACGGCAAGAGCCGGACGGAAACCGGGGTCTTTTCCGGAAAAGTAGCTGTCCAGCCATCGTTTGGCATCCGCGAAGACGGGAAGGTCGTCCCTCTCCTCCACCTCGCTTCCCAACCCGAACCGGTCATATTTCTGGCCGTCGAACCAAAGGCCTGCCAGCACCTCGCCATCGCTGGCCAAAGTGATTGTCCCAAGCGGGGAGACATACTTTGCAAAATACCGCATGCCGCTCACCTCCGTTCCTGCATGGGCTGCAGAGTGACGACACCCTCGGGAACCGCCGCATCGCAGGCAAAAGACAAGACACTCTCCTTCCGCTCATCAATCCCGTCAAAGATGGTACGAATCTGGGAGATGTCGGAAAGGACGTCATAATCCTGTTTTCCAGTACGGAAGTGCATCAGGATCGACAAAGGCGCGCCTACCTTCTTGATGAGTTCCTTCGCCTGCTGGGGACCGATGGTGAAGAAGCCTCCGCAGGGAACGAAAAGAACCTGGGCACGGCACAAGACTTCATACTCAGACGGAGTCGGCAACCTGCCATAGTCGCCCAGATGGGCAAGCGTGACATTGCCGCAGGTGATCAAAGTCACTTGGCTCATGCCACGCTTCTGTCCGCCCACCCCGTCGTGGGGCACCTCCATGCGGGTCACAGGGAAAGGGTCCCGGCTTCCCGTCACCTTGACCAGGTTCCTTGCGTTGTGGTCGGCGTGAGCGTGCGAGCAGTAGCAGGCGTCCACCTCGATACCCTCAGGAAGTTCCAGGCCAGGGACCGATTCACGCTGATAGGGGTCGAAAAGCACGCTCCTCCCGCGGAAGGAGACCTGGAAACAGGAATGCCCGTAATAGGTAATCGTCATCTCGTCCATCGTTGCACCTCGCCCCTATTATACACCGGACGGCCGACAAGCACCTGGAGTTTACCGGTACTTCTCCTGATAGAGCCCGACTCCTTTGCGTAGCCGCTCAAGGCCCTCCTCGACCACGGCCCGCGGGCAGGCGACGTTCATGCGCACAAAGCCTTCTCCCCCCTTGCCGTACTGCGGGCCGTCGCTGAGGAACAGGCCTGTCTTCTCGCGCAGGAAGGTGGCAAAGCCCTTGCCTTGGCGTGGAAGCTGGCGAATATCGATCCAGACCAGATAGGTGGCGTTTTCGGGAACCACCCTTAACGCGGGAAGGTTCTGCGCGACAAAAGAAGCCACCAGCTGCTTGTTCGTGTACAGGTATTGGCGCAAGGCGTCGAGCCACGGTCCCCCCTGGGTAAAGGCGGCGACCGCCATCTCCACCGCGAACGAGTTCGGCTCCGCCACCTCGTCGGTGTTCAGGCCGCGCCAGACCTTGTGGCGGAGATTCTCGTTGGGGACGAAGACCGCTGCGCTGTGGATGCCGGCGACGTTGAAGGCTTTGCTGGGGCTGACGCAGGTGACGCTGATCTGCCGCGCCAGATCGCTGACGCTGGCGAACGGAACGTAGGTTGTACCCGGGTCGGTCAAATCGCAGTGGATTTCGTCGCTGACGACAGTGACCCCGTACCGGGCGCACAGTCCGGCCAGCTTCGACAGCTCCTCCCTCGTCCAGATCTTTCCGCCGGGGTTTTGGGGATTGCAGAGCAACAACAACGTAGCCTGTGGGTCGGACAGTTTTTCCTCCAAGTCGTTCCAGTCGATCATGTATCCCTCAGCGGCCAGTTTCAGAGGACTCTCCAGAGGAACACGTCCATTGTTCAGTATCGAGTTGAAGAAGATGTTGTAGACGGGCGTCATCACCACCACTTTCTCGGCGGGGGTCGTCAGCTTCCGGACCAGCGAGGAAATGGCGGGAACCACGCCGGTGGAGAATATCAGCCAATCCTTCTCGATGATAAAACCATGGCGGATCTTCCACCACCCGATATAGGCGTCATACCACTCGTCCGGGACGATCGAGTACCCGAAGACCCCGTGCGCCACCCGCTCGGCGAGCGCCTGTCGGATCTCCGGGGCAGTCCTGAAGTCCATGTCGGCCACCCACATGGGAAGCTCGCCCTCGCGCACATCCCACTTGTCGGAATGGGAATGCCTGCGGTCGACAATCTCGTCGAAGTCGTATGGGCCCCTCATGCTTCTGCCTGCCTGGTCATCTGCAGGTGCTTGTGCTCGCCTGCCTCGACCACAATCTTGGTCTTGGAGACATCGCAGTTGTCCTTCTCGATGATGGACTGTCCGATTTCCTTGGCACGGATGGTGCCGCTGCCGGGGTTCAGGATGGAATCGACACGGTTCGTCACCTCGACATCCATGTTCTCGCTGTACTCGAAGGCGTAGTTGGTGTTGACCAGCTTGCAGTTCACCATCTTCAGGTTTTCGATGTAGTCCAGCCCCTGGTTGCTCTCGATGGTGCAGTTCACCAAGGTCAGGTTCTTGGTATTCCAGGCAAGGTACTCGCCGGAGATGTAGGAGTCGTAGACGGTGACGTTCTCGCAGTTCCAGAAGCAGTCCTTGGTGATCAGCTTGCAGTTACGGAGCGTGATGTTCCTGCCTCCATCGAAGGCGTAGTTGCCATAAATCTCCAGGTTGCTTGCGGTGATGTTCTGGCTGTTCATGGCGAAATAGTCGCCGCGGACCACCACATGGTCCAGGTGGATGCCATTGCACATCCAGAAGGTTTCCTGCGCATTGGGAATCGTGACATGCTTCAGGGTAATGTCATTGCAACGGCGGAAATTCTTCGGGGCGCCGATCATGCTGTCCTCGACCGTCATGTGGTTGGTGTACCACACCCCGCTACGCCCCATCTCCTGCCAGACGCAGTCCTTCACATAGACGTTCTCCGAGTACCAGAGCGGGTATTTCCACTGGAACTCACAGCCGTAGAGCTTCACGTTCCGGCTCTCTTTCAACGGCGACTCGCCGTCGTGGAACACCGTGTCGTGGATTTCCAGGTTCTCGCCCCGGTACAGCGCCCTTTCTCCACTCAGGCTTTCCTGCACGATTTTCTCGTTCGAACGTCTTATCGGGTTAAATCTCTGCATAGCTTGTGCTCCTCGATTCGTTGATGGTGACGGCATGCCGGAACATGGGTGCAAGAAACCATCCAGCAACCAGCTTTCGAAAGATACTCATTTTTGTACCATTTTACAAATGGAACCTTTTGCTCTTTTGACATCATGCCTGTGTCCGCTTCCCCTATGCAACAAGTTTGGGGGAATGTCTGCAAGCAGGGAACTCAGTCCGCCTTTGTCGCCCTCACGGCAATCCAAGGACGGGAGGGATGGTGTTCCGTCTTGACAATGGAGAAACCTGCCCCGTGGAGCGCAGCCTCGATCTGTCCGGCCGTATAGACCGTCATCCCCCCGATGATCTTTCCATACTTCCGGCCCGCCTTGTCCATGCCGTCAGACTCGTTCACAATCAGAAGCAGCCCTCCAGGCTGCAGGACCCGGGCAACCTGGGCGAAGCACTGCTTGAGACCAGGCCAGAAATAGATGGTCTCGAAGGCGGTGGCGAGGTCGAAGGACTCGGAAACACAGGGAAGCCGCCCCACATCACCCTGGAGCACGGTACATCTGCCCTGCAAGACAAATTCCCGGTTGCACTCCACTGTCTTCTCCACGGAGAGCGGGGAATGGTCAACCGCAGTGAGAACCGCCTGGGGATACTTTTCCAGCAATACCCGGGCGTTCCTCCCCCCGCCACAACCGATATCGATGATCCGTCTAGGATGGATTTCCGGCAAGCGTCCCATTCCCCAGTCTGCCATCGCGGCATGCCCGGAGTTCATTTCCCCAAGCATCACCTTCCCCAGGATTCCTTCCGGTTTCCGTGTCTGGTTCAAGAACTTCCTCACAAGGCCCACAAGTCCGCCTCCCTGTTGGTTAGGTAATCCTAATTATTATGCATCCTTTCCATTTCCGCAAGACGATTTCTTGGCGATCCGACAGCCAGGACAGATCCGTATCCATTGTACAAGCGGCCACTCGATACGCAACTCATTGGTGTATCCGCAGAGAATCCCTATCTTCCTTTCTCGATTTTCTGACAGCTGTCTGACAGATCTTTCGCACTCTTCCTGTAGGTTTTGGACAAGGAGAACGAAATGAAAAAAAGAATCAAGCTTGTCCGCAATCTTCTTGGCTCCCTGCTCCTTCTCTCCTCTTTCGGGCTTTTCGCACAAGGAGTCGACGAGCAGTACGCCT
>OMYY01000057.1 GCA_900315435.1 uncultured Spirochaetaceae bacterium
GGATGCTTACAAGTTTGAGGCCTCATTCCCTTTTTTTCTACCCCTATGGTGCCTTGTGCTTTCGCTTCATCCCACAAAAATCTGTATTGAGCCTTTTTTATGCCAGTACCTACAACAAGCTGGTGCGCGCCAAGAACCAGATCGAAGAGGCGGGAGCGGCCATCGATGCCGAGCTGAAGAAGCGCTATGACCTGGTTCCCAACCTGGTGGAGACGGTCAAGGGCTATGCCGCCCATGAGAAGGGAACGCTGGAAGCGGTCATCCAGGCCCGCAACAGCGCTGTCGCCGCCACCACGAGGGACGAGAAGGAGGAAGCCAGCAAGGGTTTCACCACCGCGCTGAGAAGTTTGTTCGCCTTGAGCGAATCCTATCCCGACCTGAAGGCCAACACCTCTTTCATCGACCTGCAGAAGCAGTTGTCCTCGATCGAGGAGGACTTGAAGCTGTCCCGCAAGTACTACAATGCCAACGTCAAATTGATGAACAACCTTGTGCAGAGCTTCCCTTCCAACATCGTTGCCGGCATGGCCCATTACGAGACCTGCAAATATCTTGCCATCGAGGAAGAGGCGAAACAGCGGGTCGAGGTGAAATTCTGACGATGAAGCGTATGTTCGCGCTCCTGTGCGCGTTGTTTCTGGCAGGGCGGCTCTTCGCCGCGGATTTCCTGATCGATTCCTTCCATTTGGATATCCAGGTGGACCGGGCCAACAGCTACCAGATCACCCAGGCCCTGGATATCGATTTCCTCCAGCCACGCCATGGCTTCCTGCAGGACATTCCGCTCCGGTTCGGGCGCAAGCAGGCGCACATCACCGACATCCGTTCCTCCGAACCCCTCCAGGCCGACCTTTCCGACCCGGCGTGGGCCGAACTGCGTGTCGGCGACGCCTCCACGCAGGTCTACGGGAAGAAGCAGTACCTCCTTTCCTATAGATATACGGTGGGGAGTGACAGCCACGACGACTACGACGAGGTCTATCTGGACCTGATCGGTACCGGATGGGACGCCCCGATCCGTACCGGGTCTTTCTCGCTGACCCTTCCCAAGGATCCCGGGGGGACTCCAAAAGCGTGGCTGACCTACGGCAGCTCTGGTTCTACCGCGCAGGCTCCGCTTTCCTATGATCCGTCGAGCTACACATTCACCGGCACGGTCGACAATCTCGGGCAGGGAAAGGGCATGACAATCCGGATCGAGCTTCCCGAGGGATACTTCGACGAGGTCGCCTCAGAGAGCGATACCGGTTCGAAGGTGCTTCTCGCCGCTATCGTGCTCGCCATGCTTTTCAGCGGGCTTGCCTATCTGCTCTGGGACCGGTACGGAAGGGACGAATTGACGGCTCCAGTTGCCGACTGGCATGCCCCGGACGGGCTGAGTCCCTTGGAAATCGGCTATCTGTATGATGGTGTGGTTGACGGCAGGGACCTGACCGGTATGTTCTTCTACTGGGCGGACCAAGGGTGTTTGTCGATGAAGGAACTGCACAAGGGTCTCTGGCAGCTGACCAAGCTGAAGGAGCCCGAGGGAGAGCGCGCCTTCGAGCGCGAGTTCTTCGACGCCCTGTTCAAGGAAGGGGACGGGGCCACCGTCACCACACGGGATATCCAGACTGAGAGCTTCGCCATGGCATGCCAGAAGGTGAGGCTGGAGACGAAGCGTTACTTCCGTGGGGAACGGGCCTTGAAGGACCAGGTCGCGGAAAGGAAGAAGCTTTCCATCCAGCTTTTCCTGCTGGTTCCGATGTGTTTGGGAGCTGTCGGTGCCACCTGGGGATACCCAGACGCTTCGCTGGTCTTGGTACTCGGCATCGGGCTGCTCTGCGAGCTGTTGGTCGCGAAAGTGGTTCACGGCTACCTGCTCAAGGCGGACGAAATGGGATTCGCCGGAAAACTGATGCGGCTGGTATGGGCTTTGGCCCTTGTCGTTGCCGGATCGGCAATCAGCTTTGCCATCGCCACGGGCTACCAGTACTTGTCCTCTGCGCAAGGGATGCTGGTCGCCTTTTCCACAGTGGTTCTGCCATCGCTGATGAGCGCGATCGCCCAGGCGACTGAACGCCGGAGCGCTTATGCGAGCCGGTTGCACTCCCGCATCCTCGGCTTCCGTGACTTCATCGGCAAGGTGGAGATGGACAAGCTGCGCATGCTGGTCTCCCAGAGCCCTGAACTCTTTTTCCATATCCTCGGGTACGCGATGGCCCTTGACCTTGACGACAAGTGGGCCCGCAATTTCGAGCGCTTGGGCGAGCGGATGCTCAGCCCCGGATGGCTTGAGACTCCCAGTCCGGTGGGCAGCTATCTGGTTTTTGCCGCGATTGGACGGCAGATGATGGCGCCGGTTCGGGCTGGTATGGGCTACCGCGAGCCTCCGCGTAGTGGTGGTCCGTCGGCCCCCGTGCACTCGTTTGGCGGCTATAGCGGACACACCGGAGGCGGCTTCGGTGGTGGAGGGGGAAGGTCTTGGTAGCCATGCCTTTCAGGCATGAAGCCATGGTCTTTCCTTTCCTCGAAATTTCCTTCATGGTTGTCTCACCATGAAGGAGCATATGAATGCGTAACATCCTGTTGATCGTCTCTTCCAGCGTAGGGCAGGGAAACACCGAGCGGCTTGCCGATGCGTTTGCCACCGGGGCCACTGAAGCGGGCCATGCCTTGACCAAGGTCTTCATGGACGGCAAACGGCTTGAAGACTGCCGAGGTTGCGGGTTCTGCCAGATGGACGGGCACAAGTGCGTGATCCAGGACTCCATGCAGGACATCTACGAGCTCTTTGCCGAATGCGATACCCTGGTGTTCGCCTCTCCGCTCTACTTTGGTTCCGTCAACGGGAAGATGAAGAACATCATCGACCGCCTGTATGCCGTTTCCGGAAAAGACAAGTACCCGCACAAAGACGCGGGACTGCTGATGACCGCCGATGACGAGGGGGAGCATGTCTTTGACCAGGCCCGTTCCTATTTCGATTATCTGGTCAAGTCTCTCGGATGGACCAACCTCGGATTTTATGGAGCGGGGGGATGCCACGGAGGCGCGGGAACCCGTTCGATCAGCGAGGAACATTTGATGGAGTCCTATCGCCGCGGACGGATGCTGGAGTGAACGGACAAAGAAAAGGGGCTGCCGTGGGCAGTCCCTTCCGTCACTGGATCATTTGAAATCTGAAAACAAAACTATTGATTAGTTGAATCTGCGAGCCGGGCGCGGCTTGTTGATGGCTTCGTTCACGCGAAGGTTGCGGCCACCGAACTCCTTGCCGTCAAGCTGGGAAATCGCCGCGTCAGCAGCGGCATCCTCAGCCATTTCCACGAATCCAAACCCTTTGGGTCTGTGAGTCTCGTGATCGACAATGATGGTAGCGCTGTTCACGGTACCGAACTGTGCGAACAGTCCACGCAGCTCCTCTTCGGTAGTCGCGTAGGACATGTTGCCTACATAAATCTTCTTTGCCATAAAAAAGCATCCTTTGCTGGCAACTGACCAGCATGTTACAATATCGCTTCTCTATTGGCGCAGTTACCTTTGTAACCTGACTCCGAAGATCGACCCAGTGACAGACTCGGCAAATTCAAGATAACAGAATCGCTGCAACACAAAACAAGAAAGCACTTTGAAAGTAGCACTGCTAAACCCTGTTGTCAATGGGAAATGCGGCGAAATCCTCCGGCTTTTCCCACACCGTTCCTGTGTCACTAGCCAGAGGAAAGAAAAACAAGTATCCTGCGGGAGAGGTGTTTGCATGCAGTATTGGGCGAGCGACTATCAGGAAGGATGCGCCCCGGAGATACTCCGGAGACTGAACGAAACCAATTTTGAACAACATCCGGGCTATGGAACGGATGTGATTTGCGAACAGGCGAAGGCAAAAATCAGGAAGGCCTGCGGCCGCGAGGACCTGGATGTCTGGTTCCTTGTCGGCGGTACCCAGACCAACGCGACGGTCATCAGCGCGATCCTGCCCTCCTGGCAGGGAGCCCTCTGCGCCGCGAGCGGGCATATCAACTGCCACGAGGCGGGAGCCCCGGAGTACTGTGGGGTCAAAGTCCTTACTTTGCCCGGCCATGATGGCGGCAAAATCAGCGCCGCACAGGTGGAGGAGGCGATACAGGCCCATGACAACGATGAGTCTGCCGACCATATCATAGGGCCCGGGCTGGTCTACATCAGTCATCCCACCGAGTACGGCACCCTCTACACGCTGGACGAGCTGAAGGCCTTGCATGAGGTCTGTCAGAGACATCAGATTCCTCTTTTCCTTGATGGAGCCCGCCTTGGGTACGCGCTTGCGGTACCGGGCAGTCCCTCGTTGCAGGAGATCGCCGCCAACACCGATGTCTTGTATATCGGCGGGACGAAGGTTGGCGCACTGTTCGGCGAGGCGGTCGTCGCCCGCAAAGGCCTGTTGCCCCATTTCTTCACCCAGATCAAGCAGCATGGCGCCCTGCTCGCCAAAGGCTGGCTGCTCGGCCTCCAGTTCGACGAGCTCTTTACCAATGACTTGTATCTGCGTCTGGGCAGGAACGCCATCGAGATGAGCGACTTGTTGAAGCAGCGGTTCTTGGAAAAGGGCTATGCCATGCACCCTGCCACTCCGACCAACCAGACCTTCGTGGTACTGGAGAACGGGAAGATGGAAGCGTTGCGCAAGGAAGGCGTGGTCTTCAGCAAGTGGGAGCGTCTGGACGAGACCCATACGGTCTGTCGCTTCGCCACCAGCTGGTCGACGACGAAGGAACAGGTGGAGGCTCTGGGAAAACTCTTATGAAAGGAATCCTGTACAGTTATCTGCTGATACTGGTGGTGCTGGCAATCGGTCTGGTGGCGGGGAAACTGCATGCCTCGCCGATGGTCAGCCGGAAGATCGTCCACATGGGCGTGGGCAACTGGTGGTTCGTCGAGATGGCGATGCTCCCAACCCTGCAGCTTGCCTTGGTCCCCCCGGCCACTTTCATCATCTTGAACACCTTGGCGGTGGTGCTGCACAAGGGAGAAAGCGAAGAGAAGCGCAACTATGGCCTGATCTACTATCCGATCGCGCTGGTTGTCCTGGTCCTGCTCCAGTTCAAGGCCGGCATTTCCAGCAGGGCTTGCCTGTGGGGCGTGCTGGTCATGGCCTACGGGGACAGCTTCGCGGCGATTTTCGGCTCCTGGCATAAGGATTCCAGACATTTGCCCGGTTACATGCGCGACAAGACGCTGGTGGGAAGTCTGGTGATGCTGGTGGTGAGCGTCGCGGTGGGCTTGGGGGTCACCCACAACTTCCCGATGGCCCTGTTGGTCGCATTGGTCGCCACGGTGGCCGAGGCTGCCACCCCGTTTGGGCTGGACAATCTTTCCGTGCCTATCCTGGCGGCGCTGGTCGCCGGTCAGCTGGTATGAGTCGTTTCGCCAACTTGGTTCCGCCCTGCGGTTCCTTCGTTTCCTGGCTGAACGGACGTTTTTTCCCGTTGCCGTTTTCTTTTTGGATCTTGGCTGTCCTCATGCTGGTCATCTGTCTGCTTTCCTACAAGAGCCACCAGCTGACCAGAAGCGGTATCGTCCTGGAGTTCCTGCTGGGCATGGGGATTACCTGGCCTCTCGGGTTCGGAGGGCTTGCCACCATCCTCTATTTCTTCATCATGGCGGCGGTGGTAGGGCGCTGCTCGAAGCGCATGAGAACCGGTTTTGCCGGTATGGAGAAGAAGGGAAGCTGCCGTGACGGGGTGCAGGTCTTCGCCAACGGGGGACTTGCCCTGATATGCTCGCTTTGCTATGCCTGGCAGCAGAATCCTGCTTTTCTGGTGATGTTCGGCGCTTCGGTCGCCGAGGCGTCGGCGGATACCACTGCCGGCGATATCGGTGTGCTCTCCGCCCAGACTCCTGTCTCGATCCTGACCGGGAAACCGATGCCCAAGGGCCAGAGCGGGGCGGTCACGTTACAGGGACTTCTCGCTTCGCTGGTCGCTTCTTTCCTTGTCGCCTTGGTCTGGCAGTCCTGCTTCCTGTTTCCAAGCGCCGACGCGCTGCGCCAGCTCGCCATCGTCACGGCCTGCGGTTTCGTGGGGGCCACGTTCGACTCCTTCCTCGGGGCTACCTGCCAGGCGATTTACTACGATCCGGAAAGGGGGGGCTTGACCGAGCGCGAGCGGGACGGCCAGGGGCGTCCTCTGGAGCGTACGCGGGGCATCCCGTGGATGGACAACGACATGGTCAATTTCCTCTCCGGGCTCTTCGCCTCACTGCTGGCTGGATGGGTTTTTACGCTTTTGTCGCACTGACCCTTGCCGATGCAAAGAAATTTGAGTATGTTACTGAACGGTTGAGATTTTTGACCCT
Organism: uncultured Spirochaetaceae bacterium; assembly: GCA_900315435.1. Taxonomy (GTDB): domain Bacteria; phylum Spirochaetota; class Spirochaetia; order Sphaerochaetales; family Sphaerochaetaceae; genus RUG023. Next base: position 6,316 of record OMYY01000057.1, read on the forward strand.
ATAGTTACGTTTGAGAACAATTGAGAGGTACTGATATGGCAAAACAATTGCAGTTCAATGAAGAAGCCCGTAAGTCGTTGGTCAATGGTGTCGAGAAGATTTCCCGTGCGGTCATGACCACTCTTGGACCGAAGGGCCGCTTGGTCGTGCTGGACAAGAAGTATGGTGCGCCGACTGTGACCAAGGATGGTGTCTCCGTGGCTCGTGAGATCGATTTGGAGAACCCGTTCGAGAACATGGGCGCCCAGTTGCTGAAAGAGGTCGCCACCAAGACGAATGATGTCGCCGGTGATGGCACGACTACTGCTACCGTGCTTGCCTGGTCCATTATCAAGGAAGGCATGAAGAGTGTTTCTGCCGGTGTCAACCCGATGGGCATCCGCCGCGGTATCGACAAGGCTGTTGCTGACGCAGTTGCCGAGATCAAGAAGGTTTCCACCCCGGTCCGTGAGAAAGAGGAAATCGCCCAGGTCGCTTCCGTTTCCGCCAACAACGACCGTGTCATTGGTGATGAGATCGCTGACGCGATGGAGAAGGTCGGCCTTGATGGCGTCATCACTGTCGAGGAATCCAAGACCATCGACACCACGACCGATTTTGTCGAGGGCATGCAGTTCGACCGCGGGTATCTTTCCGCCTACTTCTGCAACAACCGTGACACCATGACCGCTGTGCTCGATAACCCGTACATCCTGATTTACGATAAGAAGATTTCCAATATGAAGGAACTTCTCCCTGTCCTGGAGAAGGTCGCCCAGAGCGGCAAGCCGCTTTTGATCATCGCCGAGGATGTCGATGGCGAGGCTCTGGCAACGCTGGTTGTCAACGCTGTCCGTGGCACGCTGAACGTCGTTGCCGTCAAGGCTCCTGGCTTCGGTGACCGCCGCAAGGCCATGCTGGAGGATATCGCCATCCTGACCGGCGGCCAGGTGGTCAGCGAGGAACTCGGCATGAAGCTTGAGAACACCGATCTTGCCCAGCTTGGCAGAGCGAAGTCCGTGAAGGTCGAGAAAGAGAACACCACGATCATCAACGGAGCCGGCAAGAGCGAGGACATCAAGGATAGAATCGCCCAGATCAAGAAGCAGATTGGCGATACGACCAGCGATTACGACCGCGAGAAGCTTCAGGAGAGACTTGCCAAGCTGGCTGGTGGCGTTGCCGTCATGAACGTTGGCGCCGCGACCGAGGTCGAGCTGAAAGAGAAGAAGCACAGAGTCGAGGACGCTTTGAGCGCTACCCGCGCCGCTATCGAAGAGGGTGTCATCCCCGGCGGTGGTGTCGCGCTCTGCCAGGCCGCCAAGGCGCTGGAGTCGACAGACCTGAGCTCCTGCACTGACGAGGAAAAGACCGGTTACAAGATTGTCCGCCGTGCTCTGGAAGAGCCGATCAGACAGATTGCTGAGAACGCCGGTGTCGATGGCTCGATCATCGCCGACAAGTGCAAGAACGAGAAGAAGGGCGTCGGATACGATGCTGAGAAGATGGTGTGGTGCGATATGGTCAAGAGCGGTATTGTGGATCCTGTGAAGGTTACCCGCAGCGCTCTGCAGAACGCTGCCTCCATCGCCAGCCTGATCCTGACGACCGAGTGCGCCGTTACCGATATCCCGACTCCTCCGGCAGCCAATCCGGCTCCGCAGGGCGAGGGCGGCATGGGCGGCATGATGTGATCTGAGACCTCCTCAGATGAATTCCCGGGACCGGTTCCAGAGATGGGGCCGGTCTTCTTGTTTGTGGGATATAAGCCTGTTTTCTTAGCCACAAAGATAGGTCAACCTGACAGCCCCTGCTGTCTTTGTTCCGAAAGGGGCTGGTTCAGAGGTTATCACCAAAATCAATGTTGCTATCAACAGCATGGCTGACGATGCCAACTCGATGACTGCGATTGCCAAATTGCATAGCTACTTCGAAAAACACAGAGGAAGAGGCAACCAAGATTCTGAAAGGGTATGACGGCGCATTGAAAGATGCTTACAAGCTGATTAAATAACAGGGAGGGACAGGGCAATGGCCAGAAGCATGTGAGCGAGAGAACGTATTTGTGCGCTTTGTACTCTGACCTCCGGGAGAGTTCCGTCAAGATAAAAATGGAAAAGTCTCACAAACTATTTTCAATTCAGAAATTCAATCAAACAGTTTTGTATGCTGTTTTTGACAGCGCCGTTATCGCGCAAGTCCAGGCTTCTTCCGTGGTCGCAGTCGGTTGTAGGTTCTGCAAATCGCTGCTCAAGTTTCATCACCTCCGTTCTCTGCTCGGCAATCAGAGCTTTCTTTTCTTCAGGAGTGCCATACACGAGAATATCAAGCAGGTACTCGATATAGCTTCCCTTTCGCAGGGCTTCCACGCTTTGAGTTAATGAAAGTAATCAGCCAGTACCTTGTAGGAATGATTCTCCTCTTGTTTGAACATCTGCTCCGGTGTGGGTTCTCTGATCTTTGGCTTGATTGATGGTTTCTGCTTGAGGTCATAATCAATGTCGAACTTGGCAGTCAACTTCATGGCAGCTCCTTTGCTCGACAATGCAAACAGTCTGGAAACGAAATAGACATCATCTTCGTCAGCTTGACAGGCAAAAAATGGAAACGCTTGTCCACTTTCTTGCTTGGGTTTCTGTCATCATGCAATGGGCGGACTGCCATTCCAGTGCGACCCATACGAATACCCTATAGCTCTGCCGCCTGTCGGGTGGTCACATTCTGTTTACTGCTTCAAATAAGTTCATAGGCAAGCCCTCCTCAAGAAACATGTGCCCTTTCGTAAATTCTTCGTCTGTTGCATTGATTTTGCATTGCAAACTGCATATAATATAAGTGCAATAGCAATGAAAGGAGTTGACAATATGGCTACCACTACGAATTTCAGCGTCCGTATGGACAGTGATATCAAAAAGCAGTGCGAAGCTCTGTATGGCGAATTGGGTGTCAACCTGACCACCGCTATCAATGTCTTTCTTCGTCAGTCGCTCCGTGTCGGCGGTTTTCCTTTTGATGTTCGCATGGAACAGCCGAACAAGGAGACAATGGCGGCGATGTTGGAAGCAGAGCGTATTGCCCGTGATCCGTCTGTAAAGCGCTACTCCGATGTCGAAGAAGCGTTGAGGGCGTTAAAGGAATGAGCAAGCACTTAGACATCGTTTGGACTAACCAGTTCAAGAAAGACTATACATTGGCGATGAAGCGCCGCTTGGAGATCGACCTCCTCGATAACGTCATCCGCAAGTTGGCAAACGGCGAACGGCTTCCAGAGAAGAACAAAGATCATGCCTTGACTGGAAATTGGGTAGGACACCGTGAATGTCATATACAGCCGGACTGGCTGCTCATCTATCGGATCGAGAATGATCTGCTTGTGTTGACACTTACCAGAACCGGCAGTCATAGCGATCTCTTCGGGAAATAAGAAAACGGCAAGTGCCTGTTAGGATTCCATATCCTGCTTTTGGTGCTGTGGTATTTTCTGCTCCTGTTTCTTTTGCTTTCAGCCTGCTCATACTGCAAGCGCTCTTTGAGAAAGTGCTTTGGCTCTGGCCGCTTCTCAACAGCCTGTTCCGGTGAAAGAACCTTAGCGCCCCAATAACGAATATCTTTCACCGGCTACAACTCCTCGTTGACACCAGCGAGTCGTCCGGCAAGCTCGGTATGGGATTTTCAACGTGGTATACTCTTCCTTCCGCTCACTCGTTTCAATGCCTTCATCCATCAAGCTATTGCAATTACAGAAGGACACGGAGCCGGCGTTATCACGTTCATCGCTCTTGGTGAGATGGGGAAAGGCTCCAGACTTTATGCCGTTCAATTGCCTGAGGAACAAATGCGGGTAGCTTGCGAGGAAGCTGACAGGGTAGAGGAGCGCACTGTACCACTCTAGAGAGAGCGAAGAATACCATCCGTGCTGGGGTCGAATTATCGAACATGCCCAATCGGATGCTGGGGCGGTGAGGATGATGGCATCGGCGGGGGCTTACTGCTGTCCGACGATTGTCACCCGTTACAACATCCTGCACCTGGCTGATCCTGCTCTGTCGTGGATGAGGGCAAAGGCAAAGCCCGGAGACCTGGACGGCAAGAGAAGGGCAATCGGCCACGGCGTTTCTATTTGCGCCTCCATTGATTCCTCCCAACCGGATGATCCCATGCAGTAACGGTGATAAGAGAGGGCTTTGCTACAGAAATGCGCATGAACCATGCATTTGGCATGTCCAATGAGGCGGTATGGTTTTCTGCCACCAAGTGCATATTGCGTAGCGTAACGGTCGGTTCGGCGGAGCAGAACGGTCGCGATGCGGAGCGAGCGGTCGCATTCCTTACTGCATAATCCTACTGGTGACGG
>OMYY01000054.1 GCA_900315435.1 uncultured Spirochaetaceae bacterium
TCGTCTTGATCACCTGGTAGAAGTTCCCCAGCACCTGCCGCAACTTCTCTACCTCGGGGGAGAAGACGTTGTCCGACAGCACCTTGTCGTACTCGTCGATCAGGACCACGACCTTGTCTTTCTTGGAAAGCAGCAGGATGAGCTTCGCGAACAGGTCGTCGCTCGTCTTGGTCTTGTCCAGCGGCCCGGCCCCATACGCGTCGGCAATTTCCTCAAGCCGGTCCTTCAGCCACCCGTCCAGCCCCTCGGGAGTGCTTTTCCCGCAGTCTCCGAAGTCGATGTGGATGATAGGGTAGGCCTTCCAGTCGTAGTCCAGAGCATCGATGGCAAGCCCTTTGAACAGCTCCCTCCTGCCCTGGAAGACCGCCTCAAGCGTGGAGACCGTCAGCGTCTTTCCGAACCTTCGGGGACGGGAGAGGAAATACATGTCCGACCCCGTCACGAGGCGATACAGATACGCGGTCTTGTCCACGTACAGGTATCCTTCCTTCCGGATTGTCTCGAAGGAGCTGTATGATGTCGTGATCTTCTGTTCGGTGCCCTGCATGCCTCAAGGATACCACAGCTGTGCGCTTGTGGCAAAGAACGCCCATTTCCTGTACGGACATCGATTCTTGCGCCAAATCCGGATGGCGCCGTTCAGACTGCCGGCCTGTGGGAACTTGGAGAAGTTTGTCGCCCCGAACGCGAACAATGTTCCTCGAGCACTCATAAAACTGGCTATCCCACAAAATTCTGATTTGAAACAAAAAGGGACCGGAAACCGGCCCCTTGCCCTGCAAGCAACTCCCCCTAGTTACCATTCGTCAGGTCGGAAAAGGCTCTCGCCACTTCCTCGAACAGACGACGAAGGAAAGACTTGTTCTGAGCAGTTGAAGAAGTATCTTGCTGTTTCATGGCAGTATCCCTCCTTTGTGATGGTACTAAAGAACCTATCATGTATTTCTTAAATATGCAATATCAAATGTGTTGAAAATTTATATAACTTATATACAAACTTAGCATCCGTTAAGCAGATTTCTTCTCTGCCAGACATTATCAACTCATTATTTTAAAAGGAGTTATCATGTTATCCGAAGTGATTGTGTCATGGCAATAACATTGAGTGAATCACTTTAATTTTATTTCCTAACTTTTAGACACTTAGCGAGGTGTGTCTAGTTATTTGTTTACCTGCAAGAGGTTGCTTGCACCTTTACCCAAGAGCGTGTACTATATGCGATGCGACGCTGATTTGCCTCCCGGCTTGCAGGCGTCAATAAACAACATGGCTAAAAGGGGAGAACTGTTCTGTATCTTCTACCCTCTTCTGCCTAAAGGAAGGGTTTCATGCTCACAAAGGGTCTTCATATCTTCACTTCCGAATCGGTAAGCGAAGGACATCCTGACAAGGTGTGCGACCAGATTGCCGACGCGATTCTGGACGCATGTCTCAAAGCCGACAAGAACTCTCATGTCGCATGCGAGGTTTTCGCCACAACCAATACGGTGGTTGTTGGCGGAGAGATCACGACCAAAGCGGTTCTTGACGTGGACTCCATCGTCCGCGGAGTGGTCGCAGGTATCGGCTATACCGAGCCGCTGTGCGGTTTTGACGCCGCAAGTCTCACCATCATCAACCTGATCAAGAAACAGAGTCCCGACATCGCGCTTGGTGTCAATGCAGCCACCAGCAAGAGCGGGAAACAGGGAGCTGGAGACCAAGGGATGATGTTCGGGTTCGCCTGTGACGAGACGCCCGAGTACATGCCTGCCCCGGTCATGTACTCCCACGCGTTGCTCCGCAAAGCAACCGAGCTACGCAAGAATGGAAAGGCACCATTCCTCAGGCCTGATTCAAAGAGCCAGGTTTCCGTCATCTACAAGGATGGCAAACCCGTAGCCATCGACAGTATCGTCATCAGCCACCAGCACAAGCCGGAAGCTACGGAAGAGCAGATCCACGACTTCCTGATGGACGAGGTGGTCAAGCCGGTGCTTGAGCCGACGGGAATGCTGACCAAGGACACCAAGTACTACATCAACCCGACCGGCCGCTTTGTCATCGGAGGCCCCGCTGGCGATACTGGCGTGACCGGCAGGAAAATCATTGTGGATACCTACGGAGGCATGGGTCGTCACGGCGGTGGGGCTTTCAGTGGCAAGGATCCGTCGAAGGTCGACCGCAGTGCCGCCTACATGGCCCGTTACGTCGCCAAGAACCTGGTGGCCAACAAGCTCTGCTCGAAATGCGAAATCCAGTTCAGCTATGCCATCGGCGTCCCCGATCCAATCTCCATCTTCGTCGATTCCTTCGGTACCGGCGTGGTCAGTGACCAGGAGCTCGAGGATATCGTCCGGAAGAACTTCGACCTGACCCCTGGTGGAATCATTCAGGAACTCGACCTGTTGAGACCCATCTACCAGTCCAGCGACAACTATGGCCACTTCGGCAGGACCGACGTCCCCTGGGAGAGGATCATCACCCTGAAGAAATAACACTTCCTCCAGAAAGACCGAACAAGGGCTGTGACCAACGAACTTTGATCACAGCCCTTTCTTTATGCTTGCCACCCATAAGGGCAACAGGCATCTTACAGATGGAAGGGAACGTATCCGGCAAGCTTCATCGGCAGGATCAGTGAAATCGCCGGTATATAGGATACCAACAGCAGAGCGACAATCATGCAGAGATAGAACGGCAAGGTTGCTTTCACTACCTTCTCGATCGGGGTTTTCCCGACGGCGGAACCGATGAAGAGCACCGCGCCAACCGGAGGAGTCAGCAGGCCGATACCGCAGTTGAGCACCATCATGATTCCGAATTGGATCGGGTCGAGACCACAAACGTTCATGGCGACCGGAAGCAGGATGGGAGTGGCAATCAGAATGATTGGCGCCATATCCATGATGCAGCCAAGCAACAGCAGGATGATGTTGAGCAACATGATGACCACATATTTGTTGGTCGAAATGGAGGTAATCGCCTTCGCCGCCAGATCGGGAATGTGGAGCATCGTGAGGCAGTTCCCGAATACCGCGCTGGTCGCGATAAGGATCAGCACGATGGAGAGGGTGCTCACGCAGTTGTCCAGTACCTTCCAGACCCCTTTCCAATCCAAACCCTTATAGATGAAGACCGAGACAATCAGCGAATAGATGACCGCGATTGCAGCGGATTCAGTGGCCGTGAAGAAACCGGCGACGACTCCAATCACGACGATGATGACGGCAGCGAGAGCCCAGAAAGAGCGGAGAAACTGCTTGAAGAACGTCTTCAAGTTGAAGGGCTCTCCCTTCGGATACGAACGTTTCACCGAGATGATGTAGGCGCCGACCATCAGGGAAATGGCAAGCACGGCGCCAGGCAGATAGCCGGCAAGGAACAAGCTGCCGACCGAGACGCCTCCGGCGGTCGTCGCGTAGATGACCATGTTGTGGCTCGGAGGAACAAGCAGACCCTCGCAGGAACTGGTGATCGTGACCGCGGTGGAGAAGTCTGCGTCGTATCCCTGGTCCACCATCATCGGAATCAGAATCGAACCGAGCGAAGCCGTGTCTGCGGAAGCGGAACCGGAAATGCCGCCGAAGAAGTAGGAGGCGACGATGTTGACCATGGCAAGACCTCCCCTCATCCATCCGACGCAGGAATCGGAAAGGTCGATCAACTTCTCGCTGATGCCGCCGGTACCCATCAGCACGCCCATCGTGATGAAGAAGGGGACCGCCATCAAGCTGAAGGAGCTGATTCCCTTGACCATGAGACGACATACGTCATTCAGGTTCGCACCTAGGTTAAGCATGCAAAGCACGGAGGAAATCCCGACAGCATATGCGATGGGAAAACGCAGGAAGACCATCGCGAAGAATGATCCCAGCAGTATGATGATCGCAAGCGTATTGACTGGCATGTCACGCACCTCTCTTCGCGGTTTTCAGTTCGTACAACCGCTTGATATGGTTGAAGATCGTCTCCAGCTCGAAAATGATCATCGCCAGTCCCGCAAGGGGTACCGGAAAATACATCCAGAAGCGGGAAAGCCACGGCATGGAGACATAGAATCCACGCCCTCCGAGCGTGGTCGCATAGCGCCAGCCGACAAACAGCATGACAAAGCCTAGGGCAATCACGCCGATATCGGCAATCAAGTCGAGAATCGCGATGGCCAGCGGGGAAAGGTTACGGTCGAACGCGGTCATGCGGATGTGGGCATTCTGCCTGATTGCGAGCGCTGCCGAGAGGACGGCCATGTAGGACATGCAAGTCAGCACGACTTCCTCGGACCAGGCGGGATCAGTCAGGAATGGAACATACTTGTTGAACAAACGCCCCGCTACCGCATACGAGGTGATCAGGATATCGGCAATCAGGAGCAATTTGCATAGAACGAGCACCACTTTGTAGGTAACATCATAGAAGGGTTTCGCCTTTTCCAGAGTGGTAAAGAATTTCGGCATATCATCCTCCAAAACCGGCATGGAATCCATGCCGTCAGGATACAGACAGAGACGAAGGGAGATGGCATGGGCCACCTCCCCTCATGGCGAAGGTTACTTCAGGTCCTTGATCTTCTGATACAAGGCGGCCTGGTCCTTGGTGTTCTCCTGAATGACGGAAGCGCAAGCCTTCTCCCACGGAGTCTTGTCGGAGACCTCGACAATCGTCACACCGCTCGCCTTCAGCTCGTCAAGCACCTTGTTCTCGGCGCTCTCGCTGATTTCAGCGTTGTAGGCCTGGGCCTTCTTTCCCGCATCCAACAACACCTGTTGCTGGGCAGCGGTCAGCTTTTTCCAAGCGTTGTCGCAGATGACGACCTGAATGGCGCCAAGCGTGTGGCCATCAAGAATCATGCAGGGAGCGACTTCGGGGAAAGCGTTGGACTTGTAGTTGGCGATCGGCTGCTCGGCACCGTCGACCACACCTGTCTGCAGAGCGGAATACAGCTCGCCGAAGGAAACGACAGTCGGAGAAGCGCCAAGTCCCTTGACCATTCCGTTCATGACCGGGTCGTTGGACACGCGGAGCTTCATTCCCTTCAGGTCGTTGATACCGGAAATCTTCTTGACGGTGAAGAAATGGCGGAAACCCTCCTCGCCATAGAAGATACCCCGCAACGGCAGACCCAGTTCCTGGGGCTCGTTGAGGAATTCGGGAGCAAGCTCGCTGTTGGCGAAAGCCCAGAAGTGCTTGCGGCTGGAGAACGTGAACGGAATGGAGAGCAACTTGGACTTCTTCGCGCCATAACTGGTCAAAGCGAAGGCGGAAATACGGCTCATGTCTATCGTGGTACCTCCGCCAACCATGGAATCGAGGACATCGTTCTCGCTGCCAAGGACACCGGAGGCCTGAATGTCGATGGTGATGGAACCACCGGAAAGGGACTCGACCTGCTCCTTGAAGTAGGAAGCGGTCTTTCCGACAATCGTGTCGAGCGGGTTGACCTCCGCGTAGACGAGGGTCACGTGCGGGTCTTTGGTCACGTCACCAGTTCCAGCCTTTGCTGCGGGAGCGTTGGTTTCCTGCGTTCCACCAGCGAACAAAGGAAGGGACAGCGCGAGCGCCAATACAGAAAGAATACGTTTTTTCATGCTTTTCCTCCTTACGAAAAGGGTCGTGCAATTCCGACCAAGCAATTGCACTATAGAAGGAAACAAGCTGAAATCACGGAAATACAAAAGATAGTACAATACATCCAAAAAGAGTGAAAATGTTGCTTATTGGCTCTGGATTTGTCTGATGATTTCGGCATCCTCTCCGGCAAACTGGTCGTAGATGCCCCGCATCGCCTCTCTCCACCGGGCGATTTCCGCCTGTTCCGGATAGGTAATGGTACAGCCGGATGCCTTGAGTTTCTCCTCGCACTCCAGTTCCGCTTTTCGCCAAAGCTCGCGCTCATACAGGCTCGCCTCTTTCGCGCATTGCATGACCACCCCCACGAAGGAAGGTTCCACCATGGCGATCTTCCCCTTCGCCGCGAAGCTCATCAGCACCACCTCGGGAAGACGGAAGTGCTCGTCGAGGAACAGGTAGGGAGCAGCCTCATAGTGTCCGGTGAACTGATAGCTGGGAATATTGTTCTCCGCACCATCGATCTTGTGGGTCTGGAGCGCCGAATAGACGGAGCCGTAGGGAATCTGGACAGAACGGGCGCCTAGCAGACGAATCATCTCGCTCATCAAATCGCTCTCCTGCACCCGAATCACCTTCCCTTGCAGGTCTTCCAGACGGTTGACTGGCTCGGTGGTGTAGAAGCTCCTCGCGCCCGCATCAAACCAACAAAGACCTACTGCACCATATCTCTGCATGCTTGCAAGGAATGCTTCTCCAATCGGGCCATCAAGCACCCGCCACATATGGGCCGAGTCCCTGTACAGATAAGGAAGCTGAAGCACCTTTGTCTGCGGCTGGAACTTGCTGAACGTTCCAAGCGAGAACCGGGAAAAATCGATGCCGCCATAGGCAACCTGGTCCAACACCTCAAGTTCCTCGCCAAGTTCTCCCCCTCCGAACACGCGGATCTGGATCTTGCCTTCCGTCCTGTCGCTGACCAAGGCGGAGAAGTAGCGTGCCGCGGTGGTAGTCGGGTAATCGATCGGCTGGTTGTCCGCATAGCGGAGAATCAGCAAGGGACTTTCTTCCTTCGCTAGGGAACGGGAACACCCCGCGAGCAGAAAAACCAGAAGCCCAGACAGGAATGCCAATCGTCTCATGCCGTGCCGCCCTCCTGCGGACGCCCCTTCCGATACTCGGTCGGGGTCATACCTGTCCGTTTCTTGAACGCCCGGGTGAAATAGCTGGCACTCTCGTAGCCGATCATGCTGGCGATTTCCGCCGTCGATCGAAGCGGATCGTCGAGCAGGACCTTCGCGGCGGAAATCCGCTGGTCGGTCACATAGTCGATGAAGTTCACGCCTGTGCATTTCTTGAACAGGGAGGAAAGGTAGGAGGCGTTCATTCCCAGAATGCTACTGACTGAGTCGAGGGACAACGTGTACAAGGCATAGTTGTGGCGGATATACTGCTGGATTTTGGCGATCAGTTGCGAAGCTTTGTCGGTTCCCTCGTCATCGTCACTGGACGGATTCGACCCCGCCGACGCTCCTTCCAGTTGCCGCTGGAGCTCAATCCGCTTCGAGGCCTTCTCCACGGCGGCAATAACACCATCGGTATCGACAGGCTTGAGGATATAGTCGCTCGCACCCATGCGGACCGCCTCGTGGGCATAGGTAAAGAGCGGATAGGCCGTGATGAAAATGATGCGGGTCAGCGGGTTTTTCCCTAGAATCCGCTTGGCCGCCTCGATGCCCTTCATTACCGGCATCTCGATGTCTAGCAACGCGATGTCGGCATTCCAGAGCAACGCGGTATCCACAGCCTCCCGTCCGTTCTGCACGCACCTGATTTCCGCATTCCCCTGAAAATGACGGGCTACAATATCGTGCAGGAAACCAAGTTCGGGAAACTCGTCGTCAGCTATCAGGATTTTCAGCATTCGCATCCTCCCGGTACGGAAGCGTCATCACCACCTGCGTCCCTTGGTTTTTGATCGAGAACATCTCGAAACTACTTCGCTTATCCAGCAATTGCAACCGTGCAGCGACATTGTAGATGCCGATATGCTCATCCGCCAAGTATTCCCGCCCCAGTTTTTCCCTGACCAGCTGCAATTCGCTCTCCTCCATTCCCACCCCGTCGTCGCTCACGATGATGCGAAGCATGTCTTTCTCTGGCTTTGTCTTGCTGATGGTGATGGAAACCGTTCCCCCTTCATCCTTTGGCGCGATTCCATGGCGGAAGGCGTTCTCAGCCAACGGCTGGAGAATGAAGGAGGGGACGAACACCTCGCTGACCACAATATCCTCGCCGGCTCTCCAAACCAAGGAGACCCGGTCCCCGAAGCGTTCTTTGTAGAGGGAAAAAAGGGCCTGAACCACCTGCAGTTCTTGGGAAAGGGGAACCATCTGGGCGTTGCTCCCCATCGCGTAGCTGTAGATCCGTCCCAAGGAAGAAAGCATCTTCGACGCCTTTGGAGCACCTTCATCCTCCGCGCTGATCTTGATGATGTTCAGTGTGTTGAAGAGAAAATGGGGATTGATTTGGCTCCGGAATTGCTGGAGCCTCGCCTGTTCCAGCATGTTTTGCAACCCGAGCGCTTCGTTCTCCTTGCGGTACAGGTTCCTTTCAATCCGGTTTTTTTCCTCAAGCAGCCGCACCTGCTGCTTCATCGAGTGCTTCATGGTGTTGAACACCGCAGAAAGTCCACTGATTTCGTCGTCCCCAATCTGAGGTAGGTCGGCAATGGAGAAATCTCCCTTGCTGATTGAGCGGGATTGCAAAGAGAGGGTACGGAAAAACAAAAGCAGACGAACAATCGAGACAACCATCAGGAATGCGAGCAAAAGACAGAAGCAGAGCATCAAATTCTGCAAGTTCTTGAGTTGGCTGTTCAGTGCCATCAGAGTGACAAACTCATCCTGGTTGTCCGAAATTGCCCTCTCGAGCAACTGCTGGGTATATTTCCGGATATAGTTCCCGCAACTTACTATTTTTCCATAGTAGAGATTCGATGCCGCGACACTATTGTTGGCATGAATGTAGGTACAGAGCATCGTCTCGAACCGGCAGAAGGTGGCAAAGGTCGTCCTCATCGCGTTTCCGTACAGATATTGGGCCTCCCCCTGTCGGGAAAGATCAAGGTCGATGGCGTCGACAAGACGCTGCGCTTCCACTTGGTCCCTATCGATTGTCTCCGCGAGAACGGCGGCATCTCCGTACTCCCATCGGAAATCAGCAAGATGAGACAGACTTTCCTCGAAGAAATCCAGAAACCGGCTGATTGCCTGGATATTCTGGATGCGCAGGTTTTCCGGCTGGATGACAAGGGTTTCCTGCATCCCACTGATCACCAGTTGGCCGCTGAACGCGAGAAAGAAGGCAAAGAGGAAAAAAATGATTTTCCCAAGCAGGCGGTTTCGAAATCGTTTTTCCACCAAAACCTCCTTGTATGCGGTTTTCCCCTCCATCATACCACAGACATTTCCCCACATAGGAGACGATGTTCGCTCAAACCTCCTCCAACCCTGTCTGCAGCCGGTACAAGTGCTCATAGCGCCCATGCAGCGCCATCAACTCCTCGTGCGTCCCCTGCTCCAGGATCTTTCCGTCCTCAAGATAGATGATCAGGTCGGAATCCCTGATGGTGGAAAGCCGATGGGCGATGATGAACGAGGTACGTCCCTTGGTCATCTGAAGCATGGCCCGGCGGATGTGCTGTTCGGTGACCGTATCGACCGAACTGGTGGCTTCGTCCAAAACCATAATCGGAGCGTCTGCCAGTACCGCCCGGGCTATGGTGAGCAATTGTCGCTCCCCTTGGCTGAGTTCCATGCCGCCTTGGGCGAGCACGGTGTCGTATTTTTGTGGCAAGCGCTCGATGAAGGAGTCCGCTCCGGCTACCTTGGCTGCCCGCCCGATGGCGCTTGCTGTCCCCTTCCCCGTCCCATAGGCGATATTGGCCTTCACCGTATCGGAGAAAAGCGCGGTATCCTGGAGAACCGTGCCATACACAGAGCGCAGGTCATGCATCCGGTACTCCCTGATATCGTGTCCATCGAGCAGGATCTTTCCACTGTCCACATCGTAGAACCTGGAAAGCAGGCTGATGATGGTGGTCTTCCCGCTACCGGTTGGACCGACGATGGCCACCCGGGTCCCTGATGGAACAGACAGAGAAACATCCTTCAGGACCGGCCGGTCTTTCCGATAGCCGAAGATGACATGCTCGAACGTGATATCTCCCTTGGGAACGGTGATGGGAAGCGCCCCGTTTCTATCCTCCGGTTCCGGTTTCTCGTCCATGATTTCGAAGACACGTTCGGCACCTGCGACGGCGGTCTGGAAGGTGTTGTAGATGTTGGCGATCTGTACGAATGGCTTTGCCAGTTGGCGTGAATAGAGAAGGAAGGTGGTGATCAGGCCAATGGTAATGATGCCCTGTACCGCCAACAATCCACTCGCCGTGGCCAACAACAGATAGCTGAGGTTGTTGATGATGCCGGTAAATGGCATCAGAAACCCTGACCAGATATTGGCGGTGATGGCGGTCCGGCAGAGCTGTTCGTTCCGGTCCGTGAAGTCCTTCACCATCTGCTTCTCCCTTCCGAAAGCCTTGACCACCTGAAGACCGGAAACACTCTCCTCCACCTGTCCATTGAGCAAACCAAGCATATGCTGCTGGTTTTTGAACAGCTTTCCGGTACGCCGGGTGATGATCCTCGTCACAAGCAGTACCAAAAAGACTCCAACAAGGGCAATCGAAGTGAGCAGGGGACTCAGCGCGACCATGCAGGCAAGTACGCCGAGAATGGTGAACGAATACGTCAAAAGCAGGGTAAGAGAGTCGCTGATGGTCTGGCTGATTGTATCAACGTCGTTGGTCAACCTGCTCATCAACTCCCCATGCTGGTGGCAGTCAAAGAAAGCCACCGGCAGACGTTCCATCGCGTGAAAGAGGGTGGTACGGATCTGATTGATGATTTTTTGACCGGTCGAGGCCATAAGGAACTGTTGGAGGAAAGTGACAAGCCATTCTCCTACGTACAGGGCAGCCAACAGGGACAAGACTCCAAACACAGGGGATTTCCGGTCTATCGCCGTCACCACCCATCCAATGACAAGAGGGGACACGATGGCCCCCGCCGAGGACAATGCCGAGAGCACAAGGATGATTCCCAACTCCTTGCGATGGTTCCTGGTCATGGACCAGAGGCGATGGAGCGTTCCCTTCATATCCTTCGGCTTCACCACCGGAGACTTGCTCATACCCGCAGGATTGGTCCTCTGGGGCACGATGACCACATCAGCCATGATACCCTCCTTCAATCTGGGACTTCCAAATTTCCTGATAGGTGGCGCAGTCCTGCATCAGGTGCTCATGGGTACCAAAGCCATGTACCTCTCCATTGTCCAATACCAGAATCTTGTCCGCCTTCATGGCAGTCGAGATTCGCTGGGTGACCAGCAGCACACTCGTCGATGCCAAAGCCTCGCGCAGTCTTGCAAGGACCGTCGCCTCGGTCTGGGCGTCAAGGGCGCTGGTCACATCATCCAGTACCAAAATCGAGGGTTTCCGCAACAGGGCGCGGGCGATGGAAAGTCGTTGTTTCTGGCCGCCGGAAAGGTTGACACCTCCCTGTCCAAGAAGCGTTCCATATCCATTTGGCATTCTGTTGATGAACTCATCGGCACAGGCGATATGGCAGGCGTCATCCACCTCCTCGTCACTGGCGGTCTCGTTGCCCCACAGGAGGTTCTCCCTGATGGTGCCGGTAAAGAGCGTCACCTTCTGCATGACGACGGAAACCTGTTGGCGCAGAGAGGAAATGCTCAGTTCCTTCACATCCACACCATCGACAGACACCACCCCCTCGCTCGCATCGTAGAGACGAGGCACCAGATTGACGAGGGTGCTTTTTCCACTTCCCGTGGGGCCGATGATGCCAAGGGTCGTCCCTCTGGGAATGGAAAATGAGACATGACGTAAAGCGCGGTTGGAGGCTCCCGCATAGGAGAAAGAGACATCCTTGCATGCCAAAGCACCGGAAAGTGCGAAAACTTTGGGATTGTCCTCTTCTTTCTGGGCAGGTTTGGTATCCAGCACCTCTCGGATTCGTGCGGAACTTGCCAACGCTCGTACCGTCCGGTTCATGATATTGCTGACCATCGACAAGGCAAGCAATACTTGTACCATATAGTTGACTGATGCCATCAACAATCCGATATGTCCGTCGGAGGTGAAAGAGCCTCTCCACAGCAGGAATACGATTCCGAAATTGACCGACAGGTTGATCAGCGGGCCATAGACGGCGTTGACCCTGTTTGCGCTTGTTCCTGCCACCGCATACGCTTCCGAAGCAGTGTCAAACCGTGCTTCCTCCCGCTTCTCGGCGCAAAAAGCCTTCACCACCCGGATATTGGAAAGGAATTGGCGGCTCGTCGTGTTGAGCGTGTCGAGCTTCTCCTGCAGGTTTCCGAACCTGGGATATCCCTGAATCGTGTTCAGCGCAATCCAGAGAAAGGAAAAAGCAAGCACCACCAGCATCATCGGTATCTGGGCGGGAGTCTCGAGGACGATCAGGCAAATGGCGCCAATGCAAGTGACCGGAGCCTTGAACATGATGCGCATACAGCCGGAAACGAACTCCTGGACCTTGGTCACGTCATTGGTGATCCGGGTGATCAAGCTGCCGGTGGAAAGCTGGTCGATATTTTCCAAGGGAAGCGAGGATATCTTGCGGTAAAGGTCAAGCCGCATCTCTTTCGCCACTGTCTGGCTGACGATACAGGCGAAAACGTTCCGCATCGCCGCTCCACCGGCACCTATCAAGGTAATCACCAGCATCATCATGCCATAATGGAGAATCAGCACGGTATCCGCCTGCTTGACGCCCTTATCGACGATCAGAGCCATATAGGAAGGAAGCAGGAGCGTCGCCATACATTCCAGACAAAGGAAGCCCATTGAGACAAGGAACATCACAAGATGCCTCTTCACGTATGAGGCGATGAGTTTCATTCCATGTTCTCCCATGCACGCTCAAGCTTCAGAAGCAACTTGGCAAAAACGTCCCGCTCTTCCTCCGTCAAGATGGAAAAATGGCTTTCTGCAATCTTCTTACGCTCAATGTCTGCCTTATGAGCGGCTTTCAAGCCATCATCCGTCAAAGAAACATCAATATTTCTCTTATCGTCGCTTCGCTTGACGCGCTTCACATATCCAAGCTTTTCCATGTCATCCAGCTGGACGCTGAGCGTTGCGGGACGCCGGTCGAGCAGATCGGCAAGCAAGCGTTGCGTCACGGTTCCCCGCTCCCTGAGGAGAGAAAGGATGCGCATTTGTCCATGAAAGGGATTGGCCCGCCTGAGCAGGTGGGTTCCGTTCCAGTAAAGGGTGAGCAAATCCAGATTGGTCATCGAGGCTCCCATTGTTAGTATCCTAATATTAGATAGCTAACAATTAATACCTTACCACTCCTTCAGTCCAAAAGAAACAAAAAAAGGAAGCCCCCTGTGTAGTGAACCCTTCAAGTTGGACCAAAAACCAACTTGGAGGGTTTTTTCATGGTAAAGGAAAAGGATCTAAAAAGAGAACTGGAGATAGCGATCTCC
>OMYY01000076.1 GCA_900315435.1 uncultured Spirochaetaceae bacterium
CGGTTTCAGGGACACCCAGTACTTCTTCTACAAGATCTACGAGAACTCCCGCAAGCCAACTCAAAACTGGCTATCCCACAAAATTCTGATTTGAACCTAAAAAAAAGCAACCTGACTCCTTTTGGAATCAAGTTGCCGTGAGCGGGAGACGGGGATCGAACCCGCGACAACCACCTTGGCAAGGTGGAGCTCTACCACTGAGCCACTCCCGCATTGCGCCTTGCGAGCGACGCTCTTTTTGTAGCACACCTTGGATTGTCCGCGCAAGAGGGTTCAAGGATTTGACCATGTTTCCCTCAAGGCAACTCCACGGCATCCGCAACCCACCCCTTGCATTTTCGTATCATTATCCACAACCATATCGGGTTGGTGGCAAGACCATGAAGAAACATTTGATGGCAGGCATGTTCCTTGCGTGCGCGTTGATTGCAATGTCTGGGGGATGCAAGGGCGAGCGCCAGGCAGTCCTGTTTGACGCGACGCACCCCGTCTCTCTTTCTCTCTGGACCTATTACAGCGGCAAACAACTCGACAGCTTCAACGATCTGGTACGTACTTTCAACGAAGGAAAAGGACGGAAACTCGGCATCCAGGTCGAGGTCTCCAGTCCTGGGTCCCTGAATGACCTTCAAGACGCCCTGATCGCTTCCGCCCAAAAGAAAGTCGGTTCCTCGGAAATCCCGAACATGTTCGCCACCTATCCGGACATTGCCCGGACCATGGATGCGATGGGCGACATCGTGGACCTTTCTCCCTATCTCACCGAGGAGGAAAAGCAATCCTACATCGAAGGCTATATCTCCGAAGGCGCGATTGGCAAACCCGGCGAGCTAAAGGTGTTTCCCATTGTGAAAGCAACGGAAGTCATGGTCCTGGACGAAACCGACTGGTCCAAGTTCGCTACCGCCACGGGGGCGAAGACCTCGGACTTCTCCACCATCGAGGGCCTTGTGGACGTCGCACGCCGTTATTACGAGTGGACGGACGGCCTGACAGAAACGCCGGATGACGGCAAGGCCTTCTTCGGCCGAGACGCCATGGCGAACTACCTGATCATCGGCGCCATGCAGTTGGGCATGGAGATCATCCGGCAGAACCCTGACGGCTCCTGCGACCTGACATTCGACGAGCGCATCGTCCGCAAGCTGTGGGACAACTTCTATGTGCCCTACATCAATGGCTATTTCGCGTCGATGGGCCGCTTCCGTAGCGACGACATGAAGACCGGGAACATCATCGCCTACGTCGGTTCTTCCTCCGGAGTGGCATTCGCGCCAAGCAAGGTTACCTTGGAGGATGGCTCCACCTACCCCATCACCACCCAAGTCTTCCAGGCCCCGGCATTTGGAGGCGGACAGACAGTCGCTGTCCAGCAAGGCGCCGGAATTGCGGTCACCAAGGCTTCCGAAGCCGAAATCCAGGCTTCTGTGGAATTCCTCAAGTGGTTCACCCAGCCGGAACAGAACATGCGCTTCGCCATGAGCGTCGGCTACATGCCGGTTACGAAAGGTGCGATGCGGATGGAAGAACTCCCCGACGTCCAGGCCACGCCCCTCATCCTCGAGACTCTCAAGGTCTCGATGGAGACGGCGTTGACGCACGAGATGTACACGCCGAAACCGGTGGAGAACGGCACGAAAATCCGCCAGATCCTTGAGGAGAGTCTCTCGGGAGAAGCGGTGGACGACCTGCATAGGATTGCGGAGCTGGAAAAATCCGGGCTCTCAAGGCGCGACGCGGTAGCCCGATTCGACACGGACGAGCATTTCCATGCCTGGTATGCGAAGACCTTGCAGGAGCTCGAAGCGCTCATATGAAACGCACAAGCAAGCAGAAAAACATCCCGATCTTCCGGAGAATCCTGCTTCCGGTTTTGGTTCTCGTCTGCGCCCAAATCGGCGTCATCCTCGGCATCTTCTATGCCACCGGACTTCCCCGGCGCGTCAGCCAGTATTCCAGGGACATCACCGACAACAAGCTGAAGGCCCGCAAGAACTATCTGGAATCCATCATGGTCAACAACTGGATGAACCTCCACAGGACACAAGAGGAAATCAACGAGATCGTCCAGGCGAAAGTGGATGACGGCGAATTCACCGTCGCGTCCCTGAGCCATACCGGCGGGAAAATGGATGATTTGCTTCCCCTCCTTGCCCAGCCGCTCATCGGAATGATGCGGGTCAACCAGACCACCGGGGCGTTCCTGATCCTGAACACCGAACCCCTGGACGACGGGCTCAAGGACAAGCCGGGCATTTACCTGCGTGACCTCGACCCCCGCTCCTCCCACTCGGAGAAGAACACAGACCTGCTCCTCGAACGCGCCCCGGCGTCCGTCATCAGGAGTACCGGCATCACTACGGACGCGAACTGGACTTCCTGCTTCCGCTTCGCAACCAACCATGTCCCCTACTACCACTTCTTCGCCACTACCTACAATACTGCCGTCCGGCACCCGGAGCTTTCCTGGCAGGAACTTGGCTACTGGGGGGACCCGTACCGCCTCCATGACGAAGACCGGTACGCGATCACCTATTCGATACCGCTCAGGCTGGATGACGGAACCGTCTACGGGGTACTGGGCATGGACGTGACACTGAGGTACCTGGAGGAACTGCTTCCCTACGAGGAGCTGACAGACACCGACGAGGATGGCAGCTACTTCTTCGCCCTCGCAAGCAAGGAACATCCAGACACATTCAGCCATGTCTACGGAATCGGCCCCACCAACTGGAGCCCGCTGCTCCATGCCGCGCCCTTCAACAAGGAATCCCAAAACGCTTTTCTGGAAGGCGACCAGGATGCGATGCTCGACATCGACACGGACACCTACTACATGCAGGCCCTTCCCCTGAAAATCTACAATTCCAACGTCCCGTATGTTGACAGCCATTGGGTACTCGGGGCGGTCGTCACCAACAGCTATATCACCACCTATGCCAGACAAATCCAGATTCTTTTTCTGCTGGCGGCAGCGGCGGTCATGGTCTTCGGCATCGTCGGCGGCATCCTGGTCGCTTTCAGGATCAAGCGGCCTGTCTCGCAGCTGGAAAGCCAGCTCAAGACGGCGAGCGGCCGCAACCTTGTCGACCTGGGGAAGACGGGAATCAAGGAAGTCGACGAGTTGTCGGAAGAAATCGAGCGCCTGAACAAGGAGATGCTTGATGCAGGCAGGAAATTCTCCCGCATCATCAGGATGGCGGCGGAGGACCTTGCCGGGTTCCAGATCGACGAGCACAAGCGGACCTTGTTCATTTCCGATGGTTTCTTCGAGCTCTTCGCATTGGACCATCCCGGCGACATCGACCATTACTCCCTCCAGGACTTCGGCAAGGTGCTGCAGGCCATATCCGGGCTTCCCCGCGCAGGCGAGGACTCCAACGGAACCATTTACGAGATCGAACGCGGCGGGAAGAAGCGCTATGTGCAGCTCAGGTTGGCCGAGGAGGATGGAAAGCGATTCGGTCTGGCAGAGGACGTCACCCAGCGCCTGCTTCACAACCGCATCCTGATATTCGAGCGGGACCACGACGCGTTGACCGGATTGTACAACCGCAAGGCGTTCCTGGTCCGTCTTACCGAGCTCTTGGACAACAGCCGCGGCATAGGTTGCGGCGCACTATTGATGATGGACCTGGATAATCTGAAGCTGATCAACGACAGCTATGGGCACGAGCGTGGCGACACCTATATCAAGATGGCCGCGACCACCCTCATCAAGAATCTTTCCTCCAACGCGCTGGTCAGCCGCATCTCCGGGGATGAATTCAACGCTTTCCTGTACGGGAAGGACAAAGCGGAAGTGATGGCGCACATCAGCAAACTGCGGGAAGCCTTCAAGAACGCCACCATTCTTGTCGGTGACAACCAGGTCCGTCATGTCCATATCTCGGCTGGCATCAGCTGGTGGCCGCAGGACGCTTCCAACTATGACACCTTGCAGCACTATGCCGACGCGGCACTGTACGAGGCAAAGCGTTCCCACAAGGGGTCCTTCGAGACTTTCGACATCTCTCGCTTCTTGGGTGAGGAAGCGGTCACCCGTCGCAGGGAGGCGTTGGTCACCCTGCTTGAAAAACGTCGCTTCCATTACGAGTATCAGCCGATTGTCGACGCCCATAGTGGAGAAGTGTTCGGCTATGAGGCGTTGCTCAGGCCGGATATGGAGGAATTCACCTCCCCGCTCGATGTGATTTCAGCGCTGAGACAGGAAGGAAAGCTCCACGAATTCGAAAACCTCTCAGTGCCCATTGCCATCGGCACGTTCTTCTCCTCCCAGATGCAGGAGGACAGTCGCCTCTTTTTCAACTCGGTCACCAACCAGATCCTGGACAGGAAATCCATCGACGAGATCTGCATGGCATGCCGCGGCCAAGTGTGGCGGCTGGTGATGGAAATCAGCGAGCAGGACCCGTTGGAGCTGGATACCTGGGAACGCAAGGTCGCCTGGTTGACCAATAATGGCGGGAAGCTTGCCCTGGACGACTACGGAACGGGGTATGATAAGAAAAAATATTAAAACTATGTTGAATTATTTTGTTATTTGAATGATAAGAGTTGTATCGTTACCAAACGGCACGTATGACTACAATGATGATGATGTATATCGAAAAGCCGGTCTTGCCGCAGAAAGAATGAATGTGGTCTATTCGCGAGTTTCTACTGCCAAGCAAAAGTCCGGCCTTGATAATCAAGAAAAGACTCTGATTGATTATTGCAACAAGAATGGAATTAGGGTCAGCAAGTCTTACAAAGACATTGCAAGCGGAATGAACTTTGATAGAAAACAGTTCAGAAAACTTCTTGATGATGTACTTAATTTCAAAGTTAGTAGATTATACATTACGTACAAGGACAGACTTTCTCGCATTTCATTCGATATGTTCAAGCGGTTGTTCAGTGAGTTTGGTTGCGAGATTGTAGTTATCAATGATACAGACGATAAGGCAGACGAGACAGAGATATTTGAGGAAATCATTTCGATGCTTCATTGCTTTGCTATGCGGATGTATTCACGCAGAAGAAAAAGGAAGCTCGAAATCATGGAAGAGGATCTGAAAAATGAGATTAGTCTATAAGTATTATATACGGCATACAGAAGCGCTCGACAGGTTGTTTAAGGTTTCCAACAACCTATACAATCAGGCGCTGTACATGTTCCGTAAGCAGTTGGATGCTGATGGCACATGGCTGTGGTATAATGATATGGACAAACTTATGAAGAATACCCTCAATCTCGAAGGTCAATGTAATTACAAGTTGCTGAAATCACAATGTTCTCAGCAGGTGCTGCGTGTGCTTGACAAGAGTGTTAAGGCCTATTGCAAGAGCATTAAGGATTGGAAGAAACATCCCGAAAAGCATAAGGGAATGCCTAAGATGCCTCATTACCGTAAGCGTGGCGGCATGTTCAACTTGTATTACACCAACCAATCATGCAGCATTAAGGATGGGAGAATCCGACTTGCAAAGGATTTGTTCATATCTGTTCCCCAATGGGAAAAGTATGGAGAAAGTCTAAAGTCGGTACACCAGGTAGTACGTTTGATACCTAGCAACCGTAACATCAAGGTAGAGGTTGTTTATGAGAGAGAGGTAGTACAAGCTGATGTTGATAAGACAAGATATGCTTCTATTGACCTTGGACTGGATAACCTTGCTGCTATGGTGACGTCTGAAGGATGTACAATTTACAGCGGAAAATATCTCAAATCTTACAACAACCATTTTAACAAAACACTCTCACACTTGCAGTCTATAAAAGACATGCAAGGCATAAAGCGAACGACAAGAAGAATCACCCGAATGTACGACAAGCGAGACCGCTATTTTGAGGATGCCTTTCAGAAAGTGAGTCGTCATATTGTCGATACACTTGTACGGAAACGTATAGGAACGCTGGTTGTAGGCTATAATGCCGGATGGAAACAAAACTCCGGCATGGGCAAGAAGAACAATCAAAAGTTTGTTCAGATGCCTTTTGCGAGACTGGCAGACTATCTTCGTTACAAGTGCGAGATGGTAGGAATCGAGTTTGTTATGCACGAAGAAAGTTACACAAGCAAGTGTGATGCTCTTGCTCTTGAACCTATCGGAAAGCATGAATCATATCTTGGCCGAAGAGTAAAACGCGGATTATTCCGCTCCTCTACTGGGAAGATGATTAATGCTGATCAGAACGGAGCTTTGAACATCCTTAGAAAAGTAGTCGGCGATTCCGAGTTCTCTCGGATAGTCGATAGCGGGCACTCGTTATGTCCGATACGATACCGCAATCCGTTTCAATCGGTTGCAGGAAGTATGTAAAAAGTAGAATAATCATTAACACATTTAATACTTTTAATAACGTAACAACGAGAAGAACCTGCTGCGCGTCTGCCCGGACTTCATCAAAGTCGACATCGCCATCGTCAAGAACATCGACCATGATCCGGACAGGCGTCAGATTATGGAGTATATCGCCAACTACGCCCATGACCGAGGACAGTCCATCATCGCGGAAGGCGTGGAAACGTCCGAAGAGGCCAAGGTCTGTATCGCCTACGGCGCCGATTACATCCAAGGCTTCTATTTCTCCCGTTCCCAGCGCACCCCCGGCGGCATAGAGCCCAAGAAGGCCGAAGCGGTCAGGGCTTTCTCCGCCAGCATCCGGAAGAACGCATGATCGCGTGGCCAAGGCAGCCGTTAGGGCGATGGATGGACAGCTGGGAGGCTCCTATCCCGGCCAGTCATCTTCCTCCGAGGGGAGATGCTTTCCGTACCAGATCCCGGAATTCGTTTGGAGAAGATTGCCTTCTTCGGCGATACAGGCGAGAGAAGTAGAGGGCGTCATCGTATCCCACCATGGCCGCCGCTTGGACGATGGTCATTCCGGGATCATGCTTGACGAGCGTCTCGAACTTCTGGAGTTTCTGGCCGATCACGGCGCTTTTGAACGAAATGCCCAGCCGCTTTTTCATCGCATGCGTTATGGTCGAGGGACTCTTTCCCACCACCGCGCTCACTTCCTCGAGGGATATCGCCCTTCCGATATGTTTCTCGACATAGGCGAACACTTGCTCGATGATGTCGCTCTGACGGACCCGAAGGCTTTGGGTGGACGCCAGCAGCTCGAGATTCTGGGAGAACAGACTGGTAAGGCGGCGTACTTTCTCCGGAGAAAACAGCGGACGATCGGTATATGCAGTTTGAAAGCTAAATGGGCCAACAGGGTCATGTAAACGGGCCAGCCTGTGTACGACCTTAGGGCCAGCAAATGACATCACAACGGGCCAATGAAA
>OMYY01000053.1 GCA_900315435.1 uncultured Spirochaetaceae bacterium
GTTTGGATGCTTACAAGTTTGAGGCCTCATTCCCTTTTTTTCTACCCCTATGGTGCCTTGTGCTTTCGCTTCATCCCACAAAAATCTGTATTGAGCCTAAAAATGATGGCTTTGCATATGAACCAATCTTTTCCGTCAATGAGAATTGCGACTTCCCCATCATCGACTTCATCCACGGATCTCCTCCAGAAGGTGGAGTGACAGGTGGAGGTCTCTGAATGCCAGGAAGTACAACCCCCAATAATGCCACTCCGGAACAGATGGTAGTGATCAAAGGCAACCCGAAGACCTTCTCCATCTCCTCTATCCGCCTCGAGGAAACCTCCATGGTCTGGGAAGTGCGGTTCCTTGGCTCGCCCACATGGTATCATTACCGACAGAAGGACGTGGCCTTCCTTGCCAAGCCGCAAAGGTTTGACCCGGACAGTTTCCACGTATTCCATGGAGGGAAACGGCTGGACAACATTTCCTCGCTTCTCCGTTTCTCGGACGACGCGGGAACTTTCTGGCGCGTCACGTTCCAGAACGGAAAAGCCTCGGAATACCGGGATTCCGAGATACAGATGGACGGGTCCTGTCTGAACGACCCAAAGGCAAGAAAGGTATTCGAATTCCTCAAGGACGTCGCCTCAGACAATGACTTGGGGACGGAAGAAGGCCCGGGAATCCTGTCCAGCATCTACGACAAGATCTCCTTCCTGAGCACAAGGCTCGCCATCGCGCCGTATCTGGATCCGGACCAGTGGAGGATACGGTCGGAAGCGGGAACCCCGCTGGTCTTTCCTTTCGGCTGCAACAAAAGCCAGATGCAGGCGGCGGAAAACGCCTTCACCCACCCGGTCAGCATCATCCAAGGTCCCCCTGGAACTGGAAAAACACAGACCATCCTAAACATCCTCGCCAACACGATCGTCAGGAAACAGACTGCGATGGTCGTGTCCGCCAACAACTCGGCGATAGACAATGTGCGGGAAAAGCTCGATGCGCTCGGATTGGGATTCATCGTCGCGCCTTTGGGAAACCACCAGAACAAGGTGGCGTTCCTCCGTAGCCAGTGCAAACTTCCGGTCTTTGACCAGACATGGTTGCTTCCGGACCCTCGGCAGGCGCTTTTCGAGTGCGAGGCGATGCAAAACAAACTCAAAGAAATCTTCGAGTCACAGACGAAGCTTGCGGAAGAGGAGTCGAAGCTGGAAGACACGAAGCTCGAATGGAATCATTTCCAGCGGGAAAACCCCGGAGAAGAGACCCAACCGGCCACCGCCTCCCTGCCATCATCCGCGTATCTGGACGCGCTGGGACGGTGCCAGCGCATCCTTGACGGGAAAGGCATCCTCAAATACTTCCAGTGGGCATGGTTCCGCGTTTCCTCCCGCGTCCGTCTGAAAGTCACGCTTCCGTTTTCCCCCAGCCAGGCCCGACACGGCATGGAGGTTTTCCAGAGACGTTTTTATGTGGCTACGATCCAGGAACATACAGAAACCATCGCGCGCTTGCAACAGTATCTCGCGCAGGTGGACGCTCCCAAGACCATGCGCCGGTTCAACGACCTTTCCATTGCAATCCTCAGGGACTGCATTGCGAGACGCTATCAAGGAAAGGAAGACGACGTTTTCACAGAAGAAGACATGTGGAAATATCCCGACAAGGTCCTCCAACGCTACCCTATCATCCTGAGCACGACCTTTAGCGCCAGGACAAGCCTTTCGTTCCACACCGTGTACGACTATCTCGTCATGGACGAATCATCCCAGATATCCATCGAGACCGGGGCGCTGGCCCTGACCGCGGCGAAAAACGCGGTCATCGTCGGGGACGGGCAACAGCTTCCCGCCGTGATCCAGGACGCACACAAGAGAACGCTACTCGATATATTCAACCGTTCTGCCCTCCCAGATACGTATAACCCAACCAAAAGCTTCTTGCAATCGGCATGCGAGGTATTCAAGGATGCCCCTCAAGTCCTGCTGAGAGAGCATTATCGATGTCAGCCTGCCATCATCGATTTCTGCAACCAGAAATTTTATGGCGGTCAGTTGCTTGTCATGTCAGAGAATTTGCATCTGCATGATGCGATGAAGGTGATAGTGAATGGGAGCGACCATCCGGTATGGAATCATGTGAACCAACGGGAAATCGACATAATCAAAGATGCGTTGAGAGAACTGAACGGAGATGTGGGAATCATCACCCCATACCGAAACCAAGCGGAAGCGATCCACTCGCAGATTCCCGGTGTGGAAGCAAACACCGTGCATGCATTCCAAGGCAGGGAAAAAGATATCATCATCCTCAGCCTGACAGACAAAGCTGTCAACGAATTCGCTGATAATCCCAACCTGTTGAACGTGGCCGTCTCACGGGCGAAAAGTCATTTTTACTTACTAATATCCATCGACCAACATTCGCTTCACGGCAATGTCGCCGACCTTATCGGCTACATACACTACCACAACTTCGAAGTAACTCGAAGCAAGATACACTCCATCTTCGACCTTCTCTCTTCTGCAAACACTGAACAACGTCGGATATTCTTGCAACATCACCGTCACATTTCCTACTACGATTCGGAGAACCTGACCTTTGCCATGATTGAGGAAATTCTCACAGAATCAAGGTTTGCCATGTTGAGGGTCGTCTGCCACTACCCTCTTTGCCAGCTGATCACAAAAGCAAATCCGCTGAGCGAGGAAGAGAGGAAATATGCGATGAATCCTGCTACCCATCTTGATTTCCTCATCTACAACCACATTACCAAGATGCCAGTCCTTGCAATCGAGACCGACGGCATCACCTACCACCATCAGGGGACAAGGCAACATCAGAGGGATGTAATGAAAAACCATGTCCTGGAGGTCTCTGGATTGCCAATCCTCCGCCTTTCCACCACGGAAAGTGATGAAAAAGTACGGGCAATACAGGCATTGGAGCAGGCAATGAATAGGCCAGCCCTCCCGTTGTCGCCATCAAGAGGGAAAACGCATCCGATGGATACATAAACCTGCTGGCTCATTGGGTCTCTTCAACGCAAAAACATACAACGAGATTCTCATTGTTAGCGTTACTTGCCAGCCCATATTTCTTGGATTCGGGATTCATATAACGCTGTCCTTTGAACGCCAGTTAATTTCCTCATATTCTGGAAATCTGTCACAATATCAAGCTGTCGGGGTTTCCTGGCGCAAGCTCGCCAGTCATCACCCTTTATAGAAGTCACATTACAGGAACCTCTGGAGACAATGGAATCGAAGGCGTCATCATGAAGGCTTTGACCGCGAACAAGGGCAGAATTCAGCCTCCAGGAAAAGCTGATGACGCTTCCATCCACGCAGTGCCTCCCTCAGGTACAAAAATAGAGAAGACCTCGAAAGGCGATGTCCCTTCGAGGTCTTTGCGGCGAGAGGCGCGATACGCGGCATCATAGGAGGAAGGCATGTCCGTTCCGTTCGTGTCCAAGAACAATCTGCTTTCAAAGGGCGAATACCTCGGTATCCTTCTTTTCATCTTGGCAAAGAGTCACCGAAAGCTCCTTCCCTTCTAGATGCCAGAGTACGTCGTCCACGGGAGACTTTTCCTTCCCACAGGCAAGCACATGCACGAAAATGGAATACTCCCTTCTACTCCGCTCGATGAAGAATGGGCAAGACTTATCCGTCGGGTTGTCTTTTCCTGTCGCCAGATACACAGAGTTCCCCGTATCCATGGTGAAATAGTCCGTCATGGCATGCTCATTCCGATAAGAAAGGCGATGGGGAGCCGAAGAACAGAGACGGGTATCTTCCAAGAGAGAGAATGGCTCCTTTTTCGAGAAACATCCAATTGGATTCGCATTCCCTTGCCCTTCTACCTCCTTTCCGTGGAAATGCATGACGAAATCGACACCGGAGGCATGCCGGAAGCAGTGCAGGCCTATGTGGACAACCGTCTTCCGTCCGCTATCCGCGCAATCCAGAAAACCATCATTGCCGATTATGCTCTGGACATCTCAAAACATGCACCAAAAGAAATACCGGGGCGCATCCATCAGGTCTCGAATTCAATCCCGCAACAACTCGTCAAGCAAAACAGGAAATTCCTATATGGAGACATCCAGAAAGGAGCACGGGCAAAAGACTTCGAGCTTGCCATACAATGGCTTATTGACGCAGGGATGATCGCGAAAATTCCACGAGTAAGGAAGGCAGGAATACCATTGAAATACTATGAGGATTTCAGCGCGTTCAAGCTGTTTCTCTCGGACCTGGGACTGATGGGCGCCATGGTGGATGCCCCTATCTCGCAACTGGTTTCCCCAAGGAACATGTTCTCCGAATTCAAGGGAAGTTTTTCCGAACAGTACGTGTTCCAGCAACTGCAGAAATATATCTCCAATGGCATTTTCTATTACTCTGCCGAAAACTCGCAGGCTGAAATCGATTTTCTCCTCCAGACAGAGGAACATCTCGTCCCTGTGGAGGTGAAGGCGGAAGAGAACCTTCAGGCTAAATCCTTAAGACAATTTGCCGGACAGTATCCCGACTCACGTCCGGTCAGGGTATCCATGTCGTCGTTCCGGAAGGAAACCTGGATGGTCAATTTGCCGCTGTATGCCGTATCAAGAATCATGGATGCTGTCTCCCGCTGACGGTGAGACAGATTCCCTGAACGGAAACATCGGCTGGCAAGACTCCTACAATCCATCCCATACCGACCTTGACCATCTGGCTGCAGATCCTTGAAATGGACCAAAGATACTGCGTACGCCTCAGGTCACGCGCCTTCCTGTTTTAGGTTTTGAAGCCACTGGACCCATTTTCTAAACCAGACACCGCAGCACCTCTCCGATATCCCCATCCATGCACACGGACCGGTCCGCAATCTCCTCCGGACAGTACGCCTCGCCCTTGTTGATGCAGGCATAGAAGGCATTCGGGTTCTCTTCCGTGTACCACCAGAAGGGATACTTGATGATGGCAGGCGTATTGGATCCTACGCCAAGTTCCAGATACAGGACATGAAGCCTTTCATGCCTGCTCAGAAAGTCGGAGTATGCCGCCGATGCCCTGT
This sequence comes from uncultured Spirochaetaceae bacterium, assembly GCA_900315435.1. Taxonomy (GTDB): domain Bacteria; phylum Spirochaetota; class Spirochaetia; order Sphaerochaetales; family Sphaerochaetaceae; genus RUG023. Next base: position 5,047 of record OMYY01000053.1, read on the forward strand.
GCCATCCTTCGTCCTCCACGAACGCATCATCTGCACGGAGATTCATGGTCACCTCTGAATTGTCATCAGGGCATCTGGGAATCAGCTCTGTCGGAATCCGCATGGCGATACTGGCGTTTTCCGGCACTTGGAAGACTCCGCTTTTGTCCCTGACAAAACCCTGCGCCTCCATTGCCTTCATGACCCATTCCTCATTGTCGTACGTCTTCCTTATTCCAGGATGTACGCTTTGGAACAGGCCATAATCCCCCTGCGTATAAAACAAGCGCTCTTTGGCAAACCCGGCTCTCTGGAACTGATGGTCCACATTGGTCGTGACGACAAAGTAATCCGTATCTTTTACTAATTCAAATAGTTTATTATATACCGGTTTCGGAATATCAACATACCGATTGTAATAAATATGTCTCGCCCACCAGGCCCAACGTGTCTCGTCGTCTGGAAAAGGATAAAAACCACCGGAGTACATGTCACGGATTCCGTACTTTCTTGCGAAGTCAAAGAAATACCGTACAAAACGCTCTCCGCTGTAGGTAAACCCGGCGGAAGTGGACAAACCTGCTCCGGCTCCAAGCACTATGGCATCAGCGCTTTCCACTTCCTCTTTCAGCTTCCTAATCCGCTCTTCGTCTGTTCCCGTTCCGAAGGACATGCGCCCGCGAAGATACCGGACGGCACGCAAACCCTCCTGGATGCTTTCCTGATAGCCGTTCGGAAAATCACCGTATAAGTCGCTCATAGTATTGCTTGTCCTCGTCCTTGAACACATTGAAGACCACCCTTTCCACAACGCTTGGATTTGCCGCCATCCATTGGTCTACGGTACGGACGGCAATCTCCGCTGCCCGCTTGTTCGGAAAATGAAACACCCCGGTGGAGATGCAACAAAACGCCACGCTTTTCAGCCCGTTGCCTTTGCACATGTCGAGCGTATTTCCATAGCAGCGGGCAAGGTCTTCCTCCAAGTCCGGTGTCAGCCGATTCCGGACGATAGGCCCCACGATATGGATGACTTTCTTCGCCGGAAGGTTATACGCGCCTGTCAGCATGGGGACAGCGGTCGGTTGTTCATACGCGCTGCCATATCTGCGCCGCATCAGTTCCATCTGCCGGCCACACTCCGCCCGCAGCTGGACTCCCGCAAAGGTATGGATGCAGTTGTCAATGCAGGTGTGCATCGGGACAAAGCATCCGAGCATCTGCGAGTTGGCGGCATTCACGATGGCGTCAACTGCAAGCCTGGTGATATCGCCCTGCCAGATGGAAAGCCCGTCGCGGATAACCGGTATGTCGGAAAGCGTCACGACGCCTTTTTCCCTTGCCCGTTCCGACAGATACGCATCCTGCACCGCCAGAACGTCATCAGGCATTTCCCTCGGCATACGGATGTTCATGAGGGAACGGAGCAAGCGCCGTTTTCCCTCTGTGTCTTCCGGCACTTGCAAATCCCTGTATTCCGGAGATTCGGCCTTGAACGCCTCCACAAGGTAGTCAAGACGTTGCTCCTGCGTTGTTTTTCCTTCCATGGCATCACATCCTTTCCACCGCTTTCACGGGGCATGCGTCCAAGCAATTGCCGCAATGCAGGCAATGTTCCTGCTCTATCTCATACGGGACACTGTCGATGCGGATGCAGTTCAGCGGACATACCGCCACACAGCTTCCACATCCGGCACAGGCACCGGCAATAAAGAATCCATCCCGTACCTTTGCCGCTCCGCCAAAGGCAAAGCTGTCCCGTTCTATCGGTTTTTCCGATAGGTCGAACCACTCTCCGCATCCTTCGTACACAGGGAAGACCGTCAATACCTTCATTGCCGCTTCCGTAGGATACAATTCATGCATACAGGGATTCTTCTCGAACAGGTCCGGAACCCTATCGTACCCAAGCTCCCTTACCTTGCCACGCAAGGACACGGCCACGCAGGACAAGGTATCCTTGCCCTTTGCGGTCAGGAAATACAGACCCTGTTCGTCGCTGTCCATCATATCGATGGCGACTGTTACCGGGAGCCCCCGATCATCCACCGTAGCGACAACAGTCGTATGGATTTCCCTGACCACATAGTCCAGATACTTTTTTGCCGTCATGTTCCGCTCCCCTTGGAAAAGGACACCGAACGGAGCCCCGTTCCTGTCACGCGTCTTTCGCCAAAATGTCCTGCATTCCAGTCCGCAAGTCCGCTATCGTATATTTCTTCATTTCATGTTCCATAGCGTCCTGGATGTCTTTCAGCTTGGCATCCAGGAGTGTGTGGATATTTCTTCCTACAGGACACCGCGGACTCGGATTTTCATGGAACCGGAACAAATCTCCGCCCTCGACAGGCTCTATGGCCCGGTATACGTCATAAAAGGATATGTCCGAGAGCTCCCTTGCCGGCTTGATTCCTCCGGTTCCCCTCGCCACTCGTATCAGCCCCGCTGCTTGCAGCTGCGTGAGTATTTTTCGTATGACAACCGGGTTCGTTCCTATGCTTCCTGCAAGAAAGCCACTTGTAACCTTCTGTGTATCCTTAAACGTATCCACACAGGTGAAGATATGCAAAGCCACGGTGAATCTACTTGATATCTGCATGGGAAACCTCTCCGGCTGTCACTCTACAACACACATGTTGTAATTTCAATAGTTACATTAAAACTTGCCGTTTTGATTCCGCCACGTCTCCTTGTCTGCAATTGGTTCCATGACGTCCCAGTGCTCCGCAATCTTGCCGTTCCTGACTCTCCAGAGATCATAGTAGGATGTGGGACGGCCGCCGAAAGTGCCCTCGGAAACAGCCAGCACATAGTTGCCCTGTGCAAGAATCTGATGGATGTCGGAGTAGACCATCTGGATACCCTGTTTGCCAAGTGCCTCAAGAGCCGCGCCAAGGCCGGTCAGACCATCGGCAATACCGGTGTTGTGCTGGATGTAGGTGTCGCCGTCAAAATAGAGTGGAGTCTTCTCTGGCGCCTTGCCCTGCAGTACGTCGTGCAGGAAGTTCTTGACAAGCTCGCGGTTCGTCTCCGTTTTGTCGAGGTCTTCCAGAGAATCACAGCCGTCGGTCTGCGTGTGGCCGGACGGATTCGGTCCCCTCTTGGCAGCCAGGTTGTCCCAATGCTCCGCGATCTTGCCGTCCGCATCGAAGCGGAAGATATCGAAAGCTACCTGCTCCCCGGCACCGGCGAAATTGTAGACGGTCTGAAGGAACACCTTGTTGCCGTCCTCGAATGCGCGGATGGATGAACTATGATGGGTATATCCTCATACATCGAAAGGAAAGGTTCCATACCGTTTTTTGTGGGATGAAGTAGCGACACAAACAAGGAGAGACAACATTTCCTACGAAAGGCAGTATATGTGGCAAGTTCCACCGGTTTTGCCGAATACACAAGTCCTGTCTTTTTCGGTTCTGTATACGTAAGCCCCTGGCAAGCCACATCTGATGCAATACTCATCAAAGAGCTTGTCCCAATCAAGGACGTCATCATGATACCGGCAATATTCCTGGAAGCTGAACGGAAATACATGGATTTCTATATACCGTCCGGTAAACCAGTTTCCCGACCATAACAGGTATCACGCATGATACTATGTAAGAAATATCTGCGTACTTGATTGCAAATCTGGATATGGTATCTTTTATATACAACGAAAAAACAGCAATCCGGGAGGCAAAAGATGGGCAAGACATGAGTGGCATATTTTTCCGAAAGCGGGAACACAAAGGATTTAGCGGAGAGGCTTGCTGGGGCAATTAGCGCTGACATCTATAGAATCGAGCCGGAAACGGAGTATACCGATGCGGATCTTGACTGGAACGATGAGGGAAGCAGAAGCTCGAAGGAACGGGATGATGGAAACAGCCGTCCGGAAATGAAAGGACATGTGGAGAATTTTGCCAAGTATGACAAGGTTTTCGTTGGATTTCCTGTATGGTGGTACAGAGAGCCGAGGATTATTGACACATTCCTTGAAAGTGGAGATTTCAGTGGTAAGAAGGTGATTCCATTCGCGACATCCGGTTCCAGTCCGATTGGAGATTCCGGAAAAAAACATGCAGGAGATTGTGCCTGAAGCAGAAGTTCTGGAAGGATCTAGATTTGCCGCAGATACGTCGGCAGAAGATTTGAAGAAGTGGGCTGATCAGTTCTGAGAGGAAGGACAATGGCAGAGAGAACAGGGGAAAAACCTGAAGAGTATATGAGTTACCCGGAGTACCTGGAGAACATAAAAAGTGGAATCGTGACAAAAGACGGTCATTGTCCCGTCACACCGCTTCTTGTGATGCTGCAGGGAAGGTGGAAATCACAGCTTATGTATGAGATGTGCATTTATGACACGGTCCGATTCGGACAGCTAAAGAAGGATCTTCCGGGTATTACAAACACGATGCTGGCCAAGGGGCTTAGGGAACTTGAAGACGATGGACTGATCAAAAGACAGCAGTTCAATGAGATCCCTCCGCATGTGGAGTATTCCCTGACTGAAATGGGAAGAGACCTACTCCCGGTATTTTACGCGATCATGAACTGGGGGTTCAAATACGATAAAGAACTGTATGAGGATACAGAAGACAACTAAAGTACTGGGACAAACAGCTTTGTCCCGTGCAGATACAAAGGGGCAGATTATGTCGATGGACGATAAAAAAATACAAATGCTTCCGAGGTGCATCGAGGTACGCGGCGCAAAGGTTCACAACCTGAAAAACATTAATGTGGATGTCCCGCTGCATGAGATTGTAGCGATTGCCGGTGTTTCCGGGTCGGGAAAATCATCGCTCGCGCTTGGCGCACTGTATGCGGAGGGATCCAGGCGTTATCTTGAATCCCTGTCTACCTACACGCGCAGGAGGATGACGCAAGCGGAGCGGGCAGATGTGGATGATGTCAGATATGTACCGGCGGCGCTTGCGCTGCGCCAACGCCCGGGAGTTCCCGGCATCCGCAGTACGTTCGGGACGCTTTCGGAACTTTTGAATAGCCTGCGGCTCATGTTTTCCCGGCTTGCGAGCCACCGCTGCCCCAATGGGCATTACTGCCCGCCATCTCTTTCTGTTGCTGCTATGCAGGAAATTACCTGCCCGGTCTGCGGCGAGAAATTCTACGGGCCCGGAGCGGAAGAACTTGCTTTCAACAGTACCGGCGCCTGCCCTACCTGCGGCGGAACAGGAGTCGTCCAGACTGTGAATGAGGCAGCCTTGGTGCCGGATGATTCAAAGACAATCGATGAGGGCGCGGTCGTTGTCTGGGGAACGCTCATGTGGTCGCTGATGAAGGATATTGTTCGCACGATGGGTGTGCGGACAGACGTCCCGTTTCGTGACCTGACGCCGGAGGAAAAGGAGATTGTCTACCATGGCGAGCTGAAGAAACACCATATCCATTATGTCAACCCGAACACGCTGGAACCGGCGGAGATGGATTTCAATTATTACAGTGCAGTTAATTCCGTAAAGAATGCCCTTGCCAAAGTCAAGGATGAGAAGGGAATGAAGAGGCTCGAAAAATATCTGGAAGAGGATGTCTGCCCGGACTGCCATGGAACAAGGCTGTCGGAAGCCGCCCGCGCGCCGAGGCTTCGGGGAATCGGGCTGGACGAGGCGGCAGCCATGACGCTCTCGGAACTGATTCCCTGGGTACAGGGTGTTCCTGCTTCCCTGCCGGAAGAGATGCGTCCCATGGCGGAAAACATCTGCGAATCCTTCATGGACGTCTCGAAGCGGCTGATGGATCTCGGCCTTGGCTATCTGTCACTTGACCGGGCGGCTTCGACGCTTTCCACGGGCGAGCGTCAACGGATACAGCTCGCCAGGGCCGTCCGCAACCGTACGACAGGTGTGCTCTATGTTCTCGATGAGCCGTCTATCGGGTTGCATCCTTACAATCTCAAGGGACTGACCGGCGTGATGGACGATCTGCAGGCGGATGGGAACTCTGTCGTCATCGTCGATCATGACACGCAGGTTTTGAAGCATGCCGACTGGATGATCGAGATGGGAAAGGGAGCTGGAGCGGACGGAGGAACCGTGATTGCCGAGGGAAGCATCGAGGACGTTTCGAAGAATCCGGAATCCGTCATCGGACCGTATCTTTCCGAGCAGTACGAATCAAGGATCCGTCCGGTAATGCAGGCGGATGCCTTGTTTGAGAAAGGCGTCATTCATCTGGAAACAGGGGCGATCCACACCGTACATCCGCTGGATGTGCGGATACCGATGGGACGGCTCACAGTGGTAACGGGTGTTTCCGGATCCGGAAAGACGACGATGGTGCTCGAGAGCCTGGTTCCGGCGCTGAAGGCAAAGGCCAGCGGGCAGAAGCTGCCGGGACATGTGAAAAACATTGAATCGGAAGGAATCACGCAGGTCAAGCTGATTGATGCCACGCCAATCGGCATCAATGTGCGTTCGACCGTGGCGACTTATGCCGATGTACATGACGAGCTGAGAAACATATACGCAAAAACAGCGGATGCGAAGAAACATTCTTGCAAGGCGGGAGATTTCTCTTATAATACGGGAAAGCTCCGTTGCCCGACCTGTGACGGAACAGGAGAAATCTCTCTGGATGTCCAGTTTCTGCCGGATGTAAAGATTCCATGTCCTGACTGCCGGGGCTCCCGGTACAGCAGGGATGCCTTCGACATCCGCCGCAGGGCGAAGGATGGTAACGAATACAGTCTGCCGGAACTTATGAATATGAGTGTGGATCAGGTCCTGCATGCACTCGGCGGACTCAAGCTGCTGCAGCAGCGCCTGCAGGTACTGCACGACCTCGGGCTCGGATATCTGACGCTCGGAGAGGAAACGCCCGGGCTTTCCGGCGGCGAGGCACAGCGGTTAAAGCTTGCCAGTGAGATGGGGAAAGGACAGGGCGATACCGTGTTTGTTTTCGATGAACCGACGATCGGCCTTCATCCGCAGGATGTGAAGACGCTTCTGCATGTTTTCCAAACGCTGATTGACCATGGCGCCACCGTGGTGGTCATTGAGCATGACCTTGATGTAATAAGGAATGCCGATTACATCATCGACATGGGGCCCGGCGGCGGAAAGGAAGGCGGCAGGATCGTCGCGTATGGCACTCCTGATGAAATCCGGCAGAGTCCGGACAGCCTGACCGCCAGATTCATGTAAAGTTTGGAAGCGATGATACGGCGTGAAGATATGAGTCGGCTGGCCTTGGTTCGCAGTTTTATGACCGCTTTCCTTGGCCGGAACTGACTGCCGCACTTCCAGCTATGTCGTCAAGCGTGATCGCGGTCGCATGATTCCTTTCGATAAAGCGCAACGCTTTCTTGATACGGAGTTCATCCTGCCGGTATTTGGTCAAATAATCCGCTTCGTTTTCCAACATCTCGGAATGATTCGCGATCAGTGAGAACGACCGGCTGAGCAGATAACGGACACGGATCGGATACTCTGGTCTTTCATGCGCCTGGCTTCTTCCACCAACGCCAGGATTTCCCGTTGCCATGGAACGGTTTCCGACAGCCGGACGAAGGGAAGGTATGGATTATCCAGTACAGGAGCCATGCAAGACGGTCGAGCATCCCGGGCGGTCGGTCATAGCGCCTGTCCAGCAGTTGCCTGGCAAGACTAAGATAGCATTTTCCGCCCATTTTTTATATTCCCGTATGAGCAGAGCCAGAAAAATTTCTTCCTTCGTCTCATAGTAGTTGTATTAAAGAATATCTGAACGCTCTTGATTAGTATATTCCTAATTGTATCGACAGGAAATCAGCAAATCAGAAACTGATCATGACCTCACCCGCCTCTCTCCTTTTTCTTGTAATAATGATAAAATAATGATACTTTAATGATATTAAAGGAGGGTCAACTATGATTAACATTCGTCCCGTTTCTGATCTCCGGAACAAGTTCCCGGAACTTGAAGAGACTGTCATGGAGTCAAATGAACCTGTCTTTCTCACAAAGAACGGTTATGGCACCATGGTTCTATTAAGCATTGAACAGTATTCCGCACTCACTGACGATACAGAACGTAAGCTTGACGAAGCCGATGCGGCAGCGGCAAAACCGGACAAACGATACTCCGCAGATGAAGTCTTCAGCAGAGTAAGGACCCGCATCCGTGAAAAAGTATAAGCTGTCGTTTCTTCCGCTTTTTGAACAGGATCTGAACGAAATCGTGGATTACATCACAGTAAATCTTCAGAATCCCTGTGCCGCAGAACGTCTGGTCGACGATATCGAAGCCGCAGTTTATAAACGTCTGGAGACCCCTCTGGCATTTGCCCCATTCCGTTCCTCAAAGAAACGGCCGCACCCATATTACAGAATCAACGTCAGAAACTTTTCCGTTTTCTACGTTGTCATCGACGACACAATGGAAGTGCGTCGCGTTTTGTATTCCAAGCGAAATCTGGATAAACTGCTCGATGACTAATCCTTCAATAAGGGTAAACCGGATGGGAGTCTTCCAGTCCGGTCTTTTTATCAATGAGAAAAAACGCCAGACCAACTTTCACATTTTGATTATTCGCTCGTAAAAGCACCAGTGCTCACGGAATGAGCACCGATGCCGATATGCACTTCAGCACCACTTCTTAGGATTCTGCCTTGCGAGGTGGT
>OMYY01000084.1 GCA_900315435.1 uncultured Spirochaetaceae bacterium
TGTACGGCCTGCACGTGCCGATCACCTGGTGGCTGTCCTCATGGGTGATCGGGAAGTGCGAAAGATCGACCAAAAGGCCGAAGTTGGAATGCCTCGTCCTCACGTCCGCCGCGAACCGGGCGGCGAGCGGAGCCGGACCGACGAGGGCCGCCTTGTCCACGTCGTAGTCGAACACCTCCAGCTCGACCTGCATCCCCTTCGTGGCAGCGTAGGCGCACAGGTTGCCGGTCGTCTTGAGAAGCTGGCGATACGCGATATCCTTGGTCCCTTCCTCCCATTTCCCGGCAAGAAACGCGATTCCCTTCGCCCCGAAGTATTCCGCCTCGTCGATGGCCTCGAGCAAGGTCTTCTCCGCCTTCTTCCGCTCCTCCTCGTCGATGGCGTTCGGGTTGAGCTTCGGACCGAGCAATCTCGGTTGCGCTCCATAGCAGACTCGCAGATGGCTCTGGGCGAGCAGCTTCTTCTCTTCCGCCCTGCTTTCGGCGTCTTTGTTCTGCGTGATCTCGATCGCGTCGAAGAACGGATCGCGGGCTATCGCCTTCACCGCTTCAAGGACCGGACGGTTCGGATAGCTCATCCAAAGGATCGTTCCCATTTGGAAGTAGGTATGGATGGATTCTCTCATGTGGTTTTCTCTCCATAATTGTATCAATCGTACAAAAACAGGAACTAGTTCCCAAGCATTTCCTGCGTGCAGGCCAAGGACTCCCCGGAGGAAACAATGGAACGTGTCCTCACGGTTTTAGGCAAACAGTTGCCAAATAGGCGTCAGGACCTTGTTAGAGAAGCAATGCGACTTCGTTCTCGGACAGGCCTGTCTTCTGCATCACCTCGCTGACGCTCATGCGCTCGGCAAGCAGCCGCTTCGCCTCGCCCATCTTCCGCAGCATTTCGGTCTTTCCTTCGGCGATGCCGGCCATTCTCCCCTGTGCGATCCCTTGTTCGGTAAAGATCTCCCGTGCCGTCTTCATCATCTGTCCGCCTCCCAAGTCCTTGTATGGTTTCACTGCTTCTCTCAATACATCATACCGCATCTCTTCCGGTCTTGTACAACGCAGGTCATGGGCGAGGTCGCCGACCGCGTCGTCCCCGTCCCATTGTCCGTTGAGATAGACGATCTCGCTCCCGTCCCCGTACTCCTTTCCGGTCTCTTGCACGGTACGGGAGACGTGGTAGACGGGAAGTCCCTTGTGGAAAGGATCTGACGGGGTGATCACCACCACGATGGAGCGCCTCAGCTCGGTGTAGTGCTGTCCCTTCCTGAGCATGTGGGTGTCCAGCGACGCGGCATTGTAGCGCGTCCGTTGCCGGAACCCGGCATCCAGCGTGTTCTGCACCTCGATGTCGCACATGGTGCGGTCGGCCAGCTCGACCTCGACGTCGAAGCGGACGCTCTTGTCGGAGAGCTTGGCGTTCGTCAGCGTCTTCTGCGGAGTGAAGGAGCGCACCTTGACCGGCTGGCCCAGTATGATGCCGAGGATGAGTTCGGTCATAGCCGTGTTCCCGTAGCAGGAGAACAGGAACAGCTCGTCGTCATACAGGTTCGCTTCCGCGATGGTCTTCGTGCTCATGGCAAATGCCCCTGACCTAATAAACCGTTCTTTTGCCATGTTCATTTCCGAAACTCGAGATTTTTTCCGATACACACGGAAGTGTCAATTCTTACGTGATAAATTCACTCCCAGGATAGCCAAGACGCCCCGGACATCGCAGGCATGCACTTTGCGGATGTTCTCTGTAATCAGTTTTTCCAATTTCAACTGCTTCTGGGTTTGAGCCGCCCCTTTTCAGTTTTCCTGTTGACCGCTTCTTCGAGACAATCCAGTAGTTTGTTTCTTGGTTAGTGTCATGGTCAGTAACCAAATCCTGATTCCGATATAAATGGCCCGGAACCCGATTCCATATCGGATTCTTGCATTTCCCCCATACGCATGCGCTCCCCTACTTCTCAATCATGTTCAGAGAGAAATACAAGCGCCATTGCCCTGGAATTTTCTGCACGAATTGTTTTCCCTTGTTAGGGACGGGATGAAAACGCCAACCGAGGACGACACGACAAGCCAAATCCGAGCCGAAACCAATAGCCAAAGGCAACCTAGAGAATAAAGAAGGT
>OMYY01000077.1 GCA_900315435.1 uncultured Spirochaetaceae bacterium
GACAAGTTCCGCCTGGAGAAGGGGAAGACGATCCACCTCTTGGGCATCGCCTTCAGTTCCACGGGGCACACCGTCCAGGACTGGAAGGAAGAGGTGCTGTCTTAAACGGTGGTGTACCTTTGTCTGTCCGCATGCGTGAGAGCCTATACGGGAGACGAGGCGAGATAGATGCCATGCCTTTAAGCTGGGATGTGAATCAACTCAGACTTGGGTCTCAATATGAGCTTCCTTGAAGCAGAAGGCTTCCTCTCTTTAGGGGAAAGGTAGCTCACATTGTATTTCCTTGCCTTTCCCTTTAGAATGAACCTGCCCGTCGGGTGGGTTCATTCCGCACCATGGGAAAAGGACGAGAGTATTGATGTTCTATTACATTGACCCCGGTACAGGTAGCATGCTGTTCTCGATTGTCATCGGCATCGCGGCGACGCTCTATTTTTCACTTCGCGCCTTGACGGTGAAACTGAAGATGAAGTTCTCAACCAAGGATGTGAAGGCAACCTTGTCCCAGGAGAAAAAACCTTACGTGATCTATTGTGAGGGAAAGCAGTACTTCAATGTGTTCCGCCCCATCGTCGACGAGTTCGAGAAGCGTGGTCTTCCTTTGGTCTATTACACATCCGCGGAGGACGATCCGGTCCTGACTGCAGGTTTCCCACATGTGACGGCCGAGTATATCGGTTCCGGGAACAAGGCCTTTGCCAGGCTCAATTTCCTTGATGCGGATGTCGTGCTGATGACTACGCCGGGGCTTGATGTCTATCAGCTGAAGCGTTCCAAGAATGTCCGTCATTACAGCCATATCCTCCATATGCCAAGCGATCCCACGACATATCGCATGTTCGGTCTGGATTTCTTCGATTCCGTCCTGCTTACCGGAGATTACCAAAAGGCCGATATCCGGTATCTGGAGAAACTACGCACTATCAAGGCAAAAGATCTGGTTACCGTCGGATGTACCTACCTTGACGTGTTGCAAGAGAAGTTTGCCGCAATCCAACCCAACGCAGACCACCAGTTCACGGTGCTGGTCGCACCTTCGTGGGGTCCTTCAGCCCTGCTGTCCCGATTTGGCGAGCGTTTGCTGGATCCCTTGGTGGAAACTGGCTTGCAGATCATCGTCAGACCTCATCCCCAGTCCAAGACCAGCGAGAAGGAAATGCTGGACAAGCTTCGGAAGCGGTATGAAGGAAAGGGCACTATCCGTTGGGATTTCGAGCCGGACAACAGCATGGCCCTCAGTCAGGCTGATATCATGATCAGTGATTTCAGCGGAGTGGTCTTCGATTATACCTTCCTTCGCGACAAGCCGGTGCTCTACATGTTGCAGGGATTCGATCCGCTTCCCTATGATTGCGATGATATCCCGCATGAGCTGTGGCAGTTCCGTGCATTGAAGAAGTTCGGGATTCCGTTGCAAGAAGAGGACCTGCCTCGTATCGGGCAGGTCATCCAAGCCGCAAGTGACAGTCCTGCTTTGGCTGCCGCCCGCCATGCAGCCAAGGCTGAGGCATGGGCAAACGAGGGGCATGCAGCGGAAAAAGTGGTGGATTACCTCCAGTCCGTCGAGCAAAAAATACAAGGAGAGGAAGCCGCAAAACGAACCTATGATTACCGCATAGACACGGTAAAGAACGTGCTGGCGTTCCAGAATCTGGTGGCAAGCGAAGCGCATGCAGTGGCTTTGGACCCGAGATCCAATGCGTTGGCCACCATTTTGGTTTGTGAACAGGCTCCTGCTATCGCCGCGAAACTGCAGGAAAAACACATCCAAGTGACAGTAGTCGATGCCACCCATATTGCTGTTGGTCCCAGTGCCGATAAACGGCTGCTTGATGTGATTGACGCAATCGAATAAGGGGTTCCTATGGCTAGCCCTTGGAAACAAAAGCTGTGTGTGCTTGCAGTCGCGTGTGGTCTCCTTGACGGCTTGCATGCAGAGAACTACCAAAAGATCTATCCCATCACCAGCAATGTGTACCATGTGGTCACGAGGCTCTATGTGCTTCAGGGACTGGCGCTTCCTTCCTCGTCCGGACCATGGAGCGGGAGCGAACTTTCCCTTATGCTGGACCGGCTGGATTATGGCGCGCTTTCTCCTGTCGAGAAGCAGTGGTATGACTCGGCAAGGTATACGTTGGATGCGGATGCCGGGAAAAGGAATCTGCATGCCGGTGTCGATGCGACCCTTGAGACGTATATCCATCCCAATCCAGGGAGCAAATATTTCCGTGGATCGGACAATTGGTTCCGTGGCTGGCCGGAACAGCATCCCCTTGTCGTCATCCCCGTAGAGGGAACCATCAGCTCCCTGTTTTATGGATATATTGAGGCCGATATTGCTCAGGCACAGAAATGGAATGACGGGGAAAATCAACCAGCGGAGACAATGGGGGAGAAGTGGTTTACCACGAATCTTTCCATCCATGGGGTAGACCTGTTCGTTCCCTATCGCGCATTGCTTGCGACCGGAGGCAAAAACTGGAGCTTTGAAATAGGCAGGGACCGGTTGTCCTGGGGTTCTGGCACGACGGGCAACTTGTTGATTGGGGATCAGGTCCAGTATCACAACATGGCGCGTATCGCCGCATACAATGATGCGTTGAAATATACCTTCTTGATTTCTGCCTTTCCCCATCCCCAAAACTACTATTTTTACGATTCGGCGGATCCTTCACAAAGCGGATATAAAGCGGAAGGCGTTAAGGAGCATGACGATTCCGAAAATGGCGTCAAGGCCTATATCGCCCATCGTCTCGAGGCACGATTCTGGAAGAATCGGATTGGAGTTGCGGTGACTGATTCGGTCATGTACATGAGCGATACCAATAAAATCGATCTGATAGATTTCAATCCCGCCATGTTCTACCACAACAACTTCAAACGTGGGTTGACCAATACGATCTTTGGGTTGGAGTTCGACATGACGGTCATGCGGGGATGGAACATCTACAGCCAGGTGGTCATTGACGACTGGGCTTCGAGTGGCGAGACCAAACCGAGCGAAGCCACGGGAGATGACAAGGCGGAACCGAATGCCGTGGGCGTGATTGCAGGCTCGACCTATGTGAGACGAATGGGCGACGGAGTCCTTTCCATCAATCTGGAAGGTGCCTATACGTCTCCCTACCTCTATCTCAGGGACAGTGACGTGCAGGGGAAGGAACCTGCGGACATCACCGCTCAGGGCACACGCTCCCAGAAATTAGGACAGTACGGCATCAACTTTGTCGTCGGCACGCATTCCTCTTACTATCGAGAGCAGTTCATGGGCTACAAGTACGGTTGTGACGCGATGGTTGCCAACCTCCGGGTCGCATATGAGAAACTCAATGCGTGGAGTCTTACGGGCAACCTGTTCTATATGGCGCATGGTACCCATGACCAGTTCACCGTATGGAGCCAGATTGATAATGTGAATGTCAATGACGGGTGGCTTCCCTCGTCATCTCCCGAAACCGGCAACCAATATGATAGGAATGCAAATGGTCGCGATGCGGTGGCGCATACGTTTGTCATCGGGCTGAATGGCGCCTGCCAGTTCAAACATGGATGTTCCGTATTTGGACAGATGGATTACGTGGTCATCCGTAATCCGGGAAACATTTCGGATAACGGAACCATCCAGGATCTGCAACTGACCATCGGTTTGGAATGGAAGCTGGACGATTTCGGGGCTTTGGAGCGGAAATCCAAGAAGGACTGACGTATGGGACATCTGCTGTACACTCTTGTAATCTTTCCCGTTGCGGAAATCATCGAGTTCTGCTTTACGATTCTCTATCGGGTGACCAACGACTACGGCATAGCGACGGTGGGGCTGTCGTTTGCGGTGACGCTCTTGACGCTGCCGATCTACATGGTAGCCGAGCACTGGCAGGGTGTGGAGCGGGTCAAGGAGATGGCGATGGCGCCGAAGGTGGGGAGGATCCGGAAGGCGTTCAGAGGGGACGAGCGGTTCATGATGCTGAGCGCCTACTACCGGGAGCAGGGCTACAAGCCGGTCTACGCGCTGCGCTCGGCGTTCTCGATCCTGGTGCAGATACCGTTCTTTCTGGCCGCGTACGCGTTCCTGTCCAACCTGCCTGCGCTGAAGGGGTGCCCGTTCTGGGTACTGGAGGACCTTGGCTCGCCGGACAGGCTGCTGCGGGCCGGGAGCGTGCGGGTGAACGTGCTGCCGGTGGTGATGACGGTGGCGAACTGCGTGGCCGGGTACCTGTACACGAAGGGGCATCCGCTTCGGGAGAAGGTGCAGGTCT
>OMYY01000052.1 GCA_900315435.1 uncultured Spirochaetaceae bacterium
CATTGATGCTGTAGCTTACCAGCTTCACATGAAAGGTCAAACGCTTCAGGCTTTCATAAACCTAGCCGTGGAAACTGGTACGCTCAAAAAGGAGGAAATGGAAGATGAAGACGGACGCAAAATCACTCAAATATGGAGTCCAGCCGTTGAGCGTAGTATTAGGGAATGGCAAAAGGTACGTGAAGCCCGAATAAATGGAGGTAGGAACAGCCACAAAGGCAAGAGTGAAAATGGAGACAGTGATGATGGGTATAGGAAGTTAAGCCCTGACGAACTACAAGAATACCAACGTTTACAGAAAAAGTACAAAGACAAAGGTTTTCTGCCCCCTGACGAGAAACAGAGGATGAATGACTTGGCAATCAGAGCAGTAATGACACATCAAATTGCGCAAGGAGTTAATCAATAGCAACTTTCAAATTCTATCAAGGGCCGAGGCCAACCACCTCAGCCCTTTTCCTTTGTTCAAGGCTCCAAGGCAATTCTGATTCACCAATACCAGCCAAGCTCAGCTAAAGTTTACCTGAAGCTCACTGTAGCTCAGCTAGAAGATGTTGTAGCTCACCTGTAGCTCAGCTAGAAGATGTTGTAGCTCACCTGTAGGTAATAGAATAAAACAAAACTGTATTGGAGGGAAGGAAGTGAATCAAATCAGTCAGAAGCAAAGAGGAAAAAAGAGTACAGGGGAGAAGGGTCAGTGTTTCAAACGTCCTATCGAGAATGCCTTTTGGAAAATTTGAGCATTTCTGTTCCGAAAAGAAGGTTCAAGAAAGCCAGAGACCATGTGTTTGTTGTCCTGTTTCGTTCTAAACACCTTCTCTCAGTCCTGCTTGCCAACTTGAAATTGTCAAGGAAGAGGTGCAACCAAGAATGTGCAGGGCAAACAAGTTGTCCATGCGTTGAACACTGACCATGCTTCAAAGTCGGTCATGTTCCATTCCGGGGTGTTTGCTGGCTTCTCTTTCCAAGTCTCCCTTAGGACTAGGGACTACAGGGGAAGCCGAGAAATGGCAAGCATAAATCCCGTATTTCCGCTAGTTTCCTCTAAAAAGAGTCCATGCCTATAGGCAAACCTCAAGGAAATATTCACGGAAACAGTCTAAAAACGGCCATAAAACGATTCTTCTGTAGAAAACGCATAAGAACACGTTTTTGACAGTGTCGTGATGTTGTGGCGTGTTTTTCGTTGACCATTAGGGGCTGTTTCCCTTCCCTGTTGGTTTCCGGCTCACATGCCGGTTCGTGTTCAACCGTGGTTCTATTTTTGCCAACCATTGTTCAACCGTGGTTCAACCGAGAGCTTTCCGGTTCACCTGCTGGTTCGTGGGTTTGGATGTTCGAATCCTCAACGAGTTGGCACGTGGAAGGGAAGTCCATGGAAAAGGCCTTGACGCTAGCTTTCATGGCTTTGGCGAACTCTTCCGTTTCCTTGTTGTTGGGAGCAGGGGCAGGGTTGTCTGCCATCCCCAACCAGTTCTTGGCAAGGAAGATGAGCAAGGCTGTATTGCCCTTCATGGCAGAGTCGTACATGGCCTGTCTCAGTTGGGTCAGCCCTTTCTGCCTGTATGTCTCAAAGACGGTTGTATAGCTGACGGGTTTCCTCACCTTGGGGTCCTTGCCATACAATGCCTTCAGGTTCTTTTGCAGGGTCTTGGGGTCCATTCCCAACTCAGCACATATTTCCGTACAGGTGCATTGCTTCATGCACATGTCTTCGATTGTCTGCTTGTCCTGTTGGGTGAGTGTCTTTGGAGGTCTTCCTGCTTTCTTCTGCATGCTTTTCATCAGGCTCAGTATACCTTGTTCCAAGAAGATTGTTCTGTCCTTGAGTGTATCAATAGACTACGCTTCAACGAGACAGTCAAAACCACTTCATTTATGTATCGTATAACTTATTTACATGATTCATAAATGTATCAATTTATCATTAGTATCTATTGATACACTTTGATACCTCTTGTATCCTGTTGGTACAGGAGAGCAAGAACATGGGCGAAAAAATCGGATACATCAGAGTCAGCACCAAGGAACAGAACACGGCTAGGCAGGATGACCTCATGAAGAGACTCGGTGTCGATAGAGTCTATGAGGAAAAAATCTCAGGCAAGAACATGAACCGTCCCCAACTCAAAGCCATGATGGACTACGTGAGGCAGGGGGATACCGTAGTAGTCGAGTCCTATTCTCGTTTGGCTCGTAGCACCAAAGACCTTCTTTCCATCGTTGACCACCTGAACGAAAAGGGTGTTGCTTTTGTCAGCCAGAAAGAGAAGGTCGACACCTCCACCCCACAAGGCCGTTTGATGATGACCATCTTTGCTGGTTTGGCTCAGTTCGAAAGGGAATGCACCCTACAGCGTCAGGCAGAAGGCATTGCCATTGCCAAGTCCGAGGGGAAATACAAGGGCCGTCAGCCCATTGCAAAGCCTTCCGAATGGGATAGCGTCTATGCCCAATGGAAGGCTGGTGACATTACCGCAAGAGTGGCACAAAAGAAACTCTCCCTTGCTCCAGCCACGTTTTACCGTATGGTCAAGAAATACGGCTCTATGGCTTAATTGTTGTACATCTGACCCTGTTGACGGCTGTTGTGCGGAGGACACTCCAACAACGGCCTTTTTGTTAGCTAAGCTCTGTCAGAAAGATTGTCAGAGAATTTGTCAGAAAAAATGGTACGAATCAAGCTTAACCAATACAAATAGAACTTTTCCTTTTTCGTCCTTCGTGCTACATTATGCTAACCGATGCGAAAGCGAACTAAGTCATTGTGTAGACTGAAAATCCTTGTGTCCCTGGTTCGATTCCTGGAGGCGGCAAGCCAGATGACGCAACTCATTATCATACAATGAGTTGCGTTTTCTTTTTGGTTCAAATCAGCATGTCGTGGGGTAGCCGGTGTCCAACACCCATTCGGCCACGGCCCCTTCCTCCCGCCGCATCCCACGCGCATCTGTAGGGAGCCTTTCAATCATAACAAGCGCTGAAAGCAGGTTTCATCTCCTCGACCTGCCTGCGAGTAAGTCCGTATCCAGAAGCCAGTCCGCTCCAGTTTTCCCTGACCACTTTCCTGATCTCTTCCGCGTAATCTTTCGCGTCAGATGCCGTGATGCCAAACCACCATGCAGTCTGGATGGCAAGATTGATGTCGATGCTGTTGTTCCCTTCGTTCACATTCAGTGACAGCTCGTCACCATACGGTACTGGATTCACGTCGTACAGAGGCGAAAGCTCCCATCCTTTTCGAGTGAGGACGAACGCATGGTTCCGCAGATGGTCGTCAGTATTCGAAATCGCCATATTGAAGACAATCCGCTTCCACAGTTCAAGAAGATCCTTCTTCGGTTGTGCGCCGTACGACCTGATGAATGCTGCAATATCCAGATAGCTGCTTCCGTCTGCTGCCGATGCCCCATCCGTTTTTCCGAGGAGCGTCATCGCAGATGCAAAGTGTACTCGCTTTGCTCCCATACGATCAAATCGCTTCACCAGGAACGTGCTTCCAAGGGAAGAAAACTTCTCAAGCTTTGCTTCGGGAACATTGAGCCCGCAGAGCGCTCCGAGGTCATGTGCCACCATTTCCCAGGCACCGGTATCATTCTCATCATTCCTGGATGGAAATTTGGCAATCCAAAGCTGCCCCCTTGGATCTGCCACGGTTGCCTTTGGTCTGGCACCACCAAGAGACGAACCTGGTCCAATCAGCTGATTCAGCCATTCCTCAGACAATCCGGTCTGGTCATTCTCAAAATTTCTGGAAGCTTCCTCCAAGGCTCGAAGCGTAGCCCAAGGAGGAACTGCCGTTTCTTTGTCGCTGGAAAGAAACGGACCATCAGGATCGGTTTTGAGCCTGATTCCACCCATTCTGGCCTCATCGTACACACCTAGAAGAAAATCACTATCAGAGAGCTTTGTCGGTTTTCTTCCTTCTTTCTCAGCCAAGATTCTTTCCCGCTTACGCATGAGGACACGTCCCCAACGATCCGGGGACGCGTCTGCGAACAAGCCAAATATGTTCGTTCCCGAAGGATATTGTCTTCCTGCATAGGGCATGAGCTCCGGATCCAAAGTCAGTTGCAACCCAGTCTTCTTCAACCACTCCTTGTCATAGGCAAAAGAATAGGATTCTCCGCCCTTTATCACAGCACTATACAGCACGCCCATAAGAAGTGGCCCATCCTCGCTGAAATCATCATACACATAGATAACCTTCTGGTTTCCAGCCACGGTTCACTTCCTTTTCGGTGCGCATTTTCTCGTAATCAAATCCAAATCCTGCAACTGCCTGCCAAATGCATCATCCCTTGCAACGAGAAGCAGATCCTTATCAAGGTCATGCAACGCATGCAAAACAGCCGCATAGATTCCCATTGCCACAGCAGGATTACCTTTCTCGACCTTCCAAAGGGAAGCACGACTGATTCCGGCACGCTCTGCCACAAGTTCTGCAGAAAGACTTCGTCTGAGTCTGGCCAGCTTGATCTGCCCACCTAAGGTCTGTAGGATTTCTTCCGTTCCCGGCAATATGTTGTATGAGGCTTTTTTCATGTCAACCTACTTCCATTTAATGTTTACTATTATATACATTGTACAGGATATTGTAAATATTAGAAAACAATAGAAAAGGAAGTAACGGACAATAGATTCCCTGCTTTGGAAAAGCTGTCTGCGTTGTGGGTATTGCAAAAGACAAACTTGCAATGCCCTTTTTTGTCACAGCTTAGGCATTTCCGGAGACACGATTTCCTACCGAGAAAACATGGCAGGAGCGGATGAGGGGGCTGGAATATCCAGACAACGATCGATGCTGGCGGATCAGATACTCCAGTCGTATCCTCGTCCAGAAGACCATCAGAAACAAGACGGCCCTTCCCCGCAGAGGAGAAAGGCCGTCGTCCACTCAGAACCGATAGACCAGGAAAGCCGGTACCAGCATCTCGAACGCGTGCTTGTACTCCAGGTCGTCATCACCCCACTCGCCCATAAGTATCCGCATATCGACGCCTGCGCGTAACGTGACATGCTCGATGAGATCATACATGAACATCGCGCTTCCCGAAGACCTGATCTGGAACGTCTTGTCCGAACCCGAAGAAGTGTCGGAATAGCACAAATATGTGTGCAAGCCGCCATTCAGGTCCAACCCGAATTTCTCCTTCTGGAACACCTTGTAGGAGAACATCGCCCCGGAATCCATAACCATGTTGGTTACATGGTAATCCAAGTCAGAGCTCTCTGTATGGGAAAAAGGCATATCCACGCCAAGTTCGCCGACGATACCGAATTTGCCCGACTCCCCAAAATAGGCCGCGCCCTGCACCTTCCACGGGGAAAACAACACCAACTCCGTAGAATCGTACGAACTGGAACCATCATATTTCGTTCGTGTGATGGCCAACCCAAAAGTATTCGTACCCACACCAATCCAGCTCCCGGAAACGGCAAACAGAGAGCCAGAAGCAAGCAGCAATGCCGCAAGCACCGAAACAAGCTTCTTCATTCCTACTCCTTCGGCCCGGGAATGGGCCTGGAACGTTTTTGGCAGTGTAGGGGTGCAAATCAATATTGTCAATAAAAATAAAAACTTAAAGAAATTACCTGCATACGACCCCATGTGCGCGCCTGACAGCAAACCAAGCGAGGCATTCTTTTGGAGATTGCTTTTTTCTCCATGCTTCCAAAAAGCAAAGCACACCAAGACGTTTCTGCCCACAAGGAACAAAAGCGACGTTTTCCAATCCGGGTATATTGTGGATCGCCTTTCCTCGAAAACGAACCTGCCAGATATTGCCTATTCGGGCAGATTGTCAAAAGGCTTGAGGTCAAGCCCCCCGGCCTTCTCGAGGAGGGCCTTGATCCCGCTTGCCATGACGGCAACCCCGCCCTTGCTGTCGCTTTCGATATTCAATGGCATGATCGGCTCATGCAGGGATTTACGGATCAAAAACCATCCGTCGCCATGCGTCTTGTCCGTGTTGACCCGCACACCCTCGTAGTTCTCCCGCTCCAGGCTCCAGCCCGGATGTTTCGGAGCTTCCTGGCGAACCAAGGCCAGCACCCGGTCTCCGTTCGACTGCACATCGCTTGCAGTTACCGGGAAACGCAACTCGGTGCTCTCTGCGGGTTCCTTCAAGTCCTTGATCATGTCGGCAATCTTCCGTCCCTTTCCGAGCTCGACCAGCAGCTTCACCATCAAATACGCCCCGTCGTCCAGGAAATAGTTCTCCTTCCAGGCTCCGTGGCCACTGGTCTCGATGGCAAGCTGACAGTCGACACCCTCGCGATTCAACCGGATCGCCTCGTCGATCACGTTGCGGTAGCCACGCTTGAAGCGGCGGTGCACGCCCCCGTGGGCCTTGATGAAGGCCGCCAGTCCGGTCGAGGTGACCGAGTCGGTCACGATTGTGGTACCCGGATGGGCCTGCAAGGCGATATCGGAGAGGATGGCGATCAACACATTCCGGGTCAGCGTCTGTCCGGTGGGAAGCACCGCTCCCGCCCGGTCGACGTCGGTGTCAAAAATGATACCGAGGTCGGCGCCTGCCTTCAGTGTCGCGTCATGGACCGCCTTTGCCGCAACCGGATCCTCGGGGTTGGGGATATGGTTGGGGAAGCGGCCGTCAGGTTCCAGGAACTGGCTGCCGCCAGTGTCAGCCCCGAGTGGCTGTAGGACCCCGGAAACGAAAAAGCCACCGCCTCCGTTGCCCGCGTCGACAATCACGTGGAGCCCCTTCAGCGGGTGGTCATAGTCGCTCGCCTGCACACCTTCCTTGATCTTGTCGCGGAGATACCCCTCGTAGACCTGCATGAAACCATGCCGCTCCACGAACCCCTTGGAGCAGTCGCCCAGCCTTGTTTCCGATGCGAGGGCGGCCAGGGAAGCGATGTCGCTTTTCTCCAAGCCACCGGCAGGAGTAAAGAATTTCATGCCATTGCGGTAGTAAGGCAGGTGGCTGGCGGTGATCATGATGCTGCCATCCACCTTCAAAGGATCGAGCACCGTGGACATGAACATGCATGGCGTGCTCGCCAGCCCCAGGTCATAGACCATGCATGCCTCGCTCCGAAGCCCCTCGATGGCACATGCCGCCAGGCGGGGACCGGAAAGCCGCGAATCCCGGCCGATGGCGATGCGGAGCTGTTCCTTTCCCGAACGTTCCTTCAGCCAAATGGCGAAAGCTTTCGCGATATGGCGCACCGCGTCTTCGGTCAAGTCGACCGGCCTCTGTTCCCCATTCTCCATGGCGACACCACGGATATCCGAGCCATTCTGCAGTCCTCGATACTCCATCACATACCCCTTGGCCTGTATCTTACCCGAACAGGAAGAAGATGGAAACGGGAATCACGCATCAAGCCACAGGAAGCTCATGAAGGCAGGAATCAGATGCCCCCAGCTCTGTTCGTTGTGCCCCCCATGCTCCTGCACCAAACTCCTGACATGGACATGCTGGTATCCGAGTTGCCCGACCACCCGCTCCGCTGCCTCCTTGGTCTGCCGGCTGTACTCGTCACGACCGAACGAGATGAAGAAACGGGTATCTTCCCGCATCCGCACCCTCTGGATATCCTCGATTACCTGATCGGCACAAGGAACAATGCTCGGGGACAGGCAAGCTGCCTTCCCGAAGACATTGTTATGCATGATAGCTCCGTAGAGACCCATCAGTCCGCCCATGCTCGAACCAGCTATGGCGGTAGCCTCCCGGTGCGGCCAAGTGCGTAGCTCCTTGTCGATTTTCGGTTTCAGCGTGTGGATGATCCAGTCGAAAGTCTCCTCTCCCCTGCCCCGGCACAGATGTCCCATGACCTCCATCGGATAGGGGCTGTACTCGTCCAACCTCTGGCCAGGCTTGTGCCCGCACTCGATGCCCACGACAATCACCTCTTTCGCCCAGGTGTCGAGAAACTCCTTCATTCCCCAGCTGAGCCCGTACGTGGCGTCCGCGTCGCTAAACAGGTTGTGGCCATCAAAAAAATACATGACCGGATAGCGGTCCTCGCACATATCGTAATAGTCAGGAAGATAGACATGCAGCATCCGTTCCTCGCCAGAAGGAGGAAACGGAACCGGTTCCTTGCATACCATGTGAAACCTCCTTACCAAGAAGGTTCCCCCCGTTTCAGACATCCGTCAACCGAAAAGAACCGCTTACTCGTTTTTCAGCATCAAGTACTGCTCCACCAAGGGACCGGCTTCATCCTCCCGCTGATCCTGCCGGCCGAACCGGTAGAGGAACGAGACCAGCTCGATCATCACCATGAAAGGCGCATAGGAGTTGGTCATGCCACCGAACTCCTGGCTGGTCGGGCAGAACACCGCCTCGGCGTCCTGGGCAAGCGGGGACTGCCTGGAATCGGTGAAGGAGACCACCGGAATCCCGAGTTGCCGGGCAAGACGGACCGCGGCAACGGTCGACTTTCCGTACGGGGGAGTCGCGACCGCCATCAGCAAGGTGGAATCCTTTTCTCCCCGGGTCAGGCAACCGATAGCCATCTGCGGCATGTCGAAATCAAGCAACGTGGCATCAGCTCCCACCGCGGTCAGACGCTCGGCCAGATAACAGGCGGCAATCTTGCTGGCCCCATGGGCCACCACATAGCGGCGCTTGGCATTCCGGATCTTGCAGACCACCCGCATCAGGGCTTCCTCGTGATTCTCGCGCAGCGCCTCGGCGATGCTGCCGGCCTCGGCCTGGGCAAGCTTCAGGAATGTCTCAGAAAGAGTTCCAGGACGGGAAAGAAGCACATCGACCCGTCTGGTAGTACGAGTCCCTTCCCGCATGGTAGACTGCAAAGCATGCCGGAACGCAATAAAGCTGGGGTATCCCAACTGCTTGCAAAAGGAGAGCATGGTCACCTCGGAGCAGCCGGCCGCCTTGGCGAACTGCTTGAGGGAGTAAAAACAGCAATCTGCCGGATCCTGCAGGACCAGGGACGCAATCCTTTTGCGCGCCCCCCGAAGCGAACCATACAGCTGTTCGATTTGCGGAAACAACTCCATATCACCGCGCCCCCCTCTTCACTATACGTATCTGACGGCTCCGCCGAAAGGGCCATCTCGCCCAAGACGAACGTCATTTGCGTCCTTTCTCGCAATGTACCAGCAAACAGTCCTTCATTCCACCAAACGGTTTCAAGGCCGGAGCTTCAAGTTGTTTCCCATCTCCGTTACAATAGGACACATGGAACATCATGCCTATCTTGACCCGCTTCCCGCAGGAAAGACCCTTCAGGTCTTCGAGGACGATACCTGCATCTTCTCCTCGCAGGGGAAGTGGCTGCATCCGCTCTTTGATTTCGACGTCTTCATGCAGAGCTACCAAGGAAAGCGGACGGGACTGTATGCCCACGACACCGCCATCGGCAAGGCTGCCGCCCTGCTGATGGTCCGTAACGGCATCCAGCATATCCATGCCAACCTTGCCAGCAGGCTCGCCAAAAGCTACATCGACGAACTGAACAAGGAACGGGAAACCGAGACACAGATCACCTTGGTGGCAGACACCTGGGTGGACCTGCTGCTTTGCGCCACCGAAGACGAGCTGGCCCCATTGATGGACGGAGACCAGATGTACCTGATGCTCCGCCGCCGCGCCCATCTGGTACAAGGGGTCGAGGTCCAAGTGAAGCACCTTGCCTCCCCGTACGGCGTTCTGAAAGACCTTTCCTTCCACCTGCTTCCCGGAGACCACCTGATGATTGTCGGAGAGAACGGATCGGGGAAAACAACCCTGCTCAGGATGCTCGCCGGCATCACCCGGGCTCCCGCGGGAACCATCACCATCGACGGCAAAGAACCGGACCAGCTCGCCAGACGTACCATCGGCTACATCCCCCAGTCGACCGACAGCACCCATTTTTCGCTGACCGTCGAGGAGGTAGTATCCCTAGGAGTAGGGAAACGCGATCCAAAAACCATCGACAAGGCATTACGGAGGGTCGGCGCTCTCTCCCTCAAGGGACGTTCCTACAATACCCTCAGCGGTGGAGAAAAACAGAAAGTCTCGCTTGCCAGATGTCTCGCCCAGAAAGCGAAACTGCTGCTGTTCGACGAGCCGACCGCATCCTTGGACACGGCAAGCAAGCGGATGGTCAGGGAGATCCTTTCCTCGCTGGCCCTCAGCGAGATCCCCACCATCATCGTCGTCACCCACGATCCGGAACTCGCGGAAATGCGCGGCTGGAAAACCCTCGCACTGGGAGATACCCATGACTGACCTGGCATCCCTGCTCTCCATAGCCCCTATCTTCCGCGGTCTGGTCGCCATGCTCCTCAGCGGGGCCTGCTTCCCCCTGTGCGGGGTGATGGTCATCAGGCTCGAGCTGATTCCGATGCGCTACATGCTGATGCACGGGGTAATCCTCGGAGGAGCCATCTCGCTTGCCCTCGGGCTTCCGCTGGTGCCGGTAACCGCCGTGGTCAACCTGCTGCTGGTGCTGCTGATGGCGGCAATCCACCAAGAGGGAGGCATGGGTGGGGCAAGCGCCGCGACCATGGTCCTTTCCATGGCTGCCGCCAGCGTGATCACCCATGTGGCCGACGTGCCTGCCAAAGATACCTTGAACCTGCTCTGGGGCAGTCCCTTCGCCCTCGTCGATTCCGACCTGGTCCTGATCGCCCTGCTGGGGGCGTTCCTGGCACTCTACATCATGATCGACTTCCAGACGATTCTCGCCCTTTTCTTCAATCGGGAAGTGGCAAGCTCGCTGGGCATCAAGGTGCGGCTCCACAGTACCCTGCTGGTCCTGGTCATCGCCCTGGTGGTAGCGCTTGCCATGAAGGTCCTCGGAGCCTTCCTGATCGACGCCCTGCTGATCCTGCCGGTGCTCACCGCCACCCGCTACATCTCCGGGGGTATCAGGAAACTCTTTCTGGCAAGTTCGATCTGCGGCTTTCTTTCCGCACTGCTTGGCTATCTGATGGCGGTCGCGATCGACTGGCCGCCTTCGGCCGCTATTGCCATCTGCTCCAGCGTCCTGTATCTTGGTTCCTACGGCCTTCGTGCCCTCGCAGCATGTAGAAAAGGAGTTATCAACTAACATGGACAAAAAAATGTTCCTTCCCCTGCTCTTCCTCGCCCTGTCGGCCACCCCGGCCTTTTCCCAAGGAGCCAAGGAATCCGGGCCATCCTCGGAATCCATTGTCGTCGCTTCGACCAGCTGGACCGCCGCTTTCGCCGACCTTGCCGGGCTGGATGACGTCCAGACCATCGCCCCGGCAGGCCTGCGCCACCCCCCCGAGTACGAGATCACCGTCAGCGACATCCAGAAAATCCGAAGCAGCTCGATGTTCATCTATGCCGGCTTCGAGCGGATGATGCAGACCATCGGCACCTCGGTGGGCGACGTGCAGATGGTACAGATCCAGTGCGACAACTCGATTGCCACCGTCACCGCCATGGCAGAGAAGATCGCCAAGCTGGCGCATACCGAAAAAAAGAGCAAGGCACGGGTCAAAGACTATGTCGAGACCATCCAGGAAGGAGCGAAAGAGGTACAGGAACTGGGATTGCAGGGCGCGAAGGCGCTGGTCAACAAAAACCAGATCTACCTCGCCAAGGATCTCGGCTTGGATGTGGCGGCGACTTTCGGACCAGGGCCGGTCACCAGCGCCCAGATCGCCGACGCCCGGTCAGGGAACTACCTGGTCATCATCGACAACGTCCACAACCCGGTCGGCGCTCCTCTTGCCGAAGCGGCCCCGAACGCCACCTACCTGGTCTGGCGGAATTTTCCTGAGAACGTCGGGCATGACTCCTTGGAAGAGATGGTCGAGGACAACATCGAATTGCTCACCGGCGCGTTCGGGGAGGATTGAGCACCCAAAGCCTTCTGCGATTCCATATTCCTTCAAACGAGCGTGCCTTTTTTCAGATGCATGGGGCCGGTATCGCAAGAAAGGTGAAGAATTGTGACGATTGCGACCCTTCGTCCTGGAACATGGCTATGTTTAGGAATTGAATTCCAGGAATTTTCGGAGGTAGTGCGATTTATGCGTACACATCGTTTCGGGTTCACGGCTTCGCTGGTCCTTGCCGTAGTCCTTTCTCTCTTCGCCGCTCCTTTGTTCGCGGCCTATGAAGGCATTTCCGTTTCCACATCCTACCCTTCGCTGAATGTCAGCGAGCAGCAGAGCGGCGACATCATCGTCTATGACCTGTCGGTCAAGAACTACAACATGGCCCCTGGCCGTGTCGATTTGTCCGTCTCCGGACTTCCCCAGGGATGGCAGTACCAGTTCGTCGGCGGCGGTGGTCTGGTCAGCGCAGTCTTCGCCGAACCGGACAACCCGGTTTCCGTCAAGCTGTGGGTCATTCCGAGCGACCATGTGGCAGCCGGAAGCTACGATTTCACCGTCAATGCCGCCAGCAGGGAGGGCGGAGCAGCCTATTCGCTTCCCTTGACCGTCACAATGGGCCAAAAACTTCCTGAGCGACTGGCAATCGAGAGCGAGAACGACGGAGTCGAAGGAACTCCGGGCTCCGACCTCAGCTTCCAGTTCACCATCCGCAACAACAGCGCCGCGGAAAGCCTGATCGACCTTGCAAGCCAGACGCCCAGCGGCTTCTCCGTGAAGTTCACCGAGCAGTATGGTTCCAAGACCATCAACAACGTCACCATCGGTGCCGGCGGTTCCTCTACCATCAAGGCGACCGTCACGCCTCCACAGGGTGTCAGCGAGGGCACCTACCCGGTGACCGTCATCGCCAAGGCTGGTGGTGTCAGCGCCAGCGCGAACCAGAGCCTGACGATCAAGGGGCAGCCCCAGCTTTCCCTGACCGGCGAGAACGGCATTCTCAGCTTCACCGCCAATGCGGGCAAGGCTAAGGAAGTCAAGCTGGAGGTCACCAACAATGGTACGGCTGACGCCAAGGACGTGAAGCTTTCCGCTTCCACCCCCAGTGGATGGAGCGCCACCTTCACCCCGGAGAAAATCGATACTGTCGCCGCCGGCAAGACGGAAGAGGTGACCATGGAGGTCAAACCCTCAAGCCAGGCAATCACCGGCGACTATCAGATGACGGTCAAGGCCAACGGCTCGACCAACTCGATCAGCCAGGTCTTCCGCACCACGATCAAGACCGGCAGCATGCTGGGTGTAGTCAGCCTGCTTGTCATCGCCATCGCGGTCCTGATTCTGGTCTTTACGATGAAGAAGTTCGGACGGAGGTAATCGTATGTCGGTGATTGACGTACAGCACCTGTGCAAGGTCTATCCGGGCAAGGTTGCCGTCGACGACATCTCCTTCTCCCTGAACGAGGGCGAGATCTTCGGCCTGCTCGGTCCCAACGGATCGGGCAAGACGACGACCATCCTGATGGTCCTCGGGTTGCTGGAACCGACGGCCGGAAGCGTGACGGTGCTCGGCAAGAGCCCGCTGCGCAGTCCCCTCGAGGTCAAACGCCTGGTCGGCTACCTTCCTGACACCGTCGGGTTCTATGACAACCTGACGCTCTTCGAGAACCTCGACTACACCGCCAGCTTCCTTGGCCTGGACGCCGAGGAGCGGGAGAAGCGGATCAACGAGGCCTTTGCGGTCATGCACCTTGGAGACCGGGCTCACATGAAGGTCAAGACGCTTTCCCACGGCTTGAAACAGCGTCTCGGACTTGCCGAGATACTGGTCAAGCAGCCAAGAATCGCCATCCTGGACGAGCCGACCCAAGGGCTCGACCCTTCCTCGATCAACGAGTTTCTTGACTTGATCCGCAGTTTCCGGGACGAGCACCACATGACGGTGCTCTTCTCCAGCCACCAGCTGGTCCAAGCCCAGGAGGTCTGCGACCGTGTCGGCCTCTTTTCCAATGGGAATCTGATCGAGTATGGTTCGGTCCCGGAACTCTCCGAGAAGGAGTTCGGCACGAACAAGCTGATTTCCATCACCCTGGACAAGGACGAGCCCGTCGAAGCCATTCTCACGGCTGCCAGCCCCGACGTGGTCAAGGTGACCAAAGAAGGTCCCGGCAGCTGGCTGGTGGAAAGCAGGAGCGATATCCGCGCTCTGCTGGTCAAACTGTTGGTCGACAAGGGCTTGAACATCACCAGCGTACAACTGAAGACGCACTCGCTCGATGATATCTATGACGCCTGTTACAAGGAGGTCCAGCATGCAGAGACAACAGCGTGAGGGTTCGGCCTTGACCGGGCTCTGGGTAGTATTCCGCAAGGAACTCGAGGATTTCACCGGTTCCATCAAGTTGATGGTGCTGGCGGTATTGATTCTCCTGACCGCAGCTGCGAGCGTCAGCATCGCCGCAGTGACGCTGAAGAACTATGTGGAAGAGGACCAGTTCCTGCTCCTCTCGCTCTTCACCCTGTCGGGCAACTCGGTTCCCTCGTTCCTGAGCTTCATGTCATTTTTGGTGCCGCTGACCGCCATCGCGCTCGGCTTCGACGCCATCAACAGCGAGTTCCAGAATAGGACGCTGGGAAGGATCCTCTCCCAACCGATCTACCGGGATGTGTTGCTCTTCGGCAAGGCGTTGGGAGCTCTGGCCGCCATGGCGTTGATCCTGTTGGTGCTCTGGTTGCTGGTGCTGGGCTGCGGCATGTGGTTCCTCGGCGTAGCTCCGACAGGCGAGCAGATTGGAAGGGCATTCGTCTTCTATCTGGTCACCCTGCTGTATGGCGCGCTGTGGTTCACCATCGCGATGGTCTGCTCGATCATCACGAACAACGCCGCCGCGTCAGCCCTGATCTCGATTGCCATCTGGCTTTTCACCATGATTTTCTGGCCGATCATCGCTCAGGTGCTCGCAAGCGCCATCGGTGGGAATGACGCCTATCTGGGGGCGACCATGCAGGTCAACCTCGCGCGCATCTCTCCCTTCGTGCTCTACAGCCAGGCATCCGTCGCCATCCTGAACCCGACGACCCGCTCGCTCGGCGTCGTCCTCTTCTACCAGATGGACGGTGCTCTTGGAGGGAGTCCGCTTCCCTTCTGGCAGAGCTTCCTGCTGGTACTGCCGCACATGGCTGCCTTCGTGGCAAGCGTCATCGTCTGGTTCATCATAGGGTACCGCCTCTTCCTCAGAAGGGAAATCCGCATGTAAGCCTCACCGCCTGCCCAGACCGGACAGGCGGCATTTTTGTCTCATTCTCCTGCGTGACAGATATCGGAAACATGCAACGCCGTCTTTTCCTTTTGGTTCTCCCCAGATATGTACGAAATGAGGAACCACAGGAAAGCCAGAGAGAAAGGCTTGCCTCTGTGCTCTTTCAGGCCAGCACCTCTTCCTTCCAGTCCTGGACGGTGTGCCCCTCGGCGTAGCGCTTCTCCTTGATCTGCCTCAAGGCAGTCTCGGCACTCTTGTCCACCTTGCACTCCATCACGTACCCATGCCTGCCCGTCTCCACCGTAAGGTCGATCCGCCCCGCGCTCGTCTGGTCCTCCGCCACGACCCGCACCGCCTTCCCGCACAGCAGCATCACCACGTCCACCACCTGCGCGAAATCCGGCTCCTTCTTCCCCGCTC
>OMYY01000062.1 GCA_900315435.1 uncultured Spirochaetaceae bacterium
ACCTGGTAGAAGTTCCCCAGCACCTGCCGCAACTTCTCTACCTCGGGGGAGAAGACGTTGTCCGACAGCACCTTGTCGTACTCGTCGACCAGCACCACGGCCTTGTCTTTCTTGGAAAGCAACAGGATGAGCTTCGCGAACAGGTCGTCGCTCGTCTTGGTCATGTCCAGCGGCCCGGCCCCATACGCGCCGGCAATTTCCTCAAGCCGGTCCTTCAGCCACCCCTCCAGCCCCTCGGGAGTGCTTTTCCCGCAGTCTCCGAAGTCGATGGGGATGACCGGGTAGGTCTTCCAGCCGTAGTCGGTCTTAAGGTCACGTCTTCCATCGAGGTACTATGAAAATTCAGACGCGCTGAGTTGGCTGTGCTGCTGGTCGATTCACCTCGTCACCTGAAATTCTTCATTCCGGCTATCTAGTTCGCAGAAATCATCCGCCCCGGGAGCAAGCAATGGTATTTGTTGTTTTGATACAAAAAGGGGGTGTCCTTGAAACTCGGAGCACTTCCGAATCTCTTAACACCCCCTAAGAGGGAAAGATGGCAAGCAGAATCAATCAGCAGTCGCAACCTCTTCCGCCTCGAGAGCGCGTTTGGAGGCGAACAGCCTGTGGATTTGGCCGATGGCCATGCCAATGGCGGCAGGAAGCATCCAGCCCAATCCGAGGGAATTCAGCGGCAGATACTGCCGGGCGAAGCTGGTCATGGCGCCAAAAAGCGGGTTCTGAAGTCCGGCGGGAAGCGCAGCGACCAAGTCGAAGAGCGCGGCAGCAAGCGTGAAACCGGTCACCATGCGGAGCGTCAGCTGGTCCTTCAGGAAAAAGCGTCCACCCAGAGCCAGGATGATCAGGGTCATGGCGAGCGGATAGAGGAACATCAGCACCGGCAGCGAGAAGCTGATGATGGTCGAAAGGCCGAAATTGGCAATCAGGAAGGTGACCACACAGAACAGGACAGCCCAAGCACGATAGCTGAGCCTTGCCTTGGGGAACATCTCTCCGAAAGCCTCGGCACAACTGGTGATCAGGCCGACGGCCGTCTTCAGACAGCAGAGACAGACCGTCAGGGCAAGCAGGGTGGCGCCAAAGCCAGGGTAGTAGTGGCGGGCGATCATGCCAAGAGCGGCACCACCGTTCGCGGCAGCAGGGAGCACTCCCCTGCTCTGGGTTCCCATGATGGCGACCGCAATGTAGATGGCCCCCATCAGCAGGCAACTGAACAAGCCTGCCTTGACGGTGCAGGTAGCCACATGCTCGGGCTCCCGCACCCCCAGGCCACGGATCACGTTGACCACGACGATGCCGAAAGCAAGCCCCGCCAAGGCGTCCATCGTGTTATACCCCTCCAAAAACCCCTTGGCTCCGGCACCAGTGGCATAGGCAGCCTCGGGCGCGATGGCGGAGACAGGAGATGCGGGATGGAGCAGCGCGGTGACAACCAGCGTCCCCATCGCCACTAGGAAAAGCGGATTGAGGAACTTGCCGACCCACGTAAGGATCTTCCCTGGCTTGAGCGAGAAGAAAAGCATGGCCAGGAAATAGGCAAGCGAGAACAGCAGAAGCGCCATTTTCGGATTGGCAGACTGGGGAAGCAACGGTGCGACACCCACCTCGAAGGGAACGGTGACGCAGCGGGGAATGGCGAAGAAAGGTCCGATGGTCAGATAGAGGGCGCAGGAGAAGAAAAGCCCGTACCGGCGACCGATCTTGCTGGAAAGGTCAAGCACCCCCTCGCTACGGGTCAACCCGAGAGAGATGACGGCAAGCAGCGGAAGACCGACACCCGTGATCAGGAAGCCCACCAGCGCATGTCCGATCTGGTTTCCGGCCAACTGCCCCATCGATACGGGGAAAATCAGGTTTCCAGCACCAAAGAAAAGACCAAACAGCATGCTGGTCAGCGAAAGATATTCACGAGCGCTCAGTTTTTGTTTCATTTCCACATCCTTTTTTGCAAGCTTGGCTATCTTATCACCCCGGCCAGTTCCCTGCCGAACAAGAAAATTTCTTCATACGAAACTATTGACGGCAAAAATTTCTTACTGATAGAATTCTTATGGCAAATTCGAGCAAGAAAGGACCTTTCAGGTGAAAAATGCCTCGAATGCATAGTTATACGAAACTTTTTGAGGGCATATGAGTACTCTAAGTAGCGTGATTGGGGGAAGAATCCGAAGTTTCCGCAAAGAACAAGGCATGACTCTGCAAGAACTTGCAGACCAAATCTACAAGAGCAGGGCAACCGTCAGCAAGTACGAGAGTGGAGAAATCGTCATCGATATCGAGACCCTGACCAAGGTGAGCGAGGTGCTCCACGTCCCTATCTCCCAGCTGGCGGAGTCGCCCCCCGTAGAACCCGCACTGCTTGCCGCACAACGGGTAACCTCCAGCTCCTTCTACCAAGCGGACCGGATGTATTTCTATTTCTTCGACGGACGCTACAACCGACTGAAGGACGGCATCATCGACATCCACCGCACCGGCGAGAACCAAGGTACCTACGACGCCACCCTCGCCATCAGCGCGGTCACCCAGACAGGGCGCAA
Source organism: uncultured Spirochaetaceae bacterium (assembly GCA_900315435.1). GTDB lineage: Bacteria > Spirochaetota > Spirochaetia > Sphaerochaetales > Sphaerochaetaceae > RUG023. The sequence goes on from OMYY01000062.1 coordinate 2,541, forward strand.
CAGCATGCTCTACTATACAGGCAAGGTCATGTACAGCGATATGCTGATCCGCTTTACCTTCACCAACAAGTACAACGCCTTGGAAGAGGCGCTGCTGTACATCTTCAATCCCCTTGAGGTACGCGACGTGACCAAGGGAATCCTGTACAGCATCTCCTCGGCCGACCTCTGTCCCTGCGCCATCAAATGCCTGATCACGCTGAACCCCCAGAAACCGACCGAGGAATGGAAGAGCCAGCTGCTGCTGACCAAAGCGGAAATGCAACGCTGGAAGAAGGCCAACATGTGGATCATCGACAACCGGGGGTGAAACCGCTTGACGGAACGTCCCCGATAGGATAGGTATGCAGAGTACGCACACATGGTGTGCCGGCTATTTCTCGTCAGGAGGTTTTGCCATGCTTGCAAAACCACGACTTGCCGTTCTGGTGGTGGCAGCCCTGCTCTCCCTCGCATCCTGCTCGCGTGGCAGCGGCCCGGTCGAGGACCGCAGCGAGAAGGACAAGAAACTCTACATCTACAACTGGTCCTACTATACCCCGGAAGGAGTCATCGAGGCCTTCGAGAAGGAGTACGGATGCACGGTCATCCTCGACTACTTCGCCTCGAACGAGGAGATGTACGCCAAGATGAAGGCATCCGGCACCGGAAGCGGCTACGACCTGGTCGTCCCTTCGGGCGACTACGTCTCGATCATGATGATGCAGGACATGCTGGAACCCATCGACCTAAAGCGCTTCCCGAACCAGCAGTACATCACCTCCTTGGTCCGGGAGAAGGCCACCTACGACCACGGGATGCGCTACAGCGTTCCCTATTTCATGGGAGCCGCCGGCATCGCCGTCAACAAGAACCAGGTCAGCGGCTATCCCCATGACTGGAACATCTTCGCCGACAAGCGGCTTGCCGGAAGGATGTGCATGATGGACGACATGCGCGAGGTGCTCGGGGACGCCCTGAAGTACCTGGGCCACTCGGTCAACACCAAGGATCCCGGACAGCTGGAAGAAGCGCGGAGACTGGTCAACGAACAATGGAAGCCCAACCTGACCAAGTTCGACGCAGAGGGCTATGCCAAGAGCTTCCAGCAAGGAGAGTTCGCCGTCGTGCAAGGCTATGCGGAAGGGGTTTTCGAGGAGATACCCGAGGAGAAATGGGACGAGGTCGATTTCTTCATCCCCGAGGAAGGAGGACCCATGTACATCGACAACTTCTGCATCCCCAAGGGAGCGAAGCACTACGATCTTGCCATGAAGTTCATCAACTACTTCCATGCCCCGGCCAACTATGCCCAGTTCCTCGACCGCTTCCACTTCCCTGCAAGCGTCAACCAGGAGGCGGACAAGTACCGCACCACCACCCCCTTCTACACGGTCGACCAGCTGAAGAACTGCGAGCTGAAGGAAGATTTGGGCGAGACCATCTACGACTACAACACCGCCTGGGAGTCGATCCGCTACAACGAGTAGCCGGCTGACACGAGAACTTGGTACAATGCCCATGAGCGAGGAGGCTTCCGATGGCCACGTTTACCCATGACACCTTTATCTCACCGCTGACCTGGCGTTACGGCAGCGAGGAGATGCGAACCATCTTTAGCGAGAGGCACAGACGCATCCTGTTCCGCAAGGTCTGGATCGCCCTGGCGCAGACCGAGTGCGAGGCAGGACTGGTCAAGGAAAGCCAGGTCGCCGAGCTCATGGAACATGCTGAGGATATCGACATCGACACCGCCGCAAAGTGGGAGGCCGAGCTGCATCACGACCTGATGGCGGAAATCAAGACCTACGCCTCCCAGTGCCCCACTGCCGGAGCAATCATCCATCTCGGCGCCACCAGCATGGACATTGAGGACAATGCCGATGCCATCCGCCTGAAGGAAGCGCTCGGGCTGTTGGCCGGCAAGGTCGAGTCCCTGCTTTCCCTCTTCGTCGACAAGATGGAGGAGTACAAGGCTGTGCCCTGCATGGCGTTTACCCACATCCAGCCCGCCGAACCCACCACAATCGGCTACCGCTTCGCCCAGACAGCCCAGGACCTGCTCCACGACCTTGACGACCTGCGACGGGTCAGGGACGACATCAAAGGCAAGGGAATGAAAGGAGCGGTCGGCACGTCGGCAAGCTATGTGGAGCTGATGAAGGGATGCGCGATGGATGCCCAGCAGATGGAGGACAGGATCATGGACCGCCTTGGCATCCCTGCATTCACAGCCGCCACCCAGGTCTACCCACGCAAGCAGGACCTGCGCGTCGGAGAAGCGGTCATGAATCTCGCAACTACGCTGAGCCGTTTCTCGCTGGACTTCCGGCTGCTAATGTCACCCCCCATCGGCGAGTGGTCCGAGCCGTTCGGCAAGAAGCAGGTGGGTTCCAGCGCCATGCCTTTCAAACGGAATCCGATCAACAACGAAAAAATCGACAGCCTCGCCCGCTATGTGGAAAGCCAGGTCAACGCCCTGTGGCAGAACAATTCCGCGATGATTCTGGAACGGACGCTGGATGACTCGGCAAACCGTCGCATGATCATTCCTGCCCTGTTCATCACCAGCGACGAGATGGTCAGGACGGCCAGCAAGCTCCTTTCCGGCATGGGCATCCACATGCCGGCGGTCAGGCGGAACATGCAGACCTACGGAATCTTCGCCGCCAGCGAGCGGCTATTGATGGAACTCGGCCGCGCCGGGGCGGACCGCCAGGAGATGCATGAAGTCATCAGGGAAAACTCCCTGAAAGCCTGGGACGAAGTGCAGAACGGAAGAGCCAACCCGCTCGCCCAGCTGTTGGAAAGCGACCCGAGAATCCTGCGATTCATGAATCCGGAGAAAGTCGCCACGTTCCTGAACGCCGACGATTACGTGGGCTTGGCGCCCCAGCGCACGGAGCGGATCATCACCCTCTGCAAGAAGGCCTTAGGCCACTAAATAGACAAAGACCAGATAGACCACCATCCTGAGCAGCCTGCCGATGAAGCAGGCTGCCAGCGTGCTTTTCGGATCGACATGGAGCATCCCCGCCGTCCAGCTGACGGTGGTGAAAGGAATCGGGGTCAGTGCCCCGAGAAAGACGCCAAAGGCGCCGTAGCGCACCATCAACGGGCCCCATTTGGAATGGGACAGCTTGCCGGCAATCCGGCCGACCAGGGGAATGTGTTGCAAGAGACGGCCGATCCAGTAGCCACAGTACCCTCCACAAGCTGACGGAATGGCAAGAATCAGTACCGCCTGCCAAGCCGGGTAGCCAAGCACGAAAGGCCAGACGACGTCGACTGTCAGCGGGACAATCAGCATGTCGACGAACCAGACGAAAATCCCGATCCCGAGCAGGCCGTACTTGCCCAAGAATGCGTCGACCCGAGGATTATCCTGGATGCCGCTATGGCGTACCGCGACCACCTCAAGCCAAATCAGGAGAATGGTGAGGGGAACCCAGAAGAGCGTGCTGGCAAGCAGCCCCTTGAAGTCCAGCCTGCCATCCTTGCCCACGTAGGAATGCTTCATGAGAAAAGCCCGCGGAAAAGCCTGAAGAAGGTTTCCCGTTCACCCGAGGCAGAGCCTTGGTACAGCGGCGCCCTTCCCCCACCCTTGCCAGAGACTGGCGCGAGCAGCTCGGACCGATGGGCGTTGAAATCGAAGTCCCGGTACGTGCCGGTGCAGGAAACCAGCCACCTGAGCGAGGAGCCTTCCTGCTTCACCGCCAAGAGGGCCAGGTTCCGTTCACCATCGATGGCACCCGCCAGATCCTTCAGCCCGTAAGGTTTTCCGGTAATATCGAGGGTCGCTACCCCGTCAGGCAATGCGGCCCAGTCCATCTTGGCCACCTGCTCCCGGAGATGGTTCATGTCAGCCCTCAGCTGGTGGTACGCCCGCATGGCCTCCTCAGCCGTCTGCAAAAGGGTATCGCTCTGCGCGCTGAACAACGCGCCCAACTGGTTGACCAGATTGCGGTTGTGGCGGATTTCCTCTTTGGCTCGCCCGGCAACCCGGAAAATCAACCTGGCATGGCCCCGGATCACCTCCTGCCCCACGTACTGGACCAGCTCCACTTCCCGGGTGTTCGCCACATGCAAACCTCCGCAGGCAATCTCGTCCACCCCCTCGATCACCACCAGCCGGATGGCGTCACCTTCCACTTTGATCGATCGGCGCAGGTTGCGACGCAACGCCTCGGCGCGGGTAAGCTGCTCATAATGGACGCCGTGCCCCTCGCAGATCCCGCGGTTCACCTCATCTTCCAATTGCAGGCAGAGCGATGCGTCCACCCTGCCTCTGTCGGTCTCCACCGTCAGGATTTCCTCGCCTTCGTGGATGGCCACAGTGCCAATCTGGTGCTTGGCGAAGAGGATGCCGCTTATCATATGCTGTGCGGTATGGGCCTGCATGTAGAAGTAGCGGTGGTTCCAGTCCAGCTTCACCCGGACAGTGTCGCCCACCTGGAAGGTGACGCGGTCGACCTTGTGGAGGATTGCGCCCTCTCCGCTTTTGCGGGTGTCGAGGATCCTGCTTTCTCCCATGGTGCCGCGGTCTCCCGGCTGACCGCCCCCTTCGGGATAGCAGATCGTCCGGTCAAGGATTACCTCGAGGCCATCAATGGCAAGCACCTTCGCCTCGATTTCCGTCTGATACGGGCGGGAATAGTACACGAGCTCAGTTTCCATGCTGCTCCCTCCTCGAGTGTCCGTGGAACAGACGCCAGTCGTCCTCGTCAGGCAGGCGGACGTTGGCCACCGGCAAATGGATATGGTTGGCGACGGCAAGGATGCGCAGGGCGACTACCGTCACCGTGCAAATCAGGAAATTGGCGAAAAGAGGAAGCGGGGTTTTTTCCAAAAGCAGGTAGAGCAGGCCACCTGCCAGGCTCGCCGTGGCATAAAAGTCGCTGGTCAGCACCACCGGTACCGACTTGCTCATGATATCACGGACCACTCCGCCACCAACTGCGGTGAAGACCCCGCAGAGGAGTTGGCCTACCGGTCCGATGCCATACTGGGCGCCCTTGGCGACGCCGATGGCAGTGAAGACGCCAAGGCCGAGCGCATCGCAGTAGACGATGACGTTCCAGCGGTTGGCAATCTTCGGGGCGCAAAAGAAGACGACCAGGCCGGTCAGGGCGCTGACGGTGATGTAGGCGCCATTGGAAAAGGCGGCGACCGGGGTACAGCCGATCAGCACGTCGCGAAGCATCCCGCCACCGCAACCGACCGTGCAGGCGAAGACGATGACGCCAAGGAAATCCAGCTTGCACCGCACTCCCTTCACCGCACCGGTGATCGCGAAGATGATGGTGCCGAACAAATCGAACAGGTAAATGATGTTCTGAGCGATATCCATACCGGCAATGCTAGCAGAATCAAACCACTTGTCCAAGGGAGAGATTCTTCCTATCTTTGACAAAAGAGGCAATTATGGCACGCATCAAATCAGCATGGGAACTCGCCCTGGAAAAGACCAAGGACATCCAGGTCGATACCGAGAAAATAGCACATGACGAGAAGGTGCAGGCAGGCAGGAAGCTCGCCGCGAACTTTCTTTCCGATTATCAGCAGAGTCCAAAGGACCTGGCGGCAGAGCTGGACAAGATTCCGGCGAAAGACAAGGACACCACCCTTGAGGGGGTGCTTGCCGTCATCCTGGACAACATCAGCCTTCCGATGACGAAGGACTACCAGCAACCTTACCAGAGGGTACGGCAGCTGGCCAGCGTGCTCGGCAATCCAGGTCTTGACCAAGGGCTGGAGCAAATCGGCCAGTTCTTCGACCAGTACCTGCAACAACAGGACGACATCACCGACCAGGTCAAGCAACAGTACGCCCCGCGTCTCGAGCAGAAACAGGCGCAGCTACGCCAGCAGTACGGACAGGACATCACCCTGCAACCGGAGCAGGATCCCGATTTCCTCAAGATGCTGGATGCGACCCTGAAGAAGCTCGACGCACAGTACACGGGAGCCTTGACCCGCTTCAAGAGCCAGCTCAAGGCACTCTTCCCGTTCTGCCCTCAGTAATGATAGTAGGGTGATAAGGAACCGGGCGCGGGATCATACGAGGGACCGATCCCCAGCGTGACACCCGCGAATCCGGCAACCGAGAAGGCGTTCTTCTCGGTGTCCTTGTCTTCTGCCTCGCTGACGAAGTACCAGGAGCCCTTCAGACCGAAAACCACCCCGATATCGCTCGAAAGGGTGGCGCGAGCTCCCAAGACTGCACCGAGGCCGAACTGGAAGATCGAGTCCGTACGCGTTGCAGAGGACTCGTCGTGGTCGACCACGCTCACCTCCAAGGCCGGTCCGACCGAGGTGAAAAGGGAGCAAGCGTTGGAAAGCGGCAACTGTCCGGAAAGTCCCGCAGTTTCGGAAGCGAAGATCGGCGTACCGGACTTCCAAGGCGCATAGATGATATCGGTATAGGTGGCATAGCCTAGCAGGTATCCGACGTACTTGCTGTATCCTAGCGAGATGCCCATGCTGGTGGTATCGCCATAGGGATACTTGGTATCCAGTTGCAGCACAGCGCTGCAATCAACCCACTCGTCGCTCATCGCGCTCACTCCGGAAAGAACGAGCAACGAACAGAGCAAAACCGCCACAATACGTTTCATTCAGAACTCCTGCCAAGATTATCATAGAGACGCACGGAAATGCGCAAGCGTGGCTGATTGCGTGAATACCCTTGATTTGCAGAAGGAAATCTGATAGATTCTAGATGCTCTATGGTGCAGTACCCAAGCGGTTAGGGAACAGTCTGCAAAACTGTCATACACTGGTTCGAATCCAGCCTGCACCTATACACCATACGACGTGTTCACAAGATAGGTTGCTTTGCAAGTGCAGGGCAGCCTTTTCTGTATGCCAAAATCCTCTCACCAGGGATGGTAAGCCTTGATGGAGTCTGCCTCCCTGTGTGGGCAAAGATTTGTTGAGGATTTTATTTCCTTTTCCTGCAACATGTTGTGTCATCGATCAAAACATTTTTCCGTTTCTTTGGCACAAACCTCCAAGGACGTCCGTATGTATAGGG
>OMYY01000050.1 GCA_900315435.1 uncultured Spirochaetaceae bacterium
ATCGCTATCTCCAGTTCTCTTTTTAGATCCTTTTCCTTTACCATGAAAAAACCCTCCAAGTTGGTTTTTGGTCCAACTTGAAGGGTTCACTACAAAGAGAGCTCCCCAAAAACCAGACGGTACGCACTAGAGCCAAATGGGGTTGGTCCATGCCCTCCGGCCGGCCTTGTCGATGCATTCGATGCGGACGTACGTCTCGCCTCCCTTGAGCGGATAGACTGCCTTGGTCAGATTCCCGTAGACCGCCTTTCCTCGTGCGGGATAGGTGATGAAATGGATTTCCTCGCAAGGAGAGCAGGAGACGTAGATTTCCCCCTGCTCCGTGCGTCCCCAATCATGGATGACCGGACCGCTCGAGGCATAGAAGGCACCGTGCTTCAATGCATCAAGGACCGCAGCGCGGCTCTTCTCCTTTGCCTTGACCATCACCCAGCCACCGAAGTGGTCGTCGCAAGCGGTGTGTCCATGGGTGTCGTCACAGGCGACCGCATCCACCTTCCTGCCCCTTCTGAGCAGATAATCCCACAGGTATTCGGCATGGCCCTCATGGCAGAGGCGTTCCGTCCCCGTGTTGAAGACCTCGATGGCATCGAAGCCTTCCAGCTGGGCAAGCTCCTCCGGTTCCATGCGGCTCCAGCAGGGATGGGCAATGGAGAGGAAGACGTTCTTGTCCTCGTTCCGCATCTCGTCCAGCAGATCCTGCATCGTCATCTTCTCCTTGTCGCCTTTCGGACGGCGCATGGTCGCCTCAATCGGCGTGGAAGCCGAAAAAAGTCCGATGACGTGGATGCACTTGACCTTGTCGACGAAGGAGATGTCGCGTTCCCAGGCAGGAAGCATCAACAGCTCCTTGTCCCACTGGGGGCGGGCATTCATCACGTTGTGGTCGGTGAATGCCAGCCAGTCATACCCTTGCTCCTTGTAGAGCCGGATCTGGGCCATGGGTTCCTCCACCCCGTCACTCAACGTGGTGTGGGTATGATAGTTCCCCTTCAGCCAGATACCTTCTTCAGGAAAGGCAGACATTTGCATTTCCGGCTCCTCCTTTTTCTCCTTTCAGGGAGAAGACCATCGCCAAAGCGCCAATGCCAAGCCCAATCAGGCTGAGCACCAAAGACGGGATGACCATCAGGATGCCTCCGACAAGGAACAATCCGCGGGAGACCATCGAAATCGGCTTCTTCACGAATCCGGCAACGCAGAAATCGATGAAGACCACGCCGACGATGGCAGTGGCCACCGCAAGGACGATCTCGCCCATCGAACCAAGCAGGAGCAATGATGGCGTGTAGCAGAACGTGAACGGGATGATGAAGGCAGGAAGCGTCACCATGCAGGAGATGGTCGCCACCTTGCTCCACCGTGCCTTTGCCAGTCCGCTCGCCATGAAGACCGCGACGCACACCGGCGGCGTGATGGCCGAAAGCGAGGCATAGTACATGATGAAGAGATGCACGACCAGCGGCTGGAAGCCAAGGGAGATGAGCGGAGGCGCAAGCACCGCGGCGCTGAGCACGTAGGCGGCAGTGGTGGGAAGACCCATGCCCAGGATGATGCAGACCACCATCGAGAAGACCAGGCAAAGGAACGGACTTCCCTGACCGAGGCTCACGATGATGTCGCTCAGCTTGACGCCGAAACCGGTCAGGTTGATCAGGCTGACGGTCACCTGGCTGCCGGCCAGGATGCCGCACATGTCGACGATGCTGCTGGTTCCGCCCATCACGGTCTTCGCGCAAACCGTACCGACGCCCATGCCCGTCGCCTTCAGGTCCTTCGTCTGGACGAGGTACTTGGCCGTGTACATGCCAAGCGCGCCGATCGTGGAATAGAACGCACCGATCATCACGGTGTATCCCTGGGAAAGGAACGCCACGAAAATCACCAACGGCACGGCGATGACCAGATAGTCCATGACCGGGATATGGGGCTTCTCGTTCGTACCATGGATTTGCAGCTTCGCGCTGACCAGATGGATGGAAAGGAAGCAGGACAGGTAGTAGAGTATCGCAGGAACCAGCGCCGCCTTGGCGATGCTGATGTAGTTGATGCCGATCAGCTGGCTCATGATGAACGCCGCGGCTCCCATGATCGGCGGCATGATCTGCCCTCCGGTCGAGCTGACGGCCTCGACCATGGCCGCCCATTCAGGCGGATAGCCGCTCTTCTTCATGGTCGGGATGGTGAAGACGCCGGTCGCCACGACATTGCCGATGGCCGATCCGCTGATCATGCCGAACAGCGTGCTGGCGATGACCGAAACCTTTGCGGCGCCTCCCGTATACTTGCCGGTAAAGCGCTGGGCCATGCGGATGAAGGTCTCCGCACCACCGGTACCGGAGAGGATCGCACCAAAGATGCCGAACATGGCAAGCATGCCGGCGGAAAGGCCCAGCATCGTGCCCCAGATGCCACGGGTATTGTGGTAGAAGGTCTGGAAGACGAGGTTGAAGCTGAAATTCTGGTGACCCCAGACTCCCGGGAACCACTCTCCATAGAAGGCGTAAATCAGGAAGATCAGGCCGAGGATCGGGAAGGTCCAGCCGACACTCCTGCGGCTCGCCTCCAGGATCAGCACGACCAACGCCACGCTGGCGAAGATATCGAAGGGACCCATCCATTGGAGCGGATCATAGAGGATCTCGTTCGCGATGGAGACCAGGTAGATGCAACTTGCCGCAGCGATCAAGGCGAGGACCACATCATACCAAGGCACGTTTCCGTGCGGATCCTCTTGCAGATGCTTGCTTGCCGGCTTCATCAAGAACAGCAGCGTGAGCACGAAGCCGAGATGCACGCCACGCTGGATGATATCGGAAAAAGGACCACGGGCGGTGGTATACAACTGGAACGCGACAAGTCCGAAAGACAAAATCCGCACCACCCACGTCCAGAACGCGTTCAACTTTCTCATAGGGAAACTCCTTGAAACAAGATGCCCTCTTCCCCGGAAGGAAGAAGGCACACGAACTTCTGATTCCTGTTATTTTGCGACGTATTCGGCAGGAATCAGCTCGGCAGGCACGTCGTATCCATGCTCGACGAGCCACTGGACGGTACCGGCCTGCAGCGGGGTTCCGGCAGCAGCGAGCGTCATGTTCGGCACATCATTGTCCTTGCCGACCGGATAGGCGGACTGCCAGATGTTCTTGCCGGCATTCCACATGGCATCGAACATCTCATAGCCATCCTGCTGGGAGAAGCTCATGTCGCACTGGATGCCCTGGAACATGGTGATGCAGGTCGCATCGTGGTCGATGCCCTGGTATGCACCGGAGGGAACCACGGACTGCTTGGCGGAAGGAACGGCCTTCAGGATCTTGGCCATGTCTTCCGGCGCGATGTTGATGATGTCGGCCGCACGGTTGGCATTGCACTGCATGACATAGCTGTCAGGGAACGGACCCGTCTTGACGGTTCCGACGATCTGGCGGTTCGCATAGGCATCGGCGGCGTCAGCCTGTCCGGCCTCGAAGTAATCCGGATGGATGCCGAGCGCGTCAAATGCGGTATGGATGACCACCGAAGCGGCAGTGCCCGTACCACCCGGGTTGAACGGCTTGCCGTCCAGATCATAGATGCTCTTGATGCCGGTATCCTTGCCGACCAGGATCTGGATCGGAGACTGCTCGTAGTACCACAGGACACGGAAATCCTGGAAGGGCTTGCCGGCAAACGACTTTCCGGTTCCCGTGTAGGACTCGTAGTCGACGTTGCTCATGCAGTTGGCGATCTTCACCTCGCCATTGCGAAGCCGCTTGGTGTTGTCCACGTTGCCGCCGGACTCGCTGACCGTGATCGAGTAGCGAGGCACATAGGTGCTGATCACCTTTCCGATGGAAACCACGTAAGGGAACAATCCGGAAGAAGAGGCAACCGCAGCCATGGTCAGATACTGTTTTTTTCCCGTATCCTTTGCCGCGCCACCTGCAGCTTCAGAAGTACCGTTCGCACACAGCAGGGATGTCGCGCACAGACAAACGCCCAACAGAGACATTAGCTTTTTCATACACACACTCCTTTAAGTAGGTATTTTAATTATTTGTGTATTGCAAAGGTCCTTGTCTAATAACATTTCCCAATCTTGCAATAAGCTGTTCTTATTTGCTAAACTATTTTCAATAGAGATTAGTTATGGAAATACGCAATCTCCAGTATTTCATCGCCGTCGTCGAGGCAAATGGATTTTCCGAAGCGGCCAGGAGGCTGAACGTCAGCCAGCCTGCCATCACCCAATGCGTCCAGAAGATGGAAGCGGAGCTCAACACGCCCCTTCTGGTCCGGGGCAAGACCATCACCACCACCCCGGCGGGGGAGATGGTGTACACGCAAGGCAAGGAAATCGTCGAGGCGGAACGGAAGCTCAGGGGAGAAGTCGAGGAACTGATCCACCCCGGAGATGCCGTCTTCCACATCGGCATGTCCCCCTTCTACAGCAAGCACTACATGCCCTCGATCTTCGTGGACCTGATGAAGAAGATGCCGGAAGTCAAGGTGAACCTGGTGGAGGACATCTCCGTCGAGCTGGAGAAACGACTGCTCAACGGAGCATTGGATTTCGGCTTCGTGCCGGAAGAACCGAAAGTCGAAGGGTTGGATTACCGGCCGTTCTGCATCGAGGAAATCCTTTTGGGAGTCCCCAAGGAGAGTCCGATCAACCAATATGCGACCCCCTCCCCGACACTCCCCTACCTCGACCTCCGATACGTGCAGAACATGCCCTTCATCTCCCTCAGAAACATCCAGAAGATTTCCCCGCTTCTGGACAAGCTTTGCGAAAAGGTGAACATCAGCCGCAACATCATCTACCAGACATTGGACTGGGATACGGTAAATGCGATGATCGCCAGCGGCGCCGGCGTCGGGTTCGTTCCCGACGTGCTTTGCGCCGAAGGGGACACGAAAGGAGTCGCCTACTACCGGATTCCCAACAAGCGCGTGCTACGGCACTATGCGCTCGCCTATCCGCACGGCACCACCATCTCCACCCTGGCCGAGCGGGTCATCAAGCTCTTCATCATGCGCATCACCGATTACCGCAACAAGATCCAGTTCTGACCAAGATGGAGGAAAAGCGCCAACACCATCGCTTCGGATTGAGGGAAACGCCTAGCCCGCTGGCAGTAAAAGGCATACGAACGCTTTTCCCCTTTCAAAAACGGGGTTCCCGAAGGAACCCCGTATGGAATCAAATTGGCAATTCGCTCAGTTCGTCTGGCGCAGGAGGTCGAGGTCGATCTCGCAGGCGACGGTGGGATAGCCGACGCCCCAGCTCTCCAGGACCTGCGGATGGATCTCGCCGAAGATGCCGACGGCCTTGCCTCCCACGAGGATGTAGGCACAGCGGCCAGGGATGAAGCGTGGATCCTCCGCTACCTCGCCAAGGGTGTACTCCTTCTTCAGGAAGAACATCAGCGTGTAGACGATGGAGGAGACCTCGTTGTATCCGACAGCGTTGTCGGTGACCGAGAAGCCCAGGTGGTTGCGGGTCGTTGTGCCGCTGTTCTCGCTCGGATCCTTGTAGCAGACCTTGCCCACCTCGAAAATCTTGTGCGGGATGGCGGCATGGCCGCTGACACTCTCGCTCTCCATCAGAGACGGAATGATCGAGGGACGCACCACCTCGTAGTTCTCGCTCATCGGATTGGCTATGAAGACACAGTCCTTGCCGTCGACGTGCATGTTGTCGATATACTCGCGCTTGCTTCCCAGATAGTTGTACATCATCTCCTGGAAGCCCATGCCCACCAGCACCAGCTTCGCCTTGCGCCCGAACTCCTCTGCAGGAGACAGGCGGCCGATGGTGAAGTCATGGGGAGACTCGGGAACAAAGTTGCCCAGCCCGTGACCGATCATCACATCCTCGACAACGTCGACCGGATGCAGGAAATCATTACGGTATTCCGGCACGGTGACGTACAGGTTCTCCTCGTCGGCGATGGCATAGATGCCCATCCGCTTCAGGCTGGCGATGCAGTCGTCAGCGGAAAGCTTCTCGCCAAGCGTCTTCTCGACCAAGCCAAGCGGGCAGGTAACCGGCTGTTGGAAATAGAACGGGACGGTAATCTCGCTACCGAATTCGGTCGGCTCAGGGAAACGCACCTTGACCGGCTGGATGGTGAAACCCATGTCGGCCATATCGCAGGCCAGGATGGCGGCGACCAGCAGGACCGGCTTCAACGCAGGCCCGCTCATCTCGACGAACAGCTCGTCGTCACCCACCTGGACGGCACCGCTCGCCGCACTGTTGATGACCGGCGGGAAGCTCAGCGTATCCCCGTTGTCGTCCACCAGGTAGGGAAACTTCGGCTTGTCGGCGACAATAGCCCCATATTCCTTTCCCTTAGGATGCTTCTCGAGAATCTGACGGAGCGTCAGCTTCTCGTCCAGCCCAAGCGGAACGAAGGAAGTCCCATCCGGGTCGGCACCCCGGTAGTGGACCGGAAAATGAATCAGGTTTTGCCGGTAGATACCGACAGCGACCGCCTTGCGCTTGCGCCCGTATCCCTCGCAGAGCTTCTCCTGGCTCTGGATCAAGCTGACCAGATCCTCTTCGGTGACCGCATGCCCCTTGGCAGCGAAACCGATGGAGAAAGGCCTGCCTGTCTCGGCGGCGGAAGGCTCGACCACCATCTCGCGCCCCTCGTTGTCCACGACCTCCTCCTCGGTGGAGAAGAAATCGTACATGGCTCCCTCGCCCCAGTAGGACTTCAGCTGGCGCGCGCACCCGGCGGCGGACCACAAGTCCGGACGGTTGGTGTCGTTCAGCTCGATCTTCAGGACACCGTCCTCATGACCATCAAGCTCGGCCTTGGCAACCGGGAAGATGTCCATCATCTCCGCGTCGCTGAGTTTCCTTCCGAGAAAATGGAAAAAGCTCTTTTCCGATACTTCAATCTTTGGCATGTCAGTTTCCCCTCCTCGTGCGGACGCTATCGACGTTTGGCGTGAACAGCTCGCGGATGTCGTTCAGACCGAGGTGCATCAAGGCCATACGGTCGATACCCATACCCCAGGCAAGCACCGGCACATCGATGCCAAGCGGCCTGGTGACCTCGGGACGGAAGATGCCGCTCCCCCCCAGCTCGATCCACCCGAGGACCGGGTGCTTCACGTGGACCTCGATCGAGGGCTCGGTAAACGGGAAATAGCTGGGCACATACTTGACCTCTTCCGCGCCGGCGATCTCGGTGGCGAACATCTTCAGCAAACCAAGCAACGTCTTCAGGTTGACATCCTTGCCCAACATGATGCCCTCGGTCTGGTAGAAGTCAGCGCCATGGGTGGCATTGACCTCGTCGAAGCGGAAACAGCGGACGACACCGAAATACTTGCCAGGAACCTTCGCATGGGTCAGGGTGTGGGCGGAAAGGACCGTGCCCTGGCTGCGGAGCAACTGCCTTTTGGTGAATTCCTCGCTGAACTCATACCCCCATCCACGGCTTCCGGTCTTCCAGCCATTCTCGTGAGTCTCGCGGACCTGGCTGAACCAAGGCTCCTCAATCGTCTTCGCATGGACAGGATCCTTCAGATAATAGACATCGTGGATATCGCGCGCAGCATGGAACTGCGGCATGAACAACGCGTCGCCATTCCAGAAGTTGTCCTCCACAAGCGGTCCGTCAAACTCCTCGAAACCGAGGGAGACCAGCTTGTCCTTGACCCACTGGATATAGGCCCCATAGGGATTCAGGCGGCCAGGAATGATCTTGCTGATCGGGGCATTGAGGGAATAGGGGCGGAAAGAACCGTTCTTCCACTTGCCGCTCTCCAGCAGCTCGGGGGTCACGGCATTGAACTCCTCGCCGGAGATACCGCTTTCGATGACGGCCTCCTTGGCCTGGCCACCAAGATCGGTCAGTTCGTAGGCGACCTCCTCCTTCTCGCTCACCTTGAGGGGGGAATCGCTGCCGCGTTTCTTGCTGATCGTGGTGATGACGCGCTTCTCCTCGTCGCTCAGCGTCGCGTCGTCCAGCGGAGCCTTCAGCGCCCTGCTCAGCAACTTGCCGGCAATCAGCACCTCGCGCAACATCTCCTGCTTCTCGACGAAAGCGCGATGGAGCTCGTCCATCCTGGCGATCTTGCCTTTGGAGAGCTGGCCGAACGCGGAACCGACCTCGCTCTTCTCCAGGCCGAGAGCCTCGGCGATTTCCGGCAACGTATGGGCACCCTGCTCTTTCAGATAGTTGTAGATGCGCTGGGCCGGCAGACCATCCTGCTCGTCCTTCTTGCCCAGGTCGGTGATCTCATACAGCGTATGGGTCGTACGGCTCTTCTCGACCAGATAGTTCTTGGCGCACAGCCACGAGAAAGCCTGGTTGCACTGTCCGACATTGTAGCCCAGCTCGGAGACAATGCGCTCGGCGGTAATCGGTTCGCCGACCTTCACATGTCTGAGCAGACGGACTTCCAGCGGATGCAGATTTTTCACATCGATGTCCATGCGGTTCTTTTCTCCTCAGTACTAAGTGGTACCTAGTGTACCGAACGTGAGGGAAAAAGAAAAGGTAGAACCACAAGTTACAGGACCTCGCGCACTGCCTTCACCACATCATCCACATGGGGAACCATCTGTTCCTCAAGAAGTCTGGAAAAAGGAACGCAAAGTTCCTGGCCAGCCACCATCCGCATCGGTGCCTTCAGCTTCAGCCCGCTGACCGCCACCTGACCGACCACATCCTGGCCATAGCTGCCGTGGGGGTTGCTCTCCTCCACCATCACCAGGCGTCCGGTCTTCCTGACAGAGCGCAGCACCGTCCCGATATCCAGCGGACTCAGCGTGCACAGGTCGACCACCTCGCAAGAAATGCCCTCCTTAGCCAACTGTTCGCTTGCCTCAAGGGCGGTCAGCACCGCACGGCTGTAGGCGACAATCGTCACGTCTCCGCCCTCTCTCTTGATGTCGCATCTGCCAAGGGGCATGAGACTTGTCTCGTCCCCTACCTCCCCCTCGGTAGCGTAGAGCAGCTTGTGCTCGAAGAAAACAACCGGATTGTCGCTGCGGATGGCGCTTTTCAGCAACGCCTTGGCATCGTGCGGTGTCGAAGGCGCGACCACCACCAGGCCAGGAATCCCGCTGAACATCCCCTCCAGGCTCTGGGTATGCTGGCTGCCGTGCCCGGTCCCGCTTCCCAATGGGGTGCGGAGCACCATCGGGCACTTCAGTTGCCCGGCGCTCATGAACCGCAGTTTCGAGGCATGGTTGACCAAGGGGTCGCTGGCAAGCGTGACGAAGTCCCCGTACATGATCTCGACCACGGGCCTGATGCCGAGCATCGAGGCTCCGACCGCCATGCCGGTAAAGCTCTCCTCGCTGACCGGGGTCTCCCGCACCTGTCCGGGATGACGCCTGCAAAGATCTCCGGTGACCCCAAAGCAACCACCATAGGTGCCGATGTCCTCACCCCACAGCTGCACGCTCTGCGACCTTTCCATCTCCTCGTCCAGCGCTTCGCGGACCGCATTCCGGTAGCTGGCATGGTGGACCTGTCCTTCCGTCCTTTTGGTGATTACCGGATCGGCGTAGACGAAACCCTTCGCCTCATCCAAGGACAACACCTGGCCCTTGGTCATTTCGGCCTGACGGGCCGCCTCGTCGACCTGCCTGTCCGCCCCTTCCAGAATTGCCCGCACCTCGTCCTCGGAACAGACCTGTTCCTCGATCAGGCGGTGGCTGAAGCGCTTGATCGGGTCCTTCTTCCTCCATGCCTCTTCCTCTGCCCGGCTCCGGTAGGCGCAGCAATCGCTTTTGCTATGGCCGTTCTCACGATAGGTGAAGACCTCCAGGAAATAGGGACGGCCGGTGGCCCGGATGGTATCCACCGCCACCTTCGCCTTGGCATAGACGTCCTCCACATCATTGCCATCGGCCTGGGCCCAAGGTATCCGGTAACCGTCGGAACGCCTGGCGATATTGTCGGTGGCGACAGCATCCTTCACGCTGGCGCTCATGCCATATCCATTGTTTTCCAGATACAGGAGGAGGGGCAGGTTCCAGACACTGGACAGGTTCATGCACTCGTGGAGCGTTCCCCTGCTGGTGGCGCCATCACCGAAGATGGCGACGGAAATGGACCGGCTCCGATGTTTCTTCAAACCGAGCGCAAGGCCCATGGCGATGGGAATTCCGCTGCCGACGACAGCGCTCGAGCCAGCATTCCAGTGCGAGATGTCGGTCATGTGCATCGACCCTCCAAGGCCCTTGCAGATGCCATACCGGGAACCCCACATCTCGCTGAACATGGCCCGCATGTCGGTACCCCGGCAGATGGTGTGGCCGTGATGGCGGTGGGTCGGAACAATCCAATCCCCTTCGTCCAAGGCAAGGGCGAGCCCCTCCTGGGCTGCCTCTTGTCCGATGGAGAGATGGGTGGTGCCATGCATGGCCTTCCGTTGGAAATACTCCTGGAGCCGCTCCTCGAAGTGGCGGGAGCACTCCATCATCCCGAGGGCCTTCCGGGCCTGGTCATTTGTCAAAATCATACGCTCTTCCTTCGCTCCGATGTGCAGTCAGAGACTCAAGACGGGAGTCTTGTCCCGTCCAGGTTGATGTGTCGTATGCAAGTCATACCAGCTTATCAGGCAAAAAGCAACGTTTGCTCAGCGCTGCACGTAGACTTTGTCGATCGAGCCGATATACAGGGTGTGCCAGTCTCCGTCCCGGTAGACGTCCCGGACAATATCCTCGGGAAGATGGAAATTCTCGGGTGACATCTCCGATTCGGCGATCTTGGTGCAGGCGAAGACCAGGTTGGCTTCCTTGAAGGAAATGCCACCATCATCCAGCGCCTCGGCGTTCAGCCCGCTCGCCTTGACCTTGTCCCCATCCCTGCCCGAGTGGCTTCCCAGATATCCAAGAGCACGCTTCTGTTCCTCAGGAAAGAAACTGCAGGTGAAACGGCTTCCTTCCTCGAGGAAGGAGTGGGTATAGCGGCTCTTGCGGACGAAGATGAACATGACGTCCCGATTCCACAGATGGCCCATGCCACCCCACGAGGCCGTCATGGCGTTCCAGCCCTTGGCGCTGGTGGCGGTAATCAGCATCGTATCCTTGCCGATGGTGGCAAACGGATCCAGTTCGATCGAATCAATCGAGATTTCCTGCAACATGATGGTCCCCCCTCTGTATGGAATATTATAGCAGCAATGCCTCGCCCAACGCGGTGCACAGCGGAAGCGTGACGACGCACAGTACCGTGGTGGTGGCGATGGCGAAGCTAGCGTAGGCATAGTCTTTCTTGTACAACAGGGCGAAATTGGTCGCCACCAGCCCGGCAGGACATGCCGAGACAATCAGCAGGATGATGGAAATCAGTTGCAGCGTCGGGTGGCTGGAAAAGAAGGGTTTGGATACGAAGAGCAACAGCAACACCACCATCGGCACGGCAATCAGCCGCAAAAAGGTAATCCGGACAAGGTGCGTGACGGACAGGGGCTCGTCGGGCTTCTGGAAGCAGGCGAAGACGATGCCGATCACCACCATGGAGAGCGGGGTGTTGAGCGTGGCGAACAAGTGCACGGTACTACCAACCACGTAGGGCAGTTTCCAGGGACTCAGAAACAGAAGAATCGAGAAAGCGCTTGCCAGCACCGCCGGCTTGGTCAGGACCGCCTTGGCCGAAATGGTGCGGGTCATCAGATACTGGCCGTGGATCCATAGGACGGTATTGAATATCAGGATATAGACCATCAGATAAAAGACGGCCTCCTGTCCCAAGACGGCACTGATGATCGGGATGCCGATATAGCCGGCATTGGAATAGACGATGACCATTTTGTCCAGGCTGCGGATCCGGTCGTCCGCATTGCTCTTCGGCTTGCCGAAGAGCAATGCCGAAAAGAGAATCAACAGCACGAAGGTCAGGGTCGAAAGTCCCAGCATGATGAGGAAATGGGTCAGTTTCTCACCGTCAAAAGGCACGTTGTACGTGTCGATGATCAGGCAGGGAGTAACCACATACAGAAGCAGATACGAAAGAAACTGGCTCTCCTTCTCGCCGAAATGCTTCCACTTGGCGAGCAGGTAGCCGATGACGCAAATCAAAGTCATGACAAGCAGTTGTCTGAATACCAGATAGGCCATGCACCCATTGTTCTGAAAGAGGCCTTCCCTGTCCAGCCCGTTCAATTGACAGGTGGAAGCCTTTTAGGGTACCTCTATACATATCCGAATCATTTACGATTGCAGAGAGGAGTTGTGCATGACCGCATCTCTCACGATCCCCGCTTTGACCGAGGATCTCAAAGGCGTTCTTATCGACGCCGACACCATCCGGAAGCGGGTCGCCGATCTGGCCCGCCAAATCGATAAAGACTATGAAGGAACAGGCGAACTGCTGATTGTGGGAGTACTCAAGGGCGCTTTCATCTTCACTGCCGACCTTACCAGGGCCCTGACCAAGGAGCACGTCGTCGATTTCATCGCACTCTCCTCCTACACAGGAGACAAGACCACCGGCAACGTCAGGCTCTTGATGGACACCCGCCAGAACATGGAGAACAAGCACGTGCTGATCGTGGAGGACATTCTGGACTCCGGCTACACGCTGGACTATCTGATCCGCACCTTCAAGACCCGCAAGCCGCTGTCCGTCAAGACCGCCGTGCTCCTGGACAAGCCGGACCGCCATATCGTCCCTGTCGAGATCGACTACTGCGGCTTCACCATCCCCGATGTCTGGGTGGTCGGATACGGCCTGGACTACAACGAGAAGCACCGTACACTTCCCTATATCGCAGAGATGTACCCCCAGAAATAAGGAGCAGTGCCATGAGCGAACAGAAGTATTACGTCAGCTACGAGACAGTGCACAAACTGGTCAAAGGATTGGCCGAGCGCGTGGAGAAGAGCGGCTACGACCCTGATGTCATCGTCGCCATCGGCAGCGGCGGCTTCATCCCTGCCCGCATCCTGAAAACCTTCATCCACCGCCCGATCTACGCCGTCGGCATCTCCTACTACGGGACCGACCACTCCCATGCCGACCACCCGCACAAGATCCAGTGGATCGACGAGGTCCAGTCCCAGCTGACCGGCAAGAAGATCCTGCTGATCGACGAGGTGGACGACACCCGCGCCACCTTGGCCTACTGCGTCGGCGAACTCCTCAAATACAGGCCCGAAGAAGTCGCCGTGCTGGTATTGCACAACAAGCTCAAGAAAAAGGATGTGGAAATGCCGACCGAGGTCAAGCGGTATTTCGCCGGAGAGGAAATCCCCGACATTTGGATCGGCTATCCGTGGGATGCCGCCGACATCGACGAGCATAACCGCAAGGAACGCGAGCAACGTGCTCAGGAGGCAAGAACATGAGCGTCATTTCTGTGATTGGAGCCCAGTCGGGCGATGAGGGCAAGGGCCGCATCGTCGATTATATCGCCCAGAACTGCCAGGTCGCCATCCGTTACCAGGGCGGCGACAACGCCGGACATACCGTCGTCAACGACAAAGGCAAGTTCGGCCTGCATATCATCCCCAGCGGCATCTTCAACCCCAACACGATCAACATCGTCGACGCGGGAGCCGTGGTCAACTTCGACCGCATGCACGATGAGCTGTCCAACCTGGAGGCCAAAGGCGTCGACACCCGGAACCTCTTCATCGACACCCGTGCGCACCTGATCATGCCCTACCACAAAGCTCTGGACGGAGCCGAGGAGAACAAGCGCAGCTCCAGCCAGAAGATCGGCACCACCAAGTGCGGCATCGGTCCCTGCTACAGCGACAAGAGCGCCCGCAGCGGCCTGCGTGCCGGAGACCTGCTCGACCCCGAGTGGCTGAAGACCCGTTTGGAAATGGTACTTCCCCTGAAGAACCGCGAGCTCGAGTACTACGGTCTGCCCACCTACACGCTGGAAGAACTGCTCAAAAAGTGCGACGCCTGGAAAACCGAGTTCGGCAAACGCATCAGGGACACCCTCCCCATCGTCCGCAAGGCGGTCAGGGAGAACAAGAACGTCCTGCTCGAAGGCCAGCTCGGCATCGCCCGCGACCTTGACTGGGGCATCTACCCCTACACCACCAGCAGCAACCCGACCGCCGGTGGCGCCTGTACCGGAGCCGGCATCGCGCCGAACCGGATCAGCGAGGTCATCGGTGTCGCCAAGGCGTACTCGACCTGCGTCGGAGGCGGGCCCTATCCCACCGAACTGTTCGACGAGGATGGCGAGAAGCTGCGCAAAATCGGCGGCGAGTTCGGAGTTACCACCGGTCGTCCCCGCCGCTGTGGCTGGTTTGACGCTGTGGCCGTCGAGTTCGGCGCTTGGGTCAACGGCTTCACCGCCATCGCACTGACCAAGCTGGATGTCCTGGACACCTTCGAGAAGATCAAAGTCTGCGTCGCCTACGAGATTGACGGCAAGCGCGTCACCGAGTTGCCGGACACGCAAGGACAGGCCAAGGCCAAACCGATTTACGAGGAGTTCGAAGGCTGGAACTGCGACATCACCTCCTGTCGCAAGTGGGAGGAGCTTCCCAAGAAGGCCCAGGAGTACGTCCTGGCTCTGGAGAAGCTCTCTGGAGCCCCGATCAAGTATGTCTCGGTCGGACCGGAGCGCAACCAGATCATCATCCGCTGAAAAGGCCGCGCGTAGCAATAAGAGGGGGGAGCAAGAAACCGGCCTCCGGTTTTGAGTACCCCCCTTTTTGTATCTACGAGCCTGTCTGGGCCAATGGTGCTTCCCAGGTATAGGTTCAATCAATGAAGCAGGAACAGTTTCACACAGTGGTACTGTGGATGGCGCAGATACCGAAATTCCCAAAACAAGTAGTTCAGTCCAGCACCTCTTCCTTCCAGTCCAGCAGGGCATGGTCAGTGGAAGAGAAGGAAATGCCCACAAGGTGGACCCTCTTGCCTTTCTCCAGTCGGAACTTGTCGGCGTAGTGCTTGTCCTTGATCTGGCTCAATGCGGCTTCAGCATCCTTGTCCACCTTGTATTCTATGACATAGACGTGCTTGTCGGTAACGATGGAAAGGTCGATCCGTCCCCCGCTGATGGCCGTCAGCTGGTGCCGCATCTGCCTCATCAGCGTCGCGATTACCGTGGCGAACACTACTTCCCTGCTTGCCCCCTCGGGATAGGTAATGCCGCTCATGAACGGAGAGAGAATGCTGATGAACTTCTCCGTCTCCCCGGCCTTCAGCGCGTCGCACATGTCCCCGACTTCCTGGTCCACCTGTCCCCCTCCCCCAAAGCGTCTGAGAAGGCTCTTGTCATAGGCGTCCCTCACCTCTCGGTTCGGCATCCGCAGATAATACAGCCCTTTCACCTCGTCCTCGTGGTCGAGCGTCAGATACCCTGTCTGCAACAGCAACGCCTGGATCTTGTTGGCGTCTCCCTTCATGCTCTTCAGCTCGGCGATGTCGAACGAGTCAAACGCGCTTTCCGACATGCCCCGCGAGAGTACTTCTGTCACGTCAAGGTCGATTGTGGACGCCATGTCCATGACCAGCTTCATGTTCCCCGTCTCAGCCCAGTACCCTTTGAATCGTGTGCCTTCCGCATCTTCCGGATCGAAAAAGTTGCCAATCGATACCGGGTTGTACACCGTCTCTGCTCCCGGCGCGAACCGATAGCCGTCGTACATCTCCTTGACCCGGGCAAGGTATGCGTCCCTGTCGAGTCCGCTCTTTCGAATCCCATGCTTGATATAGCTTGCGAAGCAGGACTCAAGCTCCTTCTGCGTGTATCCCATCATCGTCGCGTACACCGGCGACATGCTCCGGTCCTTCAGGTTGTTCATCCCCGAGAAGATGCCCACCTTCGAGAACTTCGTCACCCCTGTGATGAAGACAAAGCGAAGCAGATCGCCTTTCGTCTTCATCACCTGGTAGAAGTTCCCCAATACCGTGCGCAGCTCTTCCACCTTCTCTGAGAAGATGTTGTCCGACAGCACCTTGTCGTACTCGTCGACCAGGATAACCACCCCGCCCCGCACGGCAAGCTTCTCGATAAGGCCTGAGAACTGCTCGGCGCTCTTCACTGTCTCTGGAATCCCCGTCACGCCATAGGCCTCAGCCACCTTCCGGACTCTGCGTGCAAGCCAGCCATCAAGCCCCTGGGGCGTGTTCTCCGGACAATCGCCGAAATCGATGTGGATGATAGGGTAGGTCTTCCAATCGTAGCCCAGAGCATCGATGGCAAGACCTTTGAACAGCTCACGCTTCCCTTGAAAGATCGCTTCCAACGTGGAGACCGTCAGCGTCTTCCCGAAACGGCGGGGACGGGAAAGGAAGAACATGTTGCCTTCCTGACGGACAAGGGAATGCAGGTACGCGGTCTTGTCCACGTACACGTAGCCCCCCCGCCGGAGATTCTCGAACGAGCCGTTCGCCGTCATGATGGGAAGAAGTTGCTTGCTCATGCCTCAAGGATACCACAGCACTGGGCGAATGGCAAAAGCCCGTCACCTGCTTCAATCAGTCCAAGATGGTATGCCGTATGTCCCGTGGAAGAGAATGCGATGCCCAACAGGTGGATCGGCTTCGGAACGTGTCGGCCTAGCGCTTCTCCTTGATCTGCCTGGGTGCAGCCTCACCGAGCCACCTGTGTCGATCCAGTAGTCGTTGAACCGTACCCCTCCGCCATCGCTCCCATCGAAGAAGCTTCCCACCGACACCGGGTTGTACACCGTCTCGCATCCCGGGGCGAACCG
>OMYY01000047.1 GCA_900315435.1 uncultured Spirochaetaceae bacterium
GTGATGGAGTACAAGGTGGACAAGAGCGCGGAGGCTGCCTTGAGGCAGATCAAGGAGAAGCGCTACGCCGACAAGTTCCGCCTGGAGAAGGGGAAGACGGTCCACCTCTTGGGCATCGCCTTCAGTTCCACGGGGCACACCGTCCAGGAGTGGAAGGAAGAGGTGCTGGACTGAAGGACCCCTTCCCTTTTGAGCGTTTTTCCCTTACTTGCTGTGCCGTGCCTTCAGGCGGGCTGCCACATCCTCGAGACTGTGGCCCTTCACCGAAAGCAACACCATCAGATGGTAGACCAAGTCAGAGCATTCGCCAAGGAAATCCTCGTCATCGTCGTCTTTGCTGGCGATGATGGTTTCTACCGCCTCCTCGCCCACCTTCTTGGCAATCTGGTTCAGGCCACGCTTGAACAAGTGGTCGGTGTAGGAGCCTGGTATCGGGTTCTGCTTGCGGTCTTCGATCACCTTTCCAAGCGTCTGCAAGAAAAGCATCGGCTCCTCTCCCGCGCTTTTGTTGTCCTCTCCGAAGCAGGTGTCCTGTCCGGTGTGGCAGACCGGCCCGGTAGGAACCGCCTTGACCAGCAGTGTGTCCTTGTCGCAGTCGGGGATGATTTCCCTGACCTTCAGGAAGTGGCCGCTGGTCTCCCCCTTGGTCCAGAGTTTCTGGCGGGTACGGGACCAGAAGGTCACCAGCCCCTTCTCCTGGGTGATTCTCAATGACTCCTCGTTCATATACCCCAGCATCAGCACCTTTCCCGTCTGCGCATCCTGGATAATGGCAGGTACCAGTCCATTTCCCTTGGCAAAATCAAGTTCCATTGCTTACATCCTCATCGGAATCCCGCTCGCAGCGAGATACGCTTTCAAATCGTGCAAGTCTACCTCATGAAAGTGGAAGATCGAGGCGGCAAGCGCCGCGTCAGCCTTCCCTTTGGTGAAGACTTCCCTGAAATGCTCCATATTGCCCGCACCACCACTGGCGATGACGGGAATGGAAACCGCTTCACTTACCATGCGGGTCAGGTGTATGGCAAAACCATCCTTCATCCCGTCGTGGTCCATGCTGGTCAGAAGTATCTCGCCAGCCCCCCGGCCTTCAACCTCCTTCACCCATTCCATGACCGGTTTCCCGGTCGGAGTCCGGCCACCATCCACGTAGACCTCCCAACCGCCAGGCAAAGAGGCATTGCTTCTTGCATCGACCGCGCAGACGACGCACTGGGAACCGAAACGGCGGGACAGGCGGTCGAGCAAACCAGGATCCCTGACAGCCTTGCTGTTGACCGAAATCTTGTCCGTCCCCGCATCCAGAAGACGCGCCACATCATCATCGCTGGAAATCCCGCCACCCACCGTGAAGGGGATGTTGATCCGTTCGGCAATCCTGCGCACCAACTCCGCAAAGGTCTTCCGGCCCTCGATTGTCGCGGTGATATCCAGGAAGACCAGCTCGTCCGCACCAGCGGCCGAATAGGCGGCACCAAGCTCGACCGGATCCCCAGCATCACGAAGCCTGACAAAGTTGACGCCCTTCACCGTACGTCCGTTCTTGACGTCCAGGCAGGGAATGATCCGTTTAGCCAACATCCTCGACCTCCTTCAGTTCCTCGGGAGTGAACCGACCCTCCAAAAGGGCTTTGCCCACCACTACTCCATAGACCCCAGCCTTCTGCAGGGCACGGATGTCGTCCAGACTGGAGACACCCCCGCTCGCAATAAAGCGAGCCGAAGGAAAGCGCCTCACCAAACGTTCATACAAACCAACCGAGGGGCCACCGAGCATTCCGTCACGGGCGATATCCGTGGAAAGGAACAGGTCCAACCCGTGCTCCAGATAGAAGGAACAGAGCTCTTCGACGCTCGTATCCGTCACCACCTTCCATCCATTGGTGGCAACCCTGCCATCCTTGCTGTCGCAACCGATGATCAGGTTTCCGGCTCCATACTTCTTTGCCCAGGACAGGACCGCACCCCGGTTCTGCACGGCGATGGAGCCACAGGTGACCAGTTGCGCGCCAGCCTCGAACGCCTCGCGCAGGTTGGTCTCGTCCTTGATTCCTCCGCCGAAATCGACGACCAGATGGGTCTGGCGGCAGATGGACTCGAGCACCTTCAGGTTCTCGATCCGTCCCCCCTTGGCTCCATCCAGATCGACCAAGTGCAACCGCTTGAAGCCCGCCGCTTCGTAGCGCTTGGCGATTTCAAGCGGAAGGCCATACTGCTTGCTCCGCCCGTAGTCCCCTTGGACAAGCCGGACACAGGTTCCACCAACCAGGTCGATGGCAGGAATACATTGCATGCTCATACCCGCTCCAGGAAGTTCTTCAACATCAGCTCGCCCAATTCCCCGCTCTTTTCCATGTGGAACTGGCTCGCATAGAAATTATCCTTGCGCAACACGCTGGTAAAGGTGATTCCATCGTACTGGGTAAGACCGATCGAGAAAGGACAGACCGGCACGTAATAACTGTGGACAAAGTAGCACCATGCCTGGTCTCCCAGTCCCTCGAAGAGCTTCTCGCCCCGGCGAAAGCTGACCGTATTCCATCCCATATGGGGGATTTTCACCCCTTCATGCTCTGGAAAGCGCATTACCGGGACATCGATGATGCCAAGGCAGTCCGTATCGTGCTCCTCACTGTGGGTGCAGAGGAGTTGTTCGCCAAGGCAGATGCCTAAAAAGGGGTTCTTCAAGTTCCGGATCACCTCGACCAATCCCTTTTCCCGCAGGTCGGTCATGGCGGTGCGGGCCTCGCCCTCGCCAGGGAAAATCACCTTGTCGGCGGCCTGCAGCACCTTGGCATCGTCGGTCACTATCGCCTCGACGCCCAACCGCTGGAGGGCGCAGATCACCGAGCGGATATTACCGGCGCTGTATTTGACAATCGCGACCTTCATCACAGGCTCCCTTTGGTCGACGGAAGCTCGTCAGACCAGTAGTAGCGGCGTACCGCCTGCCGCACGGCATGGGCAAAGCCCTTGAAGAGCGCCTCTGCCTGATGGTGGTTGTTGCCCTCGCTCACCTGCATGTGCAGGTTGCACTGGGCCGCATCACTGAACGACTTGAAGAAATGCTCCACCATCTCGGTAGGGAAGGTACCGATATACTGGCGGCTGAAAGGACACTGCCAGATGAAGTCGGGACGGCCAGAGAAGTCGATGGCGACCTTTGCCTGCACGTCATCCATCGGAAGCAACTCACATCCATAGCGGCTGATGCCGCGTTTGTCCCCCAGCGCTTTCAGGACCGCGGTCCCGAGAACAATCGCCACATCCTCCACGGTGTGGTGCTCATCCACCTCAAGGTCTCCATGTGCGTGCAGGTCGACATCGAAGTTGGTGTGTCGGACAATCTGGTCCAACATATGGTCGAAGAAACCGATACCGGTCTCCAGCCTGCCCTTCCCCGTCCCGTCCAGATTGACCGTCAGGCGGATCTGTGTCTCCTTGGTCTTGCGCTCGATACTGGCGGTACGGCAGGTATGCTTGCCATCCCCAAGCAGGAAGCAGACGATGTCATTCCAGTTGGTGCTGGAAAGAAGCACCCCCTCACGCGACCCATAGAAAACCACCTCGCATCCAAGTTCTTGCGCCAGTGGCAGCATCGCCTCGTCGGAAGTGACCAGCACCGAACGGGCCAAGTCATAGCGCTCGCTCCTCGCCCAATCCAAAAGGGCGCCGGAGGGAAGCGCGCTGGGGCTTTTGTCCTCTTGCAAGGTGAAATCCCATACCTCGCGATCAAAATCGATTCCTTGGCCGCGGAGGGTGCCTATCAGATTGCTCCGGCCTTTCTCGAAGGACTCCAGCGCATGTCCGGGGGTGCCCACGCCGCGCTCGGGACAGACCAGGACGAAGGCGAAAGGCCCCTCGGCACGCAGACGCGCCAAGGAAGGAATCACCCGCTCGCTATAGACGAAGCGGCTTTCCTCGTCCACTCCGGCATCCTGGAATACCACGGTGCGCGGATCAATCAGCAACAGTGGCGTATGGTTCATTCCTTCCACTCCTTCAAGGCATCGATGACGGCCTGGTTCTCTGTGGCATTGCCGACGGTAATCCTCAGGCAATTTTCGCAGTGCAGCTCCTTGCTGCGGTTGCGGACGATGATGCCCTTGTCCATCAGGTACGCATAGATCTTGTTGGCATCGCGCACCTTCACCAAGAGGAAGTTCGCGTCGGAAGGATAGACCTTCTCGACACAGGAAAGCTTGGCCAAGGAAGCTGCGAACAGCGGCCTTTGCTTCAGGATGTCTTCTTTGCCTGCCATGACCTTCTCCCAATTTGCCAGATCCTCGAGGGCGGCATCCTGGGCAGGGGACGAGACATTGTACGGATACTTCATGGAGGCCATGACCGCACAGATTTCCTCGCTGGCCACGAGAATGCCGATACGTGCTCCGGCCAGGGCCCAGCACTTGCTCAGCGTGCGCAGCACGACCAGGTTGGGATACCGGGGCTGCAGGCTGACCGCGGATTCGACCGAGGAGAAATCATGGTACGCTTCATCGACGATCGTGATGCCGTCAAAGTTTCTGGCGATTTCCTCCACTTGGTCCAAGGGAAACGCATTGGCCGTCGGGTTGTTTGGAGAGCAGATGAAAAGCAGCTTCAGCCTTCCTGCTCCTTCCTTGCGGTTCTGTTTCTCGCTCCTCAGATATGCCAGAATGGCCTGCATGTCGAGCTGGAAGTCCGCTGTGAGCGGAACAACGTCCACCTTCACATCGTTGATGTCGCAGAAGACCCGGTAGGCGCCATAGGTCGGTGGCAGCAACAAGACATGGTCTTTTCCCGGCACGCAGAACATGCGAACCAGGTTGTCAATCACCTCATCACTGCCGTTGCCGATGACCGTATGGGTTGCCTTCAGCCCCATACGCTTTTCAATCTCCGCTCTGAGCCGGGTGCTCAGCGGGTCGGGATAGCGGTTGCGGCCGGGCTGCTTCACGAAATCCTGCCAATTCTCGTTCGCATCCAAAAAGACCGACGCGGTCCCTTTGAAGTCATTGCGCGCGCAACTGTAGGGCACCAGCCCGGCAATATTCTTTCTGAGTAGTTCTCGCATCTTAGTTTCCCATGCGGATCGTCACCGCCGCCTTGTGGGCGTCAAGGCTCTCGCCATCCGCCATCGTCTCGATTGTCTTAGACAGGCCCGTCAGGCCTTCCTTGGACAA
This sequence comes from uncultured Spirochaetaceae bacterium, assembly GCA_900315435.1. Lineage (GTDB taxonomy): Bacteria > Spirochaetota > Spirochaetia > Sphaerochaetales > Sphaerochaetaceae > RUG023. Next base: position 5,166 of record OMYY01000047.1, read on the forward strand.
TTCCTGCACTGTCAGCTTCTTGATGAAGGAATCGACACTCACGCCACTGAAGCTATGGGCCCAGCCCGAAGTGGGCAGCGTATGGTTGGTACCGCTCGCGTAATCTCCCGCGCTTTCGCAGGACCAAGGCCCGAGGAAGATCGAACCTGCGCTCTCGATCAAGGGAAGGACCTTTGCATACTCCTGGCAATTGATGATCAGATGCTCGGGGGCATAGGCGTTGGCGATACGGGCCGCACCTTCCTTGTCGTGCATGACAATCGCATGGGAATGGGAAAGGCTGGAAAGCAGGAACTTGCCCCGCTTCAAGGTCGAAAGCTCTCGTGCGATGGCAGCCTCCACCTGGTCCAAGTATTCCGTCGCCTCTTTCCCTTGGGAGACCAGCACCAGCATGGCTTGGCTGTCAGGTCCATGTTCGGCCTGGCTCAGAAGGTCGCTGGCGACAAAGGCAGGATCGCTCTTCGTGTCGGCGATGACCATGACCTCGCTCGGACCGGCAGGCATGTCGATGGCGCAGCTTTCGCTGGCCTGGAGCTTTGCCTCCATGACGAAACGGTTGCCAGGCCCGAAGATCTTGTCGACCTTGGGCACGCTCTCGGTGCCATAGGCCATGGCAGCTATCGCCTGAGCCCCGCCAATCTTGAAGATATCGGTCACTCCGCCCACTTTGGCTGCATAGAGGATGGCAGGATTGACCTTGCCGTCCGGGCCGGGAGGCGTGCAGAGCACGATTTTCGGGCAGCCAGCGACATGCGCCGGGATGGCCAGCATCAAGACGGTGCTGAACAGAGGCGCTGTGCCACCAGGGATGTAGAGGCCTACGGTGTGGATCGGGACAATCCGGCGGGAAAGTCTCACTCCCGGCTCCACCTCAAGACTCTCCCCTTTGGGGACCTGGGCCTCATGGAAGGCACGGATGTTGTGGCTGGCTTGCAGCAAGGCCTTTTTCAGATCGCCGCCAACCAGCTTCTCCGCCGCATCCAGCTCTTCCGAAGACACGCCCAGGGAGGAAAGCTCCGCATGGTCGAACTGCGCTTCCAAGGCGAACAGGGCGTTGTCCCCTTCTTCCTTGACCCGGCCCAGAATCGAGCGGACGCTTTCTGCGACCGCACTGCGGTCTAGTTCCGCCCGCTTCAGAAGCGCCTGAAGCCGTCCCGCATCCGGCTCCTCATCACGACTCAGATACATATATGCCTCACTCTGTCATCTTCTCGATGGCCGTCACCAAGATGCCTTCGGCACCAAGGTGCTTCAATTGCTCGACCACATCCCAGAAATGGTCCTCCTGGACTACCGTCTGGACCGACACCCAGCCCGCTTCAAGCAGATGGGTCACGGTCGGGCTCTTCATGCCGGGCACAATCCGGCGTACTTTTTCCAATTCCTTCTCCGGCAGGTTGAACATGATGTACTTGTAGCCTTGGGCTTTCTGCACGGCGTTGATGCGCAACATCAGCCGCTGGAGGATTGCCTGTTTTTCCTCGCTACCCATATCCTGACGGGCAATCAGCACCGCGCTGGTCCTGTAGACGCACTCGGCCTCGCGCAGGCCATTGGCTTTCAGGGTGGTACCGGTGGAAACGAGGTCGCAGATGCAGTCGGCAATGCCAATGGCAGGAGTCACTTCGACGGAACCGGAAACATTGACGAACTTGGCATGGACGCCATGCTCGGCAAGTACCCTGCCAAGAATGCCCGGATAGCTCGTGGCAATCCGCTTGCCCTCCAGCGAGGCGAGCCCTTGGTACTCAAAATCGACGGGGACGGCAACCGACAGTCTGCACTTGGCGAAGCCAAGGTCCTTGACCACTTTCAACGGAAGGTTCTGCTCGTCGTATTCGTTACGGCCGACAATGCCGATATCGGCGATACCGTCGTGGACATAGCCCGGAATATCATCATCACGGACAAACAGGAACTCCAAAGGGAAGTTATAGGCTCTCTCTTTCAGGACCCGGCTCTCGGTATCGAACTGGATGCCGCAATCCTTGATCAGCCCAAGGCTATCCTCGGCCAATCGTCCCTTGCTCTGAATCGCAATGCGTAGCGTCTCCATGGAATCCTCCTGATACGAAAAAACCTCCGCGAAAGGCGGAGGTCCTTGTGTATGACTTCAGAAACCCACCCTTCAGGCCGGCAAAACGCACATATGATGGTGGAGATTCATTCGTTTCATGGACAACAGCATATCGGTTCACGCCCACCCCTGTCAATACAAGCTCTGCATGGATATGCAACCGATATGCGAAAAATCAAAAACGCAAATGCCGTCCCGGGAGAGTCCCAAACCGTCTTTCCCCTCATCCTTTGATTCCGCTTGAGGTGACTCCCTCCACAAAGTACTTCTGGAACGGCAGGAACATCAGGATCGGGACGAGGGCGGAAATCGAGGAAGCCGCGTAAATATAGCTCCAATAGGTCTCGTTCTCATCCTTGAAGTATCCCAATGCCACCTGGATGGTCCTCACCTCCTCGTTCCGCCCGCAGAGCAGGGGCCAGAGATAGTCGTTCCAGGAGTTGACGAAGACCATCAGTCCGGCAGTGATGAAGACCGGAACGGAAAGGGGCATGATGATCTTGGTGAAAATCTGGCCCCAATTGGCTCCATCAACGGTTCCTGCCTCGATGAAGCTTCTGGGGATTCCCCGGAAGAACTGGGTGAACAAGAACATCGCAAGCCCGCTGGAGACCCCGGGCAGAATCAAGCCGGTAAATGTGTTCACCAGTCCCATCCTGTTGACCAACGTGTACAGCGGAAGGGCGACGGAATCGGCAGGAACCATGAATGAGACAATGAAAATGGCAAAGAGCAGTTGCTTTCCCTTGAAGTTGAAGAAGGCAAAGGCATACCCGGCGACCGAAGCGACCAACAGGTTGACCGGCAGGCACACGAGCACAACCAGGAAACTGTTGCGAAGCGGTATTCCGAAACCGTACTCGGCGAAGATGTCATGGTAGCTCGCCAGCGTCCACACCTTCGGAAAAATCGTATGGAAGCCGAAGGGCAGGTTGTAGGCGAAAATCTCCTTGTCCGTCCGGAATGAAGCCATCAGGATATACAACATGGGGAACAGGGCGATGACGGCAATACACACAAGAACCGTATAGAGAACCACAAGAGTGGCGGTATGATAGTTCTTCTGCATGGCAAACCTCACTCCCCGTCATGGGTGTTGATCATCCTGAACTGGATGATGACGGTGCACAGGATCAGGACGAGCAACATGGCGGTGATTGCTCCGGCGCGCGACTGGTTCCCGTTGCGGTAGGCCGACTTGTAGACCTCATACATCAAAACGTTCGTCCGGTTCGCAGGTCCTCCCTCGGTAATCAATTTGGTCGGCGCGAACATCAGCATGTTCGCGGTCGTATTGGCCACCACGACGAAGAGCATCGTCCTGCTCATCATCGGAATCGTGATATGGAACAGGCGTTGGAAGTAACCTGCCCCATCCAACCACGCCGACTCATACAACGAGCCGTCGATACCTTTCAGTCCGGCAAGCAAGTACATCATCCAGTAGCCGCAACCCTTCCAGCTTGCCATGAGAATGATGCAGCCAAGGGCCTGGTCCGGGTTGGTGAAGAAGCCTTGGGCGGGAATGCCAAACACCGAGAGGATGCTGTTGAAGACACCGTTGTTGACGTTCATCATCAGCGACCACGTGACGGAAGCGACGGCGATAGCCATGGTCACCGGAATATAATAGATGCTCCGGAAGACCCCGATGCCCTTGACCTTGTTGTTCACCAGCAGGGCGAGGACCAAGGAAATGACAATCTGTAACGGAATGATGATGATATTCATCCGTACCGTCACCCAGAGCGAGTTCCAGAAGGTCTGGTCCCCAAAAAGAATCTGGTAGGTTCTCAACGACAACCTGCCATTGCGGAAGAAGGAACCGATGGTCACGGACACCATCGGATATATCTTGAACAGAAGAACGAAAAACAGTGCCGGCATCAGCATCAGATACGGGTACACCCATGCCGGCCTTCCCCCCATATGCTTTTCTTCTCTCATTGCTTGTCTCACCATCGCTTCCCTCCTCTGGATACAGTATCTGCCGCCCGACACCGGACGGCAGACACCATCGGAACGTATTACTGGTACTCGGCGAACGCGGTCTTCAGCTGCGCCTCGCAGGAGAGAGCGGCCTGCTTCGGATTGGCTCCGTTGCGGACGTCCTCCCACATGGCGTTGACTGCCGTCGTGTACTCGTTGAAGGCAGGCGTTACCGCCCGGACCAAAGCAGTATGGGCACCCTCATATTGGGCAATCCTCAGATACGGCTTCTCGGCCAAAAGCTTCTCGGTAAACTGACGGGACAGCGCGGGCACCATGCCGCTGACATGGATATAGGTGTCGCTTCCCTCATTCAGGCAGAGGTACTTGATGAACTCGACGGCGGCGTCCTTCTTGTTCGAATAGGGATTCAATCCGACGGTCCAGCTGCCGCAAGAGGTCTTCACCTCTTTCTCATGACCGCTGAAGCACGGCGCATACGTGTATGCGTAGTCCTTGAACCCATTGCGGTCGAAAGTACCAGGAAGCGCGGTCGTGCCCAGATAGAACAGGATCTTGCCGGACATGAAGTACGAGCTCGTGTCGTTGGCCTTGATGCCTTTGGTGAAGACCCCGTCGTTCACCTGCTGCTGATACCAGCCGAGAGCCTGTTGCCACTGGCTTCCCGTAAACAATCCTTCGACGGACAGCCCGCCCTCGTTGATGTTCGGGGCTCCGAAATCGTTGGCAAGGATGTTCATCTGGTACGTACGTCCGACTTGCTGGAACTCGATGCCGAAAATACCTTTCGACCCATCGGGATCAAGCTTCTGTTTGGCCTCCTTGGCCATCTTCACCAGTTCTTCCCAGGTGATGCGGTGCCCGCCATCGACCTTGCCGAAGTCGTAGGAAATACCAGCTTCCTTGAGCAGGGCCGTGTTATAGTACATGACCAGCGAGGAATCCCCCATCGGCGCTCCGTACATCTCTCCGTTGTACATAGCCTCGGTCTGCATCGGTGGAGTGAACTGGGAGAATTCCTCCTTGCTGAAGTATTTGGTCAGCGGCGTGAGATACCCGCGTTTCGCGTAGGCGGCGACGTTCGGACCATCGGCCGCGAATACATCGTATTCGTTGGACTTGGAACTCATCAGGATTTCCAACGTCTCGAACACATTGTCGAACGCAAGGTATTCCGCATCGCATTGGATCTTCCCGGCATACGCCTTGTTGAATGCCTCGACCGTAGCGCTCACTCCGGGTTTCTGGGACGAGCTCATCATCAGCTTGATGGTTACCGGTCCACCCTGCTGCGACGCAGAAGGCGAAGCTTCAGCTTTTCCCTGGGCGAACATCGTGGCTCCTGCCATGAGCATCGCACAACCGACAAGTAACGTTTTCTTCATATATGCCCTCCTAGAGCCGTAATCAGGAACGACAGAGTGTTTCCGCGAGATCGCGGATAATCGCGTCCTTTTTCACATAGGAGACATAGGCGATAGGGTGCCGAGACCCGTCAAACCCGTAGTGCTTGTCGTATTCGGGAATCGGACTGGGAACCAGGCGCCAGTCGAAGAAGTCCCCTTGCTTCAACCAGCAGACGGTCGTCACATCCCAAAGGGGTTTGCTCCAGCCGGTCCCGGCGTGTTTCAACACCATGAACTCGTAGGTATTGTCGATCAGATACTCACAGAGCGCGTTCTTGCCACGGAACCAGTATTCGAGCTCCGGCTTGCTGAAACGGAATTCGGAAACCACTCCCAGGCAGGGAAATTGGACAAGGGGAACCCCGCTTTCAAAGACCACCCGGGCAGCGGCGATGTCCTGCTCCATGTTGAAGTCCGAGCAAAGACCGATATGGAGCCCATGCCCGCCAAGCCAAACGACCACGATCCTCGTGACGATCGAAGGATCGGTCAACAAGACAGAGGCGATGTTGGTGATGGCGCCTATCGCCACCACATACAGAGGATTCCCGGGAGAATGTCCCTGGGAAAGAGCAATGATCCGGTCCACCGCTTCCGACGGAACAGGCTCTTTTTCCGAAGGCAGATAACGGGTCGCACCTCGATACACGACCGAAGCAAGATCCGAACGGCCCATGCAGGAAAGCACATGCAGGATTTCCTGATAGCTCCTCTCCATGCCGTCCGCAGGATCCTTCGACCGGCAAAGCCCCTTGGAGGGATTCCGGTAGAAGGGGGCGGCAGTCATGGCCCTCACCGTGATTTGTGGAGCAGATTTCACCAGATAGGCAAGCGCGTATTGATCATCAATCTCGTTGTAGGTATCCGTGTCGATGACAGCATCCACCGGCCCGGCCGGGCGGCGAAGCATACCGATGATCCGAGAGAAATCAGGCTCTGGAAAACGCGAACTCGATGCGACCATACGTACCCTCGTTCTCGCAAAACAGAGGGCGAAGAGGAACAACTCCCACCCCTTTTCTCAAACTCTATCTGCTCAAATTTAGCATTGTCAACACAAATATTGCATTGTTTCTATAAAATATAGGTCAAAAGACAACAATGCCGCCACCATAATGCGCATCCAACCAAGCGCTCGTAAAGCTTATGCGGATTTCCTGGCCAGAAGAGGGCGATGGCAACACTTTGCGGCCATGTGTGTCATCGGAACAATTGATACGGATCCATGAGCAGGAATTCCTCCAAAGGAATCCCCTCGCTTTCCCCCACCACGTACACCGGCACATCCGGATACGCCTTCCGAAACGCTCGCATGCTTTTCCCCGTAATCTGCGATCCGCTTTTGACTTCTATGCCGCACACTTGGTCATTGTGGCGGAAGATGAAGTCAATCTCATTGTTTCCATCTCTCCAATACTCCACTTCATGATGTCCCGGAAGACCGGATGCCAGCAAACGACACCCGACAGCCGATTCGACATAGCGGCCCCATACATCAGGATTATTTCTTGCATCAGCAAACGACAAAGAATCCAAAGCAGAAAACAGCGCATTATCGAAGACCTGCAATTTCGGGCTCGAAGAGCGGGAGCAGACCATGCTGCCCGAGTATTTCTGCAACCCGGCAAGCAGGCAACTCTCATCAAGCAGTTGCATATACCCGGCAAGGGTGGTGGTATTTCCCGCATCCTGCAACTGGCCGAGCATTTTGGTATAGGAAAGAATTTGTGCGGAATAGTGTGCGCCAAGAAGGAATAACTGGCGAAGCAATGCAGGTTTTCTCACTTCTTCCAGCCCGAGGATGTCGGAGGCGATGCTGGCATCAATAATGGAGGAAACAAGATAGCTTTTCCAGCGGCCCTCATCGTGGCGGAGCGCCATAGACCCCGGATATCCTCCGAAATAGACAAATTCATCCAAAGAAAGACCAAAAACCTCCCGCATCTCTTCATAGGACCAATGAGGAACATGGATCAGTTCGAACCGGCCCAGCAAAGACTCCGAAAACCCCTTTTCCAAGGGCAGGCGGGATGAACCGCTGATGATGACGCGGATATCCCGTTTCTGGAAACTATCCTCATCCCAATACTTCTTCACCACTTCGCTCCAGCCTTTGATCTTTTGCAATTCATCGAAAGCAAGAATCATGGGATTTCCCGCCCGGGCCAGCAACCGCGCACGATCCCATTGTCTGGCAATCCAATCGTGGTTGCCTTGTTGGGTATCTGCAGCGGCATAGATGTAGGGAATATCCAGAGAATCCAGTACCTGATGGACAATCGTAGTCTTGCCGACCTGCCTTGGTCCGGTTACGACTTGCATGAATCTCCTTTCTTCCCGCATGCGGGATCGCAGTACTTGTACATAGGTTCTCTCCATGGATACTCCTTTTACTCAATATATTGAGTATTTTTACTCAATACATTGCACATTGTACCATACAGATTCAGAGACAACAAGTTTCCAGACAAGCTGAGACCTTGCGACATCCCGACCATCCCCCAACGTGAGTGGCAAAAGGAAAGTCATTCGCAACCATGCCCATGCAATCCAAAACCGCATGATCCTCACACCTACAGAGTATCCCGCGAACCTGTGTTCCCGGCGGCCAGCGGAAGCAGAGCACAGAGCAACGCCATCACCAGTGGGAAGAGGCTGGCAAGAAGCAGTCCATGGCGGATGTCGCCACCCCAGCTGAAGAGGCTGATGAACTCGGGTCCGATCGCGCAGCCCAAGTCGCCGCTGAACGCCATGAGCGAATACATGGTCGTTCCGCCGAGGGGCAGCAATTCGCCCGCAAGGCTGAAGGTCCCCGGCCAGAAGAGGGCCGTAGCCGCACCGCAGGCGGCACAGCCAAGCAGCGAAACCATCGGATAGGGTGAGAAAACCGTCAGCAGGTATCCGACAAAGCAACAGAGGGAGCCAAGGATGATCGCCTTGCGTACCGGAATGTCGCCCCGCCTGCCCAACGTCATGCGCACCAGCCCCATGAGCAGGAAGAACAGGCAAGGCCCGAGGACATCCCCCATCGTCTTGCTGACGCCAAGTCCCGTCTCCGCGAAGTACGAGGCCCACTGGCTGATGCCGAACTCCGCGCAACTGGCGATCCCCATCATGGCGAACAGGACCAGAAAGACCGGTTTCCTCGCAAGCTCCCTTCCCGTCATGCCCTGTTCTCCTTCCTTGATAAGCGGAGCAATCGGGCAATGGAAGAAGAGGGCAATGCAGAGAAGCGGCAGGAAAATCCAGCACAGGCTGATCCAATACCAGCGGGCGATCCCAAGGTAGTGGTAGAGCGCAGTCGTGCCGAGGACGGTCAGCACCGTGCCCCAGGAATAGAACCCGAACAGCATGGTAAGGGCTCCGCTCTTTGCCTTTTCGTCAGGGATTGCCTCGACAATCGGACTGACCAATACCTCGACGATGCCACCACCCAAGGCGTTGGGAATCATGGCGAGCACAATCCCCAAAAAGCCAATGACCTGCGGCAGGATTGCCATCAATACCAATCCCGCAAGAGCGCAAAGATGGCCGAACACCATGGTGGTCCGATAGCCGAAATGGTCGGCAATCGGGGCTGAAAGGAGGTCGATGACGACCTGACTGCCGAAATTCAAGACCACCAGCAAGCCCAATTGGGCGACCGTCAGGCCGTACAGATGCTGGAAGGTGACGAAGAGCAGTGGCGGAAGGGTGTTGACCACGGACTGCACCACATAGCTCAGATAGCATGCCCAGGTCGTCGTGCGGTAGGATTCAGCCATTATCTGCCTTCTTTGCAACCAGTCGGTGCAACACCAGCAGGCAGAGAGCCAGAAGAGCCGGGAAGATGATGGCATGGGAAAGTCCTTCGCTGACGCTGGGAGCCCAGGCGACCACTTGCGGACCCATGCCGCACCCCACGTCACCGGCAAATGCGAGAAGACTGAACAGCAAGGTTCCCCCTCCTGGGAGATGGCGTGCCGACAGGCTGAAGGTTCCCGGCCAGAAACAACCGACCGCAAACCCTACCATCGCACAGCCGAGAAGAGAGAGTACCGGAGTGGTGCCATGGACGATGAAAAAGTAGCCTGCCATGCACAGGACCGTGCAGCTCATCATCAGTTTCTCCACAGACAGGTTCGTTTCCCGGCTGTACCAGAGCCGGCAAAGTCCCTGCATCAGGGCAAACAGGCAGGGACCTGCCAGGTCTCCCACCAGCTTGGTGACCCCGAGTCCGAGTTCGGCGTAGTAGCTGACCCACTGGCTGACCGCCTGCTCGCTGGATGAGCCCAGCGGCATCATCACGAGCAATATCCAGAAGACCGGTTGCCTGCACAAACCGACAAGGCCGATACCCTGCCCCTTTCCATCTCCCGGAACCGGCGCAATGGGCACCAGGAGGAAAAGAATGAATGCTACGAACGGGACTGGGATCCAAAGCAATGGAATCAAAAACCAACGCGCCTCGCCCAACAAGTGGAAGAGCAACGTGCTGAAGGCGATGACCACCACCATGCCCCAACAATAGAACGAATGGAGCAGGCTCATCATATGGTCCTTGTCGTTGCTGTCGGGCATATATTGGATGATGGGGCTGACCAGTACCTCGACCACTCCGCTGCCCAGTCCCTGCAGGATCAGGGAAGCCACCAAGCCATGGAATCCCCGGACGAAGGCCATGACCACCAACCCCACCACCACCGAGGCATGCCCCACCAGCATCGTTCCCCGATACCCGAGCAAACGGGAAAGCGGCGTGGAGAGCAGGTCGATGACAATCTGGACGGAAAAGACCAGCAGGATCAGGAAACCCATCTGCCGCTCGTTGATTCCATACAGGCGGGCGAAGGTGGCAAACAGGAGCGGTGGCAGATTGATGACCAAGGCCTGCACCACATAGCTGAGGTAGCAGGCCTTCGCGGTAAGTCGATAGGAACGCATGCGTGGAGTGTATGCGTTTCGACAACTTATCTCAAGACGATGTTCGCACCGAGCACGCCATAGAAACCCCGCTCGGTCTCGAAGGCAGGAAGCGCGACCAGAGAGACCTTCGCGCTCTCAAGCGAACGAGCCAGGAGCGCGTTCTGATGCTGGGCATACTGGTAGGAACGGCATGCGGCCCAGATGTTCGTGCCCACGCCCATGGCAAGCCCGGCAACCGAAAGCCCGACGCCCCAGCGGAGCATGGTCTTGTCCACATCATCTGAATTCGCATTCCCCAGCGAGAAGACTCCGGAAAAGCCCTCGACCAGCGCCTGGGAGAAAATCAAAACGACGCCGCTCGCACACATCACCGTCGCTCCGACATCGCAAGCCAAGGCGGTGGTGCCGGTCTTCCCATCCCCCTGGATGAAGTTGCCGATACCGAAACCAGGAAACAGGTCGAGCACGACGGGAAGCACGGTCTTGGTACGATACTTCGCCTCCAGCCAGTCACGCTCCTCTTCCGAAAGGCGGTAGGAGGAAAGATCCGCACCCCGGTTCTTCCGCAAGGCCTTGGAAGCTTCCTCGACGTTCCCGGCGAAAGATGCCTGTCCGAGAAACATACCCACAAGAACCCAAACCAGAAATTTCTTCATGGACTGTCTCCTTTTTCCCATCATCGCATGCAATTGCACTCCTCTCAAGCAAATACTTGTTGGCAGACAGGAGGGAAACGCATTATGATGCGTTCATGCGTCGATTCTTTCGGTTTCTCAGGCAGGAGACGGTGCTTTCCATAAGCCTGGTCCTCGCCCTTTTCAGCATGGTGCCTGTCCCGCCGGACAGGCGTTATCTTTCCTATATCGACTGGCAGACCATCGCCATGCTCTTCTGCCTGATGATCACGGTGCAAAGTTTTGTCGATGCAGGGTTGTTTGGATGGATCAAAACCAAGTTGGAGCACCATACGCGACACAGCAGGAATCTTGCCCTTTTGCTCGTCGAGCTGGTCTTCTTCTGCTCGATGCTGGTGACCAATGATGTCAGTCTGATCGCCTTTGTACCTTTCACGCTGAGCGTCTGGCCAAGGGAAGACGAGAAGGGACTGAGGAGCCTAGTCGTCCTGGAAACAATCGCGGCCAATCTGGGATCGATGCTGCTTCCGGTCGGCAACCCGCAAAACCTGTATCTGTACAGCACCTACGGCATCCCCTTCGCACCTTTTTTTCTCAGGATGCTCCCCTTTTCCATCGCCAGCCTGGTCCTGTTGGTGCTCCTTGTCCTGCTGTTGCCGTTCAAGGGAGCCATCGGCCCATCCTCAGAGACCAACGGAACGGAACTTGACCGGCGAAGACTGATTCTGACAACCTTGCAGTTCCTGCTCTGTCTTGCCACGGTAGTCCGCATCGTCGACTGGAGACTCACCTTTTTCCTGCTGACGGGAAGCATGGCGCTCTTCTCTCGCCATCTCTTTCGAAAGGTGGACTACGCCCTGCTGCTCACCTTCATCGCCTTTTTCGTCTTCTCGGGCAACATGGCCCGCATCCCCCAGCTCGACAGCTACATCCAGGGCCATATCGAAGGCCATGCCTTCGGTTTCGCGCTGATTGCCAGCCAGATCATCAGCAACGTGCCGGCGGCGATCTTGCTTTCGCGTTTCACCGATGCGGGAATGGGACTGGTCTACGGCACCAACATCGGAGGATTGGGCACGCTGGTGGCAAGCCTTGCAAGCCTGATCAGCGCACAAAGATCAAGGAATACATGAAAGAACACGATCTCTGATCGTTTCAAACCTGTTTCTGTCAAAGGAAACAGGTTTTTTTCATGGAGGAGAGTTTCTTTCTGCATATATAGAAAGCAGGAGGACCTTTATGAAAGTCATCATCAGAAAAATCCTGTGGATCATCATTGCCATATGTGTATTATGCTTTGCCGGCTATCAGGCTGTCAGAATGTACATCGAACGGAAGCTGGACTTAGTAGAGACAGCAACAGCTGCTCATGACATTACACCGCGCACGAAAATCAAGGCAGAAGATATCGTCATGGCTGAAGTGCCTGCGGCTTATCTTTTAAGCGGTACCTTTACAAAAGCCTCTGATCTTATCGGCCTGTATACCGATATCCGCTCTTACATACCGGCCGGTTCTCCGTTTTATACTTCCATGCTCAAAGAAGAGAAGGACCTGCCGGACCAGCCGTCCCTGCAGCTTCAGGAGGGACAGGCAGTCTATACAATGAACGGGGCATACAGCGATCTTTCTGTATTGAGTGCAGGGCAGCGGGTGGATCTGTATGTGAATCTGAAGAAAAGTGACGGCACACCGCTGTCCGGGTGTCTTCTGGAACATGTACGGATCATTTCTCTGCAGGATCATCAGGGAAAGAACATGGATGATGCGGACAGCGGGACACCGTATCTTGTTTCCTTTGCCGTAAATCAGAATGATATTGATCTATTGACCATGGCGGAAACAGCCGGTGAAATCCGTATCTTTTCAACTGCTGACAGTTCTTACAGTGAAGCGGAAGGAAAGTTGAAGGAAGATTCGCAGGCGGTACAGTATCTGCGTTCCATGATGGAACAGAATCAGGTCGAAATACTGGAATGAGGCAAAAAACAAAATAGTGCTGTCAATAGTTTTCGATAATGTCCTGTAAAGGGTTAAAGATCAGCGGGAGATTTTCCCGCTTTTCATGTTCCAGTTTTA
>OMYY01000022.1 GCA_900315435.1 uncultured Spirochaetaceae bacterium
ATCGGTCTTGTCGATGGCGAGCCCCTTGAACAGCTCACGCTTCCCTTGAAAGATCGCCTCCAACGTGGAGACCGTCAGCGTCTTCCCGAAGCGGCGGGGTCGGGAGAGGAAATACATGTCCGACCCCGTCACGAGGCGATACAGGTACGCGGTCTTGTCCACGTACAGGTATCCTTCCTTCCGGATCGTCTCGAAGGAGCTGTACGACGTCGTGATTTTTTGTCCTAGGGTCTGCATGCCTCAAGCATATCACAGCCATCCACAAATGGCAAAAGCGCGGCATTTGCGTGTATATGAAGAGCCGCCCTTCCATAGGGGAAAGGCGGCAAAGAAAAACCATGCAAAAAATGGAGTATCAACCCTTTCGGGACTCATAGACGGCGGCACCGCCGATGAAGTACTTGGAAAGGCAGGCGAAGAGCAGGAACATCGGGATGGAGGCGATGAAGGCACATGCCATCATGGCGCCCTCGTCGGTCTGCTTCTCCTCGCTGAACTTGGTGATGTACTGCGGAATGGTCTTCATCTTCTCGCTCTGCGCGACCAGAAGAGGCCAGAGCAGGTTGTCCCACTGGTTGCGGAAGCTCAAAATTCCCAGCGTCGCGACGACCGGGGTACAGTTGGGAAGCACGATGCGCGAGTAGATGCGGAACTCGTTCAGTCCATCGACACGAGCGGCATCAAGATACTCGCTGGGGAAGGTGATCAGATACTGCCGCATCTGGAAGACGCCGAAGGCGCTCACCATGAAAGGAACGATCAGGCCCTGATAGGTGTTGATCATGCGCATGCCGCTGGCGACCATGTACAAGGGAATCATGATGGCCTCGAACGGAATCATCATCGTCGCCATGATCGCCATAAAGACGAAGTTGCGGCCCTTGAACTTGAACTTGGCGATTCCGTAGCCGGCAAGGGAGGCAAGCAGGACGGTGGTGACCGAGTCGGTGATGGCGACCACCAGCGAGTTCACGATGTTGCGCGGGAAGGAGAAGCTGTTGTTGTTGCCCCAGATTGCCTTGTGGAAGTTGGTGAAGAACGTCCGATCCGCACTGGTGAAATACGACTTCGAAGGAATCCAGTTGAACGGCATGCTCAAAATCTGCTTGGCATCCATGAAAGATGCGACGAACATGAAGACGATGGGAGCCAGGGTGAAGAGCACCACCGCGACAAGGAGGATCCAGACAAGCACCTCCATGACTGTTACTTTTCCCGTATAGGTATTGCTAGCCATGACACACCCCCTCAATAGTCCACTTCATCGGTCTTCGAGAGCGCGAACTGCACATAGGTGAGCAGCAGCATGATCACAAAGAGCACGATGGACATGGCAGACGCACGGCCGATCTTGCGCATGCGGATGCCGGTGAAATAAATGTTCATGGTGATGACGTCGATCGGTTGCCTTGCCGCACCGTTCTGCACGAACATGTACTGGGTGCTGAAGGTCTTCAGACATTGCAGCATGGCCATGATGGAAACCAGGACGATGGTGGGCTTCAGAAGCGGAAGAGTGATCTTCCAGAACGTGTGCCAGCGAGTCGAGCCGTCGACGATGGCGGCCTCGTAGATGGTGGGAGGAATCGAAGCCAGTCCGGTAATGAACAGGATGACGAAGTAGCCGATGTATTTCCAGAAATAGACGATCATCGTGGAAACCTGCAGCATCGTGTTGTCGGTCAGCCACTGGAAGTCGCGCCCTTCGGTGTGCATCATCCAGTTGGAGAGCTGGTTCACCAGACCGCGCGGGTCAAACAGAATCATCCAGATCGATGCCGCGACGACACTGGAAAGGACGGCGGGCATGTAGTAGGAAATCTGGAAGAAGCCCTTCTGGCGGGTACTGCGGAGCTGGGAGAGCAATACCGCAAGGATCAGGCTGATCACCACCATCGGAATGAAGGTCCCCATGGTGAAAGTCAAAGAGGCGCGCAGGGAGTTCCACAGGGTAAAACCACCGTTGGTGCCGTATTTGTCAGGAAAGAACAGGTATGCGTAGTTTTCAAATCCGATGAATTTCCAAGATTTCTTCAACACATCCCGGTTGGTAAGGCTTGTGAAGAATGCGTTGATGATCGGATAGAAACTGAAAATGGCGAAGAACAGAAGGCAGGGAACCGTGAACAGAAAACCCCAGCGGGCCTGCTTCCGCTCGATACTATAGTGTTTTGTCTTGCTCATAAAAGCGTACCACCGTTATGAAATACTGGTCGAAAGGAAAACGGGAAACAAAGGAAACAGGGGCCACCCGCAAAGGGCGGCCCCATCAAGGACGAATTACTGCTCGTCGATCAGTTCCTGGACCGTCTGCTTCAGCTGCTTGTACGCGTCTTCAGGAGAGACGCCCTGCAGCATGACCGACTTGACGGCGGTGTCCAGCGCAGACTGGATCGCGGTGGAGTTGGCGCCATAGTAGACGATGTGGCCCTGCTCCAGCTGGCTCTGGAAGACATCGCTGTACGGAGCCTTCTTGAAGGTCTCGCTCTCGAACAGAGCCTTGGAGGGCTGCACCAGACCGACCTTGTCCAAATACTCGTCACCATGGCTCAGCATGTAGCCGATCAGCTCCCAAGCAGCCTTGCGGGTGCGCTCATCGGCAGATGCGTTGACCATATAGTAGTGGCCATAGTAGTTGGAAGGCACGTACTTGACGGCATCCTTGAACTTCGGATACGGAACGACCATCCACTCGCCAGAGTTGTAGAAGTCCGGGTTGTCGTGGAGGATTCTGGCTTCCTGGTACAGACCAGTGGAGCACATGGCGATATCTCCGTTGTCCTTGTTGAACAGCTTGCGGGCTGCGGTATAGGTCGGAGAACCAAGGTTCTGGCCGTTCGGGCCCCAATCCTTCATGAACTGGAAGAACTTGATCCAAGCATCCTTGCCGACAACCGCTTCCTTTCCATCCTCGCTGACCAGAGCGCCACCAAGCTGCTCGACCATCGGGATGTTGTTCTCCAGGTAATACTTGTAGCGGAAGTCATAGCCACGGCGGGTAAGCACGTCACCGTCCCGCTTCACGATCTTCTTGGAGACCTCGACCATATCCTCCCAAGTCTTGGGATAATCCTTCTCGGGATCCAGACCGGCGTCGCGGAAGACCTTCTTGTTGAGGAAAATAGCCCACTGGGTCAGCTCAAGCGGAAGTCCGTAGACCTCTCCGTCCTTCATGACCGGATCGATGGAGCCGGCAGCATACTTGTCGACGACATCCTTCGCATCCTTGTAGCCGGCAGCCGCATAGTCCATCGGGGCGACCAGCTCGTTGTCGATCAGCGGGCGCTCGTCGTTGATGGAAAGGTTGAACATGGTCGGCCCTTGTCCGGCTGCGAATGCGGTTCCCACCAGCTCGATCAACTTCTCCGCGCTTTGGCGGGTCACATTGACCGTCACGTTCGGATGGGTCTCCTGGAATTCCTTGATATAGCGGTCCTCAAGAGCCTGGCGGTTGGCATCCTCGTGCGTCCAGAACTCAATGGTGATCGGGCTGTTGTCTTCCTTTTTCGAAGCAGCCTCCTGGCTACCCTGTGCGAAAGCCATCGAACCGACAGCCAGCAGGGAAACCAACAAAGCAAACACTTTTTTCTTCATAAGAAACCTCCTGTTTGTTCTTATATCATGCATTGCACATGAACTCTATATAACCAGTATAATGCGTTATTGCCCTATAGCAAGAAAACAGAATTTTCGTTTATCAAATGTTTTTATCCATTCAGTTTGCTGAAAAGATTCCATATCTATTGTCCATATTGACAGTTACACGCAAATTCCCGATGTCTGACAGAAACAAGGATTTTGTCTGTTTCCTTTGAAATCGCATTTCACAATCTTGTTTTCTTCCCATTGCCTGAATATGCACCAAGCGTATATTTATGCAGATGCCACTAGGCAAGAAGTGGAGAGTTGCATTACACTCACGACAGCAATTGCTTTGCTGTTGAAGGAGAAAAAAGATATGAAGAAAGCTGGTTTGCTTGTCGCCCTGCTCGCCGCAGGCGCCATGGTGTTCGCCGGTGGCTCCAAGGAATCAAAAAGTTCCGGAGACCAGAGCCTGAACAAGGTGCTCGAGGCGAAGAGGTTCGTCCTTGGTCTGGACGATTCCTTTCCGCCGATGGGCTTCCGTAACGAGAAGAACGAGATCGTCGGCTTCGATATCGATGTGGCCCGCGAGGTCTGCAACCGGCTCGGCGTCGACCTGGTTCCCCAGCCGATTGACTGGAACAGCAAGGAGCAGGAGCTGAATACCGGAAAGATCGACTGCATCTGGAACGGGTTCACCATCACCGATGAGCGCAAGGCCAACATGGAGTTCTCCGACCCCTACGTCAACAACGCCCAGGTGGTGGTCGTCAAGGCGGACAGCCCGGTCAAGACCCTTGCCGACCTCGCCGGCAAGGAAATCGGCGTGCAGGCCGGCTCCTCCGCCGAGGAAGCGATTGACGATACCCCGGATTTCAAGAACAGCGTCAAGCAGATTGTCGAATATAAGGAAAACCTGACCGCCCTGATGGATCTCGAGGCTGGCGGTGTCGATGGCGTCGTCATGGACCTGATTGTCGCGAACGACAACATCAATCGTTCCGGCAAGCCGTTCCGCATCCTGGACGAGAACCTTGCCCCGGAGTCCTACGGTGTCGGTTTCCGCAAAGGCGATGTCGCCCTGCGCAACGCGGTCAACGACCAGATGATCGCCATGGCCAAGGATGGAACAATGGCGAAAATCGCCGAAAAGTGGTTCGGCGCCGACATCACCGTCATCGGCAAATAACCCTGACACATGATTTCCAAGCACCCGGGCGCCTGCCTTGGGTGCTTTTCTTTTGCTCTTGAGCTCTTCTTTGCTGACAGGAATCCCTCAATCGGGTAGACTGAGGGAAGTTTTTCTAGAAGGACCGTGTTATGGGACAAATGCTACTGCAGATGCTGGAGGCGACAGTCACCACGCTGGAGATTTTCTTTCTGACTTTGATTTTCGCACTCCCCCTCGCTTTTCTGATCGCCAAGGGACGTATGTCCAAGAACAAACTGGTCAGCGGCTTGGTCAACATCTATATCATGATCATGCGCGGTACTCCGCTCATCCTGCAGCTGATTTTCGTCTACTTTGCCCCCTATTATCTGTTTCGGGCGTCCTATGACCGTTTCACTGCCGTCATCATCGCCTTCGCGATCAACTATGCCGCGTATTTTGCCGAGATTTACCGCTCGGGTTTCCAGAGCATCCCGAAGGGACAGTACGAGGCGAGCCAAGTGCTTGGCTTCTCTCGCACCCATACCTTCTTCCGCATCGTCCTCCCCCAGGTCTTCAAAAGGATTCTTCCGGCCCTCGCCGGCGAGGTCATCACCTTGGTCAAGGATACCGCCCTGGCCCAGACCATCGGAGTGGCCGAACTGTTCCGTCTGGCGCAGAATGCCTCAGCCCGTCAGTTTTCCACCACCCCGATCTTCATCGCCGGCATCTTCTACTTCATCATGAACGGCGCCGTGTCGAAGTTCTTCGACTGGATCGAGAAGCGGATGGACTATTACAACTGAGGAGGAGAAGACCATGGATACCATCATCAACGTCAGCCACCTGCAGAAAAGGTTCGGAGACCTAGAGGTCCTGAAGGACATCTCCTTCAACGTCGAGCGCGGCCAGGTCCTTTCCATCATCGGTCCCTCCGGAAGCGGGAAAAGCACACTGCTACGCTGTATCACCCACCTCGAGACAGTCACCGGCGGTTCCATCGACATCTGCGGCCGCAATCTGGTCCATACCGGAAGCGACGGGAAAGTGGAATACGCGCCCAAGGAACAGCTCAGGGAAATCAGGCTCTCCTGTGGCCTTGTCTTCCAGAATTTCAATCTCTTTCCGCATTTCTCGGTCATGACCAACATCACCGAAGCCCAGCGCTTCGTGCTCAAGCGGAAGAAGGAAGAAGCCGAGGAGAAAGCCCGGGGACTGCTGAAGAAGATGGGTCTTGAGGACAAAGCCGACGCCTATCCGTGCCAACTCTCCGGAGGCCAGCAACAGCGTGTCTCGATTGCCAGGGCATTGGCCTTGGAACCCACCGTGCTCTGCTTTGACGAGCCTACCAGCGCCCTGGATCCCGAGCTCACCGGGGAAATCCTCAAGGTCATCAAGAACCTGGCAAAGGAGAAGATGACCATGGTGGTCGTGACCCATGAGATGAGCTTCGCCAGGGATATCAGCGACCAAGTCATTTTCATGGATGGAGGCGTCATCGTCGAGCAAGGCAGCCCGGAAGAGGTCTTCGGCAATCCCCAAAACCCACGCACCAAGCAGTTCCTGCGCCGGTACGAGGAGTAACGGACGCCATCCGTGTGCGCTAGAGAGAAAGCAACAACTGTCCGCTGGCCGTACCCGTGGCGATTCCCTCTTCCGCGGCCAGCACGCCATTGACGAACACCATATGGAGTCCGATCGGCGTGGAATCCGGATGCTGGAGGGTGCTGGTATCCCTGATGGTCAGGGGGTTGAACAAGACCAAGTCGGCCTTTTTTCCGACGGCGATGGTGCCACGGTCATGCAGGCGGAGCCGGAGGGCCGTTTCGCCCGTCATGCGCCGGATCAGTTGTTCCCACGCCACCACCTTCAGCTGTCGGCCATAGCGGTCAAGAAGGTGCACGGCGGCATTGTAGGACCGGGGATGGCAGAGGGAGCCTGCATACAGTGCATCAGTGCCGAAGCACATCATCGGATGCTGCAGGATCTCGACCAAGGATTTCTCCGACTGGGTCACGTCGGCCATCAATGCGGTACCTGGCTCTCCCGCCAAAAGGTCGAAGAAGCAGTCGAACGGGTCGACACCCTGCTGTTCTGCAATCTGGGCGATGGTCCGCATTTCATATTCCGGATGGCTCTCCAGAACCAGAATGGAAATCTGGTCCCATCCTGCGGTCTCATAGATCGAGTCCCACCCGGCCGGGTGGGCCATCTCCTCTTTGATTGCCGCACGGACCGAGGGATCCTTCAGGTGTTCCCGCAGTTCGTTCCGCGCAAGCTTCAGATAGGCGGGAGGAAGCAGGCTGAACAGGCTGGTAGACCCATACGTATACGGATATTGGTCGAAGTGGACGTCAACTCCCTCTTTCTGCGCTTCTTCCAACAGGGAGAGCATCTTCTTCACCTTGTGCTGGTTCTGGGGGCCGAGCGCCTTCAGATGGCTCACCTCAAGGCGCACACCACTCTGCCGTGCAAGATCCAGCACCTCTTTCAGGCTCTCCAGGACGGAATCCCCCTCACAGCGATGGTGGACGGCAAAGAACCCGCCATGAAAACGGGTAGTCAACAGCAGGGCTTTCAGTTCCTTTGCTTCGGCATAGAGGCAGGGAGCATAGTACAAACCTGAGGAGAAACCGATGCAGCCTTGGTTGAAGCACTCGGCAAGCAGGGCGCACATGTCCTGGATCTCGCTGTCGGTCGCCGCCCTGTTCGGATTGCCGGACAGGACCGCACAACGCAGTGCGCTATGGCTTGCCAGGAAGGCCATGTTGCAGCCGGTACCGTGCAGGCGCAGCGCATCCGTATAGTCCTTGAAGCTCCGCCAATAGTGGCCATTCCACTGGCCGAGGATATCCTGGGTCAGGGTCTTGATCGGGGTATCGTCTGCCTTGCAGGGAAACGGGCCGATACCGCAGTTGCCGGAAACTTCAGTGGTGATGCCCTGCTGGACCTTCGCCTTCATGACGGGATCGCGGAGCGCCATCAGCTCGCTATGGGCATGGATATCGATGAACCCCGGAGTCAGGAACATTCCCCTGGCATCGACCACACGCTCTGCCTTGGAGGGGTCAAGAGACCCGATGGCGGTAATCCGGTCTCCGTCAAGCGCGACATCGGCAACGTATCGTTCCGAGCCCGTGCCGTCGATGACGGTCGCATGGGCAAACAGGTAGGAATACATGGCTCTAGCCTTCCATCTCCTTCAATGAACCGATGAGCGAATGCTCGAAGAAACCAATCAACCGTTGGTAATTTCCATGGCCGGAAGTCAGTGCCAAGTCGGCACGTACCTCTTCGCACTGGTCGCTGGCAATGATGGCTGGCGGATAGCCAAAGGCCAATAGTTCCATGTCCATGGCAAGCAGGGCGAACAGGCCGTCGTGCCCGCCGAATGGACAGAGACGAATCAGCTCCCCGAACAGGAACGACGCGCGGACCAGCGGATGCAGCATCTGCCACTCCTTCTCGTACTGCATCATCAGAATCGCCATCTGGGCGGCAATGGTGAAGACCTTGTCGTCGTCAGATCCTCCGGCAGGCAAGGAAGCGTCCCGATAGCGCAAGGAGGGCGTGTCGTCAATACCGGCGAGAAGATCCCGTTCCAGGAGCCTGAGTTTTTGCTCGGAAAGGAACGGGGTATCCACCGCTCCCCTTTCTATCGGTCCCAGACCGGTAACCGCAAGGGTGCGGAGCAGGATAGTCCGGCAGTTCAAGGCGAGCAAGGTTTCCTCGAAGGACAAAGACGGGACAAGCTTTCCCCGATACAGAGCCTCGATGTCGGTGGCAGACACCACCACGCCATCGAAGGCGAGTGCGCCGGAAACCAGACGCGGAATCTGGGAACGAACCGCAGACCATACTTCGTCAGGGTCACGCTCCATTTCCGCCAGGCGCTCCCGCAGGGCGTCCAGTTCCTTGTAGTTGACCGCCCCGGGGCGCATGTTGGTGTTCTTGATATGGCGGAGCGTCCTTCCATCCTGAGGTTTCGGAGTCCCGGCAGGGATATTCCACGCCCATCCGTTCCGGATCACTCCATCGACCCTGCCTTCACTGCAGAGGATGCGCACCCTGCGCTCGGTCAGCCCCCACTGGAGGGCTGCCGTCTTGACATTCATGTACTGTACGGTTGCCATGGTTCCCAGTATACCCTTTCATTCCGCAAGGAACAATACTTCTCTCCGACGGTGACCGCACGCACGCTTCCCTCGGCGATGGCTCCATTTGACCCCCTATTCCATATTTGCGATAATGGCTTCTCGTGGAGGCTGGATGATGGACCAGTATGATGTCGTGATTGTGGGCAGCGGACCTGCCGGTATGGGAGCAGCGTTCGGGCTGAAGAAGCGGAGACCGGAGCTTTCGATCCTGATGATCGACCAGGAGCCCTACTCGACCGGCGGCATGCGCAATGACTGCAAGATGAACTTCACCTACCCTATCGGTTTTCCCACTGAATACTGGGATGCGGAAGAAGCGAACAAGTACCTTGATGAAGTCATTTCCTTCCTCCACCCGCATTTCCTGGACAAACTGAATGTCGAGGTCTACCAGAACCGCGCCCAAAAGCTGGATTGCAGCCTGCTTTCCATCAGGCAGACCCATCTGGGGACCGATGGCGGCCTTCTGCTGATCAAGGAGCTGCAGGAAAAGCTCCGGGAGGAAGGGGTCGCCCTTTCCTTGGGGGAAAAGATGGTCAGCGCGGACCAAGGCCAGCAAATCATCCGTACCGACAAGCGGGAAATCGGTTATCAGGCCCTGTTGGTCGCCCCTGGCCGCCATGGTTTCCAGTTCCTGCAGGACGTGATGCATCAGATCGACGTCCCCTTCATCGACAACATCGTCGACATCGGCATGCGCATCGAGACCCGTATCGAGCACTACCCTATCGTCAAAGACTATTACGACCCGAAGTTCTATTTTCCGGAAAAGGTGCGTACCTTCTGCACCAACAGCGGCAATGCCCATGTCGTGCAGGAACGCTATGTCACCTCCAGCGGCGAAAAATGGTTCAGCGTCAATGGACACGCATTCAGCGCCCATACGGAAACCAACAACGGACTGGTCAACTTCGCCATCCTGAAGACGGTCAGGCTGACCGAGCCGCTGGCAAGCGGCCAGTTGTTCGCCGAGCATCTCGGCCTGCAGGCGGCATTGCTTGGCGGGGGCAAGCCGATCATGCAGCGCGTCGGGGATTTCCGCATGGGCTCACGCAGCAAGGCGGAGACCTTCAACCAGGATCTCTACGACTTCAAGCCGACCCTCAACGCCACACCCGGGGACATCTCGCTTGCCATGCCCAGCAAGATCCTCCGTTACATCTGGAAGGCCATGAAAAACCTGGACACCATCGTCCCGGGAGTGCTTCACCCTTCCACCATCATGTACTACCCGGAAATCAAGTTCTACGCGAACAAGCCCCAGTACATCGACGACAACTTCAGGGTGAAGGAACACATCTGGTTCGCAGGGGATGGCGCTGGCACCAGCCGCGGCATCACCGGCGCGTGGGCGAGCGGGCTGAGAGCTGCTGATGGAATCGTCAGGGCCCTGTAACCAATAGGGCGCGCCCGGCAATCAGCCGCCAAGACCGTAATCAAACTGGTCCCGCAGCCATCGCAGGCAAAGGGCGATCCATGCATGGACGGCTTCGTCTGGCGTGTTCACCTCGCTGTCGCAGGTCGAGAGTCCATGCCCGCCATGGGGAAACAAGTGCAGTTCGAATGAGACATGGTGGGCATGGAGGGCCTGCGCATACCACATGCTGTTCTCCACCGGCACCGAGGCATCCGTGACCGTATGCCAGATAAAGGTCGGCGGGTGGTTGTCGGTCACCTGGTCTTCCAAGGACAACAACCGCATCAGCTTCGCATCTCCACCGGTGACATTGTCCACGCTCCCTTGGTGGCAATGGCCCTTCTTGGTGGTGATGACGGGATAGCAGAGCATCAATGCGTCCGGACGGTTCAGGTGGTCCTCCGTGGCGATTTCCGGCAAATCAAACAGACAGGCAAGGGAAGCCGCCACATGCCCACCGGCCGAGAATCCAAGCAGGGCGATCCGGTTCGGGTCGCAGAGCCACTCGACAGCATGGCTGCGGATGGCGACAAGCGCGTCGGAAGCCTCCTTCAGCGGTTCGAGATCCGCGCAATCGGGAAATACCGAGTATTCCAAGACAAAGACATGGTAGCCTTCCGCCAGAAATTGCATGGCCACATGGTCTCGCTCCCGCCAAGAGCGGAATTTGTAGCCACCACCCGGGCAGACAACCACCGATGGACGGATGTTCTTGATACCTCCGTCATCCACGTAATCCTGCAGATACCCCACAAGCGGGACCCGTTTGGGCCCCACGCTCATTTGTATGATTTTCATGAAACCAGATGGTAGCACAACACGAGCATAGAGACAAACGCAAGAAAAGGCCGACAGTACAAACCATCGGCCTTCTTGCTACGAGAAGCACCTTGCTGTTCAGCTCTTCTTGATCAGGGCGAACAACTCGTCAAGATGCTCGTGGCTGACACGCGGATTGAGCAACGTGAACTTCAGGCAGACCTTCCCCTCATACACTGTCTGCCCCATGACGGTACCGGCAAGCAAAAGTTTCCTTCGAACCTGCTTGTTGCGTTCGTCACTTCCCTTCAGGCGGAAGACAACCGAGCTGAGTTCGGGCTCGTTGACCACCTCATAGTCCGGATCCTTCTTCAAGGCTTCGTAGGCATAGCGGGCATTGCCGATCACCTTGTCGATAATGGCGGCAAAACCATCTTTTCCCCTTGTCTGGAAGGCGACCCAAACCTTCAAGGCGTCGAAGCGGCGGGTCGTCTGGATGGACTTGCCAACCAGGTTGGTATAACCGTCCTCTTCGTCCTCCTCCCTGTTCAGATAATCGGCATGGAGCATGCAAGGCGCAAGGTCATTCTTGTCCTTGACAAGCACGGCACTACCGCTGATGGGGATCAGGAACATCTTGTGGAAGTCCAAGGTGATGGAATCACACAAGGAAAGGTCTCCAAGACGGTTTTTGTACGTACCGGACAGGATGGCTGCCGAGCCATAGGCGGCATCCGCGTGCAGCCACAGTCCGTACGTGTCGGCGATTCGCTTCAAAGCCTGCACATCATCAATCGAACCAAAATCGGTCGTTCCAATGGTGGCGACAACACAGAAGGGCCTTTTCCCATCGGCAACGTCTTCCTTGATCATCGCCTCCAGCTTGGCTGCATCCATCTTGCAGCGCTTGTCAACCGGCACCTTGCGGACCGCCTGGTAGCCAAGTCCGAGCAAATGGCAGCTCTTCTCCATCGAGAAGTGGCTGATTTCGGACGTGTACAACCGGAAGTCCGCATAACAGGACGGCAAGCCAAGCTTCTTCACATCGTGGGAGAGCACCTCATTGCAGTACCAGTCACGGGCGAAGAGGATGGCGGAAAGGTTGGATTGGGAACCACCGGAGGTGAACGTACCATCGGCATTCCCATCATAGCCATACAGCTTGCAAAGCTGGCCAACCACCTCGACCTCGACCTCGGTTGCGATAGGGCTCTGGTCCCAGGAATCCATCGATTGGTTGAAAGCCGCGATCATCTGTTCGGCGGCAAGGCTTTCCAGAAGGCCGGGGCTATGCAGATGCGCCATGTAGTTGGTCGAGGAGACATGGACGAACCCGGGAATAATCTCCTGCTCCATCTCCTTCAGCACGTGGGCATAGCCTTTGCCATGCTCCGGAAGCATGGTGTGGTGGATGCGGGCTTTGAGCTGGTCGGGAGTTAGGCCTCCATAGGCCTTTTCCCCCTGCATGCCACGGAGAATCGCCTCCGTCGTCGCCTCGACCATCTGCTTGTATTCGATCTGGCTTGCCGTATCCTCGGAAAGCAGGATTGCGTCCTTATTTGCCACAGACATCGGCGTTTACCTCGGCGACAGCCTCTTCAAAAGCCTTCAGCATGGTGTCAATCTCGTCCATGGAGACGTTCAGCGCACCCAGACAGCGCATCGTGGCGCCGTCGCGACCGCCACGCTCCATGATGACCTTGCGAAGGAAGCAACCCTGCTGCACTTTTGCCGCGATGGAACCATCGTACAGCGGAGTGCCGTTCAAATCCTTTGGTCCGTTGGGATTGATGAACTCGATACCAATCATCAAGCCACGGCCACGGACATTGCCGATGACAGGATACTTGGACTTCATCGCTTCGATGGAAGCCATGATGTAATCGCCCTTTCTGGCAACATCGGCAAGGAACTTCGGATCCGAGACGCGGCGCATGACAATGGTGCCGGCTTTCATGGCAAGCTGGTCGCCACGGAACGTGCCGGTATGTGCCCCAGGCTTCCACTGGTCGAGTTTCTCGTCATAGACCACTACAGACAACGGCAACGAACCACCGATTCCCTTGCTCATCGTAATCACATCCGGACAGATGTCTCCGTAACTGAACGCGAAGAACTTGCCCGAACGTCCCATGCCTGCCTGGACTTCATCGCAGATCATCGGAATCCCCAGTTCCTTGGTCACACGGCGGACCGTCTGCAGGAACTTGGCGGGAGCGGGAATCGCGCCACCCTCGCCCTGGATCGCCTCGAGAATGACCGCGGCTGGCTTGGGAACACCACTTTCGGGATCTTTCAGCATGGACTCGAAATAGTTGCAACAGGCATTGATGCAACCCTCGTCGCTTCCGGTTCCGAAGGGATCGCGGTAGACATAGGGATACGGCATGAACTGCACACCCGGCATCAGGTTGGAAATCGGGCTCTTCTCGCCAAGGTTTCCTGTCAGGGAAAGAGCGCCATGGCCCATCCCATGGAACGCACCGCTGAAAGCGATGACGGAGGAACGGCCGGTAGCGGTCTTGCAAAGCTTGATGGCGGCATCGGTGGCATCTGTTCCGCTTGGGGAGCAGAACTGCACCTTCGCATGCCCTTTCAGGGGCGCGGGAAGCAGACTGAACAACGTCTGGACAAACTCATCTTTGGTCGGAGTGGTCAAATCAAGCGTATGCAGCGGAGCATCAGACTGAATCATCTCCACCATCGCCTTGTTCACTTCATCATCATTATGGCCAAGGACCAAGGTGCCGGCTCCACACAGGAAGTCGAGGTACCTGTTGCCTTCCACATCCTCAACCCAAGAACCCTTTGCCCTCTTGAGCGATACCGGGAATTTCCTTGGATAGGTTCTCGCATTCGACTCTGTCTGATTCTGGTGATCAAGATAATAGCGGTTGGTTTCGTTCTGCATTGTCTTCTGCCTTCTCTGCATTCAGTACGGGCCCTTTCCGGGTAGCCGTGTCTTGTTATCTTTGTCCCTGCCCTCAAGGGCATATAAAGTCTCTGTTCCGTAAAAGCGAAACAAGCAATTTATATAGCACAAAAGGGAAAAAGGAAAGCCTTTTCCTCAAGTTTTTTCACAATCTTACTAATTCATTTTTCTGATTTGAATTACATGACACGTCAGGCCCAATGTAGTGTCTATTATGGTTTTCATTTTGTATTCCAACGCCCTTTTGGAAATACAAGGAAAAGGAATTCCTGACATTAAAGAAACAGGGAATCTAGGATGTATGGTCCATCCTCTAGTTTCACGAGAATGCAATCAGGAAGCTCCCGTATCAGGTATCACGCAGGAAGACGGAAGTCGGGGAAACGAACGATATATCCCAATACCGTTTGACAAGACGGACACCCGTTCCAACATCAGGAAAATCGTACTAGATTGTTGTTTTTGACCCAAGGCCCGCAAACAAACCGACAAAACGGAATTATTTTCCCATTAGATTGCTATTTCATGCATTCGTTCTCCATTATATATGCATTTCTCCAAACAAACAGACATTCTCTCCGTCTGTTTTCCCGTTGCCATTGCGATTTTCCTCGTAGAGAGATACCCTCTTCCTACTGATGCTTTTCCTAGGTCGAGTTTAATATGAAAAAAAGATTATCAATCCTTCAATTTTTCTGGATTCTTGCCGTCTTGTTTGCCTTTTCTTGGGTAATCCCTGCGGTAGACAAGGTTCTTTTTGCGACCGGCATGCGAATCCTTGGCAAACAAGTTGCCTTTTCTCCCCTATGGAGAAGTCGTTTCCTCAAGCATAGTCTGAGAGTTTTAATCTTGCTCTTCGTACTTCCGCCTGTTCTTCGATACAAAAGATCAGAATCTTTCTGTTATTCATTGCCAACAAATGGTCTTTCGCGGTTAACCATGTTCTGGTGTTTCGGTACTGCATGTGTGGTCCTTGGTCTCTGCTCTACCTGCTCACCTCTGTATCCCATCCATATCTGGGACGACTCCAATTGCTTCTTTACCGTAGGAAAATCTCTCTGGACTGGGAAACTTCCTTATAGGGACCTCTATGAACAAAAAGGCGCTCTCCTCTATCTGCTTCACAGCTTTGCAGCCTTGATTTCCTATCGGTCATTTTTCGGGATTTTTCTTGTCGAAGTCGTTGCAACGACAGCCTTTCTTTGGTATTCAGTACGGACGATTCAGCTGTTCTCCCGCAGAAACATTTTACCCTTGGTTCCTTTTCTAGCGGCATGCGTCTACAGCTCATTCAATTTTGTTCTAGGGGATAGTGTTGAGGAATTCGCACTTCCAATGCTGACCTATGTCATCTTTGTCACGATGAAGCACACTAAGGAACAAAGCATGTATCGCCCCAAGGAATTGGTAGTCATCGGCATGATGGCGGGAGCCATCTTCTGGTCGAAATTCAGCATCGTCGGCTTCTTCGTTGGCTGGGCTATCGGGCCGGTGGTACAGTACGCCAGGCAGAGAAAGCTACAGGATATTTTTAAAAGTCTTTTTTGGGTACTTGAAGGTCTGACAATTGTGACAATCCCCATTCTAGTGCTCTATCTGGTCATGGGGGGGATTTCTGACCTGTTAAAAGTATATTTCTATACCAACTTAGTCCTTTACCCCCAGCATGTCACCCTGATAGAACGGATGGGGACCCTTGTTCGACTTCTAGCGACCACCTACTGGTACAACTATGCCATGGCCATCCTGCAGATACTCTCCCTTTTCGTTTGGGGAAAATTGGGTAAGCTATTCTGGGGACAGTTTGCCTGCATGTACATCTTCACTGCAGCTACTATTTTTTGGGGTGGTTTTGGTTACGCTTACTATTCTTTTGTATTATGGACCTTCGCACCATTAGGCCTGATACCACTGTTTTCCATCATTCCTAGACATTTGGACGCCAGAGCCTCTTGGTATAGTCTCTGCCTTGGGCTGTCCTTGTTGATTACTGGATTCGTCTCTGACAGCACCCGTCTCATTGGGGTGCCTGTACAGCAATACCCCCAATACACATTCAGTACCTATATCAAGCAGAAACCGAATGCCACGGTCATGTGCTATGGCTGTCTGGACCAAGGCATATTCACGGTTGGCGGACTGGTTCCTTCCACCAAATATTTCTGTACAATCCATATGGATGCAGACGTAGAACAGAAGACAACTCAATTGGATGCCTTGGAAAAAGGACTGGTTGATTTTGTTATCACGGCAAAGGCCATGGACATACCTGGATATCATCTCGTTCTCAAGCAGGAAGAACCGCTTTGGCGCAAACGACATCCAACGCTTTTTCTGTACGAGAGAGATGGGATATGATGGAATATTGCTAGTTGAATATATGACTGATACATTTATATACTAGTGAAATGAATGCTAGCTCTTGCTTGCTATTAATGGCGGTATAAGGAGAAAGGGACTACATATACATGGGGAGTAAGTTACATATCGAAACGTGGAAGAAACGGGTCATCCCTTTCTGTTTCTGGGGAGTGCTTACAACAATAATGAACGTTGCAGTCTACCTGCTTTGTCGCAAAACGGGGATTGTCGTTTCTATTTCCACAGCTCTCGCATGGTTTCTCAGTGTCCTGTTCGCCTACATAACCAACAAACTCTACGTCTTTGACTCCCATGAGCATGGGCGGAAAGCAATTTGGAGGGAACTCTGGATGTTCTACAGTTCCCGCCTTCTTTCCGGTCTCTTGGATATCGCCATCATGTACGTGCTGGTGATGTTGTTCAAAAGCAATGAACTGCTTGCCAAGATCATTGATGAATTCGCAGTGAGCGCGATGAACTTCTTGCTAAGTTTCCTAGTTATTTTCAGAAAAAGGTGATTTTCTATGAATCTTGTTTCTTTAATTGTTCCCTGTTTCAACGAAGAAGCCAACATCGAACCTTTCCACAAGGCCATTGTCGACGTGTTCAAAGAACTTCCCGAAGCAGATTTCGAGCTGATGTTCGTGGACGATGGGTCCAAGGATAAGACATTTGCCAAAATCAAGGAAATCCACGCCCAGGATAGACGGGTCAAATGTATCTCTTTCTCCCGAAATTTTGGCAAGGAGGCCGCTTTGTTTGCCGGCCTAAGAAACGCTACTGGAGACTGTGCCGTCATCATGGATGCCGACCTGCAACATCCACCTAAAACCATCATCGACATGTACAAGCAGT
Organism: uncultured Spirochaetaceae bacterium; assembly: GCA_900315435.1. Lineage (GTDB taxonomy): Bacteria > Spirochaetota > Spirochaetia > Sphaerochaetales > Sphaerochaetaceae > RUG023. The sequence goes on from OMYY01000022.1 coordinate 17,214, forward strand.
GGAAGGCCGGTTACGAAGTGGTTGAAGGAGTAAAAACCGACCGCGGGAAGGAAGGCCTCATACACAAACTGATGACCAAAATCTTCTACGACCGGATCAGCAAGGCAGTTGGTATGGACATGCGTAACTCTTCCGACTTCAAACTGCTCGACAGGAAGGCAATCGACACGCTCGCCAGTCTCAAGGAACGGAACACGTTCTTCCGGGCCCTCTCCTTCTGGGTCGGATTCAACAAGACGACGGTGTATTATGAAGTACAAGAGCGGGCTTCCGGTACTACAAAATGGTCTTCAAAAGCCTTGGTCCGCTATGCCATCAACAACGTGCTTTGCTTCAGTTATTCCCCATTGCAAATCGTGACCACGCTGGGAATCCTCTTCTCGTTGGTTGGTATCGCTTTTGGCATTGACGCTCTCTACAGTTGGATTAAAGGAAATGCAATCTCCGGCTATCCCTCGTTGCTCTTCATCATGTGTCTTGGATTCGGCTGCATCATGTTCAGTCTTGGAATTACCGGTATGTATATCGCCCAGATTTATGATGAAGTGAAACAGAGACCCCAATACATCGTTGGAAGGACAATCGAATGACCGGCATTGATTTCCATGCGGACGACTATGCGCTCTCCGAACATTCGGATAACGACATCATCGCCCTGTGCCACAAAGGAAAGCTGGATGGCATCAGCATCATGGTCAACATGCGCCGCGCCCCTAAGGCGGTCAAACGTTTGAGGGACGCAAAATTTCCACATCCTGTCCGTGCTTCCATCCACTTGAACTTCATGGAAGGCTATCCCTGCGCAAAGAAAGAAGAGGTAAAGGACCTGGTGGATGACAAAGGACTCTTCCATGTCAGTTGGCGGCAACTAGTGCTTTGGTCATGCAACCCCGTGAAACGGAATCACATCAGAAAACAGCTTGCAATGGAAATCAATGCCCAGATTGAAAAGGCGATACTGCTAGGAATTGCCGACCCAAAACACTTGCGGCTAGACAGCCATCAGCACCCCCATATGATTCCTATCGTGTTTGACGCTTTGATCGACGTCATCAAGCAACACAACTACGGTGTCGACTATATCCGTAACTCCGAGGACCCAATACGCTTTTATGGGAAACATCCCAGTCTCTATCGCACGCTTCGGCCCGTCAATCTGGTGAAATGCATGATACTCAACCACTACTCCCGTCATGTGAAGCATGTGTTGCAAAAGATGCGAATACCCGCGACCTATCTCTGCGGCGTCTGTTTCAGCGGGCATATGGATACGACACGAATCAGGGTGATGATTCCCGATTTTCTCAAAGCTGGTGACAGACATCATCGCCCCGTAGAATTTCTCTTCCATCCTGGAACCATGCTCAAGGATGAACAAACCGAGGAATTCACCAAACTTGGATTCAACGACTTTCACTTCAATGAAGGACGTCGAATCGAATATCGGACAGTTGAAGAAGTAAACAGCTAAACACTCCAATTTTCCATCAATAGTCCACATGTGTTGCTTCGGGCAGAGGCCCGGTATACCTTGCCCAGTTTGCAGGATTGTAGATGTCGTCCTTCACGGTGAACCACTCTGACGGGGCAATTGAGAATTCGCTGTTCTTACGGATACGGGTGGCTTCCGCAGGAGCATCCACCAGTTTCATCCAGGCATTCTTGTCCTCAACCTTGAGCGGATTCTGGGTAAACGGATTTCTGGCATCTGCAATCAGGCCCTCGGAGGCCAAGGCGGGAGTATCCGCATTGGTCATGAAGGCATCATCCTTCCGAATCGCGCCATGGCTTGCAAAATCCTTCACCAGCAGGGTCGCCACAAAGCAGTCCTTGGTGAGGCCTACGCCCTTGGTTTGGGTAAAAAGGCCAGAATCAAAACCCATGCCATGGTCACTGACAATGATGTCCCCAACCTTACTCCGAACTACCGACAAATACAATCAATCAAGGGCGAACAATGCGGCTCCGATAGCCCCACAGATCTGGGCTTCGGGCAGGACGACCAGCTTGATGCCAAGCTTTTCGTTGATAGCCTTCACCACCCCCTTGTTCAGGGAAACACCACCGGTAATCATGCATTTCTCCTCCAGGCCGACACGGCCGACGAGGGCGGCGACCTTGTTGGCTACCGAACGGTCAAGGGCATGGACGATATCTCCGACCGATTTGTTCTGGGCGACCAAGGAAACCACTTCGCTCTCGGCAAAGACGGTACACATGCTGCTGATTGTCAGTTTTTCCGTGCAGGTTTCGCCGAGAACGGCAAGCTGGGAAAGCGAAAGATCCAGCGTGCGGGCCATGGCTTCCAGGAATTTTCCTGTACCCGCAGCACATTTGTCGTTCATGGCGAAGTTCACCACCTGCCCTTTGCCATCGATCTTGATGACCTTCGAATCCTGGCCGCCGATATCGATGACGGTACGCACCGAAGAATCCAGGAACCACGCGCCACGGGCATGGCAGGAAATCTCGGTGACCGCCTCTTCCTTGTGTTGCAGATAGTCCCGCCCATAGCCGGTGGCAACAATACCCCCAATCTGGTCCATGGAGAGATGCGCCCGCGCAAGTGCCTGCTTCAGACACTCGTCCGCACTTTTCTGGGCACCTCCACCAGTCGGGATGATCATCGAAGCGACAATCGTTTTTGAACGGTCCATGATCACCACGTCCGTCGACGTGGAGCCGCTATCAATGCCAGCGACAAACGGTTTCGATTGGTCACTCATAGGTTTGGTATGCTCCTGTACGGATATCGTTTCACGGAATGCTTCCAGACGTGTCGAAAGCTGGCCCTCGCTCTGCTGGGTGAAGTCAGTCTGGACCTGCACATACGGTACCGTGATGTTGTCCTTCTGCTCGGGAAATTCCGACTGGGCGAAATCACAGAATTTGATGGAATGATAGACAATACCCTTGAGGCGTGGGTCGGTGTACAGGACGGAACGTCCGGCAAGGTTGCCCATGCGTCTGCAGGGAACCTGCTCCAGCAAGCGGGATGCATAAGCAGTCCAAAAGCCAGCGCCAGAAGGAACCGGCACATTGCGTGTTCCGATGCAGGTATGGTTGACGACCTTCTCGCCAACCTTGGTGGCGATGTACGCTTCAAGCTCCGGATTCACCCGGGCGCCGATGATGCCGATATAGCGTCCAGAGAAAACCTGCGGCTTCCTGAATGCCGCAAGACAGGCATCCAAGTCAAACGGTTTTCCCGAATAGGCGGCGTATGCATCCTTTAGCTGTGCGAGACTTTTGCCAAAACGCTCCTTCGCGCAGTCGTTGTCCGCATGGGGCAAATCTAAGAAATAGACGAACTTGCATGTGCCGCTGTTCCTGGCGATGTCATAGACGCGGCGCATGACATCGCAGCAGTTGGTCAATACCAGTTCGCTTACCTCGCCTCGATACACGGCCTCAATGACGGACTTGCCGAATCCACAGATGTTCTGGTGGCCGTACTTGTCCGCAAGGGGATAATCACGACGCATGGTCTCCAAGGGAACACACTGCTCGCCGAAACCGGCAAACAGCTCGGTCGGAGTATATTTGCATACGTAGCTGATCACCGTCTTGCCTCCAGCATCTCCAAAAACGCCCCCAGGCGAGTCTCGGTCTGCCCGTCGCTCTGGTTGCGCATATCCGCGCCATCGCCATCGAGCAACAGGACGGGGATCCCCTTCTCTTCCAATGCCTGCTTGACCAAAGCGGAAGCGCCGATGGTCATCTTGCACCCCCAGTGATTGAACATGATGGCGCCATGAGGCTTGACCATGTCGGCAAGAGCAAGGTCCATTTCAATCCTGCGTCTGGCCGCTCCGTTGAAACCGCAATAGACCATACGGCGAGCCATGGTTTCATACGGTTTGGCCGGGTCGACCGGCATCATCATCCAGTCATGCGCCAAGTCGACCGAAACGATATGCGCCTTTTCCGTATAGTTCAGCAGCTCCCGCACCGGTGCATGGCTGAAAGGAATCGCATGAATCCAAAGCAACCTGAGCCCGGTATCCGGCTTACCCCGCAGATAGTCCTGGGCAAGCAATGAATAGTACTGGGCAGTCTCCTTGGTGCCGAGCATCATATGGCCAAGCAACACTTCATACATGCCGCTAGTCACGTCAGTCGGCACATACCGGCTTCCCGCCAACCGCATGTACTGGGAAAAGGATTCGTGGGCATACCGGCTTTGCGCCTGCACGTTCGCAAGCATGTCGTCCGTAATCTTCACATGGGCCTGGTCCTCGATGAAATGGACCATGCCACGTAGTTGCTCCTCGACATACTGGAGTGCATCATCGGACGGCTCATACGGCACATCGACGAAAAAAGTCGGCATGTGGTGCTTGGATGAAAGCGCAGGAAAGGAAACCATGTTGGCGTCACATGCCACGTTGGTATAGAGCCCAAACGGGGATACCGGCAGAAGTCCGAGCTTCGAGGCACCAAGGAAAATACGATGATAGGAACACAAGTTCTGGTCGTTGTCCTCGGCATCCAACAGCGGCATCTCGCACCGAGTACCCGTCATGAAAGCAGAAAAGCCTTCAATCGAGAACGCCTTGTATCCGATGGCGATCAAGGGATCGCAGGGAATGAACAGGCTGGTCATGGCCGTCTTGTCGGGATGGAGCAATGCCGTACGCATGTACTGCATGACAATCCAGGCAAGATACTGGCGCGAAGGGGTGAGCAACTTGCTGGCAAAGTGCTTCAGCCGGAACTGCTGGGCGGCATAACCAGCCAGCATCAATTTCCGGGCCTTCTGCCCGTCGCGCTCCGCAACCCTCCCCACTTTTCCGCCAAACTTTTCCACAACACCCATACTTGACATATATATCCGTTCTTGTCAGAAAAGAAAAGCGGTCCAAGTACCCCAAAACCAGCTGACTGTTACAATTACCATACCTCGCAAAAGGGAAAGTTGACTAATGGGGGCAAATCGCCTACAACGTCACTATCCGGATTCAAGGAGTACCTATGGTTTCCGTTATCATTCCTTCCTACAATCGCGCACGCACGATTCTTCCTGCGGTAGAGAGCGTCCTGAAGCAGACGTACAGCGATCTTGAGCTATGGGTGGTTGACGATTGCTCGACGGACAACACCGAACAGGTATTGGCACAACTTCAGGATCCTCGCCTCCACTATTTCCGGCTGAAGAAGAACTCTGGCGCCTGCACGGCACGCAACAAAGGAATCGAGCTCGCCACGGGTGAATACATTGCCTTCAATGACAGTGACGACCAATGGCATGCGGACAAGTTGGAAAAACAGCTGGCGTTTCTCAAAAAAACCTGTTCAGACGTTGTCACCTGCGTAATGACCGTGAAGGACGAAGAAGGCAACGCGCTTCACGTCTTTCCCGACCATGGAGAGGAAGGCCCGCTCACTTACGAAGATCTTCTTCTCTACAACTGTTGCAGTACCCAACTGATTCTAGGGAAAGCGGAATGTTTCAAACAATATCCGTTCGACCCTTTCATGCCCCGCCTGCAAGACTGGGACGAAATGCTTCGGCTCTCCCAGCACTTCAAGATTTGTTTCCAGAAAGAAATACTTGTGGATGCCTTCGTGCAGAGGGACAGCATCACCAACCATCCGGAAAGGGGCGTAATCGCTATGGACAAGCTCTTTGAGAAACATCGGGATGTAATTGCCAAAAACCCACGCATTGCCGAAAGTTTCTTCCGCAAAAAAGCGGCATTCGTCTGCCAGACGGGCAAGAATCCCACCGAGGAGTTCAAGGCACTCAGGAAATATGCCCCTTCTGCCACCACCACGCTGAAGTACCTGCTCTGTAAAACGGGACTGTATCTACCCCTGTCCAGGAGCAAACAATGAGCCATCCTTCAATGCATGGGGAACGTGCGGAATTGTTGCGAGACGCCAAGTTTCCTTGTTTCTCCCCTTATGTCCAATACTCCGTAGTCTTTGCCATTCTGGCGGTCTGCTGTTTTCTTCCTTTCCCTCTTTTACAGAAACGGCTCACCCGAGGTGATGGAATCACTCAACACATGACGGCATTGGCCTATTGGGGCTCGTATCTGCGCACGTGGATTGCATCCGGGTTCCGTGTGCATCCCCAATGGGACTTCTCGCTTGGGTTGGGCTCCGACATACTCACTACCTTGCACTATTATGCCATCGGGGATCCACTCAACCTACTCAGCGTCTTCGTACCTGAGGCATATACTGAGCATCTGTACTATTTCCTGATTTTCCTTCGCCTTTACCTTGCGGGGCTTTGTTTTATTGCTTTCTGCCTTTCCCATAAATTCCATTTTCAAGGTGCGGTAGCGGGGGCTGTCGTCTATCTCTTTTGCGGTTACACGCTGATGTGCGCACCACGTCACCCTTTCTTTCTCAATCCATTCATCCATCTTCCTTTGCTCTGTATGGGCGTCGACCGGATTCTGGATGAACGGAAACCTGTTCTTTTGGCAGTAGTTGTTGCATTAGCAGGCTCAACCAGCTTTTATTTCCTCTACATGGAAACTTTTTTTCTGGGTCTTTACGTCCTTCTCCGCTATGGAGAGGCACTCTTTTCACGACGTTTTCCACACCCGCTCAATTCTGTACTTTTGCTTCTGGTAGCATACCTGACCGGTCTCTGCCTCGCCAGCTGGGTGTTTGTTCCCAATGTCGCTATGTTCTTCACCACCGAACGATCAACCGAGACAATCACCTATAACTGGCACTATCCACTTCTCTACTACGTAAAGTTGCCACTTGCGTTCGCCTCACCTATCTGGCTCTATGCTTACACATTCCTCGGATTCAGTGCCCCAACATTGATTGCAGGGCTTTTCCTGTTCCACATCCACACCATAGAATCAAAAGTCCTCAAATGGGCACTTTGTTTCTTGCTATTGTTCCTTGTATTCCCCTTTTTCGGGCACATGCTCAATGGATTCAACTATATAACTAACCGCTGGTTGTTCGCCGGAGCATTTACCATGGGTTTGGTTACTGCCTATTCGCTTCCTCGCATGGTAGTTGCTTCTCGAAAAGAACTGCTCATCCCCATTTTCTTTTGGATTGCTTTCAGCATTCTGGTACTTGGGGCATCGATGTTCTCTGCCACGCTCCGAAGCCATTGCGCCTCCAGTTTCGCTGTCCTGTTGGTCACCGCCATAGGACTGCTATTCATCCATCAGTCAGACAATAGGAAAATCTGGTTAGGAGCGATGCTATGCGTCTCTACGATACTCAATGCCTGGGTCTTCTATTCCCCGTGGGGAATTAATTACCTTGACGGATTTGTCAATTTCAAAACTACCTTTTCCTCTACCATCATTCATCCGAACCATGCATCCGCACCTTCTGGATTCGCTCGATTAGAAACCTGGAGACCGTATGCGACCGAAGAGATGACAAAGTCCGAATACGAGCGAAACCAATATGTTCCCAATGTCAATGCAAGCGCCGTCAACCGAACCCATGAGACATCCTACTACTGGTCCATCGTCAACGGACTTTTAGTGAAAGCCCACGACAGTCTTGGACTTTCAACCGCCAGTTCGTTAAAACTTTGCGGTCTTAATGGACGGAGTTCCCTCATGGCCCTCTATGGTGTCAGTTCGTACTATGCGCCCTCTGATTCTCCGGATCCTCTTCCCTATGGGTATACAATGGCAGGTGATGATGGTGAATTGATAGTGTACCAAAGCGACAATACGCTACCCCTTGCCTTTGGATATACCCACCGCATAGACCCCAATGTATTCGCCATGCTCTCTCCTGTAGAAAAACAGGAAGCATTACTCCAGGGAGTAGTAACAGACAAACAGATAGCCATACCCATACTCCAACCAATCATTCCCATCCAAGACGTTCCTTTTAGCATAGTCAGTTATGATGAAGGGGTGGAACCACTGACGGACGGCATCAAAGTCACAACAAAACAAAGCGGATTTACCATTCGGCTCACCCAAACAACCTACAATTCTGAACTGTATCTGCTCCTTCCTGGACTTATCGGACCGGGGGAAAAAACTGACATGTACATTTCCTGCGGGCAATCGGTGCACAACTACGAAATCACCGGCAGGGAAATGGAACAAGGACACAATCCAGCAATCTGCTTAGGCTACAAAGATTATCCGGCAGGAACGGAAATTCATCTGACCTTTTCCTCAAAAGGGACATATTCTTGGAAAAAGGTGCAGTTGCAAGCATTAGACCCCACCTCACATGATTGGGCAATCCAGGACCTTCAGAACCGCACTCTCACAGACCTCGATGTGAGATCCGACCGAATTACCGGTACATACCATGCACAAACTGAGACGGTGCTTTGTCTGACCATACCTTATACGACAGGCTGGCACGCCTTCGTCGATGGGAAAAGTGTCTCGACTTTCCCCGTGCAAGGCTGTTTCACGGGAATCTCTGTAGAGTCAGGTACACACACTATTCGTCTCATCTATCGAACACCGTTTCTCGTTTTGGGCTGCATGCTTACCGTCATTGGTTTGTGTATCTTGCTTTTCCTCATCTGGCAAATGAAGAAACGAAGCTGAAAGAATCAGACCCCTAAAATTTCTTCCACCGCTTCCAAAAGGCTGGAGACGGAGGCGATGCCAAGGCACTCCGCCTTGCCAATCCGGTAGCCTTTGCACCCGGCGTTGATTGCCGTCTCCTCATCCCTTTTCTGGTCCCCGATCATGTAGCTGCGGGACAGGTCGATATGGTACTTGTCCCGCGCCTTGAAAATCATGCCAGGCTTGGGCTTGCGACACTCGCAATCCATCTTCAGCTCTCTCACTTCGCCGGGAAATCCTGAGTCGGGATGGTGCGGACAGAAAAAGAGATCGTCGATATAGGCCCCTTCCCTACCGAGCAACGTTTCCATCTTCATATGGATTTCTTCCAGTCCCTCATAGGACAATTGTCCCCGGGCGATGACCGGCTGGTTGGTGATGACAATGGCCAGATATCCCGAGTCGTTGATCTTCCTGATTGCCTTGGCAACGCCGGGAAGCAATTCGAAATCATCGATATGGGTCAAAAAACCCACCATTTTGTTGATGGTGCCATCCCTGTCGAGAAAGATAGCCTTCTGAGGATGGGACAGGTTCTTCCGCTCGACCATTCCGCTTTCCAGGTCTTTCGCTACCTGCGCATAGCGGTCAGGGGTGCCCATGTCCTTGATATATTCAGGAGTATCGTAGGCAAACAGTTCGCCCCGACCAATCAATGGCCGGAGGATTTCCCTGTCCAAATCGGTCTTTTTCACCTTGGCAAACTGGGAGAAAATCCTAGGAGAAACCAAATGGATCCCTGCATTGACCCGGTTATGGTACCACAACCTCTCGTCCTCCTTGTGCAGCCATTTGGCGACCCTTCCGTCCGCATTGGCGAAAATCAGCCCGCTGTCATATGGATGGGAGTTAGGATGAGTCATAATGGTGACCGTCGCACGTTTTGCCTGATGGTAGGCGAGAAACCGTTTCACATCGACATCGAAAACCAAGTCTCCGTTGATCAACAAAAAGTCGTCCTGGATGCGTCCTTTCAGATAAAACAGCGCACCTGCCGTACCAAGGGGCTCTTGCTCCTCGATGTAGGAAATCCGCACCCCCCATCGGGAACCGTCTCCAAAATAGGAACGGATTACCTCGCCAAGATAGCCGATGCAAAGGACAAAATCGACAATACCCTGCCGTCTCAACGAGATGACCTGGTATTCCAGGATGGGTTTTCCCAACACTGGAATCATCGGTTTCGGGATATCCGAACGAACCGAGGCGATGCGGGTACCCCGGCCGCCTGCCATGATGACACAGACCATAGTCACGCTCCAAAGAACTCGTTTTCCACCGCAAGGCAAAGGCAGTGATAGATGGGCAGATGGCGTTCCTGAATCTTGTAGGTCTCGGTCTCGGGAACCACAATGTTGATGTCGCCCAACGCCTTCAATTTGCCACCATCACGCCCGGAGAGCGCGATGACATGCACACCAAGCGCCCGTGCCACATCAGCCGCATAGAGCACGTTTGTTGAGTTGCCCGAAGTGGAAATGGCAATCAGCACGTCACCCTTCTTTCCAATTCCGGCGACCTGCTGGGCAAAGCAAAGATCCGGCTCCTTGTCGTTCATATAGGCGGTGGTCAGGGCCGACTCGCTCACCAACGCAATGGCAGGAAGCGCCCCCTCCAGGTTCTCGATATAGTAATCGGCACGTGGGCCGCAGGCAGCACGCAAAGCTTTCTGTTTTTCCAAAGATAGTGGACGATGGGCGACAAACGACTTCATCAACTCGCCGACAATATGCAAGCTGTCGGATGCGCTACCGCCATTGCCGCAAACCAGCAGTTTGCCCCCTTCCTTATAACTTTGGATCAATGTCCCTACGGCTTGGATGACAGCTTCCTCACAGGATTGCAAATCAGGATATCGGGCGGCCAAATCCTTGCAAATGGCCATAGTGGATGCTTTCATACGTGAACCTCCCCACGGGTGGTGTCTTCTTCCGGAGTATAATACAGAATCCGGGTTCCCCCATCCTCAAAATGAAAATTGACTTCCATCAAATCCGAGAGTTCCTTGCGGACAGATTCCTGATGGTCTGTATCCGCATAGAACAGAAGGAACCCACCCCCACCGGCACCTAGGAGTTTGCCACCAAGGGCACCGGCCTTGATGGCGCGGGCGTAGAAGCTGTCAATGATATCGGTGGAAACACTGCTGTTGATGCCACGCTTCAGCTTCCAGGTGTAGTCAAGCAGTTTTCCAAACTCATCAAGCGCCCCATTTCCTTCAAGGATTTTCTCCGCCTCGTCCACAAGGGCAAGCAGTTCCACAAGTTGCCTGTCCTTCTCCTCGATGGAAACCATCATGTGCTTCTGGATGTTGGCAGAAAAGCGGGAGAAGCCAGTAAAGAACAACAAGAGATTGTCATCAAGTTGCTTTTTCCGCTCCGGCCTGATTACGATTGGCGAGACATGAAAACCCGTCGTGGTAAAATCAATCCGGTTGAACCCGCCAAAGGCTGCCGCAATCTGGTCCTGCTCGCCCCCCTCTTCTCCGCAGAGCACCCGTTCAAGGTAGATGGCATCCTTGGCCAAATCCTCCTTGCTCCGGTATCTTCCCTTCAAGGCGTAAAAAGCATTGAGCATGCCGACAGCAAACGTACTGCTGGTGCCAAGCCCCGTACGGGCAGGCAAGTCGGCATCATAGGTCAGCCGGATCGCATGCATATCCAGAAACCTCATCGCCTCGCGTACCGCAGGGTGTTCAATCCGGGAGACATCGGTGACCCGTTCGGTCTTCGAATAGACAATCTCGTTGGTGTAATGGAAATACGGTGGCAGATGCCGTACCGAGACATAGCAGTATTTGTCGAACGTCGTGGAAATCACGGCACCGCCATGTTTCTGATAAAATTGGGCGATATCCGTTCCACCACCAAAGAACGACATGCGGAACGGAGTCTTGGTAATGATCATGCAAGGTCCTCTTTTCCGCCAGTATATAGGCCGGTCCTTCCTCGGTCAAAGGCTTCCGATGGTATGCTGCATATCAACATCAGATTGTATCACAATAGTTTTGGTTGATAAGCAAAAGACTTTGCGTGTATGATGGTATTCGATACCAAACAGCTATGTTGCTGATTACCCTCCTATAGCAAGGACCGTATGCGAACCATCACCCCTCGTAAAATCCGGGAAAAAATCGCCAGCATGTTCGACCAGAGAATCTCTTCCTTTCGCAAGAAGTGGATTGTCGATCGCATGAAGCGATGGAAACCAGTCTATGGACTCAACCAGACACCACGGGAAAAGCGCATCATTGTCTCTCTGACCAGTTATCCTCCACGTTTCGCATCAATCAGCCTCGCGTTGAAAAGTCTCCTTTGGCAGACAATGAAACCAGACAGAATCATTGTTTGGCTTTCATGTGGTCCGGAAGACATCACACAGGAAATGCATTCCTATGAACAGTATGGAATTACTTTTCGATACCACGTTCCTGACTACAAGTCCCACAAAAAGTATGTCTTCGCTTTCACGGAATTCCCTGATGATATCGTAATCACTGTGGATGACGATGTTGTGTATTCACCAGATCTCATAGCATCTCTCCTCATGGTTCACCATCGCTTTCCGAACAGCGTGTGTGCACGTACGGTTCACAAAATGACCTGGGATACGCAAGGAAAGATGTTGGAATACCGGAAATGGAACAAGAGATGGAAACAATGCCGAACCCCTTCAATCGAGCTAGTCGCCATAGGAGTCGGAGGAGTGCTCTATCCCCCCCGTTGTTTCGATAAGCTTGTCTGTAATTCCGACCTGTTTTTCCGTCTTACCCCTGGGCAAGATGACCTATGGTTGAAATGGATGGAGATGCTTAAGGGAATTGATGTAGTGTGGACTCCAAACAATTTGACAGCTCCCCCCGATACGGAAGGGTCTCAAGTTGTCTCCTTAAATGCAGTGAACGCAAATGGACATGGAAACGACGATGCCATCGCAGCACTATCTAGGTATTTCGGAGCAATTACCCCAGACGGATTTGTTTCAAACAAAAACACCTCTCGATAGTGAAGGAACAATCCATTTGGATAGACCACCTATCGTTTCATCGTGTATCATAGGAATATGGCACATATCGATTTTACACAAAAGACCATCTTGGTTACTGGAGCAGCCGGCTTCATCGGCAGCCATCTTTCCAAAGCACTGATCGAGCAGTTTCCCAGCGTCCATATCATCGGCCTCGACTCGATTACCGACTATTACGATGTCTCGTTGAAAGAAGAACGGCTTCAGATGTTGTCTGGGTACGGGAAGTCGTTTACCTTCATCAAAGGCGACATTTCCGACAAGGCTTTGGTGGACAAACTGTTTGCCGACTATCACTTCGATCTTGTCGTCAACCTTGCCGCGCAGGCGGGCGTGCGTTATTCGATCACCAATCCGGATGCTTACATCAAGAGCAATATGCTGGGGTTCTACCACATTCTCGAAGCCTGTCGTCATCATCCCGTCCAGCATCTGGTCTATGCCTCCTCTTCCTCCGTCTACGGGTCAAACAAGAAGGTGCCCTATTCGACGGACGACAAGGTGGACAACCCGGTTTCGCTGTATGCGGCAACCAAGAAGTCCAACGAGTTGTTCGCTCATGCCTATAGCAAGCTCTACCAGATTCCCGCGACCGGGCTCAGGTTCTTCACGGTCTATGGCCCGATGGGCCGACCAGACATGGCCTATTTCAAGTTCACCAACAAGTTGGTCAAAGGCGAAACCATCCAAATCTACAACCACGGCGACATGTATCGTGACTTCACCTACATCGACGATATCGTGAAAGGCATCATCGCCGTCATGCAGAAGACCCCGGACAACACCGAAGACGGAGCCCCCTGCAAAGTCTATAACATCGGGAACAGCAAGCCGGTCAGTCTGCTCAGATTCGTCGAGATTCTCGAGCAGAGCCTGATCAACGAAGGCATCATCACCCAACCCGGCACAAAGGAACTGCTTCCCATGCAGCCGGGCGACGTGTATCAGACATATGCGGATGTCTCCGGTCTGGAAAAAGATTTTGGCTATCATCCTTCCACCCCACTCGAAGTCGGCCTTGCCAACTTTGCCAAATGGTATAAGGGGTATTACCAAAAATGACATACGTGTACGTACTGGTTTCGGGAAGCGACGACCTCTACTACGAGCAGGCATTGATGTCGGTCACGACACTCAGGATGCATATGCCGCATGCAAATGTCATCGTCCTGGTCGACGACAAAACCGAGCAATCCTTTCAGGACCCGAACCGCCAGGCGCTGCAGGCACTTGCCTCCATTGTTCCCATACCTTTTAATCCCGATGTCCCCAAAGTGGATCGTTCCCGCCTGATCAAAACGTCCATACCTTCCTACGTACAGGATTCCTTCCTCTACATCGACTGTGACACGATTGTCTGCGACGACCTCAGTGACATCGAGGACTTTCCGGCAAAAACCGCTGGCGTGCTGGACGGCCATGTCCATCTTGCAGACCACGTCCATCGGGACATGTTCCTGGCAAGGGACAAGAAACTCGGTTTTCACGGAACCAAAGCGTTGGACGGCAACATCAACGGTGGCATCATCCTTGCCAAAGCAGGAAAGGAAAGCCAAGAACTCTTTCGGGCGTGGAACGACCGTTGGAAGTATGCCGCCTATCAAAAGCATGACAAGCATGACCAGCCACCGCTCAACGAGGCCAACTATCTGACAGGGATGCAAATGGCATTGCTTCCCGGCGAATGGAACTGCCAACCCGCCCACGGCGGGCTTGCCTTCCTAGGCAAGGCCAAAATCATCCACTACTATTCGTCCGAGATGCAAGGGAAATATTATGCTCCCTACTATCAATTGGCCGATAGGAAATTGCAGGAACGGATCAAACAGGCAGGAAGGATTCCTGAGGACATCATGAAAATGCTGGGAAACCCCAAATTCCAGTTCAATCCCGTCCATATCGTATCCGACAAACGGGTGGTCTCCATCATGCAGTCCCCATTGCTTTTCACCTTTGCGGAAATGAAAATGAACCATATCCATCTGTTCCATTTTTTTGAGAAACAAGCAACCTTTGTCCGCAAACTCGGCAAAGCGGTACTTGGGAAACACCACTGAGAAGAACAGACAAAAAAGAAGGAAACCAATCATGAAAATTGCAGTAGCTGGTACCGGATATGTCGGACTTTCCAATGCAGTCCTGCTTGCGCAGCACAACGAAGTCACCGCTGTGGATATCGTCCCGGAAAAGGTGGCAATGCTGAATGCCCGCAAATCCCCCATCGTCGACAAGGAAATCGAGGAATACCTGGCAACCAGGAAGCTGGACCTGAAAGCCACCACTGATGGGAAAAACGCCTATCGGGATGCCGACTTCATCATCATCTCCACCCCGACCAACTATGACCCGAAGTTGAATTTCTTTGACACCTCTTCTGTCGAGGCAGTAGTCGATCTGGTCAAAGAATCGGGTTCCAAAGCCACCATCGTCATCAAGTCCACCGTACCGGTGGGCTATACACGAAAACTCAGGGAAGAAAAACAGTATCCAAACATGCTCTTTTCCCCTGAGTTCCTCAGGGAAGGCCACGCCCTGTATGACAATCTCTACCCTTCCCGCATTGTCGTCGGATATCCGAAGGGAGACGAGACGATGCGGACAAAAGCGGAGCAGTTCGCGGCTTTGTTGCAGGAAGGAGCCTTGAAAAAGGACATCACCATCCTGCATCCGAATCTCGTGGAAGCAGAGGCCATCAAGCTGTTCGCCAACACGTATCTTGCACTCAGGGTCGCCTATTTCAACGAACTCGACACCTATGCGGAAGTCCGGGGGTTGGATTCCAAATCGATCATCCAAGGCGTCTGCCTGGATCCGCGCATCGGGGATTTTTACAACAACCCATCTTTCGGCTACGGTGGCTACTGCCTGCCGAAGGACACCAAGCAACTTCTTGCGAACTACCGCGATGTTCCGGAAAACCTGATTGAGGCGATTGTCGATTCGAACAGGACCCGGAAAGATTTCATCGCCGACCAGATTATCGCAAAGCAGCCCAAACTCGTCGGAGTTTTCCGTCTGACCATGAAATCCGGCAGCGACAACTTCCGCCAGTCCTCCATCCAAGGCATCATGAAGCGGATCAAGGCAAAAGGCATTCCAGTCTTGGTCTATGAGCCAACCATGCAAGAAGCTACCTTCTTCAACTCCGAAGTGACCAAGGACCTGGAAAGCTTCAAGAAGCGTTGCGATGTAATCATCGCCAACAGGTATTCGAATGAACTGGCAGACGTAAAAGACAAGCTGTACACGCGGGATTTGTTTGCAAGGGACTGATGGCCGTTGCCAGGCGCATACACTATGCCATCGTCTATTTGTTGTCGAACCAAATACTGCAGGAGAACAGCTATATAGGAGTCTTCATGAAAATACTCTTTGCCTTTGACAAACCTGAAACCGACCCAAGTCCGTATGTACGGACAATCATGTATGAAATACATAAACGTGCTCCAGAATGGAAAATCGATGCAGGTATCAAGCTTTTTTGGAGCGACCAATGTTTTTCTTACGACATTGTGCACATCATGTTTCCCCATTTTCTCCTTCTTCAGCACAATTCTCCTAGCGAACGCCATTCGTCCGAAGAGTTGGCAAACCATCTTCGACTGCTGCAACAAAAAGGCGTCCTGATTGTCTCCACCTGTCATAACCTACGCCCGCACTACAACGATGACAGTGACGCCATCGCTTCTTACGACTTGGTATATCAATTTAGTACCATGATCTTCCACCTGGGGCCCTATAGTTTGGAACAAGGGAAAAAATTATATCCCCAAGCACAACATGTGCTTCTGGAACACCCTGTCTATGACTATGAATTCCCATACATTCCCACCCAAAAGGAAGCACAGGAAAAACTTGGACTTAATCCGTCCTACCGATACATCCTTTGTTTTGGAGCCTTCCGGAGTGATGAGGAAAGGAACCTTGTCGTCAAGGTGTCCAAGGCGTTCAAGAGCCAGCGCGTTCGGATTCTTGCCCCATCCTTCTATCGGGTACGGAACAGGCGGAATAAAGTGATTGTAATGGCCCAGTGGTGCAAAAAAACCTTCTACAAACTTCGATATCCCACCATTTGCAATCGAGGTGACTTTGTCCCTCCTTCACTGCTTCCTTTTTATCTTAAAGCCTGTGACATCGCCCTCCTCCAAAGGCTCCATATTCTGAATTCTGGAAACCTTCCTTTGAATTATTATTTTGGCAATGTGGTTGTTGGGCCTCGGATTGGAAATGTTGGCCCTATCCTTCAGACTACAGGGAATCCGACATTCGAACCATACCAAGATTACTCCGTGATGAAAGCAATTCAAGATGGATTTGAATTGGTGAAACAAGGGCAAGGAAAAAGAAATAGGGAATATGCCCTACAGCATTGGACAACAGATACTATTGGCGCCCAACAGTATGCATACTATCAATTTCTAATGAAACAGAATTAACTTATAGCGGGAAAAGGTAATGGATGCCCCCTAGGAATAAAAACATTCATAACCCTTTTGGGTCTGGAACTCGATAGACCATCTTCATTAACTGCGAGGGACTGATGGCAAAACCAATCATCATTGACGGAAACTTTTGTTGCAGGAATCTGACTGGGGTCGAACGGTACGCCTTTGAGATCTGTGCGAATCTGGATCCACTCATCCAGAAGGACCAGATTTGGCTGTATGTCCCAGCAAATGCCAAACATATCCCCACCTACCAGAACATCAAGGTGGTCCGGTCAAAGAAGGACTGCACCAGCTTCCCCGTGTGGGACCACGTCCATTTCTCCCATTTCGTCGGAAAAAACCATGGCATTGCCTTAAATTTTGGGAATCTCACTCCCCTGCTCCATCCAGGCATCGTCTTCATCCACGACATCTATAGTGTCTTGCACCCAGAAGACTTCACGAGCCGGAGAGACAAGCTGGTCAATCTGTATGACCGGATGATGTACCGCCATGCAGCCAAGCACGGAAAGCTGGTCATCACGGTCTCGGATTTCTCCCGAAAGACCATCGCCACCCAATACCATATCAAAGCCGAAAGTATCGCAGTCATTCCCAACGGGTGGGATCATTTCAAAACCATACAGCCAGAGGAATCGGTCTTTCAGAAGTTCCCCTGTATCAAGAGACATGCCTATTTCTTTACGTTGGGAAGCCTTTCCAAGCGGAAGAATCTCAAATGGATTGCCGAATATGCGGAAAAGCATCAGGACCAGCAATTTGTCATTTCAGGTAAGGCCATTTCCGGCCTTGTCCCTGACGCATTGAAAGTATTGCAGAAGCTACCCAATGTGGTTCTCGCCGGCTACCTGTCTGATGGGGAGGTCAAGGCGTTGATGCAGAGCAGCAAGGCTTTTGTCTTCCCCTCGTATTTTGAAGGATTTGGCATTCCCCCGTTGGAAGCCCTTTCCTGTGGAACAAACATCATCGTCGCCAAAGCTTCCTGCCTGCCCGAAATCTATGGAAACTGTGCCCATTACATTGACCCGGACAACACAGATGTCGACCTTGATGCTCTCCTGAAAGAACATGTGGAAGAACCTACACGAATTCTTGAGCAATACACCTATACCAGTGGGGCAAGGCACTTATACCAATTGCTCCAAACAAGGCAATTGTTGGGTAGGAGGCAATAAGACAATGAACATTTTCGCGATCATGCTGGTAAAGAACGAAGCTGATGTCGTCAAATCTGTGCTGGAAAGCGCTACAACATGGGCAACCAAAATTTTTGTTCTGGATAACGGGAGCACTGACGGAACATGGGAAATCCTTCAGTCTCTCAAAGGCAACGTCATTGTTCCTTGGAAACAGGATTTTCGTCCATACTCTAATGGGATGCGTGCTGACGTGTTCAACCATTTCAGAAACGAATCCCAACCAGGAGACTGGTGGTGCTTCAAGTTGGATGCTGATGAGTTTTATGTGGAGGATCCTCGAGGATTTCTCCCCAAAATCCCCCTAAAATATCAAATAGTAGCCAAGAAATCCATCGATTATTTCCTTACGGAAACGGATGTGGAGAACTATCAATTCACAGGAGATTTCCTCACCGACAAACCCCATATCATCCATATTCACAAAACATGCTGGGCAGAACAGCGGTTCTTTCGTTATCGGCAAAACCTCGTCTGGAACAATGATCCCAATTCCCATTTTCCAAATCGCATCGGCGTATTGGCACCACAAACAATCCTTGTAAGACATTACCAGTTCAGGTCTCCCCAACAGATGCAGAAACGGTTGGACCTTCGGAACAATCTCTCTACGAAAAAGGAAGGCCTTGCCTTCCGGCATGTCACGCAAACTGATTGGCATGAACTGCTAGCTGGCGAAAACGACGTCATTGTAGACGATGGGAATCCCAATACGTATCATGCACTCCCAACAAGAAACTCGCTCAAACAAGCATGGTGGAAAAATCTTTCCATGGAAATTGGCGTCTCTCTTGGGTTCTACCATTAACCATGACGTTTCCGGAAACGGGCTGGAAGGATAGGCAACAGATGCTTGTTTTGCTTTGTTATAAACAATAATAGTATGTACACCCCGCTGAGTATGGCGCCCTTTATCACAAATGAGGTAAAAAGTACTTCAAACTGAATTGTCCGGTTAAGCAATATCCCGACGGGAACCAGCAATAGCAGCAATGTGAAACTGGGTAGTAATTCAAAAAGGAATTTTCCAAGCGGAAGTTTCATGGTCCCTTTTATGAGAAACACATAATTGACAAAGAACTGCATATTCAGGATGCACGAGACACCCAGTGCGATTTTCTCGATGTCCCGGGTTCGCATGAATAGGCCCAAACAGATAACCAGCAATGCGATATCGACACTGTTCGAGATAAACTGCCGCCTTGTATCGGTAAGGGCGACAAACATCGACCCACACGTTCCCCCAATCATCTGAAGCCAAATCGCCATACTCAAATAGCGGAAACAAACAATAGCCTGCAACCATTGCCCTCCATACAGGATTAAGATGATTTCTCTAGCACAGAAGAAACATACGGTTTGGACCAAGACGCCAGACAGCGAGAGAACCCGGACGATTTTCAGGTATTTCTCGTAGAGGACATCCCTTTGATTTTGATAATCAGAAAAGATGGGATGCAGTACCGGTGTAATGATGTTGGTCAGGTTCTGCACCGGGTACAGCATGAAATGATAAGCTTTGTTGTACTGTGCAAGTTCTTCGTTGCCAATGACCTTTCCAATAAGCAACTTGTCAAGGTTCCTTGAGAAATAGTTGCTGACATTAAACAAAAACTGGAATCCGCTATAACTTCGAATCTTGGAAAACAACTTCCAATTGACATCCCAGACACACCGGACATGGGCGCTATGCATGTTCCATACAAAAATCAAGACACTGCTGATGATGGACTGGGAAACCAAGGCATAATATTTGGCGCCCCGTAAGGCAAGTAGGATGGTCAATCCGTATGTCAGAGTAGAAACGACAACCAACCGGATACCGATCAGCAAGAATTGCTTGTTCTTCCGTAAAATCGCTTCAGGAACAGCATTTACCGTATTGAAGAAAACGGAAAAGGAAAGCAACACGCAGATGCCTTTGTAGACGGACTCGTGAAAAAAAGCATCAAGGGGTGCACCGAGCAAGGCAAAAATGCATCCAAGAACCACACCCACATAGATGGTTATGGTAAAAAGGCTATCGACATCGTGCTGGGTAAAGTCCTTGTTTTGAATCACGGCAATCCCAAATCCAATATTTGAAAGCACAAGGAAAAAAGACGTAAAGACCGTAACGATAGCAACGATTCCATAGTCATTCGGCGTCAGGATACGGGCCAGGATTGCCGAAAAGAAAACCCCAAGGAAAATATTGATGTATTTGGAGGTCGCATTAATCAATGCAGCCTTTTTCAAAGACATTTCAGCCATACCATTGTTATCCATCACTCCTCTTGAATGATAGCAAGAAGAGAACAGTCTGATAAAGCATAAAATATCAGAGAACTATGTTCAGGAATACAACAGGGCTCGCCCACACAAAGGGGTTTGGAATCAAATGTTCCAGAACCTTCAAGCAATATGATCAAACGGGTGGATTCCTCAAGGGGCATCCGCATTCCCTGTTGGACAAGCATCTTGCGAGTGATGGTATGGCTATTTCCTGCACCTGATACATCGATGGTCTTCACCACTCCCCATTTCTTTTCCTCATACATGGGACTTTGCTGGAACTCCTTCAGCAGATCCTTGAGATGGGCGCTCTCCTCCTTCGAGGAGACAAGAATGCCATCATATGCGGCAACCACCACGGTATCCTTCATACCGGAGACCACGACAGGGATGTCCAGTTCGTTGATGGCATGGGTGTTCTCGTTCTTGTCGGACATGATGACTCGGCCATGTGTGTTGGTCGACATTTCGTCGGTCAGCGTGTTCCAGGTTCCCAAATCCTTCCACATGCCGACAAAAGGCACTGCTTTCAGATTTTTTGCCGATTCCAGCACTTCATAGTCGAAACTTCTCTTGGGAAGCTTGCCATAGGCGTCAAACAAATCCTGGTAACTGGTTGGCGCATCATAGCCCTTCAGCTTTTCCAAGACCAATCCGACCCGGAAGCAGAAGACGCCACAGTTCCAAAGCGCGCCTTTCTTGATTAATTCCCTAGCGACCGGTTCCTCTGGTTTTTCCTTGAAACCAGCCACATCAATGTATCCTTCATGCTTCTGGGCAGGCAGGATATATCCATATTTGGATGAAGGATAGGTTGGCTCCGCCCCCATCAGGACAATGTCGGAACCGGTGGCCTTGACCACCTGTTCCAATTTCTTCAACGTCTCGAAATAAACGTCATCCACGTACGGGTCGACAGGAATAAAGCAGACCACGTCATCAGCATTTGCTCCCATCTTCGAGACAAGGTATGTACAGGAAAGCGCGATGGCAGGAAACGTGTCCCTCCGCTCCGGCTCCATGGCAAGAGGCACGTCACCAAGTTCGGCCTGCAGGATTTCCTGCTGGCTGCGTCCGGCACAGACCAACGCACCCTTTGCCAAGCCAGCCCGCTCCAGCTGTTTCCAAACGCGCTGGACCATCGATACCTGCCTGGTTGGATCATACGGATCCGGGAGCAGTTTGATATATTGCTTCGACCTAAGATCATTGGAAAGCGGCCAAAGGCGCTTTCCACTTCCACCGGACAATAGGACAACGTACATAGGACTCCTCAGAAGATGCTATAGGACGCACCTAGACCACATTGTACATCCCAACCATCATTGCCGAAAACCCCATCTTTATTGCATACGTGCATGAAATCAAGCTCGCCATAGGTCTTCCATTTCTCGGTCCATTGCCTCTGGCCGTTGAAACCCAGCACCAAACGACGTGTCGCATTCCAGAAACCGCCAGACGGGGTATGGGTATGATAGGCATCCTGCCCCTTCCACCAGTAGCTGTTCTCCACCGTCAGCGTCTCCCCTTCCATCCACTTACTTCCATGAATCAGATAGAACAGACGGACCATCGCAGACCAGTCTCCAGGAACCGTGAACTTGCTGGTCATCTGGAACACGATGGAATCTCCCCCATAGGGGTATCCCATGGATTGATAGTCGTAATTGATGTGGCCATCAACCCACCGCCGGATGGCGATGATGAAGTTCAAGTTGTCGTACTTGTCAGCATCCGCAACGCTGGCAGGATTGGAAGCCCCACTTTCCTGCCTGCGAAGGTATACATACGGATACGTATATGCAAACTCCACGGTGTTCTTCCAAAATCCCTTCTCGGTTGGAAGGATGTTTTTCGCACCGAAAATGAATCCGAACGCATCAGGATGGACAGAAGGAGAAGACGCGCTTTCGGAAATGACGAAGCGCATCTCGTCAATGGCCATCTGATAGTACAGGTTCCACCCTGGAGCCACAGCCCAATCCAGATCGAGCTGGAGAATGGAATTCGCATCGGAATTGATGTAATAGTTGTGGTAGAAGGTAAAGGGATTCAGAATGCGGAAGTCAAACACATGGTTTTTCGGCTGATACATGATGGCTTCGGTCACGGCGAAACCAATCTTGTCATTCCACAGACGTAATTCAAAACGGTGGGCGATGAACATCTTGAACCCCTTCAAAGGGGAATCCTCGCTCCACGGATCCTTCCCCCCTTCATCCTCGTAGGTTTCCGCAGCCTGTATCTCTTCCGGCGAAGGAAAGGAAGAAAGCACGAACGTGTACTTGAAGTTTTTCTCATATGCGGTCAGACGCAATGCATTGAGGTACTGCACATGGCCGTCAATCACCATGTTGCCCGTCTCTCCTGCACCCCAGGAAATACGGTCACGACCAATTTCCGTAGTCCACCCCTTGCCGCCGAAGGCAAGAAACGCGCGGGTGGGATAATTCGCATCGTACGATACCTTGTCGCCACCATAGAAAAAGGCGGCGTTCGTATCCATAAGATGTTCTCCAAACCAGTATTGGTCCCAATTGTCGGTATGTGCCTCATCACCAACGAAAGTGTTCTTCGATGCACGGAAATCCGGGAAGCCCAGATAGGTATAGAAATGGTCGACAAGGAAATTCTCGAAACTGACCGACGCCAGCGGAGCTCGCTTTTCATAGGTCAGCATCCAGTCATTGCTCGTATCAAAATCCGTATTGGCATGCCCATAGAACTCCGGATTGAAATACGCGTCGAAATCAAACACCTTCTGCTCCGGGAACTGGTCGAGGATGAAACGGTAGATTTGCTGTTCATTGGCACTGAACAGGGACGCATCCAGCTTTCCTAACAGGAACTCGACCTCGTCTTGGCTCCAAGGCTTCGCCAACGAAGGAAGTGCCTTGCCCTGGGTGATAAAGAGGGTCTCGACCGACTCATAGACGGGAGAATCCAGATGAAAGATGTATTGATGATTAGCGCCAGATGCCATGGCCGGCAAAGCCAAGGTACAAGCGACAATCAGGACAGATAGAGATTCCAACGTATGCACAGGATGCGTCTCCTTCCTCGAAACCACTTCAGTATTACGGAATAGAGGGAAAAAAGGAAGGCTTTCACCATACAGACATGAATGCTATCCAAACTGGCAAACACATAGGCTAGGAATGTCACGTGGGTAAACGGCAAGGATTCTACCTGGATTCAGGAATCCAACAAATACACCCCGGAGCAACGACTAGCTCGATATGAATACTGCGTCGTGACTACGGGTTGTTGCGGTATTGGTTTCATGGGCCAATCGCATACTTAAGGAACGCGTTCTCCTTTTGAGAAGCCATTGGCCCGAAAATGAGAAGTATGCCCTGCTCGCTTCGCGTTGTTCTCACTCAAAAGATACGTCGCGTACTGGTTGAGGCTCACATGCTCTTCCTTAGCTTTTCTGGCCAAAGATCGATGCAAGGATTTCGGGATGCGTAAGACAAACTTCCCACTATATTCTTCGTTATCCGTTGCATCCGGAAGCGGAATATGCTTTCCCTCCTCGAGAGCGGCAGTTATCCATGCGCGCATGGCATCCTCGACCATCCTAAGGGCCTCTTCCTGCGTATCACCACTGGACATGCATCCAGGAAGCTCCTTGATACTGATGAAGTAAGATCCATCGACCTCCCGGACCATCTCCCTTGTGTATGGCAGCTTGAGATACTCTTCAATGTTCATCCTTGTCCTCCCTCTTCATTTTCTTTGATCCGGACGACAGCCCGTACATAATGCTCTTTCACCGGTTTGTGTTTCGGTACTGTCAAAATCTGACCGGACGGACTGGTGAATACATAATGGAATCCACCCGTGTTTCTCCGTCTGAAGTCATGTGATGACAGCAATCTGTCGGCATCCTCGAAGCGATTGTCCTTTAGCCTCAGTTTCTTCTCCGCCGAACTCACCAAAACCTCTACTAGCATCACAAATAGTATCATTTATTGTTGTGTGAACCATCAAGAGAAGAAATCTTATGAAAAACGGAACATTGAAATAGAATTCGTGGAGGAAAGAGAATCACAGAATCTCTCCGATGACTTCAAGCACCTTGTCGAGGTCGTACCCGGTGATGTGGCTGTAGTACTCCGTCATCTCCATCGTCGAGTGCCCAGTAATCTGTTGCGTGATAACGTCGGAGAGATTGGTATCTCCCCGCTGTGATCTCCTTGAGCGGCCGGTCATGGAAGGCTGGGTCGATGTACTTGAGCATCTCTGTGCGGCACATGTCCACATAGCCCCTGGTAAGCCTCCGTCCGTTGCGGACGGACTCCTTCACGTATGGACACTTGTCCCAGATCCACCAGTCCCGGACGTATGACCAGAACGAGGGATTCGCGTCATCATCGTCGAACCTTCCCTCTTCCTGCATGGCAAGCGCGACCTGCATGGCAGCCCTCCTTGTCTTTGCCTTTGTGGTGACTTTCTTGCGCTTCCCTGAAGGGGTGCGCACATCGGCATACCATATGCCACATCTGACGAACAAAGTGAACGTGGAACCGGACACAAAAACACCTCCCGTGCAGGACTGTGGAACAATTTCTGTCCCAGTCCTTTTTCGACAACAGGAGGTATTTTTTGTTATTCCTTACGAAACAAGGAATTAAACTATCGGGCAGACTGGGCTCGAACCAGCGACCCCTTGGTCCCGAACCAAGTACGCTACCACTGCGCTACTACCCGATTGCTGTAAGCACTATGGATATTATCCATTTCAGGAAAAGGTGTCAACAGTTGCCAGACGGATAACCATCGCATTGCTTGGAGCGACCAAATAAATACAACAGATATCCCATTGGAATGTAATACACGTAGCAGATTGGAAATGTATGCAATCTTAGATTTGACTCCACCATACCGTGAAGCACGGCAATGGAAAGTAATGTGACAGCCAGGCAGAAAGACTCATCCATGAAGGGCCATTTCTTCCTTTGGAAGAAACTCCCAAACGGCAGTATCAACGCATAGAACATGATTCCCAAAAACAGGAGGGCAGAGGGTATCCCGCAGAAAAGGGCCAAACTCAAGATGCTATTATGAGGATTCACAAAGACTGCAACCACCTTCGGCACAACAGTTGCTCTTTGCTGCTTCACTTCCCAAGCGGTCCAGCCAAACCATGGCCTTTCCCGAATAAGGCTGATTGATTCCTTCCATATGCCAGAACGTTGCGAAGTATCGAACAACGACTTTCCGAGATGAGAGGTTTGCGGGGCGAGTAGTTTCTGCCCTCCAAAAATGACAAGCAGAAACAGTCCGCAGGTGGCAAGCACGATTGCGAAGGAAACAAGGAAGGCTTTACGCGAACGGGAACGCGCATAGCACAAGCACAGAAGACAAGGATACGCAAAACAACCGGCGAGCAACAAGAAAAAGCTGGCACGGGAACCAAGCGAAAGGAGAACACGAAACGAGGCGACGAACAGAGCGAACCAGACGACGGCAATCCAACGCTTTGTCTTACATGCCAGAAGGAAATACGCCCACGAGATGACCCCAAGAATCAAAAATGACGGGCCAAGCCGATTGGGATTTTCTTGCAGGTAAAGGTAACCACCAACAGCTTTCCACGTCTCCGGCATCGGAGCACCTGTTCCCAAGAACAGCACGCCATATAACGCTGGCACCAGACCCACAATACCAATCCCGACAAGCCCCATCATCAATACGTGCATCTCCTTTTTCACCAATTCGTGTGGAAAAGACAAGGGAATCATGCAAAACACAAATAGGTGAAGGATGCAATAGGAAGCCATGGTAAAGCTAATGTCCATGCGACGATGGTGCACCAGCAAGGCAATAAATGCAAACACGGAAAACAACGCTATGACCGGAAATGCTGGAACCTTGTGCCAATCCTGGAACACGCACACCCGGATGGCTACATGCATGACCACCACCAGTGTGACCGCCTTGTACAACAAGGTAACCACAAAGGGCATGGTAAACGGAAAGTACCGCTCGGGTTGTTTTACAGCTACCTTCACCAGGATGAGCAGTTTGATGATGGTATCATATTGGACTTGACGTTCAACCGACATTCCTCGTATGGCATTCAGTTGCATTGATGTACACACCCTTTCCTATTTTTGCAAGAAGGTCTTGAACAGTATACCTATTTCCTCCCACGAATAGTAGCTGATTTTGGTCTTGTCCGCGCTGACAAACACTCCGGCCGCAACATCCCTCATCGCCTTCTCCAGATGCCCTGCCAGTACGTCAGGCGAACTGTCTTCGAAGTACCGTATCTGGTCCTTCATGATTTCCTCGAATACCGGAAGCCGCCTTGCAAGGATTGGTTTCCGGTAGAAGGTCGCCTCCATCAGCGGGATGCCAAAGCCTTCCGCATGCGAGCAGTTCAGGACGAACAGGCACATCTCATACAGCTTGGAAAGCAACAGGTCGCTTGCCCCGACGGCAAGCAGCAGGTGTTTCCCATACTCGGGGTGTCTCTTGCAGTCGGCCACGAAGGTTCCGGTACTCATTCCCACCCTTCCGGCAATCACATAGGACACATCAGATCCCTGTTTCCAAAGCAATTCAAAAGCCTTGATCGCCTCGCCATAGCCCTTTCTCGGCTCGAAAGTGCCGACACTGAAAACAAATCGCTTTCCTTTCAGGACATCCACCAATGCCTGCTCGGATGCATCCAAGTCCGCCCCTTCCGGCTTTTTGAAATCGCATCCGTTGTAGAAGCAGCCGTACTGCATCTCGGAATTTACCTCATAGCCATGATCCTTGGCGCATTGTTTGATTTCCTCCACCGCCGTCATGGAGACGGACAGCACCAAGGAAGCGTTGGCCATGATGTCCCGGAAGGCATGGATGAACCCGATGTTGCTCTTGACCATCTCCGGGTGCTGGATGGGAATGACGTCATCCACAACAGCAACGACAGCAATTCCTTGCTCGGCAAACAACGAGAGCGACACCCCATCAGGCACTGCCGCCTGCATCAATACCAGCTTGTCCCCCTTCTGAAAGACGACGGGATCGGAATACACAGGGGCTTCCGGGAATCTTGCCTGCACGAGACGATTCGCATACTGATACCCATTCGTGCGGGGATTGCAATAGACTGCCCGGCAGTCCAGATCCTTGTCGACAAGCAGGACCCGAAGCAATTCATAGATTCTCCGGTGCAAGCCGGTCTTGTCGTCATGCCGGTAATAGTTCGTCACGTCCAGGAAACAGACGGGATGGGGATCTGTCCCGCGATTGAAGCGCATTCTGCCGTCACGCAGATGGAAACGTTTGGAAGAAAAGTCGCTTTTCACCGCATTCCAGAAGGTTTCACAGCCATCAGTTTCAGTCCAGTCCATGGAAAGAGTCAGCAACCGGCAGACAACGACGCCATGCTTTCCTCTCAGCAGACGATTTGCCACCCATTGGGTCTGGAACGGAAGCAGGAAACAACCCACACGGTACAGCAAGACCAGACACGACTTGGCGAAATGAATCAGGCATCCCATGCCCTGCATTATGGCTGGACTATCGACCAATTGGCAAGGTCAAGAATGCTGTCTTTCACATGCAGCCATTCATCCGGACCGACGATAAAGGTATTCGGCTTATTGTCCCGTGGCGTATGCCGCTGAGCACTCGTCATGGTCACCCCGCCCTCCTTCTGCATGACAAGAGGCTTGCCAGTATACGGATTTACCGGATTCTGGATCAGCTTCTTGGCCGCCAACTCGGGCACGTCAGCCACGGACATGAATGTGCCATCGCTCCGGAACGCGCCATGCTCCCCAAAATCCTTGACCATCAGCACAGCACGGAAACTGTTCAGGTCAGCCCCGTTGGGCAACCGCAGGTATCCCGGCGCATCCGAACCCTCGCTCCAGCCATGGTCACTGACGATAATGATCCGGGTATTGTCGTACACGCCCTGCTCCTTCAGATAGGAGAACCAGTCTGCGAGTTTCCGGTAGGTAGCCGCATTGACATGGTACAAAGGACTCGTCCGGAACGGAGTATCCAGCACGTTCTTTGGTTCGGACACCGGCACATACTCCGGCGTCTGGAGGATGGTCGGCTTATGGGTCGCTTCCGTGTCGTAGATATTCAACCGGTTTCCCCCGTCGGTCACTGCCGTAATCAACGGAAGTGCGGCAAGAGCGGAGTATTGGTTGAGAAACTCGCTATTCAGCCCCCCGATATGCATGGCGGGATTCAGCTTGTTCAGCCAGTTGCCGTTGTCATACAGCACCTGATGGAAAACCAATGGAGAAACCCGGAAGAATGCATACCGGATCAAGTTGCAAGTCAATGCGGCCGATGGCTTGGCGACCTCGCCATCATACTCGTTCGCCAACCACCAGGCATTGTACCGGCCCTTCAAGGAATCCACCTTCACATGTTCCATCCCGATAAAAGGAGTCGGGTCGAAGTCCCAGTTGTAGTTGCTCCACGCCGGGTCGGTAAACTCCACTTCATAGCCATGGTCGGCAAACAGTCTGGGCATCACCTTCAGCGCTTCGTTCTGTTTTTTCCGCAGAGGTTCCGCATCCCTTCGGTTCAGTTCCACAGGGGTATACTCGTATCCTCCGTACAAGGCAGGAGTCCCGTAGATGGTATTGCCTCCGAAACTGATGGTGTTCGGGTAATAGGTGAACCCAGAAAACGCCTCTCGCAATTCCGGCTTCTCCTCAAAGATGTATGGCACATAACAGCTCATGCCACGGTCAATCATGATCACCAGCACGTTCTTTCCGTTCCGGCTGAATGAAAAGACCGGTCTCAGGTCCGATGTCTTCGTCTCGTTGTTCCGGACCATCTCCTCATGGCGGGGAATGAACCGCCGGTAGGCGATTTCCGTCCGGACCATGTCGGCCAGACCAAGCAGAACCAAACCCAGCACGGCAAAAACGAGGAGATGCACTATCACCCGCCCCTTCCAGCGACCAACCAGGAGCAACATGAAGAAACAGACAAGCGGAATCACCAAAAGGTCAAAGACCGTATGCAGGGTGATTCGGCCCAGAGCGGAAATATCCGTGAATTGCAGGTTGACCAGAACCGAACCATAGGAACGCGAGAAGACAAACAGGTTCAGCAACGCCATGCAGAATGCCACTGTCGAAGCAATGGCGAGGAACGCCTGGATGCGTTTGTCGAAGAGCCGGTATAAGCAGAAAGGCCAGACCAGGCACAAGCCCACAGCCTGGCAGAACGTGATGCCGACAAACGCCAAGGGATTGCGATAGGGTTCCAAGAACGCGAACTCGGTCGGAGAAGAAACAATCAAGCCCGAAGGAACCACCACGCCAAGCAGAAGCGCACAACCGGTCATGTTGAGGAAAAACAGACAATCCCGGAACCGAGGGGAATTGGCCAAGGGGGTCAGCCACCTGCGGTAGACCCACTTCAGGAACGCAAGCTCCAACGGGATACAGACAACCAAGGCGGCACCAAAGAGCAAGAACGCCTGGGTGGAAGGTTTGCCGGTATGGGTGGCCAGCATCAGGATGACTAATGCGATGCTTGCGGTCGCACAGAGGAAATACAACACTTTGGCGGGGTGTCTGAGCTTGTAGAAGATGTTCTTCACTAGGCTGAGGATGTTGTTCATCGTCCAGTACACCAGCAGCCCCGACGGACTGCCATACAGCACGACCCTCCCGAAGCGGATGCCCCTTCGTGTACAGGTACCCGGCCACGCAGTTCGCCACCGTCATCACCACCGGCAGCACGTTCACCCGCATCCCCCAGACATGCAGCAGCCCGTCCGGCGAGCCCAGGTCGTCCAGAAACCAGAACGGGCACCCCTTCAGCGCAGGCAGGTTGGACAGGAACGCGTACGCCGCCAGAAAGAACGGTATCTGCACCAGAATCGAGAACGCCGAGCGCAGCGCGTAAACCGGCTTGTAGCCCTGCTCCCGGTAGTACGCGCTCAGCATCATGAACCGCTCGTCCCCCCGGAACGCCTTCCTGATCCGCCCCACCTTCGGCGCCATCGCCATCTCCTTGTCCCGTTCCACCCCCTGCCAGCGCTCGGCTACCATGTAGATCGGCAGCGTCAAGAGCGTCACCGCAAACGACAGCCCTACCGTCGCTATGCCGTAGTCGTCGACAACACGGTAAAGAATCGTGTAGATGATTTCAATGGCTTCCGCGATGGGGAAAATACACAGCCAATACAGGATATGTCCAATCATACGCTCTCTTTTCTCGCAGCAGGAATTCCAAGAAAGAACCCGACCCCACGATGTGGGGAAGTATAGCATACGAAGGTGTATCGTATGGGTCCTATCATTTTCTCACCTGTTTCCAGTTTTCAATCTGGAAGATATCGTCATGCACCTCAAGCCACTGGTCCGGGTCGATGGTCAACGTGTATTTTCCGTTCTCTTCCGGTTTCCATTTGTTGGCAGTGGTGATGGTCACGCCATCCTGTTTCCCTTCCATGGTAATTT
Organism: uncultured Spirochaetaceae bacterium; assembly: GCA_900315435.1. Taxonomy (GTDB): domain Bacteria; phylum Spirochaetota; class Spirochaetia; order Sphaerochaetales; family Sphaerochaetaceae; genus RUG023. Next base: position 48,146 of record OMYY01000022.1, read on the forward strand.
TCTGACCGGTGTACGGGTTTACGGCGTAGGCGAGCAAATCCCGGGTCAGCAAGGCAGGGGTATCCGCATTGGTCATGAACGAGGAATCCTCCTGCATCGGCCCGCTTGCGCCAAAATCCTTCACCATCAGCAACGCGCGGTACTGGTCGAGATGCTTTCCTAAAGGAAGCGCCAGGTTCTCGGCCGCAGAGCGACGCGACTGGGCGCCATGGTCGGAGACCAGAACGATGCGGGTATTGTCATAGACGCCCTGCTCTTTCAAATAATCGAACCACCTTGCAAGCAGGCGGAAGGATGCGGCATTGACATGGTACTGTTTCACATTCTCCACCGGTGCCACATGGTCGCCCTCTTCGGGATTTTCCACCGGGATGTAATCGGGAAGGTGGAGGATTACCTCTTCATGGGGGAGTTCCGTGTCGAAACTGTTGTACCGGTCTGTCGGGTCATCGGTGGTTTCCGTGATGAACGGCAACGCGTCCACCGTCGCGTACTGGCGGACGAACAGGTCGTCCAAGCCCCCTGTGGTATTCAGTTCAGGATGCAACTCGTTGAGCCAGGTCCCGTTGTCGTACAGGATCGCATGGGTTGCAAGCGGCGCAGTCTCCAGGAACGCATAGCGGAGCATGTTGCACTCAAGCAGTTTGGAATACTGGATCGTCTTGCCGCTGAAGCGGGTGCTTTTCCACCATGATGCGTAGCGGGAAGTGATCCCTTCCGCCTGGACATGGTCCATCCCCTCAAACGGGGTGCCATCGAAATACCATTTGTAGTTGCTCCAGGGAGGATTGGTGATCACCACCTCATACCCATGGTCGGAAAACAGTTTCGGAAGCACCTTCAGCGCCTCGTTGTGCTTCTCTACCATCGGGATATTGGATTTGGCCTGCATCTCAAGCGGCGTGTACTCATATCCCCCGTACAGGGAAGCGGCGCCATGGAGCGTATCCTCGCCGAAACTGATGGTGTTCGGATACCAGGTGAAACCACTGAACTGTTCCCGCAGTTCGGGTTTTTCATCGAGCAGGTACGGGACATAGGCGCTCATGCCACGGTCAAGCATGACCAGCAGCACGTTCTTGCCGCTTCGGGTAAAGGTAAAGACCTTTGCAAGATCCCCGGTTCCCCCTTCCTGCTCTGCGACAGCCTTCTGATGCTCGGGAACATATTCCCGGTAGCCACGCTGGATGGCGAAGATGCGGATCACGCCCATGCCAACAAGCGAGCCCAAAAGCAACGAGCAGACGGACATCAGGACATTGCTCCATTTCAGCGTGAAAAGCAGTCCCACAAGCATACAGGCCAGAAGCAAAACTACCAGATTTCCCAGTTGCCGCGCCCCATGGCCGCCCATCGACGCGTTGGAGAACTGGAGTCCCACCAGCATGGAGCCATAGGAACCTTGGAACAAAAACGTATCCAGGAGTCCGACGACAAACAGGCAGACGGCACCTACCGTGAAGCAAGACTGCATGTTCACCGGGAACATCTTGTACAGGGCGGTTGCCCACAGGAAGAATCCAAGCGCCTGCAGGAAGGCGAATCCGGCAAAGACCAACGGGTTGCTGTACGGCTCAAGGAACGCAAACTCAGTCGGGGAACTGCTGATCAGGTTCAAGGGAATCAGGCCGCCCAGCAGGAACAAGTACCCCCCTATTCCCACAAAAAAGAGACCATCCCGGATCTTCCCTGCCGAATCCAGCCACCTGATACCTCTCCGGTAATACAGGCGAAGCAGGTAATACCACAGGGGAACCAAGGCAAGGAACAGGGAACCGCCATAGATGATGAACAGGGTGGAAGCCCGGCCAGTCCCCCGTCTGGTCACGGCAACGCAAATTGCGGCGAGGCAGACGTACAGCACCCCCAACAGTACTTTGACCGGGTGTCTGAGCTTGTAGAAGATGTTCTTCACTAGGCTGAGGATGTTGTTCATCGTCCAGTACACCAGCAGCCCCGACGGACTGCCATACAGCACGACC
>OMYY01000048.1 GCA_900315435.1 uncultured Spirochaetaceae bacterium
TGTGGTCATTTCAAATGATGTTCCTGTAAACAGAGGCATAGTTGTTGTGACAGTCTTAGGAATGAAGATAGCGGCGATGATGACGAGCAGGATAGGCCAGCAGGCGAGTGCGACACCTTCGAGCGTCGCCTGGACTGCGTGGGGAATCGTCATGTCATTGACGAAGATGCCGGCCGTCAGGGCGATGACGAGTGCGATTGGGCAAGCCTTGTAAGCCGCTATCTTGAGCACACTCAGCGCGATGATGAGCCATAGGATTGGGGAGAGCGCGATGAGAAACATTTTGTCCTTCCTTTCTATGCTTATCGTTTAAAATGATGGGTTCCATCTGAAAAAAAGATGAATGGATACCTCATTATATAGACAGCTTTCGCAGAAAGTCAATGGTGAAAATAAAGGTTTTATCTTTCTAAAAATAAAAATCTTCAGACAGGAAAACGGGCGGAAAAAACCTCTCCGAAGAGAGGTTTTTCCTGCCCGTTTACTCAGTAGATTTTCTGGATTTCGTAGCCGTTCGCGTTGAGGGCCTGGATGATCTTCTGGATGTGCTGCTCGTTGTGCGTCTCGACGGTGACGGTCAATACGACCTTCTTGAAGCTGTCGGTGACCTTTGTCTGGTCGTGGTCGAGCTTGATGACGTTGGCGTAGCTGTTGCCCAGCTTGGTCTTCACGATGGCAAGGTCATTGTTCCGTACTCCAGCGGCGTGCAGCGTGATGACGTTGCCGACAATGGATTCAATTTTCGTATAAACCTTCTGCATCATCCGACTCCTTAGAAAAGCTTCTCCGCTTCCTTGTCATAGGAGGCGAACTTTGTTTCGACCAGCTTGCGCATCTTCTCTTCCTGGGACTTGAAGTCCCCGCTCTGCCAAGCCATGCCGTTCCAGTCAAGGAACATCTGTCTCAGCTGGTTGAAGAACGACCTGACCTCGGACTTGTCCTCGAACCGGAAACTTGCCGCAAGGATGTGGAAGAGCAGGTCGAAGGTGTACCGCTGGCGCTCCACCTCGACGGACGAATCGACCGGGTCGAAGGAGTTCTGCTGCAGGTAGACCGCATCGAGGAACTCCTCCTTCTGGTAGGTGACATAATCGTCCACGCTGGTTCCCTCCTCGCCGACAACCTTCATCATCTGGTTGACTTCGTTGCCTTTGAACAGGATGGAACGGGCATACTCGACCTTCTGGGCGGGGATGATGCCCACGTACTTGCTCCAGGAGGTCAACGGGTCGATGGCAGGATACTTGCGGGCGTCGGACCGTTCACGGGAAAGTCCGTGGAAGGCTCCGACCACCTTCAGGGTGGCCTGGGTCACAGGTTCCTCGAAGTTGCCGCCGGCAGGGCTGACGGTGCCGCCGATGGTGACCGAGCCGATCTTGCCGTTTCTCAACTTGACCTTGCCAGCGCGCTCGTAGAAGCTGGAAATGCGGCTTTCCAGATAGGCAGGAAACGCCTCCTCGCCCGGAATCTCTTCCAGACGGCCGCTCATCTCCCGCATCGCCTGAGCCCATCGGCTGGTGGAGTCGGCGAGCATCAGGACGTTCAGCCCCATCTCGCGGTAATACTCGGCCATGGTGACCGCCGTATACACGGAGGCCTCACGGGCGGCGACAGGCATCGAAGAGGTATTGCAGATGATGATGGTCCTCTCCATCAAGCTGCGGCCCGTCTTCGGGTCGTTCAGCTCGGGGAACTCCTTCAGGATCTCGACGACCTCGCCGGCACGCTCTCCGCAGGCGGCGATGATGACGATATCGGCATCAGCGTTGCGGCTTTCCATGTGCTGAAGGACGGTCTTGCCGGCTCCGAACGGTCCGGGCACGCAGAAAGTCCCCCCCTTGGCGACCGGCAGAAACGTGTCGATCGGGCGGATCTTCATCACCATCGGCTCATCCGGTCTGAGACGCTCCTCATAGTTGGTGATCGCCCTTTTGACCGGCCAGGAGAAGACCATGGTGAGCTTGTGCTCCACACCCTTTGCATCGGTGACCACGGCAATCTCGTCACGGACGTTGTAGGTTCCCTTCGCCTTGATCGACTTGACGGTGTACTCTCCTTCCGGGAAGGAGAATGGAACCATGATCTGGTGCTGGAAGATTCCCTCGGGAACCCAGCCGACGGAATCGGCGGGACGGAGTTTGTCTCCAACCTTTGCCAACGGGGTGAACTCCCACTCCTTGTCGGGAATCGGGTTCAGGTAGACGCCGCGCTGCAGGAAGAAGCCGCACTGCTGGGCCATTTCCGGAAGCGGGTTCTGCAAACCGTCGTAGATCTGGGTAAGCAAGCCCGGTCCAAGCTCGACGGAGAGCATCTCCCCGGTAAACTCGACGGCATCGCCGACCGCGACGCCGTTGGTGCTCTCGAACACCTGCATGCTCGCCGTCTTGCCGTTGATTCTGATGACCTCGCCTTTGAGACGGGTATCTCCGCTATGGATGTAGCCCACCTCGTTCATGCTGATCGCGTCATCGAATGCTACTGCAACCATGTTGCCGTTTACTGCGACAACACGTCCATTTGTATGTGCCATAGACAACTCCACTACATTGACTTGATGTCGGATTCCAGCTGCTGGAACAGCCGTTGGAACTCCGCATTGCCAGCCTCTTGGGTAAAGAGGCTCTTCCTGGTGATGATACCGAGCTTCAGCGCGTAGGCGAGAAGACCGTCGAGATCGAACACATGCTGTGCGCTCATCTCGTCAAGATAGTTCCACTTGAGCACGATCAACGCCATCTCGCCATCGAGCACATTCTCGTCGGCAAGCGCCTTGCGGACCGCCTCGGCGATCACGTAGCTTTTCGCTCCGTCATTCCGATAGGTCTCCGGACTCATGCCAAGCTTGTGCGCGCGCTGTTCGCTGAGTTCACTCTGTACCATCTGGCAGAACGTCTGGTACTTCTTCAGGAAACGATTGCCTGAAGGAGTACCGTCAAGGGCGCACTGCACCTGGTGGTAGTCACCCGAGCCCAGATTGCTTTTGCAAGCAGCCAAAAACTGCTCCACCGTGATGGGGCTGGGGCTGTCGTAGCGAAGCATCGGGAGCGAAGTGACCAGATAATAATAGGAACCCAATTCCGTCCCCCTTATGCGGTGAAGACGATTTTCGCCATCTCGTCACCCAGGAAGGGTTTGAGCAGGGAGGCAATCTCTTCCGCGCTGAAATCGTAGAAGCCGCTGCCGTCTTTTTCCGCGATGCGGAATCCCGTATCGACGCCACGCACCGGCTTGACGACCAGCCCGCCTTTCAGCTCGTCGGCCAGGCTGGCGGCCAGCTCCTGGCACAGCGCCTTGCAGGCCTTCTCGTTGACCTGGATTTCCTCTTTCTTGGTGTCGACCACTCCGCTCTTGACCACACTGGCGATCAGGGAGGCGAGCTCGCTTGCGGAAAGAGCCTTCTCCACGCGGGCTTCAAGCAGGCGGTCCAGCTGGGCGCTCAGGGCCTTTTTCAGCGAAAGCTCGACGTCGCGTCCGGCCTGGGCGAGCGTCGCGCGGGCACTGGCGTCACGCACGCTGAGCTCACGTTCGGTGTCAGCCTTCAGCTGGGCTGCGTCACGCTTTGCCTGCTCCACGATCTGCTGTGCCTGGGCTTTCGCCGCGCTCACGATCTTGTCGGCATCTCTCTGCGCTGCCTCGACCCCGTCCTTCCGGATGGAAGCAACCAAATCCTCAATCTGTAATGCCATCTCGATTCCTACCTTCATTTGCATGGTAACAAAAAAGTTTTCCCGGAGAGTATAGCAAATTTTTCCGAGAGCTGAAAGGAAAACGCACGTTTCCCCACTTTTTTGGTATAGAAGCAGAAAGATTTGGGGATTTTTGCTATACTGCCATCATGCAAGAAACACGTTCGCACAAATATTTGCTTACCGATATGCCCAAGCGTGGCTTGATCCGGATCGTCGAAATCCAAGACGACAAGACCCTCCTGGTCCCTAGCGAGGACATTCAGAAGGACATGGTCCATATCCGCTTCCAGCTGGACATGGAACAGTTTCCCAATGAGCCATTGCAGGAGGACTATACCCGTATCGGGCTGGAGCTCTTCTCCATCGAGCCGTACCTGGTGGTCGAGGAGAAGGACACCGACCTGACGGCTCTCGCCGAAAAGGAAATGGACAAGCTCGCCTTGGGCGGGGTCAAGCTTTATCGCGGATGATCTGCTGCCGGACACCCTCGACGGCAACCCTGACCGCCACCTCGGTATCGAAGACCTTCGGGTTGGCCATGCCAAGCTTCTCACGCTCCTGGTTGCCGATGACATAGAAGCAGGCGCCGCTCCTTGCCCCGAGCCGCGCGCAGACGGTGAAGAGCGTCGAACTCTCCATCTCGCTGGCCAGCACGCCAAGCCGCTTCCACGCCTCCCACTTGTACAGCAGGTCCGATGCGGTCGGCATCGCCTCAGGGTCATGCTGCCCGTAGAACGAGTCCTTGCTCTGGACCACGCCCGCATGCCAGTCAAGCTTCAGCTCCTTGCAGGCCGAGACCAGGCTCTCGGTGACCGAGAAATCAGGAACAGCCGGATACTCGATCGGGGCGTACTCGCGGCTGGTACCGTCCTGGCGCACCGCTCCGGTGGCGACGACAACCGAGCCACCCATGACGGACAGCTTGATGCCACCGCAGGTTCCCATGCGGACAAAAGTGTCACAGCCGCACTGGCTGAGCTCCTCGATGGCGATCGCGGTGGACGGCCCGCCGATACCGGTCGAGCAGACAGTCACCGTCTCTCCCTCCAAGGATCCGTTCCAGATGACATATTCGCGGTTCTGGCTGACGAAACGGGGGTTCTCCAGATGCCTGGCGATTTTTTCCACCCTTCCAGGGTCTCCCGGAAGGATCACGTAGCGGCCGACGTCTCCCTTCTTGGTATGCAGATGGTACTGGATACCGGTTCCATTCATATAATCAGACATGGCCTTATAGTAGCACAGCCGCTACCAGGCGGGGCAACCTTTCATCTTGCAATTAATCATCCGGTACAGTAGGTTAGCCTGTATGGGTTTTGTCATCTGTCTGTCGGCCTCGGCAATCTGGGGCATGGCTTTTGTCGCGCAAAGCGTCTCATCCGGTGTCGTAGGTCCCTGGACCTTCAACGGCATTCGTTTCCTGATCGGGTTCCTCGTCCTTCTTCCCATCGTCATCAAGCGCAAGGACAAGATCCGCTCCAGCCTGAAGGGCGGTATGGCCTGCGGCATCGCCATCACCCTCGCCTGCGTGATCCAGCAGGCGGGCATCGGTCTGCTATCCACCGGCAAGGCAGGCTTCATCACCAGCCTCTACATGGTCCTGGTCCCCTTCCTCGCCGTGATCACCGGACAGAAGGTGACCATGAAGAACTGGTTCTGCGTCTTTTTCGCCTTGGTCGGGCTTTTCCTGCTCTGCGGGGCCAAGATGGAAGGCTTCGGCAAGGGCGAGGCGCTGATGATGCTTTGCGCCTTCTTCTTCGCCCTGCAGATTCTGCTTGTCGACCATTTCCGGGAAGCCGACCCTTTGGTGCTCTCCGCATTCCAGTTCCTGGTTGCCGGCATCCTCTGCCTGCCCTTCATCTGTGCCGGCGAGCGACCGGACTTCGTTTCACTCCGCTCGGCCGCCATCCCTATCCTCTATACCGGCATCATGTCCACCGGCGTCGCCTACACGTTGCAGGCGGTCGGACAGCGGATGCTCGGCCCAAGCCTCGCGGTCATCCTCCTTTCCATGGAATCGGTATTCAGCGCCATCTTCGGCTTCCTGATTCTCGGGCAGCATCTGCGTGGCATCGAACTGGCCGGTTGTGCCATCGTCCTGGTCTCAGTCATTCTCAGCCAGGTGGATGTGGGTAGGTTCCGGAAATGAGCTACCTATACGAGACACATCTGCACACCAACGTAGGAAGCCGTTGCGGCATCTCCTCGCCTGAAGACTATATTCCTGTCTACAAGGCCTATGGCTATACCGGCATCTTTGTCACCGACCACTTCTTCAATGGCAACTGCGCCATCGACCAGTCCCTTCCCTGGGAGCGGCAGGTCGACGGGTTCCTCCAAGGATACCTCCGCGCGAAAGAAGCAGGGGAAAAGGCTGGACTTGACGTCTTCTTCGGCTGGGAGGCAAGGCTGGGGAATGACGAGTACCTGGTCTATGGCCTGGACCGAAAGTGGCTTCTGATGCACCCCGAGATCGTCACTGCCAGCCATAAGGAGCAGTACGAGCTGGTCCATGCAGGAGGCGGCGCCGTCATCCAGGCACACCCTTACCGGGAGCGGGACTACGAGACTGCCATCGACCTCTGGCCCGGCGTGGTGGACGGAATCGAGGGATACAACCTCCATGACAGTGTCTTCGAGGACCAGCGGTCCCGGGACTACGCCAGACAATGGGGACTCTGCATGACAGCAGGAAGCGACGTGCACGATGTCCACAAGCTGGATGGTCGAAAGCCTTTCGGGGTACGTACCGCGAACCGGCTTGCCTCGGCCCGGGAGTATGCCGACCTGCTCAGGGCACATAGGCAACTGGAGCTCTCCATTCCCGGCGAGGAGCTACGGAACCCGCGCTTTTCCCTCGACCTTTCCGTCCGTCTGCACGAGGAACGCCAGGATCAGAGATAGACGTAGGTTTTCCCCATGCCTCCGTCGTTGGGTTCCGCGAAACGGTGACTTTTGACAGCGGGGTGCTTGTCCAGGTACTCGCGCACCCCCTTGCTGAGGATTCCATCCCCGAACCCATGGATGATTCCGAACTGGGTCACTCCATGGACCAGGCAGCTCTCTATCTGCAAGTCCAGTTTCCTGAGCGTCTCCTCCAACGTCAGCCCCCGCACATCCATCTCGAAAACAGGATTTGGAGTACTGCCGGTATAGGCGATGGCGAATTTGGCCGGCTCCTCCTTCGTGGTGTCCGGGGATAGCTCCTTGCCCTTCATCGTCATGCGCATGGAGCCGACGACAACCTCGTATGTATCCTTCTTCAGGACTTTGGTCACGATTCCATGGCGGCGCATCGTCCCGCAAAGGACATGGTCTCCGGCCGAGTAGGTCCTGCCGGGCTGTGCCCGGTTCAAGGAGCGTTCCTCCTTGTCCAGCCAATGCTCGGTCTCCTCCTTCTTGCTCTTCAGGTTGTTGACGACCGAACGTGCCTTTTCCTCCTGCTCCTTGGTCAGACCCCCCGAGGTGCGAAGCTCGGTGAGCAGGTGCTCGATCTCCTTGTTCTTGTTGCGCAGGTATCTGGCAAGCTCGGTGTCCTGGCTGTCGACGATCTCGAACCGTTGCTGGCGCAGCTTCAGCTCCTTTTCCTGCAGCTCCTTCTTCAACCGGGCGATCTCCCCCTCCTGCTGCTTGACCAAGAGTTCCCTGCGGTCAAGTTCCTGACGTTTCTTCTCAAGTCCCTTGATCACCTCGCCGATCTGGACGGCGCTGCTCCCCAGATACGCCTTGGCGCGGTCGATGACCCGAGGCGGGATATGCTGGCGGATGGCGGTATCCAACGCATGGCTATCGCCAGGCACGCCCTGCACCACCTGGAAGGTAGGCTCGTGGCTCTGCTCGTCGAAGGCCATCGAGGCGTTCATCACGTCCTCGCGCGCATAGGCAAACTCCTTCAGCACGCCATGGTGGCTGGTGACCAGCGTCAGGCAGCCACAGGCAAGGCACTCCTCCAAGATCGCCCGCGCAAGGGCCGAGCCCTCGACCGGGTCGGTGCCGCTGCCAAGTTCGTCAAGGACCACCAGGCTTTTGGGCGTCATGGACCGCAACGTCTCGGCGACGCGATGCATGTGGCCACTGAAGGTGGAAAGTCCTTCCTCGATGCTCTGCCCGTCCCCGATTTCGGTCAACACCTGGTCGAACAGGGGAAGCGAGCTTCCCTCCTTCGCGGGAATATAGCCGCACAGCTGGTTGATCATGGCAAGCAGCCCGACTGTCTTGATGGTGACGGTCTTGCCGCCAGCGTTCGGACCGGTCAGGACGACCGCGCGTACCTTGGCATCCAGGTTGACGGTAATGGGGACGGCCTTGGAACCAAGCAACGGATGGCGCGCCATCAGCAGCTTGACCGTAGGCCCAACCTGGCACTGGTGCATGTTCCCCAGATGCGCGCTACGGGCAAGGGCGTACCAGCTGTCGGCGATTCCTACCTGTCCGCTCAAATGGGCGAGCGAGCGTCGGATTCCTTTGACCTTGTCCGAAAGGGCCCGAAGGATTTTGGCCGTCTCGATCAGGATCTGCTGCTGGGCCAAGGTCACCTCGTTGTTCAGCTCGACCAGTCGGAAGGGCTCGAGGAACAGGGTGTTTCCGCTTGCCGAAGAGCCATTGACAAAGCCCTGCTCCTTGCTGGTGCGGTCGCTGCGCATCGGAATGACCAGCCGGCCATCCCTCCAAGCTCCCTGGTCAGCCTGCACTTGCTCTCGATGGGCATGGATATACTGCCTGGCGAAGGAGATGCGCCCCTGCTTGGCCGATTCCACCTGCTTGAGGAGGGCGGCGATGGCCGGATGGGTCGGCTTGACCGTACCGTCGGGTTCCAGCGTATCGCGAATCTCACCTGCGACAAAGCGAAGAGGAGCCTCCACTCCTTCCCCGAACAGGTTGACGAGACAGGCCATCGGCACCTTGTCCTCAAGCGTGCTCTTGGTGAAAGCGCACAAGCGCTCTGCGGCACGGATATAGGTGCTGATCTGATACAACGTCGCCCCGTCAGGGCTGTAGCGGATGTCGTCCAGACGTCTGATGGCGTCGGTAATGTCAGGAAAGGAGACAGGACTCTCAACCATGCCGCTGGACATCAACCTGACATAATCGCCGATAACCGCCTGCCGCCGTTCCAACTCCTGACGGTCATGGCAGAAGGGAAGGCCGGCAAGCACCTCCCTTCCCTCCCGGGACAGGCAAGCCTCTTCGAACGAGGCCAGTACGGTCGTGTATTCCAGATCCTTGCTACTCTGCGTCTCCATGGTAGTCCTTGTATTTCATTTTTTTCTTCTTGGGCATCTTCTTTTCCACCTTGACCCAGGCAGGTGCCATATCCTCGAGGGTGTCAAGCATATGGAGATAGCTCTCATACCGGTCGGCGAGGATCTTTCCTTTTTCGACCAGTTCCTTGACCCTGCAGCCAGGCTCATCCCGATGCAGACAGCCAGGATACAGGCAGCCGGAGTCCCGGAACTCGGGGAAACTCCGCTCGATCGCGTGAGGATCCCCATGGGGGGGGAGCAACTCGCGGACTCCCGGGGTGTCGATCAATGTGTAGTCTGGGTGAAACAGCATGACCGCATGGTTGGTCGTGTGCCTGCCACGGTCGTATTTCCCACTGATTTCGCCAATCCGCTGGTCGCTGCCGCACAGGACGTTGACCAACGTCGACTTGCCTACCCCGCTCTGTCCCACCAGCGCGGTCACCTTGCCTTTCAGCAGGCTTTTCAGTTCATCCAGCCCCTCGCCCGTCACACTGCTGACCCGGACAACCGGGTATCCCAGCCCGCGGTAGGCGTCGAAGCGCAGCCGTTGGTCTTCACCGCTCTCCCCAAGGTCGCATTTTGTCAGCACCAAAACCACCCGGGCATCACGTACACAGGCGATGGCGCGGTCGAGGAAGCGCGGACGGAAGGGTGGATTGGACACCGAGGCGACCACCAGGACCTGGTCCATGTTTGCCGCCACACTCTGGTTGGAAAGGCCCTTGCCGTTCCACCGGACGAAGGAGCTCTTCCGTTCCCTCCGGGCCAGGATCTGCCCGTCGTCGGTAACCTCTACCCAGTCGCCTGTCGCGATTGGGTTGTATTCTCCTTCGGTGTGGGCCAGCTGCTTGCCTTTGATCCGGCACAGCCGTTCGGCTCCATCGGGGTACCGGACGGTATAGATGTTGTTGATTCCTTTGAGCACCAGGCCAATGTGGGTTTCCATACCACTACGATAGTACAGAACGGGAGGAAGCTTGACAACAACCGTACAGAGTCGGAAAGTGGAAGCATGTTTGCATTTCGACTGTGCGCGCACGAGGGTTGCAACCACTATGCTTCCACGGGCAGCAATTTCTGTCTCCGCCATAGCCAGGACCAGGCGGCGTTGCTTGCACAGGCAAGGAGGCAATTGCTCGGCCCGGAGCGGCTTGACGACTTCTGCATCACCAGTGCAGTCTTCGATCCGATGCAGATTCCCCAGAAAAAGACGATAGCCGGATGCAACTTCGCCTGGTGCACTTTCCATCGGGTCGATTTCTCCGGTGTCCACCTCATCAGCTCCTTCTTCGATTTCTGCATGTTCGACCAATGCCTCTTCCATGACATCGATTGCCGCTACACCGTCTTTTCCGGAAGCAAGCTGGTCCACTGTGACTTCACCGGCAGTTTCATCGTCCATTCCAACTTCTCCGGCATCGACAGTCTTTCCTCCACATTCAACTCCTGCGACCTCTACTACTCCAACTTTTCCTCGAGTTTCCTGAAGGACACCCCCTTCGAGGACTGCAACCTGAAGAAGACCAATTTCGCCTTCACCGACCAACGGCGGGTCAGTTTCAAGTATTCCAACCCGGAGGAAATCATTCGCGTATGAAGATCTACCCGCACTTCTCCGTCGTCGGCTTCTGCAATACCTATGTCGTTGGTCCCGATGGGGGCGGGGACTCGATCATCATCGACCCTGGCCATGTCGACTCGCCCCTTGTCAGTCTGCTTTGCCAAGCACGTTTCACGCCGAAAGCAGTGTTGCTGACCCACACACACAGCGCCCACAGCCAAGGGCTGGGGACACTTGAGAAAGTGTATGAGCATCTGGATATCTACGCCGGCTCCACCCATGGCCTGAACGAGGAGCATCTGGTGGTCGAGGATGGACATAGCTACCAGATTGCGGGGTTCACGGTGAAGGCCATGCACATTCCCGGGCACTCCATAGACAGCATGGTCTACGTGATCGACCACGCCATCTTCACGGGGGACACCCTCGAAGCAAGCCTGGTGGCGCATACTTCCGGTTATCTGGAGCACGAGTTGTTGACCGCATCAATCAAGCAACGGCTTACCAGCATGGACACCAACTATCTGGTTTTCCCGGGACATGGAACGATCAGCAAGATCGGCATCGAGCGGCTGTTCAACGAGGACCTGAACGAGCTGGACAATCTCAAATTCTGGAGCGCTGACCGTTCAAATACTGTTTGAAGCGCTCTGGCATCGGGCTGCGGAACGTAAGGCGCCTACCCGTCATCGGCTGGTCGAACGAAAGGATGAACGCATGCAACATCAATGCCACCTTGTCGTCGCCCCTTCCGTATATCGGGTCTCCGACGACCGGATGGCCGATCGAGGACATATGCACCCGGATCTGATGGGTCCGTCCGGTCTTGATGGTGATTCTGGCAAGGCTGCAGGTTCGGTAGCGCCGAAGGATCTGATACTCGGTAGAGGCGCGCTTGCCCTCGTCCAAGGGGCACGTGCAGAATTTCTTCCGGTCCCGGTCCGAGCGCTTGATGCCTGTCTCGATGACGCCATGGTCGGAAGGAAAGCAACCCTTGACGATGGCGATGTAGACCTTCCGCGTCGTATGGGCCTTGAACTGCTCCACCAGGCGGCGCTGGCTTTCCGGGTTGCGGGCGACCACCATCGTCCCGCTGGTATCTTTGTCCAGACGGTGGACGATTCCCGGACGCAGCTCGTCACTTTCCTCGTCGGCGAAGCCGGAACCATAGCGGAACAGCAACGCTCCGACCAGAGTGCCGTCCCAGTTGCCAGCGGCCGGGTGGACCACCATTCCCTGGGCTTTGTCGATCACGAGCACGTCGTTGTCCTCATACAGGACATCCAACGGAATATCCTCCGCCTTCACTCCCTCGAAAAAGCTTTCCGTGTAGGTCAGGAAGATGCGGTCCCCGTCGTGGACAAGAACGCTCTTCTTCTGTTTCTTGCCATTGACGGCAATCTGGACATTCCTGTCCTGGAAGACGGAGCGAGGCACCTCGCCGAGGGATGCGACATACTTGTCCAGCCGGGTCTTCCCGTCGCTGCCAGAGACGACAATCTGTTTCTCAATAGTCCTGCTTGGCATTCTGGTGCTTCTCCTGGACTTCACCGATGATCCAGTCGGCAAGGGCGATGCCGAACGAAAGGACGCAGGCGACACCGGCCTGCTTCAGCGTGGTCTCGAATGCGGGCGAGGTAGGCAGGTCCCCTCCCATCAGGTTGATTCCGTTCCAGCCAAGAACGACCAGCGGGAAGGTAATGACCAGCGAACCGAAGAAAAGGGTTTCCCCTCTGCGCAACTCGTACGCCCACTGGGGGAACTCCCCGCTCTGGTACGGCTCGTATGTCACCGTCTTCGAGTCCGTCCCAGCAGCTGAAAGCGGAAAGAGGAGCAGGAGGGCCAAGATCGTGGCAAGGCATCGCTTCATAGGCTTACAGGTTGTAGTTTCTGGGACCGAAGATGGCAGTACCGATGCGGACCATGGTGCTTCCCTCCTGGATGGCGATGGGAAAATCCCCGCTCATGCCCATGCTGAGCGTGGAGAAATCCAGAGCGGGATATTGCTGCCGGCAGACATCACGAAGCTGGCGCAGCCGGCGGAAAGCCTGGCGGTTCTTGTCAGCGTCGCCGCCCAGCGGACCGACCGTCATCAATCCTTTCACCTGGATGTGGGGCATGTCCCCCACATGCCCGAGTGTCTCGAAAAGCGCCTCGTCGGAGACAAAGCCGCTCTTCTGCGCTTCTCCGCTGGTGTTGACCTCGAAGAGCACCTCGATCGTCTTGTCCAGAGCGGCGGCGGCCTTCTCTATTTTCTCCAGCAAGCGGAGCGAGTCGACGCTGTCGATGCCGTCGACCAAAGGGACGATTTTGTTCACCTTGTTGCTCTGCAGGTGGCCGATCAGGTGCAACACCATTCCCTCGGGGCGTTGGATCGGGAATTTCGCCTCCACCTCCTGCACGTGGTTTTCTCCGAAAAGCCGCTGGCCGCAGGCATAGGCCTCCAGCACGTTCTCATAGGTGTGCAGCTTGCTGACCGCCATCAACTGTACCGAACCTTCGGCTCTGCCAGCCTGTTTCTCCTCATTGCGAATTTCCTCGCGGACTTGTCCAAGTGTTTCCTTAATCATGTTTCAGAACCTTCTGTTTGAAATCTTTCAGAGGATCTTCGGCCTTCAACCGCTCAAGCAACTCGTCCAAGTGGGACACCGAACCACTCCGCATGGTCGGGAATTTGGACAGGAGCAGTTTGCCCTGACGTCCGAAGTTACCTTTCCACAAAGCCGCCTTCTCGGCAAAGCGCTTCTGGACCATTTCCGCCACTTCCTTCCGGTCCATCGTCTTCAGCAGCTCGAGGTTCTCCCTTCCCTGCTCGACCAGACGCTGCAGTTCTGCCAGTCCCTCACGGAACTTGTTGAGCCGGTAAACGGAGCAGACGAAATCAATAGTGAAGAGCAGTAGCAAGGAATTGCTCGACCAGGCGAGCGCCTGCGGACTGAGCCTGTCCACCCAGCCGGCTGCTGAGGAATGGCCGCCGTAGGTCAGGGCCAGCCCTCCCAAGCCGAACAACGTGCTGTTCAGCAGGCAGACGCGGCCATTGATGTTGAAGCGGTGCTTGCTATAGTCCCACAGCTTCAGGCCAAAGGCCTTCTCCATCCACCAGGAACCGACGTACTCGATGACCGAAGCGCTGGCCATGCTGGTGAAGAAGACAACCACCGGATTGCCGGCGGCAACATGCATGGAAGTCGTAGCCACATGAATGACTAGACCGCCGAAACCATAGATGGGAATCCACGGCCCGTACAGGAACCCCCTGTTGACCAGCTTGTGCTGGAGCAACGAACAGTAGATGACTTCGGCAAAGTACCCGCAGACGGAATACACGACGAAATACAGGACATACTGCTGGAAAACCACATGGGACTGCATGGCCCTATCGTACCAAAACAGTCCCAGTGTTGCAAACGAGGCTCAAGCCCAGACGAGCCAGAGGGAAACAGCCGCAGCGGCAGTGGTGAGCAAAGTGAACGGAATCCCGATTTTCAGCCAGTTGCCGAAGTTGCATGACACACCGTGCTTCTTCAGGATGCCGACGGCGACCACATTGGCCGAAGCGCCATAGCAGGTCAGGTTGCCGCCCAGGCAAGAGCCAATCAACAGGGCGAACATGTACAGCTCGGGAGCCAGTCCCAGCCCCCTGGCCAGCTGGTCGGCGACTGGCAGCATCACCATGATGTAGGGAACGTTGTCGACAAAACCGCTGATCAGGACGGAAACCAGCAGGATCAGGATGAATCCGACCAGGACATTGCCGCCGATCAACGCCTCCATGTGGCCGGCAAGCAGTTCCAAAAGCCCGGAGTTCTCGATTCCACCGACGACCACGAAGATGCCAGCCAGGAAGAAAATGGTCTCCCAATCCAGGCCACGAAGCATGGAAAGGGTCTCGTCCTTCCCTTTTTTCTGTCCCAGCAGGTACCAGATGGCGGCGACAAGGCCCAAGGCAAGCACGAAAAAACCGCTGAGAGATCCGACACCGCTCTGCAGGAAGGAGCAGAGGGCAAGCCCGAACACCATGCCGACCAGCAGGATGGTCGGCACCCAGCTGACCATCTTCTCCCCTTCCACCTTCGGTGGCTGCTCGGCATTGCGGAAATGGAACAGGAAATACAGGGCGCCAGCCAACAGACCGACCTGGATGAACCAGCAGATGGAAATTCTGCCTGCATGGAACAGGAAATCATTGAACCCATAGCCGGTGTAGTTGGCGAAGATCATGCTGGGGGGGTCGCCTACCAAGGTGGCGGTCCCCTCGAGATTTGCCATGACGGCAAGTCCGACCATGAAATAGGTCGGGTCCATCTTCAACTTCTTGCTCAACGCCAGGCAGATGGGTGCCATGACCAGGACGGTGGCGACGTTCTCGACGAAGGCGCTGATGATGCCGGTCATGACGAGGATCGCGACAATGGCATGCCCGACATTCTTGCTGGTGGAAATGATCCGGTCGGCGAGCACGGCCGGAGCCTTGCTGTACAGGAACATCTCGGCGATGACCATCGACCCCACGTAGATCATCAGCACGTTCCAGTTGATCATGGTAAAGACCGCCTCATGGAAGCCGACGATACCGGTGACGACCATGAGCGCCGCGCAGATGACGCTAGCCCACACCTTCCATTCGCTTTTGATGATGACGATGGCGTACATGACCAGCACCATCACAAGCACCCCGACTTGCACCATACCCATAACAGAACTCCTTTCAGGGGGTAAAACAAAAGACCCCCTGGACATGATATCCAGAAGGTCTTGTGCACCCGCCAAAAGCGGGTGGATGGAACCAGGCTACTGCCGGCTGTTGACTCCATCCTTTTCAGGACTACTCCCCTTCAGTTTGACCGGAGAGGGGCTTGAACCCCCGACCCGGTGCGTGTAAGGCACCTGCTCTCCCACTGAGCTATCCGGCCGCAGAGACAAATCTAGCAGAATGCATTACGGAAAGTCAATGGAAGGGTGTGCATGATGGAGCCGGCTCCCATTGCGTATCTGTTCTTGGGTTGGATCAATCTCTTTCAAACGCATCCAGCTCTTGGGACATGTGCGTTTGCGACTCTGAGAGTTTTGCCCCAATCGCGCCAGCGGCCTTTTCCGACAAGCCTGCGCTTTTCGCGAAGCCGTTCCATCCACCGATTCCGTGCTTCACTTCCACAACAATGGACCGGGACCGGTTTTCCCTGATCCCCATATTGGCTCCTGCAGCGAGAAGGTCCTGCAACCCGATACCGCTTTGTTTTCCGTTGACGGTCATCTGATGGCTGCTCACCCACATGCTGTCCGGCTTGTATGCGTACGTGACATCATACGCAGGAGAGAGGGACCACGTCCCGCTACGGTCCATGAGAAAGGAAATGTTCTTCACATGGTCGTCATGGTTCCATGCAAGCACATTGAACACCATCCTGCGAAACAATCTCTCCATATCCTTGTAGGGCAGTCCGAGCCTTCGCATGACCCTTGCCGCGTCCTCATAGCTGTATGCGCCGCTCGCATTGAAATCAAAATGGGCCAGCGCGCCGAGGGTCTGCATATGGATCTTGTCTCCGGTACGCACGTCCCGGTCAAACCGCCGTGTCATGAAGTGTCTCCGCCCGCCATCTTCCAGAAGCCTGCATTCCGACATGTCGATGCCGGATGCCAGAGCCATGAGGTAGTAGGCATATTCAATCCGGGTGTACTGGGGACCGTCATCGCCATCCTTGTCCCCGTTGCCATCCACTCCATCGAACTTCATGAGCCAGTTTCCGTACCCGCTGCCTGCAGGAAGCTGCCCGGACCTGATGTCTCCGGTAGCCTCGTTCCATGCGATGACGGCCTTCGCCCTTGCCCCTCCTGCAGAGGATCCCACCTTGATGATTTCCTCAAGGGAATCAGTCCCGAGAGTCACATGCATGCCCTTCCTCGCCTGCAGGACTTTCGTGGCGAGTCCGACAAGCCGGTCAATCTCGATGCTCTGGCTTTCCCTCGGGTCCGGACCTCGTGCAGGGACATACTCAAGCGCGCCCATGCCCCTGGTTCCCGTATAGCACAGTCGTTCAACGGGATTGAACGATTGCGGACTTCTTCCCTGGTTCTCGAGCCATGCGTTTATGACGGCATTGCCGAACTTGTCGGGCAGACTGTCTGCGAGCAGCCCCGGTAGTCCGTGAAAGGAGTCTGTCCGCAACTGCGGGAACTCGTATCTCCTGGCGGAAAGCGGCATGACAAGCGGCGAGACCTCTATGCCCGATGTCCTGAACGTCGGATCATATTCAAAGATCCCGATGTTCCTTCTGTCGTCAAACACAACGGACCCAATGGTTGTTCCCCAGAGCATCACATATGCCGCCGTCATCTTTCATCCCCCCATTTCCACGCAGTCGTTCTCCCCCCGGCACGGCGGACGCGTTCACGCTGCTTTCCCATTTTCATGATTTCGTTCGGGCTGATCTCCATCACAGGAATCGCGACATCCAGATTCTGAAGCACATCCAGGGCCCTCATGACCTTGAGTATCGTGGAGAAAGCCACGTCTTTCCCGGATTCGAGGTTCTTGACCGTCCTCAATGCGACTCCGGTTGCAGTTGCCAGGTCAGCCTGTGTCTTCTGCGAGGCGATCCGCAGCCTTTTCAAACGTTCTCCCAGTTCATGCAGGACTTCCGTATCCGACGATTCCGAAATGATGCGCATGTCCATCCTCCGATACGAGTATACCATAATAAAAAAACAAGGTGCAAATTTTTACCCTTATAATATATTATTTTAAGATTAAAGGTATTATATTGCACTTTGTACAACACAAAAACTCCAAGGAGCTGTTGCAGATGTCACGTCATCTATCCGATAAGAGAACAAGCGGAACGTCCCTTGCGATACGCAAACCTGTCAGGGAAGACAGAAAAAAGCTCAATACGGATGTGCGCGGAACAAGAGAATATGAAAAAAGGAATGCTGCGCGCTTTTGCCGGCAACATTCCCTTCCCTATCCAATACCTCTCTTCCCTCACGAAGACGGCAGGAGTTTTTCCCGGATGCCCTCCCGTTCCTCCGGAGGAATATCCAGCGCGTCCATCGCCTGCTCTGGCGAGAGGTGCAGTTGCTCGACAAGGCTCTGGATGTTTTCCAGCAAGTTCTCTTCTTTGCCTTTCTGAACGCCTTCCTTCCACAAGGAACGACCTGCACCCTCGAACATGCCCGTATCCTCCTCTTGCTGGGGCGGAAGCTCGACGTCCCAATCGTCCCTCAGCTTCTCGCTCCGCTCCCCGGGGGAGAGCCCGGGATCCAGGTACACCCCCAGCAGGTCCGCCACCGTCTTCGATTGTAC
>OMYY01000018.1 GCA_900315435.1 uncultured Spirochaetaceae bacterium
GCCCGCCACATAGGCGAGCACCTCCTTGCGCCTCATGAGCCTCTTGAACGCCATGTCGTAGATTGTCTGGATGCGTGCAACAGCAGTAATACTCAATAGGAATACCTCCTATAAGATTACTACCGGCTTTCCGGCCACTTCCAATTGGCTCCTGTGGAAATCAGTGCGCTGGATAGGGTATCCCAGCAGCACTGCAACCTGCCGGCCAAATATGCGGATAAACCCCTGTCGATTGGTGGTTCTCTGTGGAAAGGTCGGTACCCTATCCGATAGGGCTATCCCTTGGTATATTCGGGCAACTTACCATAAAGAAAATTCCACAGAGGAGCATCATATGCTGAGGCAAGTCGTCAATCAGACCAGAGGCCAGAAGGCAGTCGATGGAGCTGGCGTCCATCTTGTCCGGGTGTTGGGGATCCGGAACACCTCCCTGTATGACCCGTTCTTGATGCTGGACGCGTTCGACAGTACCGATTCCAAGGAGTTTGAGGCTGGTTTTCCGTTGCATCCCCATCGGGGAATCGAGACAGTCTCGTTCATCAGCAAGGGCCAGATGCTCCATCGTGACCATCTGGGTACCGAAGCGGTCGTCCATGATGGCGAGGCCCAGTGGTTGACCGCGGGCTCGGGCGCCGAGCATGAAGAATGGCCGGGTGGTAAGCGGCTTCTTGGAACCCAGCTCTGGCTGAACCTTCCCGCAAAGGATAAGATGACGGCACCTCCTGCCTACCATGGCATTAGTACCGACGAAATCCAGGAATTCCCCTTGGAGGGGGGTATTCTCCGCCTTGTCACTGGCGACTATCAGGATGCGCACGGCTGGCAGGGAAAGTATCTTCCTTTGGACTTCTACGATATCCATCTGGAGCCGAACGCCAAGGTACCGGTTCCCGTCAAGAAAGGCTGGTCGGCATTCCTTTTTACCTTGCTGGGTGACGTGATGGTCGGCGATACTCTCGTGAAGGAAAAGACCGCGGCCAAGCTGGGAGATGGCGATAGCGTCGGGCTTGTTGCAGGCGCCAGCGGAGCCGAGGTCCTGCTGTACAGCTCAAAGCCCCTCGGCGAACCGGTCGCCTGGTATGGGCCGATTGTCATGAACACCCGCCGGGAACTGGCTGACGCATTCCGCGAGCTTGACGAGGGGACCTTCATCAAGAAACAGGCTGATTACGGCGATACATCGTTGTACGGTGAAAATCGGGAGAGAAGGAGTTCTTTGTGAAAATCGCAATCGTCTATGCTTCCACCCACCACGGGAATACCAGGCGTCTGGCCACGGCAATCGCGCGCTCGGGCCAGGTGACTTTGATTGACGCCATGCAAAATCCGGATGCTGACCTCTCCCCGTATGAGCTGATTGGATTCGCAAGCGGAATCGCTTTCGGAAAGTATTATCCGCAGCTCATGGAGTTCGCCAGGCGTCACCTTCCCGAGAACAGGAAGGTTTTTGCCCTGCATACCGCAGGCAGCCCGCGTGCCGGGTATGCCAAGGAGTTGCTTTCCTTGGTTGGCGAGCGCCACTGCGACTGTCTTGGCGTCTACCAATGCAAGGGTTTCGATACCTTTGGCCCGTTTAAGGTGCTGGGGGGCATCAACAAGCAGCATCCTTCAGAGGAAGAGATCGAGGGGGCAGTTGCCTTCTTTCACCACATCATCAAGGAATGTCAATGAAATCCAAACGATATGCCCTAGTAGACAGAAATCTGTGCGTGGCGTGTGGGGCCTGTACCCACGAGTGTCCGAAAGCTGCCGTTACCGTCCATAGGGGGTGCTATGCCCAGGTGGATGCGGAATCTTGCATTGGGTGTGGCAAGTGCGCGCAGGTGTGTCCCGCCACGGCCATCGTTTTGAGACAACGGGAGGAGCGGAATGCCTAAGCAACGTACGCATTGGTATGACTATCTGTGGATGTGGTCTATCGGCTATTTCGCTTTGGGATTCTGGAATATCCTTTTTGCCTGGCTTGGCCTAATCGATTTCATCGTTCCCCTGCTGTTCGCCATATTCGCTGGCGACAAGGGGTTTTGCAACCGCTATTGCGGGAGAGGCCAGCTGTTTACCGTCATCGGCAAGCGGGGAAAGTGTTCCCGAGGCATGGCCACGCCCCGTTGGCTTGCGTCCAAATGGTTCCGTTACGGATTCCTGGCCTTCTTCCTGACCATGTTCGGCAACATGCTCTTCCAGACTTGGCTGGTGGCCAGCGGGGCAGCTTCCCTGAAAGAGGCGATCAAGCTTTTCTGGACCATCAAGGTACCTTTCGGCTGGGCCTACACCCCCGGTCTTGTGCCCGATTGGGTCGCGAAGTTCAGTTTTGGCTTTTACAGCTTGATGTTGACTTCCGCATTGATCGGCTTGATCGTGATGGCGCTCTACAAGCCACGGAGCTGGTGTTGTTTCTGCCCGATGGGGACGATGACGCAAACCATCTGCAAGCTTAAAGCGCGCGAATAGGGGGCTGTCCGTTGGTGCCGCGTGCCTGGGTGAAACCATAATAGTGTGTAAATTGAACAACTATGCTACCATGGGGCACATGAGAATATGCAAGATCTTGCAGACCAGGAAGAAGGGATTCCTTTTCGTTATGCTCGTGGCGTTCAGCCTTGTGTCGTGTGGTGGCGATTCCCGCCACCCGAGCACGGAGGAGCTGTATGAGGACGAGATCAACGCCACGGTTTCCCTGCCAGCCTATCAGGTGACCGGTACGTCGTCGTCTCCTGTCACCGACAGTCCCCTCTGGAGTGTGGTGAGCCTGTTGCAGGAACCTCCTCCTTTTCCGACTACCACTACGACCGTGAGGGAGGAAACCTACCGCTCTGCGGTCTTCGCTTCGGAACTGGATTCTTTGTTTTCTGGTACGGTGACGCTTTCCGGGTCGTTCTCCGGGAAAACCTATGTCAACCACCGCAGCATGAAGTCCGACGAATCTCGCGCAGAGCGCTCGGATGACTTTTCCTGCCTGATCCGCGGGAAGGAAGGGTTTCAGGAGCTGGATGGGAGGTGCACCTTGCGGATGGGGATGCAAGGGATTGTGGAGTTCGATGGGACGCCCATCGTGTCTGAAATCAAAGAGGATGACTGGGATAGCCTTTCTCTGAGGGAGCGACGGTTCCTCGTTGTGGCCGAAGCCCTCTACGGCAACTTGGAAGGGGGATCGAGAAGCGGGTTCCAGGTGATCAAAGATACCATAGACGGGGAACCGCTGGCTTCCGGTATGGTGGTGGGAGTCTCGTATCGTCTTCTATCCTGGGATGGGAACCGGGAGAGGGAGCGTAGCATCATCGCAGTCAACTACACCGAGGAAGAGCGGAGCCATGATATCCTTATCGATCGGTCTGGAATTGACGGGGCGACTGTTGTTTCCTATGTCATCGACCACGTGAAGTACCGGGAGTGATGGGTTCGCGCATCATGCAACACCAGGCATAATAACGTTGCATGAATGTTGCGTTGTCATGGATTCTTTCTACAAATTTTCGAAAAAGGTATTGAAGTTATAGTAACTATAGGTTCTACGATGCAACAAAAGCAACCGTGAGTGTGAACCGTCAGTGATTATTGGGTTTTTCCCTTGCTGAAACAACAGTCATCTGTCCTTCTGGTATCTGGAGGATTTCCATGAGGAAGCACAAGGACAGATTGCAGAGAATAAGGGTCGTGGATGCGATACTCAACGGGTATAGGAGCTTTGCCTCCGGGGCAAGGATCCTGGGTCTCTGCGAGCAGCAGATGCGCAACATCGTTGCCAAGGCAGCCAGGGACGGCATCGACTCGGTTGCCGTTGACGGCAGGGAGAACAACCGCTCCAGCCGAAGCATTCCCGATAGCACCAGAGAGAAGATAGCCAGCCTCTACAGGGACAAATACACCGATTTCAACTTTGCCCACTTCTCATCGATGCTCAGGGACATTGAGCACATCGGCATCTCGGACAGCTCGGTCGGACGGATACTCAGGGAAGCCGGATTCAGGGTTCCCAAGGCGAGACGGCGAGCAGCAGTCCATTCCAGAAGGGAGCCGAGGGCACATGCCGGAGAGCTCGGCCAGGCGGATGCATCCAAGCACGACTGGTTCCAGGAAGGCATTGATCCGGACACCGGCAATCCATCCTACCATCATCTCTACGGCATCATGGATGATGCGACAGGCAGGGTCTTCGCGCTCTGGATGGAGAAGGAGGAAACCACCAGCGGCTACGGGAATCTCATGCGCCTCGCCAACGACAGTACAGGGCTTTACCAGTCAATCTATGTGGATCGCAGGGGAACCTTCAGGGCAAACAATGCCAGAAGGACATCGAAGGATCCTGTAGCAGAGGACTTCTCCGGCACCGCTGTGGCAGAGACCCAGTTCTCCCGTTCGATGAAAGACCTGGATATTGACATCGTCTTCGCTTGCAGCGGCCCCGCCAAGGGCAGAATCGAGAGATTGTGGCTGACGCTTCAGGACAGGCTCGTGAAGGAATTCGCCCTCAACGGAATCAAGGATGAGACCGCCGCAAACGCATTCTTTCCTGCCTTCCTGAAGAGGTTCAACCACGAGTTCCGGAGAAAGGCATCGGATCCGGAACCTTTCTGGAAGGGCAGGATCCGAAAGGACATCCTGGACATGGAGTTCTGTCCTCACTTCAAGGCTGTCGTCAGCAAAAGCGGGAGCGTCGCTTTCCGTGGCGGTTATCTGGTCCTGCCCAAGGGATTCCAGAGGCCGTCTTCTGAAGGACTATTTCTCCTCTTCTGTGGAGATTGTCGTGAGGCCGGATGACGACATCCTCATGAGACTTCCCGACGGAAAAGTTGTCAGGCCAAAGATCCTATCCAAACGTCCGAAACCGCATTGACTCCCTATCCTTGGAACCGAATTGG
This sequence comes from uncultured Spirochaetaceae bacterium, assembly GCA_900315435.1. GTDB lineage: Bacteria > Spirochaetota > Spirochaetia > Sphaerochaetales > Sphaerochaetaceae > RUG023. The sequence goes on from OMYY01000018.1 coordinate 4,860, forward strand.
GAAACCTCAAGTTTTCATTGACGGATTCCGGACCCAAATAATCATTGACGGCTTATTGACCCCAAATTTCATTGACGGCTCACACGCCTTCGCCTGTGCCTGGGTGAGTGTACATGCCCTCCGGTTTCTCGTGATTGGACAGGGCGCTGCCACGTCGTACTCGGCAAAGGTGAAGGGATCGTCCTGTCCGTGCCAGAGCGAATACCCGTCAGGGTGGATGTGCGACCCATAGCGGCAATGGATGAAGGTGGCTTTGCCTTTCGGCCTCCAGGGCCGCATCAGGTAGACCGAGCCGTCCGGGGTGTCATGGCTGGTGAACACGCAGTGGTCGAAGACCAGTCCCCGGTCCTTCCGCCAGCCTGACGGGGCGGTGACATAGCCTCCGCCGTTGGAAATGACCATGCAGTGTTCGAACAGCGCATCTCCTCCACCGAAGATATAATCGACATTTCCCTCGATCGTGCAGTCCTTGGCCAGTGTGGTCGTCATGTTCCGTGGAGTGGGCATGCGGGGCCCGTAGAAACCGTCCGGTTCCCTCGGTTCGGGAGGCAACGGAGCTAAAAACAGGGTGTCCTGATGGGCGGAGAGCGTCACATGCTCGAGCTCGGCCTCCCGCACATCGACATACAGCGCGACCGCCTGTCCGATGGTCGCCCCGTATCCCGCGTCGTTGACGATGGACAGCCGGCTGAGGCATAGTTTCTCGCCGGAGAAGAAGGCTGTGGCGGAACGGAACGTTCCCCGTTTGCGGCCTTCCGCCAGCATGGTCTTGCCTGCGTCGCCGTAGATGATGGTGGTCTTGCCCTCTCCTGCGCCTATCAAGGTGATGTCATGCTTGTCGGAAAAAAGCTTTTCCCAATAGATTCCCGGCTGGATCCTGATGACCGCCCTCGTGGCATAGGGAACCGCATCAAGGGCCTGTTGGATGGTCGTGTAGTCCCATTCCAGCCCATTGCCTACCGTAATTGTCATCGTATTGTCCATGGCGTTCTTCCAACCGACATGCAAACTGTCATTTCCAAAATGACCGGAAATAGCAGGTCGAGTCGAACCTTCGAATGATAAAACTACGGGAAAAAGCAAGTATGAAAGCGAAATAAAGGTATCTGCAGGACATGCATCCGCACAAAAATATAAGTCATTGCCAACGAGCATACACAGTAAGGACAAATGCAACCGGGAACCTTGGCGAGAACGATGACGTTTCACGGTTGGAAAGGAAGACGGTATCCAAAGAGACACTTCAGATAAATTGTTACAGTATTGCGAAATTTGTTTATTTCGCATCGATTTTTTTCTTTCTTTTGTTGCGGACAACCAAAAACGGCATATACAATGGGGAAAGAAAACCTGAGGAGGTTTCACATGAAAAAAGTACTTGTTGTGTTGAGCGCTTTGCTGGCTTGTGGCGCGCTGTTCGCCCAGGGTCAGAAAGAATCCACCGCCACCACGCCGGCTCCCGCTGGGGTTCCCGGGTATGATGACGCACTTGTCTCCGCCGCCAAGGCCGAGGGCGAGCTGGTCGTGTATGGCTCCTGCGAGGAAGAATACCTGAACGCGGCTTGCGACAACTTCGAGAAGCTGTTCGGCATCAAGGTCAGCCGCCAGCGCCTTTCCACCGGCGAGGTCCAGGCGAAGATCGAGGAAGAGAAGGGCAATCCTTCTGCCGATGTCTTCTTTGGCGGTACCACCGATCCGTACAACATCCTGGCGAGCGAGGGTCTGCTGGAGCGCTACGACGCCAAGAACGCTTCCCATATCACCAAGCCGGTCTATAAGCAGAAGGACAACCTGTGGTATGGTATCTACACGGGTATTCTTGGTTTCATGTACAACAAGGACGAGCTTGCCAGACGCAACCTCGAGCCCCCAAAAGATTGGGCTGACCTGACCGACCCGAAGTACAAAGGCCTGATCTGGATGTCCAACTACAACACTGCCGGTACGGCCAAGCTGATCCTGAACACCGTCATCCAGAAGTACGGCCATGACGAAGGCATCAAGTACCTGGTCGCCTTGGACAAGAACATCGAGGTCTACACCAAGAGCGGTTCCGGCCCCTCCAAGAACGTCGGTATCGGCGAGTGCACGATCGGTATCGGATTCCTCCACGACGGTATCTACCAGATCGTGGACAACGGCTATGCCAACATCGGACTGGTCATTCCTTCCTCCGGCACGTCCTGCGAGATTGGAGCGACCGCCATGTTCAAAGGCGCCAAGCATTCCAACGCCGCCAAGCTGTGGCTTGAGTACGCGCTGTCTCCGGACTGCGTGAACCAGGCGAAGAACTATGGTTCCTACCAGTTCCTGGTCATCGACAATGCCGAGCAGCCCAAACAGGCTACCGAGTTCGGTCTTGATCCCAACAACGTCATGAATTACGACTTTGACGACGCGACCAAGAATACCAAGCAGTACATCAGCGACATCATGAACGCATTGGCGAACTCTGGTGCCGACCTGAACGAAGGCCGCTTGCAGGTCAAATAACAAGGTTCCACGCTGGAAGAGGATGGTAGGGGACACCATCCTCTTCCACGTGCTGTATGCATACTCGTTACGAGGAGTTCTCATGGCTACAAGACAAGGTTCGGCGCTGGACAGGAAGAAACTGCTCGCCGATCCCATCATGGTGACGACAATCGTCGTGCTGATTGCCTTCCTCACCCTGTTCATTTTGTATCCGCTCGCCATCCTGCTGGTCGACAGCGTGATTGCAGGCGGCAAGTTGTCACTCAGCAATTTTATCCGGATCTTCCACATGCCCAACTTCAACAAGGCGATCACCAACACGCTTCGTGTCGGTTTCGTCGTAGGGCTGATCTCCACGGCGATCGGCCTGCTGTTCGCCTATGTCGAGGTATACGTAAGGATGGGAAAATGTGTCGGAGGGCTGTTCCAGGTGGTATCCCTGCTGCCTGTCGTCTCCCCTCCGTTCGTCCTTTCCCTTTCCATGATCATGCTGTTCGGAAAGGCGGGCATCATCACCCGTTACCTGATGGGAATCTACGACCACAGCGTCTATGGTTTCTGGGGTATCGTCATCGTCCAGGCGATGACCTTCTTCCCGGTCTGCTACATGATGCTCAAGGGATTGCTCAAGAATATCGATCCGTCCTTGGAGGAGGCTGCCCGCGACATGGGAGCGAGCCGCTTCAAGGTGTTCACCAGCGTGACGCTTCCGCTGATGCTGCCTGGTCTCGGCAACGCCTTCCTGGTCACCTTCATCGAATCGATTGCCGACTTCGCCAACCCGATGTTGATCGGTGGTTCCTATGATACCTTGGCGACGACCATCTATCTGCAGATTACCGGCAACTACGACAAGGCCGGCGCCTCCGCCATGGCGGTCGTCCTGCTCTCGATCACGATGCTGATGTTCATCGTCCAGAAGTACTATCTTGAGGCCAAGTCCACCGCGACGCTGACCGGCAAGGCATCGAGGGCCCGCATGTTGATTGTCGATCCCAGCGTGAAGATTCCTCTTACCATCTTCTGCTCGCTGGTCTCGATTTTCGTCATCGTCATGTACCTGTGCGTCCCCATCGGTTCCCTGTTCCCGACCTGGGGCTACAAGTTCTTCCCGCTGACCGGCAAATGGTTCCAACAGGTCTTCACCAGATATCGTGGTCTGAAGGCGTTCAAGGACTCGTTTGTCCTGTCGCTGATTGCCGCGCCGATCACCGCCCTGCTGTCGATGATCATCTCCTACCTGATTGTCAAGCGGAAGTTCGCGGCCAAAGGCTTCATCGAGGTGGTCTCCATGCTCGCCATGGCCGTTCCCGGTACCGTTCTTGGTGTCGGCTACATCCGCGGCTTCGCTGGCGGTGTGTTCCGCACCGGTTTCTTGCAGGGGATTTACGGTACCGGCTTGATTCTGGTCATCGTCTTCATCGTCCGTTCGCTTCCGACTGGAACGCGCAGTGGCATTTCCGCTTTGCGGCAGATAGACAAGTCGATTGAGGAATCGGCGTACGACATGGGCGCAGACAGTCTGAAGGTGTTCACAACGGTCACCCTTCCGCTGATCAAGGATTCGTTCCTCAGCGGTCTGGTCACCGCATTCGTCCGCAGCATCACGGCTATCTCGGCCATCATCCTGCTGGTCACGCCGCAGTTCCTGCTGATTACCGTCCAGATCAATGAGTTCGCGGAGAAAGGCGCCTACAGTCTCGCCTGCGCCTTCGCGACCATCCTGATCCTCATCACCTATGGAGCCGTCTTCCTGATGAACCTCTTCATCAAATACTTCGGCACCAGCAGAAAAATCAAGGAGACTGAGTAAGTATGGAAAAAATCAAGAAAGGCGTCCGTTTGGAGCACATTTCGAAAATTTATCAGGATCCGAAGACCGGCAAGGATTTCTACGCCGTCAAGGATGCGAACCTTACCATCGAGCCGGGGAGTTTCGTGACCCTGCTCGGACCCTCTGGTTGCGGGAAAACGACTACGCTACGCATGATTGCCGGTTTCGAGAGCCCGGACTCGGGCGAAATCTATCTTGGTGACGATCCAATCAACAGCCTGACGCCCAACAAACGCGATACCGCCATGGTCTTCCAGAGTTATGCGTTGCTTCCCCATTACAATATTTTCGACAACGTCGCCTATGGCTTGAAACTGCGCAAGTTCCCCCACGAGGTGATCAAGGAAAAAGTGACGAAGATCCTTGAGCTGGTGCAGCTTTCCGGCATGGAAAGCCGCATGACCAACCAGCTTTCCGGTGGCCAGCAGCAACGTGTCGCCTTGGCCCGTGCTTTGGTCATCGAGCCTTCCGTGCTGCTGTTCGACGAGCCGCTTTCCAATCTGGACGCCAAGCTGCGTGTCTCGATGCGGACTGAGATCCGCCGTATCCAGCAGGAGGTCGGCATCACCGCTGTCTACGTCACCCACGACCAGAGTGAAGCCATGGCCATCAGCGACAAGATCATCATCATGAACCATGGAGAGGTCGCCCAAGTCGGCACCCCCCAGGAAATCTACTATCATCCGGTCAACGAGTTCGTCGCCGATTTCATCGGTGAGGCGAACTTCCTCAGGGGGAAGATGACGGGACGGGACGAGAAGGGCCTCTGCATCCTCGAGGTGCATGGCAATCCGGTGCGTGTCGTTGGCGATGATGCGATGCAGGAAGGCAAGACCTACACGGCAGTGCTCCGCCCCGAGGCGGCAACGCTTGCCGACGAGGGAGGGGTGCCCTGCAAGGTGGTGCTTTCCTGTTTCATGGGTTCCTATCAGAACTACCACGTCATGGTCGGCGATACCCTGGTCAAGTTGGAAGAGCCCAATCCGAAGAACAAGAAAGTCTACAAGGTAGGCGATGCCTGCCGTCTGGTCTTCGCTCCTGAATCGGTGCATGTGCTTGGGGACTGAGTGGAACCGAAGAGAAATCGATTGACAGGAGGCCGGCGTTCGTCCGGTCTCTTGTTTTCAGCCAGCCATGGCTGGCTTTGGAGAGGGAAATCGGCTTCTCGCTCTTGATTGTCCTGCATCTCTTGGGCACATTTGGAGAAGACGGATCCATTCTGTCGATGCGGGAGGAAAACGCGATGCTGTTCTTGTGGCCTTTCGAACTTCTGGCGCTCATCTATCTTGGCGCGGCACTCATTCCTGGTTTTTTCTTGCTTAGGTATGTCTACCATCTGGACAAGGTGGAGAAAGAGGATCCGCGCTTGCTTGGTTCGCTTGTCGTCCAAGGCGTCAAGGCCGCTCTTCTCTCGATCCTGCTCGAGTTTGTCGGGTCGATCGTGCTCGATGTGGGCATCTCCCGGGACAGCCCGATATACACGTTGTTCTTCGCCTTCTTCGTTGTTGCGGCGGTGGAGGAAGGGACGAAGTTCTTCTTCCTGAAGAAGCGGAGTTGGTATATTCCCGATTTCAACTTCCGGTTCGATGGAATCGTCTACGCATGTTTCACTTCGATGGGTTTCGCCATGTTCGAGAACGTGAAGTACGTGTTCAGCTACGGACTGCAAGTGGCGCTTCCCCGTGCGATTCTCGCCGTTCCTGGGCATCTCGGATTTTCCGTGTTCATGGGGGTCTTCTACGGACTCGCCAAGCATTACGACATCCGTGGCAGGAAAATGGCGCAGAAGATCTGTCTCTTTTTCGCATGGTTCTCCGCCATGCTGCTCCATGGCATCTATGACTTCTGCCTGATGCGGGAGACAGGAGAGACCATGCTGGTTTTCCTGCTTTTCGTCGTTGCCATGTACATCGTCGTCATCACCCTGCTGAAAAAGACGTCTGCACACGACAAGCCGGTATGGGCTTAGGAGTCATGGGTCGAGGCGGATGAAGCTGACCTGATTGCCATGCAGTTCGATTATTCTTTTCAGGTCTTCTGTCCGCATCCAGAGCGTTGCGGTATTTCTCTCGGGATTGACGGCGATTTCTCCGCCTTGGAAATCCTGGTCGATGAAGACGGCCACCTTCCGCTCGGTGTCGTTGAGGATTCCCAGCGGCGTGACCGATCCGGCTTTCAGGCCAAGGTACTGGCCCAGCTCTTCTTGCGAGGCAAAGGAAAGCGGCCTGCTCTGGATGGTTTTCCTGAGCTCTTTCAAGTCGACGCGCTTGTCTCCTTTGATGACGACCAGGTAGTAGTTCCGTTTCTTGTCGTCACGAAGGAACAGATTCTTGGCGACAGCCTGGGTGTCCTCGCCTAGGCCGAGCTTCTCCATCTCCTCCATCGTGAAGACAGCCGGATGGGCGACCATGCGGTAGGCCACCTGCTTCTCTCTGAGCATCTTGAAGACTTCTTCACGGGAAAGCGCCATTACAGGGAAATCGGCTCCTTTTGGATGTCATGGATGTCATCCAGGTCGAAGGTCCTGCCGTAGATGGTGACCAGCCCCGCGTCAGGCTGGATGAGGGAGATGGGGCCGGTGACCTGCTCGTCCCTTGTGGCGATGGTGACGGTCTGGCCGATGGAAAGGCTCTGCAACATACGGGAAAGTTCTTCCTTGGCATGTTTATGGGGTTTGTTGGTTGCGTAGAACATAGCTTATCCTACCATACACCAGGCACGGATGGCGACATGGTTCCCCCTTTTCCGGTACACTGCCTTGCAAGAGGAAGGAGACGATGTCGTATCAGGATGTGCGGGCTTTTTTGCGACAGAACGGTCTTGCTGGCCGGGAGATGCTGCTGAAAGACAGCATCGACACGGTGGAGCATGCCGTCGCCGCCATCGGTTGCCGTGAAGCGGGACAAATCATGAAGTCCCTGTCGTTTCTGACTGATGGAGGGCCGGTCATGGTCTGCATGGCGGGCGATGCCAGGATCTCCAACCCCAAGTACAAGGCGTATTTCCACCAGAAGGCAAGCATGATTCCCTTCGACCAGGTGGAAGCCTTGACCGGTCATGCCCCGGGCGGCGTTTGTCCGTTCGGCCTGAAGGAAGGCGTGAAGGTCTATCTCGATGTCTCGCTCAGACGGTATGACAAGGTCTATTCCGCCGGGGGCGACGACCACAGTGCGATTCCCTTCTCGCCGGATGAGCTGGACAGGTATGTGAAGCCCGTTGCCTGGATTGATGTCTGCAAGGATTGGCGCGGGCTTCCTAGTCGTTGATGGCATCCAGGTGCTTGAGCACCTTTCCCAGCAACATGTTCAGTCGGGAAAGCTCCTCCGGGGTCAATCCGAGATTCTGGATACGCTGTTGCTCTTCCTTGTCTGAAAAGAAATGGGCGCAGATGGAAGAACCTTTCTCCCTGAGCTGCACGTATTTCACCCGCTTGTCGGTGGGATCGCCGAGTTTCCGTACGAACTGCTTTTTCTCGAGGCGGGTGACCGTGCAGAAGGTGGTGGACTGGGCGAGATGGAGCCGCAGTTCCAGCTCCTTGAAGGAGAGCTTGTGCTCGGGAGCGGACCAGAGCTCGCCTCGTATTGAAGTTCCTCGGCATGATTTTCAGCATAGGCAGTCCTCCTTGCCGTCGTGTGCAACTTGGAATTGCTGCTTTGTTGGAAAGGGGAAAGCTGACGGATAATATGTTACGATTCGATACAAATTGTGAAATATAATACAAAATGTATTGACCAAAAGAATACGGGAGCGATATGTTACAAGCTAGTTCTTGAAAAGACTCTTTTGCTTGAGGAGGACGTTATGGAAAAACAAGACGTCATGAAAAATTATCGATTCCTGCTGATTCTGATCGCCGCCATGGTGCTTGGCTCGGTGGTGGGAGCGGTTGCTCCCGGCTTTGCCACCTTGATCCAGCCGCTCGGCCAGGTCTTCATCAATATGATGTTCTGCATCGTGGTTCCGTTGGTCTTTGGCTCGATCGCCTCCTCCATCGCCTCCATGCGGTCACGCAGTCGCGCAGGCAAGATCCTTGGCGCGACAGTTGCCACGTTTCTGGTCACCGGTGCCTTCGCCGCTGTGGTCATGTTCGTGCTGATGAAGATTTTCCCTCCGGTATTGGTACCGTGGACCGATGTTGTCACCGAGGAGATCGGCGATCACGCGACGATGGGGCAGATGGTGGTGAACTTCTTTACCGCCAGTGATTTCCCCGGCCTGATTTCCCGCCGTGCGATGCTGCCGCTGATTGTCTTTTCCCTGCTCTTCGGCTTTTCGGTCAACCTGGTCGAGCACGGGGAAGGGGTGATGACCTCGTTCCTTGACGCCTTGACCAAAGTGATGCTGCAGTTCGTGCAGGTGATCACCTACTACGCTCCGGTCGCTTTCTTCGCCATTTTTGCCGGTCTGATCGCCGACTATGGTCCGCAACTGGTCGCTGGTTCCTACGGCAGGGCTCTTGCCGTCTACTATCCGCTCTGCTTCGTCTATCTGTTCACCGCCTTCCCGCTTTTCGCGGCTATCGGCGGTGGCAAGGGGGCGGTGAAGGTGATGTTCCACCACCTTGCCAGGCCGGCGGTGGTTTCCCTTGGCACCTGCTCGTCCGTCGCCACGATTCCCACCAACATGGCGGTGGCTGAGGAGTCCGGCATCTCGAAAGATGTTTCCGAGATGGTCGTTCCCCTTGGCGCGACGATGCACATGGACGGCTCCAGTTTCTCCTGTGTCCTGAAGATCGCTTTTGTCCTCGGCGTGCTCGGTTATCCGATGTCGTGGGCCCAGCTTCCCTTCATCGTCCTGGTCGCGGTGCTCTCTTCGGTCGGCATGAGCGGTGTTCCGGGTGGCGGCTATATCGGAGAGTACATCATCTGCACCATTTTCTTCCCCAACGAGATGGAGCTTGCCTTCCCGATTCTGGTCGCCATCGGCAACCTGGTCGATCCCCCGGCGACCATGATCAACGCCGCCGGCGACTACGTGGTCTCTTTCATTGTCAGCCGCTTTGTCGACGGCAAGGATTGGCTGCAGAAGAAACTGGCTGCCGGAGAGGTGCGGTAAACCGATGATTTGCGAGAATATTTCGGTTTCGAGAGACGGTTCCCACCTGCTGTTCGCAGGCCAGGATACCGTCTCCCTGGCGCAGGAGTACGGGACTCCGCTCTATCTGATGGACGAGGAACGGATTCGTAGCCGTTGCAGGACCTATAAGGCCGCCTTTGCCAGGAATTTCGGCCCTGGCTCGGTTCCGCTCTACGCCTCCAAGGCCAATTGCTTCAAACGGATGTACCAGATCATGCAGGAAGAGGGGATGGGAATCGACGTCGTCTCCTCGGGCGAGATCTATACCGCCCTGCAGGCAGGATTCGACCTTTCCAAGGCGTATTTCCATTCGAACAACAAGACCGACTGGGACGTCGCATATGCGATGGACAACCATGTCGGATATTTCGTCGCCGATAATGCAGAGGAGATCAAGGCGGTCGAGCGCGAAGCCGGGAAACGGAATTTCCGCCAGCAGGTGTTGCTCCGCCTGACTCCGGGAATCGACCCGCACACCTACGAGGCGATTTCCACTGGAAAGGTGGATTCGAAGTTTGGCGTCGCCATCGAGACCGGGCAGGCTTCCGATTTGGTGGGATTTGTCCTGAAGCAGCCTCATGTCGAGCTGTGTGGTTTCCACTGCCACGTTGGCTCGCAGGTGTTCGCCGAGGATGTCTTTGAGCGCGCTGCCGTGAAGATGCTGGACTTCATCGCGGAGATGAAGCGGAAGTATGGGTACGAGGCCCGACAGCTGGATCTGGGGGGCGGGTATGGGGTCCGGTATGTGGAGTCAGACCCGCACCTGGATATCGACGTCAAGGTAGACGAGGTGGCCAGGACAATCCACTCCACCTGCGAGAGGCTTGGCATCCGCGAGCCGGAAATCCACATGGAACCCGGTCGCTCGATCGTGGCTGACGCAGGCATGGTGCTCTACACGGTCGGGACGGTGAAGACTATTCCCGGTTACAAGAGCTATGTCTCGATTGACGGCGGCATGGGAGACAGTCCTCGCTACGCCCTGTACAAGGCAAAGTATACCCTGTACGCGGCGAACAAGATGGCGGAGCCCTGTGATTTCAAGGCGTCCGTGGTCGGTCGTTGCTGCGAGAGCGGGGATATCATCCAAGCGGGAGTGATGCTTCCATCCTCCATCCATCGCGGGGATATCATCGCATTGTGCACTACCGGCGCCTACCATTATTCGATGGCATCCAACTACAACCGGCTGCCCCGGCCCGCGACGGTCATGCTTTCAGGCGGGACCTCCTATGTGGCGGTGCGCCGCGAATCCCTCGAGGATCTGGTGCGCAACGACCTGTGAGCTTTCGGGTTCCGGTCAGGAAAGCGCTTCTTTCAGGGCCTTGAGCTCGGTTTCCGTTTCCGTCAGCCCGACCCGTTCCTTCAGATACCAGGTGGGCTCCGATGGTCAACGTGACTATGTCACCGGCCTCGAAGCCTTGGCTTTGCAGCTCCGCGTTCGGCATGGCGAAGATGACGTTGCCGTACTTGTCGATGGTGCTGACCGTGGTGGAAACCAAAAGAATGGCGATTCAAAGGGCAAGCATGGGATGTTTCTGCATCGTACTACCTCTGTATGGCCAAAGGAATTACTCGTCCAAGGTGAGCAGCAGGGCCATCTTGAATGGTCTTTCGGCCTTGACCGAGTGCCTGCCGTTCTTGGCGAAGCGGAATTGCTCGCCGGCTTTGATCGGGTATTCCTTTCCCTCGTAGCCGATGACAGCCTCTCCGTCCAAGGCGAACACAATCGCGTCCCCCGGGGCGGCATGTTCGCCGAGTCCGGTTCCCGCATCGAAGCTCATGACGACGAACTTCATATGCCGGCCACTGATGATGTCGCGGTTGACGATCCGGCCGGCGGCATACGGTACGAGGGAAGCGAGGTGGAACACCTCTCCTGCCTGCAGTTTCTGATCCATTTGGTTGCCTTCCTTGAGAATCACTTCGAGATAGATGGCTCCGTCAGCGCTCCTTGCGCCGAAGGGGACGTTCCTGGGGGTGATGACGCAGTCGTTCTTCGCCAGCCTCCAGCTGGTCCCGTCCAGGAGGAAGAGCTCGATCTCTCCCGCGAGGACAAGGACCATTTTCCGTTCCTGATAGCTCTCCGCACTGATATCGGTACCCTTGGCAAGGCTGAAGACCACCATGTCAGCGGCAATCTGCTGGCTGACCGTGCAACCTTCGACCGGCTGGTTGTCCCGTTCCAGAGAGAAGACCATGTCACGCCTCGCTGATGGCGCCGACCGGGCAGTTCTCCTTGGCCTCGGCTGCGGAACTTTCCTCAGCGGCTTCGACCTCCCGGTCCTCGGCGACGGCTTTTCCGTCGGCGTTCAGGGAGAAAACCGTGGGACAAGTGCTTTCACACAACCCACATCCAATACACACATCTTGATCCACTACATACTTCATGGCGTGCCTCCGTTCTGGCTCTACCATACCCCTTTGTCCGGGAAAAAGCTGTTGGTTTTCCAACTGGTGATGAAGAAGGCATGGTGGTGTATAATCGGTGGCATGGAACTTACCGTTGGAAAAGAATACCAGACCATTCAGGAAACCTTGAACGCCATTCCCTATGACGTTCCCGCCATCGTCCACCTGCCCGGAGGGGTCTACCATGAAAAGCTGTTTAGCGACCATCAGGACCTGACCTTGGTGGGAAGCGGGGAAGAAGAGACCAGCATCGTCTTCGAGGAAGGAGCCCGGCAGATCGCTCCGGACGGCAACCAGCTGGGCACCTTCCGAAGCTACACCGCCTTTTTCTCTGGGGAGCGTCTGGTCATCAAGGACCTGAACATCTCCAACTTCGCCGGTGTCGGATGCAAGGTGGGGCAGGCAGTCGCCCTCTACCTGGACGTGCGCCACGCCCATCTTTCCCACGTGCGGTTGAACGGCTTCCAGGACACCCTTTTCCTCGCCCCGCTACCCGAGAAGGAACGGGAGCCGGGAGGCTTCCGGGGGCCAAGAGCCTATGCCCCTCGTCGGAAAAGCGAGGTGGTCGTGGAGCACAGCACCATCCGGGGCGACATCGATTTCATCTTCGGCGGGGCCGAGGCTCTGTTCAACGACTGCGACCTGGTCAGCCTGCATCCGGGCTATGTGGCCGCCCCGTCAGGCAAACAAGGGGAGCGGGGTTTCGTTTTCTTCCAGTGCCGGTTCACCGCCGAGGTGGCCGGCTGTGTCGACGAGAGCGTGGCCTTCATGCGTCCTTGGCGGCCCGAGGGAAAGGTGACCACCATCAGCTGTACCTTCGGTCCCCATATCAAGCGGGAGCGGGTCGTCCACTGGCCGGGGCTGGAGCAGGATCCCCTGCATTGGGACCACTGGCAGCTGGCGGCGAAGGACAACACGCTTACCGAAAAGCAGGTCATGGCCCTGATCGGCAGCTTCAAGGTATGAGCATCGAGAGCGACTTCTTTCGGAAAACCACCTTCGACCCGCAGTTGCTCCGGAAAGAAGGGGTGAGGGAAGACTCCCAGGGATTCCATGTCGGCGCTCTGGTGATGGAGGGAAGGTTCCATGCCGAGCTGGTCATCCATCCCGACGGGACGGCAACCGGACGTTTGATTGAATGTGCCCTGGACGAGGAGTACCTTCCGCTTCGTGCCGTGGGGCAGAAGGGGGCCTTCGTCTCCCGTGTCCGTATGGCCTACCTGGAGTTTCTGAAACAGGTAGCCGACCGGTATGGCACCACCAGGTACTTTGTCAGCGGGCAACTCAACCGGATCAGCGACTGGGTGTTCGAGGCCTTCGGCGAGCGGCCTGACTTTCCTTTCAAGAATGTCGGCAACAACGCGGTCTTCCGCAACCATGAGAACCGCAAGTGGTACCTGCTTGCCGTCCTTCCCAAGGGCGAGGAGTGCGAGCTGGTTGACGTGAAGGTGGACAGGAATCTTGCGCCTGCGATGATGGCGATGCCCGGATTCCTGCCCGCCTACCACATGAACAAACAGAACTGGATCTCCATCAGGATGGACGGGACGGTGGATGACGAGCTGGTCAAGGACCTGGTCCGGGAAAGCCGCGCCTTGACCTGCGAGACCATAGAGCGGAAAGATGTCTGTTGGAAGTGGAGGCGACGCTTGAAAGAGCCCGCTTGTCTTGCTCCAAAAGAGATAAGAGGGTAGAGTCCTTCCTATGGATTCCCCGAAGCTGCTGTTCTCCAACGCGGATTTGAAACAGCTGATCGTCCCCCTTGTCATCGAGCAGACATTGGTGATGTTGGTCGGCATCACGGATACCATGATGGTTTCCAATGCCGGCGAGGCGGCGATCAGCGGCGTTTCCCTGGTAGACATGGTCAACAACCTGGTGGCCACCATCCTTGCCGCTGTCGCCACGGGCGGGGCGGTCATCGTCAGCCAGTATCTCGGCCACAAGAACCAGAAGCAGGCGAACCTGGCGGCCAGCCAGCTCTACACGGTCAGCCTTCTGACCAGTTTGTCGGTCACCTTCCTCTGCTTGGTTTTCAACAAACAGCTCCTTCGCGGGCTTTTCGGTTCGATTGATGATGACGTGATGGGGGCGGCGACCACCTATTTCCTGATCACCAGCCTCTCGTTTCCTTTCCTCGGCCTGTACAATGCTGCAGGAGCCTTGTTGCGCTCGATCCAGAAAACCTCCGTCACCATGCGGGTCTCGCTGGTCATGAACCTGATCAACGTGGCCGGGAACGCGATCGGCATCTTCGTCCTGCATGCGGGCGTGGCCGGCGTGGCGGTTCCCACCTTGGTCAGCCGCATGTTCGCCGCCATTTGCCTGACAGCCATCCTTTCCCGCGAGGGCGGCGAGGTACGGATTGCCAGGCATGAGGTTGTTTCCTGGCACCGGGACGTGCTGCACAAGATTCTCTACATCGCGATTCCCAACGGCATGGAGAATGGGTTCTTCGAGCTCGGACGAGTCATCGTGGTCTCGATCATCGCCCTGTTCGGAACTGCCCAGATTGCCGCCAACGGGGTAGCCAACAGTCTTGATACGATCGGCATCACCGTCAGCAGGGCCATGAATCTGGCAGTCATCCCGATTGTCGGGCGCTGTGTCGGGGCGGGGGAATACGGCCAGGCCAAGTACTATACCCGCAAATTGATCCTGATGAGCCACCTTTCCATCGTCATCCTCGGCGGCGCCACCATCGCCCTGCTTCCGGCAATCCGTCTGCTTTACGGGCTTTCGGACGAGGCGTGGAGGCTGACGGTCTGGCTGGTGGTCATCCACGAAGGGGTGGCCATGCTGCTCCATCCGCTTTCCTTCAACCTTCCCAACACGCTGCGGGCGGCAGGGGATGTGCGCTACACGCTGGCCGTCGGCGCCTTCTCCATCGTCTTCTGCCGGCTCTTGGGAGCTTACCTGCTTGGCGTGGTGCTCGGGTGGAAGATCATCGGGGTCTGGGTGGCCATGTGCGTTGATTGGGTATTCCGCTCTACCTTCTTCATCGCTCGCTATAAGAGCGGAACATGGATGAGGATCCATCTGGTATGAGCCCCCTCGTTTCCTTCGCCTCCCTCGCCTTCGTGCTGGTGCTCCAGAATGTCGTGACGCTGTCGGTCAACCTGGCTGACAACTTGATGCTGGGAGGGTATGCCGAGACGGCCCTCAGCGGCGTGGCCGCGGTCAACCAAGTGCAGTTCATCTACCAGCAGCTGCTGATGGCGCTGGGCGACGGTGTGGTGATTTTCTGCGCCCGCTATTGGGGCGCCCGGGATTTGGAGCCGATGAGACGGATTTCCAGCCTGGCCATGCGCTTGGCGATCGGCATCTCCCTTATCCTTTTTGCCTTGGCCTCCCTGTTTCCCCGGCAGGTGCTGTTGGTCTTTACCGATGACGAGGCGATCATCGCCGAAGGCGCGCGCTACCTTTCCATCGTCCGTTTCTCCTATTGCTTCTTTGCCGTCACCCAGATTGTGCTGGCGACGCTCCGGTCGATCGAGGTGGTGCGCATCTCCTTCTTCCTTTCCATCCTCGCCCTGGTGGTCAACTGTTGTATCAACTACACGTTGATTTACGGCCGCTTCGGTTTTCCTGAGATGGGCGTGGAGGGAGCCGCCATCGGCACTCTTTCCTGCAGGATCATCGAACTGGTCGTGCTGCTGGCCTTTGTCCGCTTCCGTAAGCTCGCGCTGAAACTGCGTCCCTCTGATTACATGGTGGTCGACCACAGGCTGGCAGGCAGCTATTTCCGCCTGACCGGACCTTTGGTCTTCAATGCCGCGCTGTGGGGGTTGAACACGGCGATGCAGACGGTGATCCTCGGCCACATGACAGCTGCCGCCATAGCTGCCAACAGCGCAAGTTCCACCCTGTATCTGCTGGTCAAATCGACCGCCGTCGGTTCGGCGAGCGCCGCCGGCGTCGTCATCGGCAAAGCCATCGGGGAGGGGGATCGTGACAGGGTCAAGCGGATCAGCAGGCAGTTGCAGGCAGCCTTCCTTGCCATCGGTGTTGCCAGCGGGTTGTTCCTCTTTGCCATCAGCCGTCCGGTCATGAGCCTGTACCACCTGAGTCCTGAGGCGATGGGGCTGATGCGCCAGTTCTTGCTTGTCCTGCCTGTCACGTTCGTCGGCATGTCCTATGAGATGCCGAACAACGCGGTGCTGAAAGCGGGAGGCTGCACCAAAAGCGTAGTGAAGATGAACCTGGTCAGTATCTGGGCCGTCGTCATTCCTCTTTCCCTTTTCATGGCGTTCGTCGTACATGCGTCCCCGGTTGCGGTCGTCATCTGCCTGAACAGCGACCAGGTTTTCAAGTGCCTTCCTTCGTGGTATCTGGTCAACAAAACCGAGTGGATCCGGTCGCTTTCCTGAAGTGTTTCTCGTGGGTGCTTCAGTTTTCCTCGGCATTGGCGATGCCTGATTTTACTCATTGTGTAATCGCAATATCATGATAGGAAAAACACTATGGACCAACCATATGGTTCCTGTGGAAATCAAGTAAAAACCATGGTGTTGTACCGTGTTTTGGAAAACGAAAGGGAGAAAATTCTGTCTTTTTCATAATTGCGTACGAGAGAGTTTTTGAAGAATATTTTATCTATTTCTTATCGATTTGGATATTTGTTGACAAGGGAATTGCGCATGGTAGACTTGAAGTCAGGTTCAAAAAGGAGTTTTTGAAGAGGAGGTTTTCATGAAAAAAGTTAGAGCTCTTTGCGTGATTCTCGGTATGCTCGCATCCGCATCTCTCTTTGCTCAAGGCGGTGCAGAGTCGACAGCTTCCACGTCAAAGTCGTCTGGTCCGCGCGTGATCAAGGTCACGACAAAATTTGTAGACAACGAGCAGACCGCAAAGTCCTTGGTCAAGGTGTGCGAGGGTATCAACAAACGTAGTGGCGGGACGCTTGACCTGCAGCTGTACACGGGCGGCACCTTCCCCATCGGCAAGGATGGCATGGAACTTGTCACCAGTGGTGCCGACGTCATCTTGGTGGACGGTATCAACTTCCTTGGTGACTATGTGCCCGATTACAATGCGGTCACTGGTCCGTTCCTCTATACCTCGTTTGACGAGTACCTGGCCATGACCAAGACCGATCTGGTCAAGCACCTGAACGACGAGGCCCTGAAGCAGGGCATCAAGGTCTTGTCCCTCGACTGGGTTTTCGGCTTCCGCAGCATGATGCTGAACAAGCCGGTCACCAAGCCCGCCGACATGAAAGGCGTCAAGATCCGTGTCCCGACGAGCCAGCTGTACACCTACACGATGGAAGCGATGGGTGCAAGTCCGGTCGCGATGCCGTATCCTGACACCTATTCCGCAATCCAGCAGGGTGTGATCGATGGCGTCGAAGGCTCGATCATGACCTATTGGGGAACCAAGCAGTACGAGAACGTCAAGGAATTCTCCCTGACCCGTCACCTGCTCGGTGTTTCCTGCATCTGCATTTCCAAGGCCTGCTGGGACAGCCTGACTGACGAGCAGAGGGCCATCATCCAGGAAGAAGTCGACAAGGGTACGCAGGACAACCTGGAAGAGACGGAGAAGCTCGAGTCCGAGTATGCCGAGGATTTGAAGAAAGTCGGGGTGCATTTCCACGAAGTCGATTCCGCCGCGTTCTCCAAGGCCGCCTCTGTCGTGTACACGAAGTTCCCGAAGTGGACGCCTGGCATCTATGACCAGATTCAGGCTGAGCTGAGCGGGATTCGCGCCAATCTGAAGAAATAACCGATACATCCGGAAACAGGGGATGCACATCCACGCATCCCCTGTTTTCCCGTTGAGAGGAGTGAAACCGTGCGTCTCGATAAGAAGGACTTGCTCGATAATTTCGAGTTGTATATCGGGGGTGTGTTCATTTCGGTGACGGTAGCCATCGTCATCATGAACGTATTCACCCGGTATTGCCTGCATTTTACCTATTTCTGGTCGGAAGAGATTTCCGTCGCCTGTTTCGTCTGGACGATTTTCCTTGGTGCCGCCGGCGCGTTCAAGCAGAAGCGCTTGATGGGGGTGGACATCGTCATGCAGATGACGAAGGGGTTGTGGAAGAACATCTTTTCCTTGGTCAATGCCATTCTCGTAACCATCATCTCGCTCTGGATGTGTGTCATGAGCTTTTTCTACGTGAAGGCATCCACCAAGGTCACCGCCGCCCTCGAGGTTTCCTACCGGCTGATTACCGTCTCGATCGTCATCTCGTTCGCACTGATGTCGGTCTACGCCGTGGTTGGTCTGGTGCAGAGTATCCGCGCCTTTGGGAAGCGGAAAGAAGGGGAGGTGGCCTGATGTTCTCGTTTGTCTTGCATCCACTGTTCCCGATCGCCCTGTTGTTCATCCTGTTTTTCCTGAACGTTCCTATCGCCTTGGCGCTGATTGGGTCGTCACTGTATTATTTCACCTTCATCAACACTGCCATCCCGATCCGGATGGTGATCCAGCAGTTCGTCACCGCCATCGAGTCCTTTCCCTATCTCGCGGTTCCCTTCTTCATCATGCTGGGTTCGGTCATGAACTACTCTGGCATCAGCGAGAAGCTGATGGATATGGCGGAGGTGCTCGCCGGTCACTTGAAGGGAGGTTTGGCGCAGGTGAACTGTCTGCTCAGCGCCCTGATGGGTGGCATTTCCGGTTCGGCGAACGCCGACGCGGCCATGGAATCGAAAATCCTGGTTCCCCAGATGCTCCGCAAGGGATTTCCTCTTGATTTCTCCGCCGCGGTCACCGCGGCATCCTCGGCGGTCAGTCCGGTGATTCCCCCGGGAAACAACCTGATTCTGTATGCCCTGATCGCCAACATTTCCGTCGGAGACATGTTCTTGGCTGGCTATACGCCCGGTATCCTGATGACGCTGGCGCTCATGGTCACCACCTACATCATTTCCTCGAAGCGGGGGTACGCCCCGACCCGGGACCACTGGCCCACTCCCAGGCAGATCGGGTCCCAGTTCGTCGTTTCCCTTTGGGCGCTGGTCATTCCCTTTGTCATCATCCTCGGCATGAGGATGGGGGTCTGCACTCCGACCGAGGCTGGCGGCGTCGCCGTCCTGTTCGCTCTTGCTGTCGGTCTGCTCGTCTATAAGAAGCTGCGCTGGCATCATGTTCCGCTGATCTTGAAGGAAACGGTCACCAGCACCGGATCGGTCATGCTGATCATCGCGAGCGCCAAGGTGTTCGGATACTACATGAACTGCGAGCGTATCCCTCAGATTGTCACCCAGGCGCTGATTGCCATGACCGGCAGCAAGTACGTGCTGCTTTTTGTCATCAACCTCATGCTCCTGTTCATCTGCATGTTCATCGAGGGTGGAGCCGCCTTGGTGATTCTCGCTCCGTTGCTCGTGCCTGCTGTCTGCTCTTTTGGTGTAGACCCGCTCCACTTCGGTGTCATCCTGATCGTCAACATCATGATTGGAGGCCTGACGCCACCTTTCGGCTCGATGATGTTCACCGTCTGTTCCATCGTCGGATGCAAGTTCCAGGACTTCGTGAAGGAGGTCTGGCCGTTCATCCTCGCGCTGCTGGTCATCCTTGTCATGGTCACGATGTCGGAGAATGTCGCGCTTGCCATTCCCAAGCTGTTCGGCTACATCCCGAACCATCATTTCTTCGGTTGAGATGTGGTGGGGAACGAGGCCGTACGCCCCGTTTCCCCACATTTCAAACGGAAAGACTTTTGACAAAAAAACGGTTTCCGGATAAGGTTTCTTCTGCCGTGTGGCGTTTGACGCGTAAATCCAAGCAAATTGGATGGACGCGTTTTTTTATGCCTTTGGCTGCGAGGTTCCTGTATGGATGACAATCGTTTTCTTGTGGAGCAACCGGTAGGGCGCCTGATGCACGGTTATGCGTTGCCCTGCATCATTTCGTTGCTTGTCGGTGCGTTGTACAACATCGTCGACCAGATTTTTATCGCCAATGCCGATTATCTGGGTTCGAATGGAAACGCCGCCAATACCGTAGTCTTTCCGTTGACCGTGGTCATGCTGGCGGTTGCCGTCATGATTGGCGATGGGTGCTGTACCTTCGTCAGCCTACAGCTTGGCTCGGGCAACAAGGAAGAGGCGCATGCTGGTGTGGGCAATGCCATCGTCCTGGTGGTGGCCGCCAGTCTGGTGATGACCATCCTGTTCGCCCTGTTCCGCGACCAGTTGATCACCGCCTTTGGCGGCAGGGTCAACGCCGAGCTATTCCATTTCGCCCAGGAGTATTTCTCTTGGATCATCGTCGGCATCCCGCTGTACATGTTCGGGCAGGCGATGAACGCGATCATCCGTGGTGACGGCTCCCCGAAGTTCGCCATGGCCTGCACGGTTGCCGGCGCGGTCTTCAACATCATCTTCGACCCGATTTTCATCTTTGGTTTCCGCATGGGTATGGCTGGAGCCGCCATAGCCACGGTGCTCGGGCAGCTTTTGACCGCAGTCCTGTCCACCTGGTATTTGTGCCACTTGAAGGCCATCAGATTGGAGAGGCGGAGCTTCCGCCTGAGACCAGCCCTGGACCGACGCATGCTGACCATGGGCATCACCAGCTTCCTCAGCCAGATTTCGCTGGTTGCCGCCATGGCCGCCATCAACAACATGATCCGAATCACCACTGTCAGAGACCCGTTCTTCGTCCAGCCTGAGTTCTCGCAGATTCCGATGGCGGTGGTCGGTATCGTCATGAAGGTTTTCCAGATCGTCATCTCCATTGTCGTCGGCATGGCGGCCGGTTGCATTCCTGTTGTCGGCTACAACATGGGCGCCGGACGCTATGACCGGACCAAAGGCCTTTTGGACAAGTTGTTGTTCTGGGAGGTCGTGGTCGGTGTGGTCGCACTCGTTGTCGTCGAGGTCTTCCCACGTGCGCTGATCGGCATATTCGGTGCCTCGCACGAGAGCGAGGTCTATACCCAATTCGCCATCAAGGCTTTCCGCATCTATCTTTGCCTGTTGCCGTTGGCAACCTTGAACAAGGCCGCCTTCATCTTCCTGCAGGCCATGGGCAAACCGATGGCAAGCAGCCTGCTCAGCTTGTTCCGCGAGGTGGTGCTGGGCGTGGGATTCGCCATCATGCTGCCGATGCTGTTCGGCCTTGACGGGGTGTTGTACGCAATGCCTGCGGCGGACCTTCTGACGGCAGTCGCTTCGATTGCCGTCATCATCCTGACCTACCGTGAACTGGGGGTCAGATCGCAGGCTGTCCATCAGGACGGCCGAGTGTCGAGCGTTTCCAAGGACTGAATCCCCAAAAAATCCAGAAGATAAGGCTGGTGAGGATCCAGGAGATTGGGTAGCAGAGCATGATGGTCACCAGACTCGGATGGTGGGGGAAGAAGAAAAGCACCCAGAGGACCCGGTAGACGCAGACTCCGATGGCGGTGAAGGCTGTGGGGACGACGGCGTTCCCGCAGCCACGTACCGTTCCGGAGAGGATTTCGATCGAGATATAGGTGAGGAAGGTGGGGGCCACGGTATGGCAGATGACCATGCCGGCGTCGATGACCGCCTCCTCGCTGGTGAACAAATGCAAGAATGTCCTCCCATGGGTCACCAGGATCAGGCCAAAACCGATGGCGGGTATCATGCTCATGGCGAGGGTGGTCCACATGCCGCGCTTGACCCGCTTGTACTGGCCTGCCCCGTAGTTCTGCCCAGCGAAAATGGAGATGGCGACTCCGAAGCTGTTGATCGACATCCAGAACATGGCCTCGATCTTGCTATAGGCGGCGTTGCCGGCAATCACGATGGTTCCCAGCGAGTTGATGGCTCCCTGGATCAGAATGTTGGCTATGTTGTACATGGAACCTTGCAATCCGGCGGGAATTCCGAGCAGCAGCATGCGGCCTAGCAGGGCCCGGTCGATGGTCAGATCCCGGAAATGGAATTGGAATGCCGCTTCTGGGCCACGGTGGAGCAGCGCTACGACCATGGCCGCGGAAATGGTCTGGCAGAGGATGGTCGCCACGGCGGCGCCTTTGACTCCCCAGCCGAGAATGGCGATGAAGAAGATGTCCAGGACGATGTTGGAGAGGGTGCCTACGATCAGGCAGTACAGCGGGGTCTTGCTGTCCCCCATGGCACAGAGGATGCAGGAACCCATGTTGTAGACCAACTGGCTGATGGTTCCAAGAAAGAAGATGTGCAGATAGGTGACCGAGAGGTCCATGATTTCCTTCGGAGTGCCGATGGCCTGCATGGCCCATCGGCTCACCATGAGTCCGAGAACCATGACGATGGCGCCACTGAGGATCGCCATGCTCATGGCGGTCTCGATGGCCCGGTGGATGGCCTCTTTCTTCTTGGCGCCGAACTGCTGGCTGATGACGACGCTTGCCCCGTTGGACATGCCTACGAAGAATCCGACGAGCAGGTTGACGAAGGTGCTGGTTCCTCCTCCCACCGAGGCGAGCGCCTGGGTTCCGACGAACTTGCCGACGATGATGGCGTCGGTGGCGTTGTACAGTTGCTGGAAGAAGGAACCGAACAGGATGGGGAAATAGAAATACAGGATCGCACGCGATATCGAGCCTTCGGTAATCGACACCGGGGCGTAGATCTTGTGCGGGCGTCTATGCAGGGACATGCCGGTCATGTTCAGTCGACTCTGTTGGAAAGTGTCCCGATATTCTCGATGGTGATGGCTACCTCGTCCCCATGGTCCAGCTTGCTGATGCCGCTTGGAGTACCAGTGGAGATGATGTCGCCTGGCAGCAGCGTCATGACATGGCTGATATAGCTGACGAGATAGGGTACGTCGAAAATCAGGTTCTTCGTGTTGGAGTGCTGTTTCACCTCTCCGTTGACCCTTGTGCAGAGGTCGAGGTTCGCGGGGTCCAGGTCGGTCTCGATGACTGGACCGAGCGGACAGAAGGTGTCGAAGCCTTTGGCCACCGTCCATTGTCCGGTTTTCGGCTGCAAGTCCCGGGCCGTCACGTCGTTGGCGATGGTATAGCCCAGCACGTACTCCTTCCAGTCCTTGGCGTCGACATTCTTGGCCTTCCTTCCGATGACGACGGCAAGCTCGCCTTCGTAGTCCAGATGGCTGGTCATGCCGGTCGGATAGTGGATGTCGGCAAAGGGGTCGAGAAGCGAGGTCGATGGTTTCATGAACAGCATGGGCTTCTCGGGAATCGGGAGCTTGAACTCCGTGGCGTGGTCGCGGTAGTTCAGACCGACGCAAACCGCCTTGGTGAAGCGGCAGGGGGCCAGCAGGGACACTTGGGAAAGGTCCACTATTTCACCCGTCTGGTGATGGGTGCCGAAATAGGAGCCGTCCAGGACATGGACCGTCTCTCCATCGAGAACGCCGTAGCCTTCCCAGGCTCTGTCCCGGCGAAGAAAATGTACATACTTCATACCCCACGTTATACATGAAGATCCAAAAGGAATCCATCGGGGAAGGTGGCGAGAATTGACAGAGCGTGTCAAAAGGGAGAGTCTTGTGCCATGCGTTATGAAAAGTGCCCGTTGATGGAAAAATGTGGTGGTTGCCAGCTGATGGACCTTGCCTATGAGGACCAGCTGGACGAGAAGCAGGCCTTTGTCGAGGACAACCTGTCCGGCTATGGTCCGGTCGCACCGATTATCGGCATGGAGGATCCAACCCACTACCGTACCAAGGTGCAGGCGGTGTTCGGACGCGAATACAAGGGCAGGCGGATCATCAGCGGCATCTATGCCTATGGGACACACCACATCGTTCCCATCCACGATTGTCTGGTAGAGGATGAGGTGGCGGACCGGATACTGGGCACGGTCAGGAACCTGATGGGGAATTTCCGGATCGATCCCTGGGACGAAGACAAACAGACCGGGTACATCCGTCATGTGCTGGTCAAGCGCGCCAGCTACACCGGGCAGGTGATGGTGGTGCTCGTCTGCGGAGACTGGCCGATTCCCCACAAGGACGATTTCGTCAACCTGCTCCGTCAGCGCAATCCCGAGATCAAGACCATCCTGCTGAACATGAACAGCGCAAAGACCAGCATGGTCCTCGGCCCTGACCCGGAGAAGACCTTGGTGGGGCCTGGTTTCATCGAGGAGAGACTGTGCGGGCTCTGGTTCCGGATCAGTGCCAAAAGCTTTTTCCAGGTCAATCCCCGCCAGACCAAGGTGCTCTACGATATCGCCATGAAGATGGCGCGCTTGAAGCCGACGGACACCGTTGTCGACGCCTATTGTGGTACCGGCACCATTGGCATGATTGCCGCAAGCAAGGGAGTCAAAGAGGTAGTCGGCATCGAATTGAACCCTGACGCGGTCAAGGATGCCGAGGCAAACAGGGAGCGCAACAAGCTCGGGAATATCCGTTTCATCTGCGATGATGCTTCCAGCAGGCTGAAGCAGATGGCAAACGAGGGCGTGCAGTGCGACGTGCTCTTCCTGGATCCTCCCCGGATGGGCAGCGACGAACGCTTCCTTGCCAGCGCCATCAAGCTTGCTCCCAGCACCATCGTCTACATCAGTTGCAACGTGAACACCCTTGCCCGCGACCTCCACTACCTGGAAGCGTTCAGCGATTACCAGGTGCTCGGCATCCAGCCGGTAGACATGTTCCCCCACACGACGCATGTGGAGACGTGTGTCCTGCTCGTTCGGGAGCATAATCACGATGACGATATGGTTGCAATGAGTGGAGAAAAAGACGGTGATTCGGGAAGATAGGTAGCGGCTGAGAAGCCTTCATACGAGAGGATAAAGGAAGCGCAAGACCGTTCCCTGCCCGCCTGAGAAGGAAGAAGCTGTCATGGTGGTTTTCAAACATTTCCTTCTGATCCAAACACAAGGGCTGTTCTCTTCGGAGAATGGCCCATTTTATAGAGCCAAATGCTTTCTGCATACCGATAACCGTGTTTTTCTCACAAAATGCATGTTGTTTTGGGAGAAATCATGAATCATTGGGAGAAAGCATCAAACCTTGACGTACTTGGTTGCTCGCCCCGTTCCAATCTTTTTCAGGAATCCTTCGTTGCAAAGCATTTTCAGCGATGCCTCAACTGATGAGCTTTTAATCGCGGGACAAAGCTCCAAGATCTCGCTCTTGGTGAAGTCGGCGATTTTACGCTCTGTGGCGCGTTTTACCAGATCGTAAGCTGACAACTTCTCATCGAACAGATGCACACGATCCTCAAAGTCTCTATATGCTTTAAGCACGACTCCCAGGAGATACTTGATAAAGGCTGTGTAACTATTCTCGCCTTTATGCCAACCTTCCGATGTCTCTTGTAAAACATCGTAATAAGAAATCTTTGTCTTTTCGATGATGTGTTCCAGACTGATATATCGTCCGACAACATATCCTCTCTGGTAGAGAAGCAGGGTCGTAAGAAGCCTGCTCATGCGCCCATTTCCGTCATGAAACGGATGGATGCACAGGAAGTCTATGACGAATATCGGTATCAGCAAGAGCGGATCAACAATGCCCTCATCCACAGCCCGGTTGAACTGGTCGCATATGCGGTCAACTGCTTGTGGAGTTTCATAGGGAGGGAGCGGCGTGAAAAGCACATATTGCCTGCCGTCCACAGTTGTTGCGCTGATGAAGTTTTGAGTATTCTTAAACCTGCCTCCAATATCGATACCTGAATACTGATACAAATCACGATGCAACTGCAGAATGACAGATGACCGGATTGGGATGTACTCGAATCTTTCATGAATAAGAGCAAGCACATCCCTATATCCAGCTATTTCCTTTTCATCCCGATTCCGTGGAGTTGTTTTCTCTGCTACAAGTTCTTTTATCCTTGTGTTGGTAGTGACGATACCTTCTATCTTATTAGAGCTCTCCGTACTCTGGATCTTTGCGACTTCAACCAAATGATCAAGCACTGCCGGCTTTTGTTTCAGGTAGAGTTCCTGCCGTCCTTTACACTCATGAATCTGGGCAAGCAGGGCAACAAGCTCATTATCCCACTGAACGTCTTTAAAAGAGGAATAATTGAATTCACGCATACGGCTACGCCTCCTTTCTCCCAAATCATACTCATTTTTGGGAGATAAGTCGAGGCATTGGGAGAAAACAAGTGTGAACGTTTCTTGCTCAATACGATTCATATCCGCCTGCGTAGCCTGTAGTTGATGTCTTAGGAAAGGGAATTTTTTGGTCCTTCGTACAGGAAAGCCTTTCATGGCGAAAGTGTTGGTGGTAGGATCTCGGCAAATTTGAGGAACGTCTTCGTTCCTACTCGAAGGTTCCTGTCCTGATCCTCGACCCCGAAATTGGAGGTGCGATATGGGGAAACTGCCACGATTGTCGCCTCCCACGAACTAGGCGAATCTGATGTGGGGCGATTGCTTGCATCTTCCTATGCAAACAATCTCTTCAAAGCCATAGACATGAGGAAGCTCTACAAGGAAAAGCCTTAGGCTGGTGGTCTGATTTTCTCTTTCAGCTGGCCGGCTTTTGTCGGTCAGCTGGCCTGCCCCGGCGTCGAGCGCAACAGAAAAATGGTTCAGAGTTAAATCCGGGTTATCGTATCAATTTTTTCAAAAAACACAATAATTGTCACGATAACCCGCAAATAACGGGGTTTGTGGTGCGAGAGGAAGACAGCTAAACGCACTCAGAAAAACAAGCAAAAGCGGTCACGTACTGTCCCACAAGCAGGTGTCAAGAGGGATTTTTTGGCTACGGGAAGTGGAAGATGCTTCCTTCTGTATTCCTTATGCTAAATCGGCGTACTTGTCCAACAGAATCGGGCGGATCATCCAGAGCTTTCGGGCAGGCGGCATGAAGTAACATCCACAGTATCCGGCACTCTCGTCCAGAGTTTCCGGGCAGTTGCGATAGCATTGGAGGCGGCTCTTTCGGGCCGTCATCTTATTTTTGGAGGTAGTCTTATGGTTAGAGACTACGCCCGGCTATTGCGGCTGTTGAAGGAATGACATTCCATCAGCGAGATAGCCGAGGCAATGCACATCAAACGGGATACCGTCGCAGCCGCGAGGGACTGGATCATCATGGCATACGGGTCGTTGGAGGCCGTGCCCGATGGACAGACCGACGAGGACATCCATGCCTGGATTGTGCGTCTGCGTAACAGCGGCCATCTACCGGTCGACTGTGACATGGTCCTCAGGCAGCATCGTAACGGGAAGACCTACGATGAACTGTGGACCGCATACGTGAAGGACGCGGAAGACCGGAGCCTCAGGCATTATGGCCGCTCCAGCTTCTGCAGCACCGAAGCCGAGTATGCCAGAATTCATGATATGACAGTCGGAATCGAGAAGCGCCCCGGCTTCAAATGCGAGGTCGACTGGGTCGGGGACAAGGCCGCAATCACGGACCCCGATACCGGAGATCCCGTCCCCGTCCACATATTCGTCATGGCCCTGCCTTACAGCGGCTGCTTCTACTGCGAGGGGTTCCTGAACGAGAAGATGGATTCCTGTCTGACCGGCCATATCCATGGCTCCAACTTCTTCGGCGGTGTTCCCGTGATGATTGTTCCCGACAACTGCAAGACGGCAGTGGTCGAGGGACGCAGGAATTTCAGGGACGAGGCCGTCCTCAATCCCCGGCTACAAGGATCTTGCAGACCATTACGGAGCTTTCATACGGCCGGCCCGTGTCCGTCGCCCCAAGGACAAGAGCGTGGTCGAACGCAGTGTCCAGATCATCGAGAAGGACATCATGACGGAGATGGCCAGGCTGGACATGTTCTCGCTCGAGGAGTTCAACCGGATTCTCGCAAGAAAACTGGAAAGGCGACTGGCAAGGCCCTACACGAAACGCTACGGCTCCCGGACTTCGATATTCGAGGAGGAAGAGAAGGACACGCTGCAGCCCCTCCCTGCCACAGGATTCAACTCCTGCAGGGAGAGGGAGGCGGCGGTAGGCAGAGACGGGTACATCCAATACTGCAATGCCTACTACAGTGTATCGCCACGGTTCATCAAGAAGAAAGTGATCGTGAGGGAAATCGATGGTGTCCTCTCCATATATGACGACGCGAGGAACCTGATAGCGGAGCACGGCAAGGCCGTCCGCAAGTGGCAGAGGGTGTCTGTCCCCGAGCACCAGAAGCATGACCTCGCGCTCTATGGCGGGTATTCCAGCAACGAGTTCGATGACAGTGCCCGCTCCATCGGGCCGTCCATGCATTCCTGGGTCCGGACGGTGAAGGCACGCCATGACAATGCCGCCGACTCCTACAGGACCCTCCTGGGCGCCTTCTCCTTCATCCGCAAGTTCCCGGCCGATCTGGTTGAGAAGGCGGCTGCCGACGCACTGCGCGTGGGCGTATGTTCGGCAAGAGGGTTCAAGGCCTTCATCTCGGACCACATGGCCGAACAGGAGAAGGACGACGCCCGTGGCTCCAGCATCGACGACATCTACATCTCGCATGAAAAGGAGGTCTCTCAATGGCGCTGAAGAACGACATCCCATTCATCTGCTCCTCGCTGGAGACCCTCGGACAGCAGAAGCTTGCCGACGACATCAGGAATATGGAGAGGAAGCGTGGCCGTCTTTCGATGGACGACATCACGGCCTGCATCAACGACTTTGCGGCAAGGTTCTCGAACGAGCGCTTCGACAGGTATTTCCGCAGAGCGAAGATTGGCATCCCCTGCTATTGGAACGACGTCTTCGACATTCCCGAGCAGAAGCTGGACAAGGAGTATCTTCACGAGCTCAACACCCTCGACTTCGTCTTGCAGCACCGCAACCTGATCGTCTGGGGACCTCCAGGAACCGGGAAGACCTGGATCTCAAAGATGATCGCCACATCGGCCTGTGCAAAGGGCCTGAGGACGCGGTGGACGACATTCCCTGTCTTGTATGACCAGATGTTCAGGCTGAGCAGGAGCACCGCCGGCCAGACTATAGACAGCAAGCTGGATTACTACTCCCGGTTCGACATCCTGTGCATAGACGAATTTCCGAACGTCACGGAGATGGACTGCATGCTGGTGCATCGGATCTTTCACAAGTTCTACGAGAAGCAGACCTCTCTCCTCCTGTGCATGCAAGCTCAGCCGGAAAGGATGGAGGATCTTTTCACGGTGAAGGGCGTAGGCCAATCGGATCGCTGCAGAACGCAAGAAGAGTGCATCTCAAGGGCCTGACCTGAGGATGATGGGCTCTCCCGACGCCTGCCGTCCTTAAGTCGTCAGAGCAGGTTGCCTGACTTTCTTGGACAGCCTGCCCGATTTATGCGGACAAACACACCTTTTTATTCGGAAGAAAGCAGGTAGGAACTAAGAAAAAATCTTTCTGCTGATTTCAAAGAAACCATTTTGCATTACAAGCATTTGCATGCGATACGATGGAAGGGAGTGCGGTTATGAATGAGCATCCGATTCTCGTGCAGAAGAAATACGCCCGCGTCGTCGCATTGTTTGCAAGAGAGAACGACTTGTCCTTGGAAAGGGCTCTGGATATCTTCTATCGTTCCGAACGGTATGACCTCATGGGGGAAGGAGTATCGGATATGCATGGCATGAGCGATGCCTATCTTGCCCTGGATTGGAAGGAAGGGAAACAGCCGTCCGATTCCTTTGCCTTCAGGATGATATCGGCAAGGTCCTCGAAGCATTGAAGCTGATGATGGCGGAATGAAGCGGGTTGCATGCAAGCGTTTTCTTGCGCTGCATCTGCTTGGTCATTGTGAAATGCCATGTTCCGTGATAGGACGAGGAATATGATTAGCGATGAAACCATCAATCGTATTCTCCGTTTTTCCAAAGACCGGGATTGG
Organism: uncultured Spirochaetaceae bacterium; assembly: GCA_900315435.1. Lineage (GTDB taxonomy): Bacteria > Spirochaetota > Spirochaetia > Sphaerochaetales > Sphaerochaetaceae > RUG023. The sequence continues at coordinate 34,349 of OMYY01000018.1, forward strand.
GACCAGTTCCACAGCCCCGAGAATCTCGCCAAATCCATTGCCATCGAAGCCGGGGAGCTTTTGGAATGCTTCCAATGGAATGGCGCATCCTTCAAGCAGAAGGATGTCGAGGAGGAACTGGCTGATGTGATGAACTATTGCATCCAGATGGCCGACAAACTTCATGTGGACCTGGATGCGATCCTCAATGCGAAGCTCGACGTGAACGAACGCAAGTATCCCGTGGAGCGGGCCAAGGGTTCCAGCAAGAAGTATACGGAGCTGTGAGGCGATGAAACCCTCATCGGTCGGCAGTCAGACCCGAATAAAGAGAGAACTTTCGCATGATTGTATTTAAATCGACAAAGCAGAAATATCTTGCCGAATATGACGGATGGCTTTTGGCCGACGAGATTTCCAAAAACCTTCACCGTGAACCTAATCCCGGCAACAGTGAATATCAATCATGGAAAGCATCCTTTGAGCCTATTGCAAGGCTCTTGAAGACGGAAAAAATACCGGATGATGTCGGAGTGACCATTGAATATGGGCTGAAAATAGGCAATTTCCGCATCGATTACTTTCTTACGGGCAAGGACGCACAGGGAAATGCTGCCGGAGTCATCGTGGAGTTGAAGCAGTGGTCCTTGCCGCACTTCCATCCAAAACCCGGAGATCCTACGCTTTCCCTCGTGGGAGGGGAGGGATACATGCCGAAAGTCCATCCCTCCTACCAAGCCTGGTCATACAAGGTCATGTTGGACAATTACAACCGGCAGGTGCAAGAAACTCCGGTTCTGCTCCATCCCTGTTCCTATTTGTTCAATTACCTTCCAGGCCCTGCTCCCGAGCCGGACATATTGCGTTCCCCGGGGAATGCCGAGGTGTTGTCGCAATCCCCTTTGTACGACAGGAAAAACTGGGAAGATTTGAAAAGCTTCCTGGAAAGGACGTTCCACCAAGGAGATCCTTCCTTTCAGATCATCGATTCGATAGATGCCAGCGAGATACGGCCAAGCAAGGCATTGCAGAATGCGGTGAAGGACATGCTGGAAGGAAATGCCGCATTTACCTTGGTGGATTCCCAGCAAGTGGTGTTTCGTCACGCATATGCCCTGGTTCTCAAGGGTATGGAAGATGGGAAAAAGCGTGCCTATATCGTACATGGAGGGCCTGGTACAGGAAAATCCGTCATCGCGATCAACCTGATGTCACGCTTGCTCATTGATGGGATTCCACAAAAACTCTTCCGAAAAGAGGTGGAGAAAGTTCCGGAATCCCTGCAAAAGAAGATTCCTGGAACGCGTGAAAACCGGATTGCCTTGTATTGCCCCTATGTAACCAAGGCAGATAATCCCCGAAAAGTCTATAAGACGTTGTTGCTTGACCATTCGGCACAGGGAAAGAAGTGGGGATCCCACATGCTGGAAGGGCTGTTCATTGGGGCGAAAAAAGCATGTTTCCGGCATGCGGCAGAGAAACCCATTTATGCAGGTTTGATTGTCGATGAATCACATCGTCTGAATGGTGTCGATCGGTTCAACCAGAAAGAACATGGGAATTACCTTGAGGGAATCCTCTCCAGTGCATACACGACCATCTTCTTCATTGACGACAGGCAACAGATTTCCATAGAAGATTATGGATCGACCGACACCATCAAGCGTCTTGCGGCGAAACATGGGATCGAGGTGCAGGAAGATGTATTGGAAACCGAATTCCGATGTGTGGCGGGCAATGCATTTATTTCCTGGATTGACCGTCTTTTGTATGGTCCTGCAGACCAAGTTGGCAAACTTCCTGCTACAAACGGATTCGAAGTAAAGGTTTTCGATGATGTTTCGGAGATACACGATGCCATCATTGCCCGAGACAAGGAATCAAGCAAGCAGGAATCCGTGACAAGCCGGGTCGTCGCAGGGTATTGCTGGAACTGGGTGAGCGACGAACAAGACGAAATACCTGATATAAGAATCACGGAAAACGGCAAGACCTATGAACGGTATTGGAACATGAAGGCGGATCGTCCCTTTGCTATAGGGGAGAGCAGAGACCAGGTTGGGTGTATTCATACCTGCCAAGGGCTGGAATTCGCCTATGTCGGCGTCATCATAGGCGATGATCTCCGGTATGAGGATGGCAAAATCATCACCGACAAGACGAAAAGGGCCAAAAGGGACAATACGCTGAACAACCGCAAAGGGTCTGAATCCGCATCTCCCGATCAGCTCATCAGAAACACCTATCGTGTGTTGCTGACCCGAGGTCAGAAGGGATGCTACATCTATTGTACCAACAAACCTCTTGCCAAATTCCTGAAGGAACATTTGTAAACATCCCCAAGGCGCCGTTTGTATGGGGAAGGCCTGCTCCGGAATTACCAATCAGAGTGGTCTGCAAAACAAAGATGCATGGAAAGGAAATCACGCATGCCCGATAGCGGCTTTCATGCATTGCCTGTTGCCGGCTTCAGAACGGGCAGATGCGCTTCAGCCAGCTTGATGAGGTATTGGACTTCCTCCGTGTTTTCCAGATTCTCCCTGCAAATGACGGCGTTCAGCCGAGTTATGGGAGGAGTGAGGGAGAAATAGCAAATTGCCAGATTGTCCGTTGCGGTCGATCGTGGCATGAAGGAGACCGCGATATTGTGGCTAATCATATTTCCGAGCGTCGTCATGTTGCTGATTTCGCAGACGATATTCGGATGAAACCCCGCTTTCTCTAATGCTTTGTCCACCATGCGTCGGGAACTGGAATTGGTCTTGCTGAGAATGAAGGGCTCTTTGCTGAAATACGCCACCAACTCTGGAATGGAAAGCGTGGTTGTTCCGGCGGGTATTTGCGACAGGGCCATATTCTTTCGGCTGACCGCAAAGACCACTTCCTCCTGACGAAGAATCTTCTGGTAGCCGGAGAATCCATTGAGCGTGTCCGTAGCAAGAAAGGCGAGGTCGATGGATTCTTCCTGAATATATTTCTTGAGCTTCTGGTGATTCTCATCGTACAGTTCCAGCTTCGAATCGGGATATCGGTCATGGAAAACAGGGGTTATGGTGGCCATGAGGGTATTGCCCCAGATGGAATTGATGCCGACCCGGATGTGGGTGAATCCCCGCATTCTGCCGATTTCCGCTTTCATCTTTTGTTCCAGGTCCCGCATTCGGGCGGCATATGCATGATAGACTTGGCCCTCCGGGGTGAGCGTCAGGTTGCCTTTCTTGCGGTAGAAGAGCTTGCAGTCGAGTTCGTTTTCAAGATTCGACAGATACTGGCTCAATGAAGATTGAGAGACATGCACCTCCTCGGCTGCCTTGTTCATGTTTCGTTGTCTGGCTATCTCGAGAAAGTACCCCAGCTGTGCGGTATTCAAAGCTATCTCCTTATCTGGATGTTCATTGATTATACTAATTTTCTTTCATAAGTAAAACCGATCAATATCATCAATAATTCGTATTATGCCTTTCCAAAATACCAAATGTATACTGATTGCAACGAAAAGGAGTGCGCGCTCATGGGTTCCTATGTCCTGAGGAGAATCTGGCAGATGGTGCTGATTCTCTTCCTGATTTCCATTGCAATCTTTCTTCTCATGTCCCTGCTGCCGGGAGATCCCGTGTATGCCATGCTGGGAGAGGAGGTTTCTCAGGCCGAATACCAGCGGGTCTATATGGAGCTGGGTTTGGACAAGCCGTTGATTGTCCGCTACTTCAATTGGCTCCTCGGGGCACTGCACGGCAATTTTGGACAGTCCATCCAGTTTCATAAGGCTACCATGGATGTGATTAAGGAACGTATCCCGATTACTTTGGTTCTTTCTTCGCTTGCTTTCCTGATCAGCATCCCGCTTGGAATCTTTTTCGGCGTCATTACGGCGGTATTCCGTGGGAAAAAGGTTGATACGGTCGTGACGTTCCTTGCGAACCTGACGGCTTGTTTGCCTCAATTCTGGGTCGGCCTTCTGATGATGTATATCTTTTCCCTAAAGCTTGGATGGCTTCCTTCCTATGGGTTTACCTGGATTTGGGATGATTTCACTACGGGATTGCGGCAGCTGGTCATGCCACTGTTCTGCCTGTCTCTTGGCGGTATTGCCAGTGTTACCAGGCAGACAAGATCCAGCATGCTGGAGGTCATCCGCCAGGATTATGTGAGGACGGCTTTCTCCAAGGGCCTTACAGAAAAGAAGATCGTCTTTGTCCATGCGCTGAAAAACGCACTGATTCCCGTCATCACGATTCTGGGCATGAGGCTGGGAACCCTGATTGCCGGTTCCATGTTCGTGGAATCCGTTTTCTCGATTCCTGGCATGGGCTCGCTTCTGGTGAAAGCCATCACCTCCAAGGATATCCCGGTAGTACAGGCCTGTGTCCTGATTATTGCGCTGGTCTCCTGTGTCATCAACTTGATTACCGACATCCTTTATGCGGTTGTGGATCCGAGAATCCGTCTGGAATAAAGGAGTTTGCAATGTTCGGAAACAAAAATAGGAATGGAAAATTCATAGCTGCGCTTTTTTCAAGGCGTATTGTCCTGGTCGCTTTCATTATCGTGGTGCTGTTCGTGTTGGTGGCTTTTTTCGCTCCACTTCTTGCTCCTTACGATCCGGATTATGCGGATTTCGCCGCATCCCTTTCGGGACCTACGAAGGAACACTGGCTGGGGGCCGACAGTTATGGCCGCGATGTCCTGAGTCGGATCATCTATGGCACCAGGGTCAGCCTGATTGTGGGTCTTCTTGCCGTTTGTGTTGCCTGTGCCATCGGAACGGTGTTGGGCATGATTGCCGGTTATTTCGGTGGGGTGGTTGACGACATCATCACGAGATTCACGGAAATGCTCCGTGCAATCCCGCAAGTGGTCTTGGCGATGGCTCTTACGGCTGTTTTTGGCAGTGGAATCCGCAATCTCGCCATCATCCTCGGCATTTCCTCCATGGCCGGGTATATCCGGATGATGAGAGGCCAGGTGCTGACCATCAAGCAGACAGACTACATCATGGCGGGCAAGCTCCAAGGCAACCGGGATTTCCGCTTGATGTTCCATCATATCCTTCCGAACAGCATTTCTCCCATCATCGTCATGATGACCCAGCAGGTCGGTTCGACGATTCTTGCGGAGGCTGGCCTGAGCTTCCTGGGTCTGGGAATCAGTGCTCCTACCGCATCATGGGGAAGCATGGTCAGCGAGGGAAGGATGTTCCTCCTCCAGAATCCGGTCTTTGCACTTTCTCCGGGAATTTGCGTGGCGGTATTGGTCATCAGTCTGAACGTGTTCGGCGATGGTATTCGTGATGCCTTGGACCCGAGACTCAGAGGGGAGCTATAAGGAGGCAGCCATGCATAACAAGCATCTTTGGGAAATCCGGAACATCCAGACCTGTTTCAGAACGGACGGGAAGAATGTCAAAGCTGTTGACGGGGTCTCCATGTACCTCGACCGAGGGGAGATTATCGGAATCGTCGGGGAATCGGGGAGCGGAAAATCCGTCACGATGATGAGCATGCTCCAGCTGATTTCTTCTCCCGGAAAGATTACCGGAGGGGAAGTCTATCTGGATGGATTTGAAGGCAACATGTTGGATTATGGTCCCCACAGCGAGGAAATGAGAACCATGCGCGGGGGAAGGGTCAGCATGATCTTTCAGGAACCGATGACTTCCCTGAACCCGGTCCTTACCATCGGCTACCAGATTCAGGAGAACATCATGCTCCATCTGCATCTCTCCAAGGAGGATGCGAGGACGCGGACCATCGAGATGATGAAGATGGTCAATATTCCGGATGCCGAGGAGCGTTTTGACTATTATCCCCAGCAGTTCTCCGGAGGAATGCGCCAGCGCATCATGATTGCCATGGCCATGTCCTCTCAGCCGGATATTCTGGTTGCCGATGAGGCAACCACGGCTTTGGATGTTACCACGCAGGCCCAGCTGTTGGAGATGATGAGGGACATCGCCAAGAAAACCGGTACGGCGGTAATAATCGTGACGCACAATCTTGGAGTCGTCGCCCGGTTTGCGGAGCGTATCTATGTGATGTATGCCGGTTCTGTGGTGGAGACTGCGGAGAGCAGGGCGCTCTTCAAAAGTCCGGAACATCCCTACACCCGAGCGCTGTTGCGGGCGATTCCAAGGCTGGATGATCCGAAAGACAGAGTGCTCATTCCTATCGACGGATTGCCGCCAAACCCGGCAACGCGTCCGGACTATTGTCCTTTCTATGACCGGTGCGAATACCGGATGGATTCCTGCAAGACGCAGAAGAAACCGGTTCTCAACGAGGTCGGGCCTGGACATTTCTCGGCATGTCTTCTTTCGGAAGAGGAAAAAGCAAGAAAGGCACGAATGATTGCTTCCAAAGAGCAAAGAAAGGCTCCGGAATCCCACATTCTGGAGGAAAGCTGCTTGCAGGTAGAGAATGTCAGAAAGTATTTCCCGGTCTACCGTGGCTTGCTCAGAAAGAAGATTGGGGAAGTCAAGGCCATAGAGGATATCACCTTTCATGCGAGAAAAGGCGAGACGCTCGGTATCGTGGGCGAAAGCGGATGCGGGAAAACCACGCTTGCCCGGTGCATCATGCGGGTCTATAAGCCGGAAGAAGGCCATATCGAATTTTCCGGAACGGACATTTCCCGGTTGTCGGAAAGGCAGATGCTGCCTTACCGGCCAAGAATGGCGATGATCTTTCAAGATCCGTTTTCTTCGCTGGATCCCAGACAGACTGCAGAATCCATCGTGGGCGAGTCGCTGAAACTCCACCACTTGGTCAAGAACCGCGAGGAATATGATCAGAGGGTCGATGAGCTTTTCCGTATTGTCGGACTTGATCCTGAGCTCAAGTTCCGAGTTCCTCATGAATTTTCGGGAGGACAGCGGCAGCGCATCGGTATCGCTCGAGCACTTTCCACGCGTCCTGACTTGATTATCTGCGATGAACCGATTTCTGCCTTGGATGTCTCCATACAGGCGCAGATCATCAACCTGCTGGAAGATCTTCAGTCCAGGCTGGGGTTGACCTATCTCTTCATAGCGCATGACCTTGCCGTGGTAAAGCATATCAGTGACCGCATTCTTGTCATGTACCTTGGCCGTATTGTGGAGATAGCTCCTTGTGAAGAGCTCTATGAGCATGCCTTGCATCCCTATACCAAGGCGCTTCTTGGAGCTGTCCCCGTAGCCGATCCGGAAATCGAGCACGCTCGTGAGCGAGTCCCGATTTACGGGGAAGTCCCGAGTTTGTCTCGGAGACCTTCCGGTTGTCCGTTCCATGACCGATGTCCGCAGGCTTCCGACCGGTGTCGGAAAGAGGTTCCTGCATTGAAGAATTTGGGCAATGGGCACGAGGTTGCCTGTTTCCTGTATGAGGCGTGAAGAGAGAATCAAGGAGGTTACTCGATGAGAAACGCAATGAAGAAGACGGCATTGTTGCTGTCAGTCGCCACGATGCTTGTATCCCTTGCAGGATGCGGGGGAAAGAAAGTTGCCGAGCAAGCCAAAGCTTCCCAGGTGGCCGCACCTACTACGGTGGCGAAGTCCGTCCAAGCCCCGGAAGAATCGGCTTATAAAGAGGGAGGAAAACTGGTCATCGCGGCTGCGGTCGGAGCCAATACGTTCTTCATGCCGACTTCCAGTACCACCGGCAACAACTTCATGGCTGCCGCCGCAATCGAACAGCTTGGTCGTGTCGAAGCCAATGGCGAGGTGATTCCCTGGCTTGCGGAGCGTTTTGAGACCGATGCAGAGAAGTTGACGTTCACCATCAAGCTCAGGCCTGAAGTGAAGTTCCATGATGGATCTGCTTGCGATGCCGATGCCGTTGCCTGGAATATCGAGCAGTACATCGCCAATGGTCATGCTTCTGAAATCGGATCCCCGAAAGAGGTGAGGGTCGTTGATCCTCTTACGGTCGAGATCCAGTACGACAAGTGGGCCAACAACTGGGCGAATGTCATCGGAGCTCTTTTCATCAGCTCGAAGGAAGCCTATGAGAAGAACGGTAAGGAATGGTGCGCCATCAATGCGGTCGGTACCGGTCCGTTCAAGCTTACGGAGTTCATTGCGGATAACAAAGCTGTCTATGTCAAGAACGAGAATTATCGCATCAAAGGGCTGCCCCATCTGGATGAACTGGAAATCGATGTCGTCAGCGACATGAATACGCGCGTCTCCGCGTTGATGAACAAGGAAGTCAACGTGGCGATCAAGTTCGAGAATGCCAAGATCATCGAGATGGTCAAGAAGGCAGGTTTCGAGAGTATTGGAAGACAGAATGCGAATGTTGCCGACATCAAGCACATCATTTGGAACAGCAAGAGCACCAAGCATCCTATGGGAGACCTGAAGGTCCGTCAGGCCATCATGCATTCCATCGACTGGGACAACGTGGCTAAGAGTCTTACCGGTGGTCTTGGGGTAGCAACGCCGCTGTTCTGCACGAAGGATTCTTGGGCAATGAGTCCAGATGCCCAGTTCTATACGTTTGATCCGGAACTGGGAAAGAAGATGCTTGCCGAGGCAGGGTATCCGAATGGCTTTGATACCACCATCTATTGCACATCGGCCAACAACGATACCGCCACTGCGTTCCAGGCATGCTTGTCTCTTGTGGGCGTCAGGGCAAAAGTTGAGGTCCTCGACAAGTCCAAGCTTGCCAAGATGCAGGTTGCTGACGATATTGATGGGTTCATCGCCAACCGCGGTGCCAGCCAGATGGACTATACGGCAAACTACATCCGCCTCTATTCTTCCGAAGGCATCAAGAACCATGGCATCATGCTTCGTCCGGCAGAGTTCGAGGAGCCTCTCTTTGCCGCGCGTGCCGCCAAGACGCTTGACGAAAAGAAGCATAATCTCCAGAAGGCTGCAAAAGCCCTTGTGCAGGATTATGTCATGTTGACGCCGATGGGTGTGGTCTACTACCAGTCTTTCGCGCAGCCTGATGTGGTGAATACCGGCATCTATGATGCTTCGCTTGAGCAGTGGACGCCGGAAGCAGTTGCCTTCAAGAAATAAGGAGACGTGATTATGACCTGTCAGACAGGGATACGAGTTCAGCAGCTGGTTACCTCCGACTATACGGATGAGCAGCTCCTTTTTCTCAAACAGATGGGCATTGATGATGTCTGTGTCTTATTCAAAGACCATCATACAGATTATGACTCCGTCATGAGATTCGTAGATCGTCTGCACAGGTTTGATCTGCATCCTTCTGATGGTGGGAATCGCACTATCTACAAGAATCCAGCCATTCATCTCGGCCTTCCTGGCCGTGATGAAGGCATCGACGCCTACAATGCCTTTTCCCGCATCCTTGCCAAGGCTGGCATTCTTGTCAATTACATGACCTGGGAGCCCAATGGAGTTCTCCAGACCCGTTATGGAGTGGGAGCACATACGCGAGGCGCCATCGGACGTATTGTCGATGTCGACCAACTGAAGACGCTGCCTTACAGCCATGGTCGCTCCTATTCCAAAGAGGAGATGTGGCAGAACTACCAATACTTTATTGAGCGGGTGATTCCCGTTTGCGAGGAGCTGGGGATGAAGATTGCCATCCATCCCAATGATCCACCGGTTCCGGAACTTTGTGGCATCAGCAATCTGATTATCAGCTCGGACGATTACCGCAAGGCCATCGCATTGGCTGATGGCAGTCCCGTCATCGGCATCAAGATGTGTATTGGTTGCTGGCTGGAAGGGGGGACCCATTTCGGAGATGTCCTGAAGGATATTGACGAGTTCGTCAAAGCCGGAAGGGTGTTGAGTGTTCATTTCCGCAATGTCAGCAGCCCTGTTCCGAAATTTGAGGAAACGCTGATCGAGGATGGCTATATGGACATGTACCAGGTGCTCAGACAATTTGTGAAAAGCGGGTATCAAGGTCCTGTTTCCGTCGACCATGTTCCGGAATATGTGGCTTCTTGTGGCGGCAAAAATGCTTCCTTGGCATATTCCAATGGATATCTCAAGGCACTTTTGTCCTGTGCGCTTCGAGGAGACCGCTTGTGATTTTCTATCCAAAAGATTTTCGAATCAAGCCGGATGCCGCCGGGTTGTTTGATGAAAAGGATGTCATGGCCCAGGCCGAGAAAAGCCTTCGCGTGGCCATCCCGCATATTACCGATGCGGTCAGTCCTCATAGCCCAGGAACAATCCATGATTACTATTCCGATGCTGATTACTGGTGGCCGGACGAGACAAAACCTGATGGACTTCCTTTCGTCATGAAGGATGGCCAGACAAATCCGGATAATTTTGTGCGGCACCGGCTTATCCTTCGTCAGATGCGGAATCTGGTATCAAGCCTGGCCTGTGGTTATCAAATATCGGGAAGGGAGGATTTCGCGGAAAGGGCGGTCGGTATTCTCAAGGAATTCTTTTTGGATGAGCGAACCCGGATGCATCCGAATCTGGAGTATGCCCAGGCTATCCAAGGCATTTGCAAAGGGAGGAGCATTGGGGTCATCGATACCCTTCATCTGGTAGATGTTCCTTTTGCAATCGAAGCGGTCAAGCATGCTTCTTGCATGGACCAGGAAACGTACCAGCGTCTTCAGGATTGGTTCGCGCAGTATCTTGGCTGGATGCTGACTTCCCGAAACGGCATAGGGGAGATGATTCATCCCAACAACCATTCGATCTGTTATTTTGTCCAGGTGGCTGCTTTTGCGTCCTTTACGGATAATGAGCAGATTTTGCAGTTCTGCAGGGATCAGTTCAAAACCCACCTGATTGGGCAACTCAAGAGCGATGGTACCTTTCCGAAGGAACTTCATCGCACAAAGCCGTACAGTTATTGTGCCTTCGTGCTGGACAACTTCATTACGCTCTGCTATCTGTTGTCGACTCCGGATGACAATCTTTGGGCCTTCCGTTCGCCGGAGGGAAGCTGTTGCCGGAAAGCTCTGGATTTCATGATGCCCTATCTGGTCGATAAGGCTTCTTGGCCATATCCCCCGGATATCATGCATTTTGAGGCGTTCCCCGTTCGATATTCCTTCTTGGTCTTCGCCGGCCTGATGCTGGGGGATGAGAGGTGCCTGGCTCTGTATAGGCGCCTGCCCCTGCATTCCGATGATGAGGAAGCCCGTAGAAACATGGCTATCCAGTATCCGATGCTCTGGGTCTGATTGTGCTCCAAGCAGATGAATCTTTCCGTGCGCGCTTTTCCGATAATCTCAATGATCCGTCGCCACGGATTTCCTTTGGTTTGTGCAGGCAAGTACCCATTTGCGTTTTGACAGAAACAGTATTCTGGTATATGTATCAATATATGCATAGGGGTACAGGGAAAACCTTCCTGTAGGTGCTTGAAACAGACGAGGGAAGAGGGTCGTTTTCTATCACATGAATCCAATAGGATATGACGAATTGGTGTTGAAAGGCGCAGGATTGTGCCTTTTCGAAGTAGATGTGACACGGCAGAAATACCTCTATTTCAAGAATCCAGAAGCAATATATGGCGCCTCCAAAGATCAGATTCTCTCTGATTTGGAGCGTTTTTCCTCGTTGGTACCCGAGGCCTACATGAAGGCAGTATCGGATTATTTCGTGCACCCTGACGATCATGAGGTTGTCTCCGATGCATTTGGGAAGGTGTTTGGCGGCCAGCAGGCCGTCTATGACGCACGGATGAAAAGAAGAACCGGCGAATACCGGTGATGTCGGGTATGTGCCATCCCCTATGCGCAGGAGGACGGATTGCACATGCTCGGTATCGTCTCCGACGTCAACAACTTCTATGACCTGATCTTGAAAGAAAAGGAAAAGGCCAAGAAGGATGCGTTTACCGGATGCTATCACAAGAACGCCTTCAAGGAATTGTGCGAGAGAATCCTGGACAAGAAACCAAGACCGACCTTCGCGTTCCTCATGCTCGATCTGGATGGGTTCAAGGCAATCAACGATCAATACGGACATGCCGAAGGGGACAAGGTGCTTCTGGATACCGTACGGCAGATACGGCAGTTTTTCCCGAAACAGTCGTTGATAGGACGCTTCGGGGGCGATGAATTCTTGGTGCTCTGTCCCTACTATCAGAAAAACTCGTTGATGGCACTGTTGGATGCATTTCTGAAAAACGAGGATTCCCTCTATTCGGTGACCAAAAGCATCGGATGTCTTTTGGTTTCCGACGAAGACGAGAACTTTGAGGAAATGCTGAAAAAGGTGGACCAGGCCTTGTATGAGGCGAAACGGAAGAAGAACTGCGCGGTGTGCTATCCGGAATGACCCAGTCTTTCCTTCAAGATCAATTCAAGAAGGCACACGATATTTGTTGGTGATTTTTCTCGGAAGCATGCTACGATAGCGGTATGTTCCAGAAAGGCAGGGCGAGAGGCCAGTATTCCATCACCAGGACCATGCTATCGGTCGGTTTGTTGTTGATGGGGGTGATGGCCGGTTTTCTGGCTTTCGTGCAAAACCAATACACCAAAGTACTGGTGAATGAATATCGGAAGAATCAGCAGACCTCTACCGCCTTTGTCGCAGACAATATCGAACAGTTTTCCCAAAGCGTTTCGGGGTATGCCCGTTCCATGATGTCCAATGCAAGTTTGGGAAACCTGATCATGGATTTCGAGGGGACTGGTGATTGGTATCAGGAAAATCAGTTTGTCGAGGCGGTTTCCAAGATTATCAGGCCTGTTTCCTACTCTCAGAACTACATAGCTTCTACCGATGTGCTGGTCGAGCACCTTGAGTTTTATCATTCCCAGCTCAATGGAGTCTTCAACTATCGGGACTATCCAGATGAAGAGGTGGTGGATTTCGCCCAAAGTCATGCAGTGTCCGGATGGGTACATACCAGAAAACCTAATTTGCCGCTGGATGTAAACGACAAGGAAGTGATTACCTTTGTCCAGAGCCTCTATTCCAGTTTGTTCTTTGGGCAAAAAATCGGCCACCTGATCATCAACATAAAGGAAAGCGCCCTATATGACCTGTTGAAACGCAACAAGCAGGTTCCGGATTCCTTGCTGATTCTGGTGGATGATGACGGGTATGTGCTCAGCAGTACCGATCGTAGCTTGCAAGGTGCTCTGCTTCCTTCTTTCCTCCATGGATATGTGAGGAATCCGGAGAAATACCAGAAGGTGGTGGGCAAGGCGCGACTCGAACATGACGGGTGGACACTCTACAGCATTACCGATCGAGCTGCCGTCTTGCAACCGGCAATCGCAGTCTCCCGGCGCGTCGTCTGTATCGAGATAGGTTTTGTCGTCGTACTCTTTTTGGTTGTCCTGTTGATTTCTTTCTGGGTGAGTTCTCCCATCAAGCGTCTTGCAAGGGAAATCCAGGATATCGATGTGGATTCAATCGATACGGTTCCCGTCCTCGAGCCGACCTCCATCAAGGAATTGGCTTTGGTGCAGGACCAGTTCGAATTACTGATCAAGCGGGTAAGCCAGCTGGTGAAGGATATTACGGAGAAAGAACATGAGCGTCAGAAGCTTTCCATCGATATCCTGCAGGAACAAATCAATCCCCATTTCCTCTACAATACGCTGGATACCATCAATTGGATGGCTTTGTCCCAGCATCAGAAAACCATCAGCAATATGGTGCTTCGGCTTGGATCTTTCCTTCGGTTGAGCTTGAATCATGGCAAGAGCATCTACACGGTATCCGATGAAATCAAGCACGTGCAGAGCTACATCGAGATACAACAAATCCGTTATCAAGGCCAGGTTTCTTGCCATTTCCATATCGATGATTCCGCACGGGGTTGTCGGGTCGTGAAGATCTTGATGCAGCCGTTTGTGGAGAACAGCTTCTTGCATGGCTTTGAGGATAATCCTGGTACTTTGGACATCACGGTCCGGCACGAGGCGGGCACACTGGTGTTCATTGTCCGGGATGATGGAATCGGCATTGCTCCCGAGGTGCTTGCCCAGCTCAATGACCTCTCTTGCCCCATGGGCCATGGGATAAAGAACGTGAAAAAACGGGTCGCCGGGTACTATGGGAAAGAGGGAAGCGTGCATATTGTTTCGGTATTGGGCAAAGGTACGCAAGTGACAATCACCATTCCGGATACCATTTTGGAGACAGCGCATGTATAAATTGGCAATCGTAGATGATGAATCATGGATTTTGGCAGGCTTGAAGACGGTGGTTGATTGGAATTCTGCCGGCTTCGAGGTGGTTGCCTCTTTCTCCAATGGAATGGCTGCGGAAGCATGGTTGAAAGACCATCCGGTTGATGTATTGCTTTCCGACATACGCATGCCACGGAAAAATGGTCTGGAACTGGTGGAAGCGTTGCGTAATATGGGGCAAACCGAGATGGAAGTGGTTTACTTGTCCGGTTATGAGGATTTCCATTATGCCAAGAAAGCCCTCCAGCTGATGGCATGTGACTATCTTCTCAAGCCGACAGATCCGGAAACCATCCTTGGCGTGTTTGCCCGGGTAAAGGCCCGCCTTGACCAAAAGAAGGAATCGGAAGAAATGGAGGTCGACAGCGTTCGGTACCATGCGCTGCTGAATCAGGATGCGGGGCCTGATGCCCATAGGCATCTTTGTCGGAACGTGATGGATTTCATTTGTCAAAACTATGCAAGCCCTCTCACGGTGCAACATATTGCTGAAGAGTTTTCTCTTTCTGCAAATTACCTGGGCACGGTTTTCCGGAATCTGACCCGGATGGGACTCAAGGACTTTCTCAACATGGTCCGTATCGAAGAGGCACAGAGGCTCATGCAGAGTGGAAGATACCGATTGTATGAGGTGGCAAGAATGGTCGGATTCAATAATTACGATTACTTCCGAAAGCTCTATAAAAAGCACAAGGAAGAGGTAATCGGGTCGTGAAAAAGTCCGGTTTCCGTTAAATATCACAGCTTGTCCGGTTTGAGATTCGCCTTCCACAATGGTTTGTGGAACGAATTATGCACACGAAAGTCTCACTGAAAAAAAGAAAAGATCGGGAAGGTTTCCTCTATATTGTCCCTTGGCTTGTAGGGGTCGTTTGCTTTCAAATCGGCCCGATTCTGATTAGTCTGGTGCTCTCTTTCACCAAGTACTCTTTGTTTGCTCCCCCGACCTTCATCGGCATTCGGAATTATGTGGACATGTTCCGTGACGAGCTCTTTTCCCAGAGTACCAAGGTCACCATGAAGTACGTGTTGCTTTCGGTTCCTTGCAAGATTCTTTTTGCATTGGCAGTCGCATTGATCATGAACCAAAAGATCAAGGCGGTGAACTTCTATCGTACCATCTACTACATTCCTTCCATTTTTGGATCGAGCATTGCGGTTTCCATTCTATGGAAGCGGTTGTTCGTAAAAGATGGCGTGGTGAACATCTTGCTTGCTCGCATGGGCATTGAGGGACCTTCTTGGTTGGGAAATCCGGTGTGGGTTGTCCCTATCCTCGCACTGATGTCGGTCTGGCAGTTCGGGTCGTCTATGGTCATCTTCCTTGCTGGCCTGAAACAGATTCCGGTTTCCTTGTATGAGTCGGCGAGTGTGGACGGGGCTGGAAAGATCCGTCAGTTTTTTGCCATCACGCTTCCCGGCATCATGCCGCTCATGACCTACAACCTGATGATGCAGACAATCAATGCATTCCAAGTATTCGCGACTCCATACACCATCTACGATGGAACCGGAGGGCCTTTGAATGCAGGTCTCGTGTATGTCTCGTACCTGTATCGTAATGGGTTCCAGTATTTCAACATAGGATATTCCTCGGCGCTTTCCTGGATGCTGTTGGTGATGATTTCGGTGACTGCCTTGCTCATCCATTTCGTGGACAAGAGCGTGAATTCCTTGGAGGGATGACTATGGTGACGACCAACCGCTTGCTGAAATCATTCGTGACACATGCGCTGATTATCCTGTTTGGCATCGTGATGATTTATCCGATCGTCTGGCTTTTCTTTGCAGCATTCAAGCCATCAAGCGAAGTGTTGACCAGCCCGATGTTGCTGCCGACCAGATTCATGCCTTCGAACTTTGTGAACGGCTGGAAGCTGGTGCGTCCGTTGCAGTTCGGGCACTTCCTGATGAACTCTTTCATTCTGGTTTCGTTCTGTGTGGTCGGAAGCATCCTGATCAGCCTGTTTACCGGTTACGGATTTGCCCGGTTTGGGTTTTCGGGAAAGAACGTGCTTTTTACGGTGCTTTTCCTGACCATCATGATGCCCGCGACCACCACGATGATTTCGAAATATGTGATCTTCACCAAACTGGGATGGCTCAATACCTATTTGCCGTTTGCGGTCCCTGCGTTTCTTGGAGTAGGGGTAGGAGGAGGCTTCTTCATCTTCCTTGTCTGCCAGTTCATCAAGGGGATTCCCCGCGAGCTGGACGAAGCGGCAAAGATTGATGGATGCTCCTCTCTTGGAATCCTATTGCATCTCATTCTTCCTCTTTCGAAATCGGCACTTTTCTCGGTTGCCATCTTCGCATTCTTGTGGAATTGGGATGATTTCCAGAACCAGCTGCTCTATCTCTCGAACATCAAGACGTACACGGTACCGCTTGCATTGCGTTCGACCATCGATGTGGGAGGAGCGGATAACTGGGGCGCGATTATGGCGATGTCGTTTGTCTCGATGCTTCCTGCCATCATCCTCTTCTTCTCTCTGCAACAGTATTTCGTCGAAGGAATCGCATCGACGGGAATCAAGGGTTAATACAAGGAGTAAGACAAATGCTTGCCGTTGACAAGAAAATTCAATCAGAACTACGACGTCTCGACCAGTTTTTCTTCTCGGAAGTGAAGGCGCTTTCCGGTTGGGTCGCTCGTCGTTGCCATTATGACAATCCGGGTTCCTATCGTTTTCTCGATGCCGATTACTTCCCTTTGGCCGAAGAGGTGAAGATTGGCGGGAAAGGAATCACGGTCTTTTTGAAGAATCAATTGACGCTTGATGATTCCTACAAGGGGAAGAAGGTCGCCTTGCTGGCTTCCTTTGGCGGGGAAGGTTGCCTTTCCGTAAATGGAAGGCATTACAACGGTATGGACTTCAACCGCTTCATCATTCCGCTCGTTTCTTGCGCCAAGGGTGACGAACACTATGATTTTGAAGCCGAGGTGAATTGCAAGGATTTCCTTCCCGACAGCAAGTTCTTTGCGCAAGTCGGCATGGCAATCTCCCGCTCGCAGGTTGCGGTGGTCGATCAGAAAGTATGGGACTACTCGTTCCGTACGCATACCATCTTCGATTATGCAAGCAAGTATCCTGAAGAGTTTGCACGAGATGTGGCCTACAATGCCTTGTATGCCAGTTTCCTGAAACTGGATTACACCAGTCGGGAACGTTTGGATGCAAGTATCGACGAGGCTGATGCCGAACTGACCAAGCGATTGAAGAAGCTGGAGGGAATCAAGATTCCGGAAACCGTGTATGCGGTAGGTCACTCGCATATCGACATCGCCTGGCATTGGCCCCTGAAAGAAACCTATCGGAAGACGAGCAGGACGTTTTCTTCCACTCTGCGCCTGCTTGAGGATTATCCTGACTTCATCTATTCCCAGAGCATGCCGGCGCTCTATGAGATGGTGGAAAGTACCTATCCTGAGCTGTTTGCCCAGATGAAGAAGCGGATTGCGGAAGGAAGATGGGAGACGCTTGGATGCATGTACCTGGAACCGGATTGCAACCTGATCAGCGGGGAGTCGTTTGTCCGGCAGATCATGTTCGGAAAGCGATATTGGAAAGAAAAGTTCGGGACGGACAGCAGGATCTGCTTCCTGCCGGATACCTTTGGATTTTCTCCCGCCATGCCGCAGATTCTCAAGAAAAGCGGTACCGACTATTTCTTCACTTCCAAACTGGGCTGGCAGGAAACCAACCGGTTCCCGCACAGCGTGTTCCAATGGAAAGGCCTTGATGGATCCATGGTCTTGTCGGGAATGATGATGATGTACAATTTCGAGCAGCCGAAACTGTACAATGGTGATGGTTCTCCGAAAGGCGTAATCGGTTCGTTGGGAGATTTCCGCAACAAGGAAGACGAGCTGCCCATGTTGTACCTCTATGGATATGGGGATGGAGGGGGCGGCGTCACCTTGGAGATGCTGGAGCATTTCAAGCGAGCAGAGGCTATCCCCCTTGCTCCGCATGTGAAGGAGACCAACATCCAGGATTACTTTGATGCGGTCGAACAGGCAAGTGTGGGAAAGCAGTTGCCGGTATGGGATGGTCCGCTCTATTTCGAGAAACATCGCGGGACCTATACCTCGATTGCCAAGAACAAGCGAAACAACCGAAGAAGTGAGTTCCTCTATCGGAATGCAGAATTGACCTCCGTTCTCCGGTATCTGGCAACAGGGAAGGCGGGAACAGACTTGACGGAGGGGTGGAAGCTCATCTTGTTGAATCAGTTCCACGATATCCTTCCTGGAACCGCCATTACCGAAGTGTATGAGTTGAGCGACAAGCAGTACGAGAAGGTTTTTGAGGCAGGAAAAGGCGCGATTGAGGCAAACTTTTCTGCCTTGGGAAAAGACGGGAAGGAAGGTTTTTCCGTATTCAACCCGCATGCTTGGGACCTCTCCATGACGGTGCATGTGCCAACCGATGGAACGAAATGTGTGGTGGATGAGGAAGGAAAGGAGGTCCCTCAGGTCCCTTGCGAAGGAGGTATTGATTTTGTGGTACGGGACCTTCCTGCATTCACAACCCGAAGCTATCACCTTGCGCAAAAGGAAATCTGTCGTATGAAGACTGGGAGGAAGGAGACCGACACCTTTGAAGCCGGCCCCTATCGGATCAGATTCAACAAGGATGGAGAGCTTGCCAGTTGTTATGACACCCGGTATGCAAGGGAAATCCTGAAAGAAGGTCTTTTCGGCAACCGTTTCGAGCTTCTCGAGGATATACCTGTGGAATGGGGTTCTGCATGGGAGACCACCATGAAGCGGTTCGACAAACCCTCGCTTCCCTTTGAGACGGTAGATTTCCATCTGGTCGATGAGAATGAGCTGTATGTCGCATTCGAGTTGACCCGCAAATCCAGTCATTCCCTCATCAAGCAGTCCATCCGCATTGATAAGGTTTTGGGCATGATTGCGTTCCATACGCATGTGGACTGGGATGAAACGCATAAGACGCTCCGGGTTGCATTCCCTGTCGAGATTCGAGCACGACAGGCCTTGTGCGAGTGTGCGTTTGGCAACTACGAGGTGCCGAACCATCGTTCGACCAGCAATGATGAAGCGATGTTCGAGGTATGCGCGCACAAATGGATTGACCTTTCCGAGGGAGACTATGGCGTCTCGATTCTGAATGACTCTACCTATGGCCATATCGTGAACGATTCCGTCATGAGTCTGACCCTGTTGCGTAGTTCCGACCATCCGGCGGATTTCTGTGACAAGGGAGTGCATGAGTTTGCGTATTACTTCTATCCTCATGAAGGAGATTACCGAAGCGCGGAGACATATCGGTTGGGATACCAGGTGAACAATCCGCTGATGGTGATTCCCCATAGGCTTTCCCTGAAAGGTCTGATCAGGGCAGACCAGAAGGATGTCGTGATCGAGACGATAAAGATGGCAGAGGATGGGGATGGCATCATCGTCAGATGCTATGAGGCTTGTGGCGAGCACAAGCAGGTCAAACTGACTTGTGCGTTTGCCGTGGCCTCCTGTCTGGAGACGGATTTGCTCGAGAGGCCTGTTTCAGAGGTGCATGTAAAAGGATCTGCATGCTCTTTGACCATGAAACCCTTTGAAATCAAGACGTTGCGAATTAGGAAATGACAAGCAGGGATGCTTGAAAAGGAGAGAAAAATGAAAAAGTTGGTCGTTGCATTGTTGGCGGCGTGTGCGGTATCTTCCGCATTTGCGAATGGTGCCAAGGAACAGGGTTCGGCAGGCTCGTCCGGGCCCATCGAGCTGAGGATGTCCTGGTGGGGAAGTGATTCCCGCCATGAGGCAACCTTGAAGGCCTTGGATTTGTACATGCAGCGCAATCCCCACGTGAAAGTGGTTGCCGAGTATCAGGGTTTCAATGGATATCATGACAAGTTGATTACCCAGATCTATTCGGGAACCGAACCGGATCTCTATCAGTTGGACAACAACGTCTATTTTGCAGATCTGGCCATGACGGATCGTCTCACCGATTTGAAGCCGTTCATCGACCAGGGCATTATCAACCTTGACGACTATCCGAAGGATGCGCTTGACTGGGCCACCTATAATGGTACGGTTTATGGAGTTCCGTCAGGATTGAATGGTCCTGTCATGTACTACAACAAGGCTATTTTCGACAAGACAGGCGTTGCCTATCCGACCGATGATTGGACCTGGAAGGATCTCGAAGAGGCCGGCAAGAAAATTCATGCTGCCGATCCGAATCTGTATGGCATGAAGGAGCCGAGCTACTTCCTCGTAGAGGCTATGATGCGCCAGAAAGGCGGTTGGATTGCCGACCCGACGGGTGCCATCCAGGATTTCTCGAAAGAGATGGGCGAGGTGTTCGCTCAGCTGAACGAGTGGAGAGCCAATGGCGTCATTCCGCCGCTTGATGTCTCTGCTGGCAGAATGAGCCAGAACGACAACCTGTTCCTTTCCGGAAAGGTGGCAATCGAGGTGAACCACGTCGCCACGTTCCCGATGCAGTCTGCCGCGGTGGTAGGACAGCCTCCTTGCGCAGTCGCCATGATTCCCGAGTCCAAGACGGCAGGCGGCGTCTACATGCTCGCTTCCATGCCTTGGACGATCGGCAAGGGTGGCAAGCATAAGGAAGAGGCCGCGAAGTTGTTGAACTTCCTGATCAACGATCCCGATGCGGGCAAGATCTTGATGACCCAGCGCGGTGTCCCCGGACCGACCCATATCCGCGAGGCCATTACTCCTCTGCTTTCCGATGTCGAGAAGCAGGTCATCAATGGAGTCAACGGCCTTGTGGAGTGTACCAAGCGTATCGATTATGAGTTCCTGATGCCGGGTAGTGCGGTGATTGAAAACGTCATCAACGAAGAAAGCAGCAACACGGGATATGGACTGAAGACGCCGCAACAGGCTGGTATGGACTGCTACAAGAGAATCAAGGATGCGGTCGAAGCAGCCAAAAAGAAATAATTCTCGACAAGAATCTTGAAGTTGCCATATACAAGGGCTTCCTTGTTGTGGCAACTTCTTGTATGAAGGGGAGGACCTATGCAAAAACCAGTGAAACTTACCCCGGCAAGAGCCTGGAGAACCTATATCGGGGGAATCCAGATCGACCGGATTCATGGAATGGAGGGAACTGAGGATTCCCACTTTCCCGAGGAATGGATCATGTCGACCGTCGTGGCACGGAATGCGGGACGCGAAGCGCTGGAGGAGGGCATGTGCCATCTCGAAGGTTCAGGCATTTCCCTGAAGCAGTTCCTTTCTTCTCCCGATGCCGTGGCGCTTCTGGGGGAGCGGCATGTGCAGAGGTGGGGGACCAATACCGGCGTGTTGGTCAAGCTCATCGATGCGGCCGAACGGCTTACAGTGCAAGTGCATCCCGACAAGGACAAGGCGATGGAATTGTTCCATTCTCCGTACGGAAAGACCGAGTGCTGGCATGTGCTTGGTGGCCGGTCCCTCGATGGGGAAGAACCCAGCATCTACATGGGTTTCAAGCCTGGCATTACCCGAAGCGAGTGGAAACGGTGTTTTGACGAGCAGGACATTGCTGCGTTGTTGGGCCATATGCACCACATTCCCGTCCATCCGGGAGAAACCTTCTTGATCGAGGGAGGAGTCCCCCATGCGATCGGCAAGGGTTGCTTGCTGGTGGAGATCCAGGAGCCGACAGACTATACCATCCGCGTGGAACGGGTGACCCCGAACGGGTTGAAGGTTGCCGACCAGGGTTGCCATCAGGGACTCGGATTCGAGCGGATGTTCGATTGCTTCCATTATGAAGGACTCACCTTGGAAGAGGTAGAAGCCCGTTGGAAAATCCCTGCACGAAGGATCGACCAGGTATGCGAGGAAGTGGTGGGCTATGACAAGACCTCCTGTTTCCGGATGGAGCGGTTTGAGATCTCCTCGCGCTACCAGTTCCATCGCACACCGTTCTGCGGGCTGTATGTGTTGCAAGGAAGCGGAAGGTTGGATGATGCGCCCCTTATGCAAGGAGACCAGTTCTTTGTTCCTGCAGGAAGTGATTTTTCCCTGGTGAATGAAGGAACAAAGCCACTGGTCGCCTTTGCCTGCTATGGACCTCAGTCCTGATCCGTTTCCCCTTTGGCGTGGGGTTTGTGGAGGATGATGCCCGCCAGGAAGGCGGTAAAGGGTGCCGTGGTGGCAAGCCCGAAACTGCCCGCGATGGTATTGATGATTTCCGCGGCTACCTGATTGTTGTTCAGGATGTTGTACAGCGGGGTTCCCTGGGCCATGAAGGTCATGAAGAGGGCGATGCTACTTCCCGTATAGGCCAAAAGCAGCGTGGTCGTCATCGTTCCCGTGGCGGTGCGGGCAACGTGCATGCCAGAGATGATTGCATCTTTCCGCGTGATGTCCGGACACTTCTTGACCACCTCGTTCACCGCGCTGGTGATGTCGACCGAGAGGTCCATGACCGAACCGCTCGCTCCCACGAAGACGCTCGCCATGAAGATTCTGGTAAGGTTGAGGTATTCGTATCCTGAATAGAGCAAACCTTCTGATTGTGGCATCACGGCACCATGGATCTTGAAACCCTTGGTGGTGATGATTGCCAGAAACGCCGCCGTTCCCAGGCCGAGCAACGCTCCTCCCGTGGCTGCGGCAAGCCGTCGGTCGAACCCGTAGACGAGCGCGATGATGAGGATGGTAAGCAGCGTCGTGACGGCAAATCCGGCAAGAATCGGATCGAACCCCTTCAAGTACATCGGTATCAGGATCTTCCAGAGGACCAGCACCGTCACGATGAAGGAGAGCACCGACCTGAGGCCGGTCATTCCCGCAAAGCAGATCAGGAAGATGGCGAAGGCCACGGCAAGCAGTGCTTCCCCGCCAAGACGGAAGTGGTCGACCAGGTAGACGGAGATGATCGCATCCCCCTCATGGCTTACCAGAGCCTGGGCCTTGTCCCCCGGATGGAACAGCTTGTCCAGGGAGAGGGAGCCTCCCAGCATGTTCCCCTCTGCTTCCATTCCTTTATATTTCCCAGAAAGGAACTGAATACGGCATACTTGCTGTCCGGTACGGATCAGTCCCGTATCGACGATGAGGCTCTCGTCGGTTTCCAGGATCAGCGCCTTGCACTTGACTTCGTCCCGGAACTGGAGAGCCCCTTCAAAGCCGGTCGGCATCCATACAAGCAGCAGGATGTCGGCAATTGTTGCCACCACCGCTGCGGAAGTTTTGGAAAACAGCCTGGTCACGTCAGTCCTCTTGTACGCTGGTGAGCGCGGCAAGCTTCTTGTAGATGTCGGTGTTGTCGTAGTAGCCGGCAAACAGTTCCTGTCCGGGACCCTGGGCGAAGACCGGAACCGGAAGACCTGGGTGGGAGTAGGAAGTGAACCCGATTCCACTCTTGTGATTCAGCACATGGGTGAGGGTGACGGTCAGCGGCTCATAGATGCCGTAGAGCTCATACGCTTCCTGGGTGCGGTTTTTGTTTCCGGACATTGTCTTCTCATAGGCGGTACGGATTCTCCCGTACTCGTAGTCGGTGAGCA
>OMYY01000004.1 GCA_900315435.1 uncultured Spirochaetaceae bacterium
GAGCGGTACGGAGTCGACCTGACGGCGGAGGCCGAGGAGGAGATGCAAGAGATGGAGAGCATGGGAGCCGCCCTGAGGCGGGAGGCGAGGAACGAGGGAATGCAGCTCGGTCTGCGGCAAGGACCGGTCGGGATGATCCACGACTTCGCACGGAGGCAGCATGTCTCCTACGAACGGTCGATGGAGATGCATGGCGTGCCCAAGGAAGAGTGGTCCCGATACTTGGAGATTCTGGAGGCCATGGACAAGTGACGCAAGGCAAGGCTGCTTCACCCGGTTTCCTCCGACAGGGGCAGCCTTGGGCCGGCAATAAAAAAATCGCCATAGAGACTCTATGGCGACCATGATGGAGCTGGTGGGAGTCGAACCCATGACAGCCAGATTGCGAACCTGGTGCTCTACCAACTGAGCTACAGCCCCGATACGGCATTTACCTTATCAGCAACTGGACTCTTTGGCAAGACAGTCAATACTGCCAACTGTTATATTCGAACGGAGGAACCTCCGGCTTGCCGGTATCGTCTTTCTCGTTCTTGCAATACTCGACGTACTCCTGCCAGATGTGCTTGATGTCCTCGCCTTCCAACTGGGGGATGACTTTGCTCGAATCAGTCAGGAAGTCCATTTCGGTCTTCCCCATCTCCCGCCCTTTGACCGTGTGCATGTCATAGGCGTAGTCAGGCACCTCGGCCACACGGCCATGAGCAAAGTCTTTGATCAGCATGTTCTTGATATTGTCACTGGAGCGTTCCTTCTTTTGCCTGCAGAGGAACCGGATAGCATAGACGAAGAACATCGGCCTGTCGCCATCCTGGTAGAGGAACTCCTTGCGCATGTTGTACAGCGTCCAGATCAGTTGCGGAGCATCGGTATTGCCAAAACCGATATCCTCGACGCTGATGGAGAGCAGACGGCGCCACATCTTGTCTTCGAACTGGGGACTGGTGATGTACATCTCATAGGCGGCAGCCAGCGCATTGTGCTCCAGACCGCGGCGAATCGATTTCTGCAACATCGAGATGATCTCGTCACCGGGAATTCCGTTGCGGGTCGTGACCTTCGCCCACGGATCATACGACATGAACTCACTCATATAGCAATACCTTCTTATCCTTTGATACCGGACGACGAAACGCCGGCGACAAAAAATTTCTGTGTGAAAAGAAAGAGCGCAATCACGGGAACCACGCTTAAGGTGGCGCCTGCGAGCTGCACCGGCACATTGGCACCGCCCCGTTCCTGGAAGAAGCGCAAGGCGGGCGTAATCAGTTGCCTGTCCATCGAGTTGATAAACAGGAAGGGATCGAGAAAGTTGTTCCAGATGTTGATGAAACTGAACAGGATCGTCGTGGCGATTGACGGTCCGGAAAGCGGCAGGAAGAGCAAGACGAGGATACGGACATGGCCGGCACCGTCGATCTTCGCAGCCTCGGAGAAATCCTCGGGAACCGAACGGAAGAATTCCGTCATCAGGAGCAAATAGAAAACCTCGCTGATTTCCGGAAGAATGATGGTCCATGACGTATCAAGCAGGTGCAAGGCACGGAAAAACATGTAGCGGGGCACCATCGTCGTCTCCCCTGGCACCATCAGCGTCGCGAGCAGGACCGCCATGATCATACGTCCTCCAGGAAAGCGTAGACGACTGAACGCATAAGCCGCCGGCAAGGTCGCCAGCAGACGTAGCGCGATGGTAAGGGTTACCGTCACGATCGTATTGCGGTACCAATCCCCGAAATTCTTGTGGAACAGCACCTTCTGGTAGTTGTCCCAAATGGGCTTCACCGGGCTGAAGAGCGGCTTGTATGCCAGTCCAGCCGGACGGAAGCCGATGGCCACCATCATGACAAACGGATAGAGCATGGCGATGGCGAGCAGCCACATGACTGCGGTGAAAACCCGCTGCCTTCTGGAATCGATTACCGGCTTTCCCATGCAGTCCTCACTTTGGCGAGCAGGTGGTTCACCATGACGATGAACAAGGTGAAAAGCACTCCCTCGGCGCTGGCGATGGAGAACTTCTGGAAAAGAAACGCGTCATTGTAAATCTGGAGCGAGAGCACCATGCTCCTGGTCCCTGGACCACCGCCAGTCAGGCCGACGACCGTCGTGTAGCTGCGGAAAGAGTTGATGACCGTGATGGTCAACAGCATGAACAGTGCGGGCGCGATCAGGGGAAGAGTCACGTGGTGCATCCGTTCCCAGAACGTCACCCCCTCCATGTCCGCCACTTCGTTGAGCTCAAGTGGGATATCCTGCATGGCGGCCAGCGTGGTGATGATGTTGAAGGCAAGCGCGACCCAGACACCAATCAAGGCCGTCATCGGCAAAGCAAGGACCGGACTGTTCAGCCACTGCGGCCCTTTGGCCCCGAAGAGACGGAAGACCGCATTGACCGGGCCGCGGGTCGGATTCAAGAGATACTTGAAGACCACGCCGACGGCAATCATGTTGGTCACATACGGCATGTAGAAACAGGTGCGGACAAAAGCCCGACCTTTGAACGTGCGGTTGAAGAGGACGGCCAAGAGCACTCCGAGAACCATGATTGTGATAGTGTAGACCAGCGAGAAAACCAAAGACCGGCCGAAGCCCCCCCAGAAGGAGGAACTGGCCAGTACTTTCTGATAATTGGAGAGGCCGACAAAAGTCGTATCGGCAAGGCGGGTCGCATTGTTGCGGTTCCAGGAGCTCACCACGACTCCATAGAGAATCGGATAGAGCTTGAAAACCGCGAACACCAACAGGAACGGAGCGGCGAACAGATACGCAGTCCGGCCCTCCCCCCTTGTCTGTTTCGAAGCCATCGGCCTTGCCTCCCTTCCCTTCACCGGGCGTTGGCAATCGCCTCGTTGGCCCTGCTGACGATGTTGCCGATCGTCTCGCTGAGCGACTGCAGGTCCATGCAGTAGGCCCGGACCTCCTCCTGCACGATGGTGTTGTACTCCGTGGCGGCAGTTCCGACGATGTCGCTCGGGGTCCCCTCCAAACCGTTGGCGATCAAGGCATCGTACAGGTCAGAGACGGCAATCTGGCCGTTGGATGCCACGGCAGTGGAACTGAAAGCCTCTTCCTGCTGCTCTGCAGTCAGCGTCGCCAGGGCAGGAATGCCTCCCTCGTATTTCCACTGGTTCTGCGCCAGCCAGAGGACGTAGGTGACCGCCTCGTCCGGGTGGGCGGCGTTCTTGTTGACGGAAGCGTAGGCGATACTGGTCAGGTTGCGCTTGCCATCCGCGTTGGCAGGAAGCGGGGCGATGCCGTACTTCCAGTCCCTCGGATAGTCGTTCTGGCTGTTCAACAGCCTCGTGAACCAGTTGCCCTGACAGAACATGCCGAGATGGTCGCCGGCGAGGGCATAGTAGTTCCAGCTGACGTTTTCCGCCTGCAGGTCTGCGACACCCATCTGGATGCCTTGGACCGAAGAAAGCTCCTTGTACCACTTGATCGACTCTGCGAAGGCGGGATCGTCGAAATTGCTGGTGCCGTCGGCTTTATAGAACGGAACATCCTTCTGACGCGCCAGCAGGAACATCCACTGGGAGTCAGGCTGCATGAAAGAGCCGTAGATACCCTTCTTCGGGTCAGAGAGCTTTTTGGCGATGGCAACATACTCATCCCAAGTCCAGCCTACTTTCGGGTACTCGACGCCGGCCGCGTCAAACATGTCCTTGTTGTAGTAGACGCACCAGAGCTCCTGCTTGAAAGGAATGCCGTAATACTCTCCGCTCTGGTCGGCCGGAAGGTTGCTCCCCCACAGGGCGTTGGCGTCGACACCTGCCCTGGCCACCAGGTCCTTCAGCGGCATGAAGAACTTGCCCTCGTTGCGGATGGTATAGTTCTTCGGTCCGACAGACTCGATGACGTCGATCGGATTGCCCGCCATCAAATCGATGTTGACCTTGGCGTCGTGGTCGTCATCATTGCCCGGAGTAGCGGTCACCTCGACATGAATGCCGGTCTCGGCCTCGAAATCCGCATTCATCGTATTGAACCACTCCTCCGAAGCGTAGGAGGCCCGGACTTCGGTGGTGACCACCTTCCGGGCGGAAGCCACAGCGGCCGTCTGCTTCTCAGAGGAACCACCTGCATAGGCCAAGGAGCCAGCGAGAGCCGCCAAAACCATGCACACAACACTCTTTTTCATTCTCATTTCTCCTTCTTGCTCTCCGCAAGCAACTGCAAAATCCGTTCGCGGTAGGTC
Source organism: uncultured Spirochaetaceae bacterium (assembly GCA_900315435.1). GTDB lineage: Bacteria > Spirochaetota > Spirochaetia > Sphaerochaetales > Sphaerochaetaceae > RUG023. Next base: position 4,202 of record OMYY01000004.1, read on the forward strand.
GTGTCGCGACCTTCCCATTCAGGAACGACCTTTGCGGCATCAAGGTAGAAATCCTCCTCTCCCTTGCCGGCCAGCTGTCCGCGCAGCGTGTGCTGGTCGAGCGCGTAATCGGGAATCTGGGGACGGAGGGTCCCCGCTTGGTAGGACTTTTGAATCCAGCAGTACATTTCGTCGCTGGAGCGGTCCTTCTTGCACTGGCAGAGGTAACGGACTGCGTGGATGGCAAGCAGTCCGCGGTCGCCCGCATGGCGGTAGGTCTTGCGCATCACATCCAGCTGTCCGATGAGAACCGGAGCAAAGACATCCCCGAACCCAACATCCTCGACGCTGATGGTCTTGAGGCGGTACCACAAGTACTCTTCCATATCCTCGCTGGTGACCAACATCTCGTAGGCGAGTGTTGCCGCATTCTCCGCGTGACCGCGGCGAATCTCTTTCTGAAGGGCAGAAATGACCTCGTCGGCGGCCAAGCCGCTGACCGTCTTGCATTTCTGCCAAGGATCGTACGGGTAAGACATACCCTTTTATGGAGCAAACGCCCGAGAATGGCAATGGCAAAAGGGAAAGAAAAGCTTTGAATTCATCCCATCTTTTCTGTATACTTGCGGATATGCGATATCTTCGAGAGAAATTCTTTTTCCCTCCCAGTTGCGAACAGCATTACCTCTCCTCCACCACTATCAACTGCCCGACTTTCAGCACGGCACGGGTGAAGCAGGGTGGCTACAGCATACTCACCGAGGGATTCTGGGGGGAGCGTACGCGTGAGCGCCACTTCGCCGTGCTTGTCATGACGCTCTCGGGAACCGGCAGATTCACCCTCGAGGACGGCACCACAATCGCCGTCCATCCCGGGCAAGCCTTCATCAGCGCCTCACAAGGACAGGGCCATCGCGAAGAGACGATAGGAAAAGAACCTTGGGAGACGCTCTGGCTCACCGTCTGGGAGAACTCCCCCCGCTTGCAGTCCTTCGAACTCGCCGACTGGCAGGTGGTACCCTTCACCTGGGACCCGGAATTGAAGGACCTGCTGATGGGGATGTTGAACGAGGAGTCCTACAACGACATCAACTCGCTCGGCGCGATCGAGTTGTTCGCCCAGCTCTTCTTCATCTACCTGGAACGGGCGCTCGGATGGACGGAAAGCACCTCGGTCAGGACAAACCGCATGCGGATGGCCCCTCTTTGGAAGAAAGTGACCGAGCATATCGACCGACCATGGCCGGTCGAGGATTTGTGCAAGGAAGCCGGCATCAGCCGCAGCCATCTCTCGCGCTTCTGCGAAGAACTCTACAACAAGTCCCCAGGAAGAATCGTCAGGGACCTGAAGATGAAACAGGCCAAACTGCTGCTCTGCAACTCGGACTACTCGGTGGGGGAAATCGCCGACCATGTCGGATACCTGAATGCGGCCAACTTCACCACCGCCTTCACCCACGTCACCGGCCTTTCTCCACGTCAATATCGTCAACAATACCGCATGAAAATTGGCGACGATAATATAGAAATACAATGAAAATTGTATTGAATTTGCTCTTGCGTAGTCGTAGAAGATAGTCTAGGATTAAGATATTATGGTTACGTATGCGCTCTCTTCCGCAATGTGGAAGCTCGTAGAGAAAGTCCGAAGGGAATCAGGCTTCGACCCCTCGACAGCCACCCCGGAACGGCTGCAACAGCTCAACAGCACGCCACTGAACAAGCGGTACAGGAAGCTGCTCGGAAAGTTTCCTCGAGGAATCGAGGGAGAGACCTTCATCATCCCGGTTGAAGGCGGCGCCATCACCGGCTACCTGTTCCGCAGCCGTTCCCACCGGGAGGTGAGCGACGTGACCCCGCTGGTGGTCTTCTACCATGGTGGCGGCTGGGTCTTCGGCAACATGGACCTGTACAACGTCTTTTGCGCCCGTCTCGCCGACCGGCTCCAGGCGACGGTCCTTTCCGTCGACTATCGGCTTGCCCCCACCTACAAGTTCCCGACCGCGGCCGAGGATTGCTACAGCACCCTGCTGTGGGCATCTGCCGGCAGCAGGTACTGGAAGGTCGATCCGGACCAGATTTTCGTGATGGGAGATTGCGTCGGAGGCAGCCTCGCCGCCGTCGTCTCACGCCTGGCACGGGACCGGAAGGGCCCGGCGATTGCAGGACAAATCCTGATTTGCCCGGTTACCGACGGGCGCATGCGCACCGAAAGCTACGAAACCTACAAAGACTCCCCGACGCTGACGGAAAAGCAGATGGCCTTCTACATCAACCAGTACGCCAAGGAACCGAAGGATATCCTGAACCCCAACTTCTCGCCGATGCTGGGGCTGGACCAGTCCCGGTTGCCGGAAACGCTGGTCATCACTGCGGAATACGACCCGCTGAAGGATGATGGAGCGCTGTACGCGAAGCAACTCAGAGAAAACGACACCCCAGCCAACTGCCTCGAAGTGAAGAAGACGGTCCATGGCTTCATCTGTTATCCGGACGCCACTGGCACGGAAGAGGCGCTGTGCGCGATCAACCAGTTCATCAGCGGCCGGTCGGTCAACCAGGTGACACTGATCACCACGAAAGACTACAACGCCCAGCTCAAGCAGGAGCAACGGGAAGCCAAGCGCAAGCTGAAGAACCATCTGGCAATCGATTCGGAATAAGGTGTCAATAGTGTGGCGGACGGCGGTTGGCGATCTCTTCCCCCTCGTCCCGCATCAGCTCGGCGACCTTCTTCTTCAAGGCGTCGACATGGGCATGCAACTCCGCCATCTCTTTCTGCTGGGCGACCACGATCTCGTTGAGTTGTTCCACCGTCTCTTCCAGATAGGAAAGCTTGACCTCTACCTTTTCCACGCGTTCCGATTCCATCAGGCAACCTCTTGTTGCATAATCGCCGATTCACTTGCAATTGGCAACATGTTTCTCTAAGATATGTTGCATATGGTTGCCGAACCAGGCAAAGGAGTTGCCATGAAAGGAGAACGCGTTGCACAGCTTGAGCTGCTTCTGCACAGCCATCCCGAGGGGCTGAGACGGGCGGAAATCGCCCGAAGGCTCGGAGTGCACCGCTCCACCATCAGCAGATATGTCGACGAGCTGAAGACCCATGACGTCGACATCTACGAGGACAACAACCTGATCAAGATCAAGGAGAATGAAAACGAGGCCAATATCGACCTGTCGGTCTACGAAAGCCTGGCGCTGAACATGAGTGCCGAGGCGCTTGTCTCCAACACCGAGTTCCAGAACGCCCATCTCGCCTCGGGCCTGAGAAAAATCGCGCTGAACATGCGTTCCTACGCCCCGAAGGTAAGCGACAACATACGCAACCTGGCTGACCAGATTGACAAGCGCATCCGCGAGCAGGAATCGGGCGGACAGTTCAACTCGGTGCTCGAGGTGCTGATCGACAGCTGGGTCTCGGGCCGCATCGTCAAAGTGGTGCAGGCCGGCGGAGAGGAGACCGAACTGGCCCCCTACTTCATTGGCTTCCGCGAGGACGAAAACAACCACCGCAGTCCGATCAGCGTCACCGGCCGCCTGCGCCACACCCAGGAAATCGTCACCATCGACATCGCCACAATCACCAGCGCGATGATTCTTGACGAGACCTACACCATTCCAGACAACCTGAAGCCATTCAAGGTTCCCGAGCGCCGCCTGGACTACGCCAGCGGAGATACCATTCCCTTGGTGCTGAACGTCAAGGAGTCGAGCGCGCTGAATGTCTTCCACTCCTTGGAGCACGGAAAGGAGACAATCACCAAAACAGACAGGGGCATGGAGGTCAAGCTGAATGTCGAGAACTCCATCGACCTGCTGATGAAGCTGTTCCAATGCGGCGCAAGCGTGGAGATTGTCGAACCCGCGTGGTTCAGGAAAAAATACACGAATTACCTGAAAGATATCCTCGCCGTCTATTCGTGACCTTGCCGTTTTTCCCGCTCTCGGATATCTTTGTGACACGGAGGAACTGAACTATGAAGAAATACGTGTGTCAGATGTGTGGATATGTCTATGACCCGCAGGTTGGCGACCCTGATGGCGGCATCCAGCCCGGAACCGCGTTCGAGGACATCCCTGATGATTGGGTTTGCCCGCTTTGCGGTGCCAGCAAGAGCGATTTCGCCGCTCAGGACTGAGAGATTTGTGTCTTGATGTTTCAAGGGCTTGTCGGAAACGGCAGGCCCTTTTCCTTTGCCTTTCCCGGAATGCGGCCTATACTGGAATCATGATTCCCTGGTACTTGATTTCTGTAGCCTTTCTCGGAGCCATGGTGCAGGCGGTGACCGGATTCGGCGCCCCCATATTGATGATGGCGTTCTTTCCCCATTGGATGCCTTATTCCGAGAGCATAGCATTGGCACACGCCATCGCCATGGCGGGTGTGGTGACGTTGGTGGTCCGCTACCACGCCAGCATCAACTGGAAGGTGCTCTGGCCCTTGGCCATCCCGTCCCTCTTGATCGGCGCCATCGCCACCCTGCTCTCCATCTCCCTGAAGTCGGCTTTGATGACACGGCTGCTGGGGATGTTTCTGATCCTGACCTCCCTGTTCTTCCTCTTCCTCCAAGGCAGGATGACCATTCAGGCCAAAGCCCGAAACGGGGTGCTCGCCGGTCTGGCCAGCGGAATCTGCAACGGACTCTTCGGCATCTCCGCCCCGCCGGCGGCGCTCTATCTGATGAATGGGCTGGGACAAAAAGAGGCCTATCTCGCCACACTCCAGACCTTTTTCCTGCTTTCCAACGTGGAAAGCATGGCCATGCGCTCCGCCTACGGCGCCTATCAGAACCTCTCCTGGGGGCTGCTTCTCCTCGGATGGGCCGCAATCCTCCTCGGGACGCTCTGCGGCAACCTGCTCTTCCGCCACCTTTCCTTTTCCCTGTTGAGACCGCTCGTCTATATCTTTGTCGCCATCGCAGGCCTTTGGAGCGTCATCGCAGGTTGAATTCACCCTCGATTTGGGAGAAAATGGCCATATGCGGGAAACGGGAGATTACGCACACGGTTCCATTATCGGCCATGTCCTCAGGCTGGCCCTGCCGGTCATGGTCGCCGAATTGGTCCATGTCCTGTACAACATCGTCGACCGTGTCTATATCGGCCATATCCCCGGGGTGGGCACCGCGGCACTCAGCGGCGTCGGCATCGCCTTTCCCCTGATCACCCTAATCAACGCCTTCGCGGGCATCTGCGGTACGGGGGGAGCCCCGCTCTGCTCGATTGAACGGGGAAAACACCGCGACGATGAAGCCCAGCACATCATGGAGAACGCCTTCACGCTGCTTCTTGGCATGGGACTGGCGCTGACGATCGTCCTGTTCCTCCTCCGTCGCCCCGCGCTCACGCTGCTCGGCGCAGACGAGTCGTCGCTTCCCTACGCCGACGCCTATTTCTCCATCTACGTCGCCGGCACGGTCTTCGTCATGATTTCGCTGGGAATGAACCCCTTCATCACCATGCTGGGCCACAGTGTCACCGGCATGGTGACCATCATGATCGGTGCCTCGCTGAATATCGTCCTGGACCCGCTGTTCATGTTCACCTTCGGCATGGGCATCAAAGGCGCGGCAGTCGCCACGGTAATCAGCCAGTTCTGCAGCGCCCTCTGGGTAGTCAAGTCGCTGCGTACCAAGTCCTGGCCCCTCTCGATCACCCGCCTTTCCTTGGACGGGAAGGTGGTCAGAAAAATCCTGGCGCTGGGAGCCCCAGGCTTCATGTTCAAGGCGACCAACTCGCTGACCCAGGCGGTGGCAAACATCACGCTACGCCTCTACGGCGGACCCGAGGGATTGCTCTTCATCAGCTCGATGGCGGTGATCAACTCGCTGCGCGAGGTGGTCTCGCTCCCCACCACCAGCTTCGCCAACAGTTCCCAACCGATCATGGGCTACAACTACGGGGCAAAGCGCTACAGCCGCATCCGTCAGACCATCGGCACCATCACCTTGGTCACCCTTTCGGTCAACCTGCTCAACTGGGCCTTGGTCCAGTTCTTCCCAGTGGCCTTGGCGCGTTGCTTCACCTCCGACAGCGAGCTGATCCGCGTCTGCGTCCCCTGCATGCGCATCTACTTCGCCGTCTTCTTCATGATGAGCTTCCAGACCATAGGACAGAATACCTTCGTCGCCATGAACTGCCCAAAGCGGGCTGTCTTCTTCTCTCTCTTCCGCAAGGCGATTCTGGTCGTACCCCTGACCCTGTTGCTGCCACAGGTCGGCTTTGGGGTCCACGGCGTCTTCGTCGCCGAGGCAGTCAGCCAGATTGTCGGAGCAAGCGCCACCTTCGGCACCATGGTGGCAACCATCTACCGCAAGCTCAGACGCACCCCGGACGGCGAGCCGTTGCAGGTCTAAGCAACGCTACGCCGGCACCTGGCAGGAACTGACTTTCCCTCCTTGGGCGGATCCTTTCCCATTCCTGAACCAAGAGTTAGGCCCCTTCATATAAAACTTATATAACACTATATATGGTGTGTAATATCTATGTAGTACTAATCCTAGTAGACGCAAGTATGGCTCCGTGCTATACTGGGTCTGTTTCCGAGACCGGAGAAGCGAGGTGAGAATCCTCCACTGGTACGCAACTGTCAAAGTCAGATCGCCCCTCGGGAAATACAACCACGTATACTGGGAGACAGCATGAAAGTCATTAAACGCAACGGGACGGAAGTCGAGTTCGACGGACACAAGATTGCCATCGCCATCGGCAAGGCAAACAAGGCAGTAGCCACTCCGGAACTGGACGATTCCCGGATCCAGCAGATTACCGATACCATCACCAAACGTTGTCTGGAAGGCAGGCGGGCCTCCTCGGTGGAGGAGATCCAGGACATGGTCGAGACCGAGTTGATGCGGGCAGGGGCATACGAGGTGGCCCGTGCCTACATCCGCTATCGTTACAACCGCACCTTGGCCCGCCATGCCAACACCACCGACGCCCGGATCCTCTCGCTTCTGGAATGCCAAAACGAGGAGGTCAAGCAGGAAAACAGCAACAAGAATCCGGTGGTCAACAGCGTCCAGCGCGACTATATGGCAGGAGAAGTCTCCAAGGACATCACCAGCCGCCTGTTGCTTCCCCAGGAAATCGTCAAGGCGCACGAGGAAGGAATCATCCATTTCCACGACGCCGACTACTACGCCCAGCACATGCACAACTGCGACCTGATCAACCTGGACGACATGTTGCAGAACGGAACGGTGATCAGCGGCACCGAGATCGAGCGCCCGCACAGCTTTTCCACCGCCTGCAACATCGCCACCCAGATCATCGCGCAAGTAGCCTCGAACCAGTATGGAGGCCAGTCGATTTCCCTCGAGCACCTGGCCGCCTTCGTCGACGTCAGCAGACAACGGATCAAGAAGAGCGCAGAGGAAGAGTTCGAACTGCTCGGCATCTCTCCTTCCGAGGAGCTGAAGCGTGAAATTGTCGAGAAACGGCTGCGCAAGGAGGTCGAAAAGGGCATCCAGACCATCCAGTACCAGGTAATCACCCTTATGACGACCAACGGACAGGCTCCGTTCCTCACCGTCTTCATGTATCTGAACGAAGCCAGAAACGAGCAGGTCAAGAAAGACCTGGCCCTCTGCATCGAGGAAATGCTGGTCCAGCGCATACGGGGAGTGAAGAACGAGAAAGGTGTCTGGATCACTCCTGCCTTTCCAAAACTGATCTATGTGCTGGAAGAGGACAACATCGAACCAGGCAGACCGTATTATTACCTGACCGAGCTGGCGGCCCGGTGTACCGCCAAACGGATGGTTCCCGACTACATCAGCGAGAAGAAGGCGCTCGAGCTGAAAGGGGACTGCTACACGTGCATGGGTTGCCGTTCCTTCCTCACCCCTGACCGGTTCACCGCGGCGCATGCGGGCAATGTCGCTGGCGCGAAGAACTATGTGCCCGGCAAGCACAAGTACTACGGCCGTTTCAACCAAGGGGTGGTCACCCTCAACCTGGTCGACGTCGCCTGTTCCTCCCACAAGGACGAGCGCCGATTCTGGGAGATCCTGGATGAACGGCTGCAACTGTGCCACCGCGCGCTACGCTGCCGTCACGAGCGGCTCCTCGGCACCCCGAGCGACGCCGCCCCGATTCTCTGGCAATACGGCGCCCTCGCCCGTCTGGACAAGGGGGAAAAGATCGACAAGCTATTGTACGGCGGCTACTCCACCATCAGTCTGGGATACGCCGGACTGGCAGAGTGCGTCTACTACATGAAGGGATTGTCCCATACCTCTCCCGAGGGGGAGAAGTTCGGACTGAAGGTGATGCAGGCCCTCAACGATGCCTGCAACACATGGAAGAAAGAAGAGGACATCGACTACTCCGTCTACGGCACTCCGCTGGAGTCCACCACCTACAAGTTCGCCAAGTGCCTGCAAAACCGCTTCGGGACAATCGAAGGGGTGACCGACCACAACTACATCACCAACAGCTACCATATCTCGGTCCGGGAACAGATCAACGCCTTTGACAAGCTGACCAAGGAAGCCGCCTTCCAGAAACTCAGCCCAGGCGGAGCCATCAGTTACGTCGAGGTCCCCAACATGCAGGACAACATTCCTGCCGTCCTCGCCCTGCTGAAGCACATCTACCACACGATCCTCTACGCCGAGCTGAACACCAAAAGCGACTACTGCCAAGTCTGCGGCTACGACGGCGAGATCAAGATTGTCGAGAAAGACGGCAAGCTCGTCTGGCACTGCCCGAACTGCGGCAACGAGGACCAGAGCAAGATGAATGTCGCCCGTCGTACCTGCGGGTATATCGGCACCCAGTACTGGAACCAGGGACGGACGCAGGAAATCCGGGACAGGGTGTTGCACCTGTGAACTACGCCACCATCAAGGACTGCGATATCGCCAACGGCGAAGGGGTCCGGGTCAGCCTGTTCGTCTCAGGCTGCACCCACCACTGCGAGGGTTGCTTCAATCGTGTCGCCTGGGACTTCCAGTACGGACAACCCTTCACCCATGCGACCGGACAGCACCTGCTTTCCCTGCTCGACCATCCCTGGACCAGCGGCCTTTCCCTGCTGGGCGGAGAACCGATGGAACCGGAAAACCAGCGCGTCCTTGCTCCCTTCCTGGAGAACGTCAGAAAGACATTTCCCGACAAGACCATCTGGTGCTACAGTGGTTACACTTACGAGACCGACCTGCGTGGCGCGAAACCGGGAGAGATGTTGGACGGAACCATGGTGGACCCCCATGCCCCGGTATTCCCGGCGAGTCCGAGGTGCGAGGTGACCGACAGGATGCTGTCGATAATCGACGTGTTGGTCGACGGCGAGTTCCTCATCTCCAAGAAGAATATCCGTCTTCGTTTCCGCGGGTCGGAGAATCAGCGGATCCTGCATTTGCGGGATGGGAAAATCGACTGGATCGAACAATAGGATCAGATCCGCGAGCAGACCATTGCGACCGAGAGCAGGTCGGCGGCTCCACCCGAGCTGAGGTTACGGGAGATAAAGGGCCCGTCCAAGGCGGCCAACTGATCCTCCAGGCACCGTGCCGGACGTAGGTCCCGCATGGCCTGCCGGACAAACAGCAACCCCTCCCTTCCCCCCCGATGCAACAGGTTGGAGTCCTCCACATGCGCCATCAGCCCCACCAATGAAGACAGTCGGGCATGATTGTTCCTCCATCCTCCCTTCGATTGCAACGGGAGCAAGCCGTACCGTCGTACGGAAGGGAATCCCCCCATCACCTCAGCCCGGATGCCACGGACCCCATAGCGGTGGAGCACCCGCTCCCCATGACTCCTTGGCGAGGAACGACCCAAGAGACAAAGCTCCTCGGCAAGGCTCTTGGAGGCTATGCGGGAAGCAAGCATGCAGACGGTCTCGGCCGAAGCGATTCCCTGACGCTGGGCATAGCCCCATGCGGTGTCGAGAATTCCCAGCGAGAAGAGCGCGCCCTTGTGGGTATTGACTCCTCCGCTGGCCTTGAACATCGCAGCCTCAGCCTCTTTCCCAATGTCCCTGACATCGCGGAAAAGCGATTCGGGTTCTTTCCCCTCCCAAGAGGCTCCCAGCCTGGCGAAATCACGGAAATACGGGGCCAAGGCCAAGGCGCTCTGATAAAACAGCCAAGGGTTCAGGTCACGATGGGAACCATTGGACCAAAGGTCCACCAGTCCCGGTTTCGGGCTGGTATCCACCTCAAGCAACAGCGCCTCTTGGGTCACTGAAGCGATCATCGAAGCGTCACATCCCCGCATATGCCTCCAATGCCCGCATGGTCGCCTGATAGAGCTCTTCTACCGGATGGCGGCGGCTTCTGGCGCACTCCTTGGCAGGACGGTCGCAGAGGATGCAGCGTCTTTCCGGAAAGCCAAGCTGGGTCCGGCTGACAGCCGAAAGGTCGGATGCGCGCACATCCAGGTCGACCCACCGGCCGACCGGATGGCGCAGCTCGAACTCCACCAGGACCCGTTTCAGGCCATCGGCATCGCGTCCTTCCCGATCGAGGAAGAACGCATAGGGACCGCTGGGAGGAAAGTCCTGTTCCAGACAGAGAAGAGATGCGTTCGTCTCGCGCTCCAAGTCCTGGAGAATCCGCTCGAAGGCACGGCTGACCACCGCGTTGTTTTTCTTCGGACCGGGGATGTTCATCGTCGCGACGACGACGCATCCCTGGTGAAGCCTGCAGTATTCGGCCAATTTTCTCCAGCGGAGGTCCCTCGCCTCCAGCACTTGGGCAAGATGCGCGTCCATCTCAGTCCTCGTCCATTTCCTTCACCCCGCGCACCAAGTCGATCACCGAACCGTCACGATAGGTGACAATGCCGACAATCTGGTCGGTGTACTGGATGGGAAGCGGATGCCCGACGATCCGCTCCGCCTTGTGGCGAAGCTCCTGGATGTCCACCACGTGGATGCCGGCATCTATCAGGCGTTGCCGCAATTCGGGACGGGATGGATTGACCGCCACACCCTGGTCGGTGACCACCACGTCCACCGTGCTGCCCGGAGTCACCTTGCAGTTCACCTTGTCCACCACGGTGGCGATACGGCCACGGGTGAGCGGACAGGTGATGATGGAGATGGCCGCGCCCGCCGCGGTGTCCTGGTGCCCGCCAATCGCACCGCGGATCACGCCGTCGGAGCCTACCAGTACGTTGACGTTGAAGGCAACGTCCACTTCCAGGGCGGAGAGGATGACGAAATCGAGCTGGTTGCAGGCGCTGCCCACGTTGTTGGGGCTGGCGTAGTAGGAAGCCGAAATCTGCTGGTGCATACGGTTGTTCTTCAGGGAGTTGGCGGCGTCCAGATCGAAAGACTGCACGTCAAGGATTTTCTTCACCAGACCTTCCTGGAAGAGCTCCACAATCTGACCGGTGATACCGCCAAGGGCGAAAGAGGCCCGGATGTTCTCCCGGAGCATCTTCTCCCTGAGGAAGCGGGCAACCGCGAGAGAGGCTCCTCCGCTGCCCATCTGGATGGAGAAGCCTTCCTTGAACAGACCAGAAGCCTCAATCACCTCGCTGGCCGTTTCCGCGATCATCAGTTCCTTCGGATTCTTCGTGTAGCGGGTCGCGCCGCTCATGATTCCCTGGCTGTCGCCGATGGCGTCGACCTTCACGATATAGTCGACGTCGTTCTCCGGGATACCGAAGGGAACGTTGGGATAGGGGACGATATTGTCGGTGATGATCACCACCTTGTCGGCATACTGGGCATCCATCTTGGCATAGCCGATTGAACCGCAGGTCACCCCCTTGTCGTTGTCGCGACTGTAACCGTTCGCGTTGCCGAACACGTCGCAAGACGGGGCGCCTAGGAAGGCGACGTCGATTTTCAGTTCGCCGGACTCGATGGCGGCGGCTCTTCCCCCATGGGAACGGAAGATGACCGGCGTTTCCATCAACCCATGGCTGATCGCCTCTCCCAGCCCACCCCTGATGCCGCTGGTCTCGATGCGGGAGACCACTCCGTTACGGATGTGCCCGATCAGCGGCTTGTGGATATCGATCAGGCTGGAAGCAGCCAGCGTCAGATGCTTGATTCCCATCCTGGCAATCGTATCCATCACCATGTTCACCACGTAGTCCCCGTTGCGGAAATGGTGGTGGAAGCTGATGGTCATGCCGTCTTTCAGCCCGGACAGGCGGATCGCCTCCTCCAGGCTGGGGACCACCTTGCTCCGTTTTGTCTCCTGCTCCGCGCGGGTCAGGTAACTCTTGTTGACACGGCTCTCGTCGAAGATGCCGTGCAGCTCATCCTTGAACTCCTCGATGTGAGGAATGCGTTTCAATGATTCCATGTTTTCCTCCTCACTTCAGCACTTTGGCCGCCTTGGCGAGCTTCAGCGTCCGCTCGGCGCGCAGCACGATCGGGCGGTCGACCATCTTCCCCTTCAGGCTGATGACGCCACTGCCCTTCTTGTGGGCTTCCTCGATGGCCGCCATCACCGCCTGGGCCTTCTCGATCTCCTTCGCCGTCGGGGTGAAAATCTCCACAACCGGAGCTATCTGACGCGGGTTGATGATCGACTTGCCATCGAAGCCCAACTGCTTGATCAGCGTCACCTCCTTGCGGAAGCCCTCCTCGTTGTTGACATCCGAATAGACGGTGTCCAATGCGGCGATTCCGGCAGCCCGGGCGGCATGCAGGATCATCGAACGGGCGAAAAACAACTCGGTTCCCTCGGGAGAGCGGGTGGTCTTCATGTCGGTCACATAGTCCTCGGCTCCGAGGGCGATGCCGATCAGGCGATTGCTCGCCACCGCGATAGCCGGGGCATTCAGCACCCCTTTGGCGCTCTCGATGGCGGCCATCAGGCCGGTAGTCCCCACTTTGAGCCCGATTTCCTTCTCGATCCGGGTCACCTGCTCGTCGCAGAAGACGATATCCTCAGGTTTCTCGGTCTTCGGAAGCCGGATGACATCCACATGGGCGCGCACCATGGCCTCAAGGTCTGCGATACCGACAGGAGTGTCCAGCGCATTGACCCTCACCACTTTTTCCTTCATGCCGTAGTCCACCGTGGTCAGGGCGTGGAAGACCAGACTTCTGGCTGCATCCTTCTCGAAGGGAGAGACGCTGTCCTCCAAGTCGAACATGATGCTGTCACAACCGTATATGTAGGCGTCTTTGATCATGGCCGGGTTGTTTCCCGGGATGAACATCATGGTTCTTCTCAGCCTTTCGTGGTCAACCATCTCATGCCTCCCACTTGTAATCGGTGCTCTCGGCCGCACGATAGAGCGCCGTCTCGGTCCTCGCCTTGATGACACAGTCCAAGGCTCCCTGGTCCACCGCGGTAATCTCCGCGTCATCGATTCCCAGCCTCTTGGCACAGGAGGTGATCACCTCCTTGATCTGGGGGCCGAACTGCATGGCCACCGAACTGGTCAGATGGATGTGGATCCCTTTTTCAGAAGAGGGTGCCACCGTGACCATGATGTCGCTGGACTCCAGCGTCCCCGCCGTTGCGGTCTTCTTGATTTCCATATACACCTCCTCAGGCTTTCGCCTTGTTCCTGGCCGACATCGCCTTTTGCACATAGGGCAACAGGACCGAACCAATCGTGAGCAGGATCAGGACGATGCAAAGCGGACTTCCCACCAAGAACTTGCACGAACCGTTGGAAAGCGTGAACGCCCGCCTGAAGCTCTGTTCCATACTATTGCCGACGATTACCGCCAAAACAAGAGGCGAGGTCGGATAATCCGCCTTTACCAGGAAATATCCTGCGATACCGAAAACCAGCAGCAGGTAGAACGACGCGACGCTGTTGGCGATGGCATAGGTTCCGATAAAGGTCAGCCCGAGCACCACCGGATAGAGGATGCGGGGAGGAACGGCAAGCACCCGGACCAGAATGCCGGCAAGCGGCAGGTTGATGATGGCGAGAATGATGTTGCCGATGAACATGGACGCGATCAACCCCCAGACGATATCGCCTTGGTTCTGGAAGAGCTTGGGTCCGGGCTGCAGGCCGAGCATGAGCAATGCACCCATCATGACCGCAGTCGTCCCCGAGCCGGGAACCCCGAGCGCCAGCATCGGAATCAGCGCTCCGACACTCGCCGCGTTGTTTGCGGCTTCCGGAGCGGCAAGCCCTTCGATAGCTCCATTGCCGAACTCATCCTTGTACGGAGAGAACTGCTTGGCGGTATTGTACGCCATCAAGCTCGCAATGGTACCACCGGCACCGGGGAGCACTCCGACAAAGAAGCCCAGCGGAGTCGAGCGCAGGATATGCTTCCAGGAACGTCTCCAGTCCTCACGGGTGATCCAGATACGCCCGAAATGGGTCTGCATCTGTTTCTTGCCGTCGCGGATCGAGCGGAAACTCTTGAGCACCTCACCGAATGCGAATACGGCGATGATGACAATCAGGAAATCGATACCTCCCTGCAACTCCAGGATTCCAAAGGTAAAGCGGGAGACCCCACTCTGCATGTCGATGCCGATGGTCGCGATCATCAGGCCGATGATCATCGACAGAAAACCCTTGCGCATGCTTCCCTCGGTCATGGCGGCGGTGGCAACCAAGGCGAAGACGTACAGCAGGAAGTACTCGCCAGGACCGAACTTCAGCGCGAAGCGCGAGACCGGGATGGCGGTAAAGGCGATCAGGACCGTGCTGATCGTGCCCCCGATGAAACTGGCGATGGCGCTGATGGCCAGGGCCCGTTCGGCTCCCCCGTTCATGGCCATCGGGTACCCGTCAAAGGTCGCGGCGATGGCGGCTCCGTCACCTGGCGTGTTGATCAGGATCGAGGCGCGGGAACCACCATACATGGCCCCATAGTAGACGCCGCACATGGTGATCAGCGCCGCTACCGGACCCATGGTAAAGGTCAGAGGAAGCAAGACGGCGACACCGGTGGCCGGCCCGAGTCCGGGCAACATGCCGATGATGGTGCCGAGCACCCCTCCGATGGTCACCCACAGAATATTGATTGGTTGCCCTGCGATGGTGAACCCATGCATGAGCATGTGCAAACTACCCATATGTTCCTCCTCAAATGAATCCCAAGAATGACGCGGGCAGGAAAATGCCGAGGCCGTAATCGAACAGCAGATACACGACGACAGCGAACACCACGGCGATCAGCAACGAGTTCCTCCAGGTTTTCCAACCACGGAAGACCATCAGCTGCGCCTCCAGGAAAATGATGGTCGAGAAGACATATCCGATCCGGTTGAAGAGAAGCGCATAGACGATGCTGTTGAGGGCGGTCAGGACGATGGAGAACTCCGCTTTTCCAAACTGGTTCCTGAACTCCGCCATCGCGTTCGCTTTCCCTTCCTTGTCGCGAGGAAACTTCTGGATCTCCGAAACGAGGAGGGAGATCCCAATCACCAACAACGAGACACTCAGGATCATCGGGAATACTTTTGGCGCAATGGGATTGCCGATTTTTGCCGCAGGAAGCAGGAAGGTGGCGATCGTATAGCACACGCCGACCAGCGTGACGATTGCCGTCACGATCAAAGAGAAATACATGGTACCTCCGAAATGATTCCCCGGCCGGGAATCCGGGCCGGGGTCCGGGAAAAGAAACCTCAGATCATGCCGATCTTGGTCAGGATGTCCTTGTAGGAATTCTCCGTCTCGACCAGGAATTGCTCGAACTCTGGCTTGTCAAGGTAGACATCGTCCCAGCCGTACTGCTTTTCCATGTCCTTCCATTCCTGGGTCTGGACCATCTTCTTCAACGTGTCACGCCAATAAGCTACCGCGTAGTCGGGCATGTCAGGACTGCCGAAGAGACCTCTCCAGTTCTGGAAGGTGACATCGATCCCCTCTTCCTTGCAGGTCGGGATGTCATGTTGCGCACCTTCTCCGACACGATGGTCGGCGGTCTGCGCCAGACACTTCAGGTCTCCGGACTGGACCAGACCCATCACATCGGCAAGACTGGTGGAGAAAAGGTCGATATGGCCTCCCATCACCTGGGTCGCTCCATCGTCATCAAACGCGACGTAGTCGATCTTGTCCAGGTTCTTGACACCTGCCGAATCCGCGACAATCAGGAACTGCACGTGGTCCATGGAACCGGCTGCGCTGGTACCACCGATCTTGACTGCCTTCGGATTCTTCTTCAGAGCGTCCATGACGTCGTTGATCGTCTGGTAGGGACTGTCGGCCCTGACGACGAACGCGGCGTAATCCGCGATCAGTCTTGCCAACGGCGTGGTGTTGCGCCAGCCATAGGGACTGGTACCGTTCAAGTTGAAGAAGATGATTGGTGGCGAATAGACGGTGATGGTCTTGTCGTCCCCCTTCTTGGTCTGCAAGGTGCCGAGATGGACCGCGCCACCAGCTCCCGGGGCATTGCGCACCGGCATCGAAGCGTTGACCAGTTTGGTGTCTCCCAACACCTTCGCGACGGTACGGATGGTCAGGTCCCATCCACCACCAGCTCCCGCAGGAGCGACAAAATCAAAATTTCCATTCGGGTACTTCGGGGCCGCCTTGGCGCCTCCCGTCCTCTCGTTCGCGCCAGCAGCGAAGAGCGACATGGCCGCAAGCATGCATGTTGCCAACAAAGCACATCTTTTCTTCATCTGAAGAATCCTCCTTTTCCACGGATCTCCTGTCCGTGTATGTTCAGTGTAGGAAGAGAATCCTTAACAGCCTTCCAACAAAAACCTTACGAGTCATTAATATTTGCGGACATCAGCCACCTCCATGGCGAGTTCCTCGACGGTGAAGGGCTTGAAGATATAGCCATCCAGGATGCCGCTGGAAAGCGAGTCCAGAACCTCCTTCTCCATCCCCGACGAGACCAGGACGATAGTCTGCATAGGCCAGAGTTGCCTTGCCTTCATCGTCAACACGGTCCATGAAATATCGCTCACCGAGGCGTCTACCACCAATACCTCGTAGGAATGGTGGCGCAGCTGTCCCATCGCGTCCTTCCCGCTTTGCGAGATCGTCACATGGAACTGCCGCTTGGAGAGCCCCTTGCGGTACAGGTCCACGGTCGAGGGGTCAGGGTCGACCACCAGCACGTCCACGCTCGGCATCTCGGTGATACCGGCGATTTCCGTCCGCTCCTCCACTTTCCGCTCTTCGCTTCGGGGAAGCAGCACGCTGAACGTGGAGCCCTTTCCCGGTTCGGAATCGACCAGGATCAGCCCATGGTGGGCGACGACGATATGGTCGGAAACCATCAATCCCAGTCCGTTGCCTCCCTTCTTCTCCTTGGTGGTGAAGAACGGCTCGAAGATCTTTCCTTTGGTCGCCTCGTCCATGCCGCACCCATCATCGCTGATCCTGATGGCGATGAACTCGTCAGCCAGGGAATCGGCCCGCTCAGGCAGCTGTTCCGCGGGAACGAAGTCAACCGTCATGCGGATGTGTCCCTCTTTCTTGCCGATGGCGTCGATGGCATTGAGGATGATGTTGAGCACCACCTGCGAAATCTGTGTGGTGTTGCAGAACACCGTCGCCTCGCGTTCCGGCATCGTGCTGGAAAAACGGATGGATGGCGGCATCAGCCCCTTGGCCAGCTTGGTAATCTGGACTACCAGCCGCTTGAGCTCGACCGGCTTGAACGGTTCCGAGTTCTTCCGTCCGAACGAGGAAATCTGATGGATCACGTCGCGGGCCTTCTCGCTGGCGGTGAAGATCTCCTTCACCTCGTCGTATTCGGGATCCTCTGGCCTCTTCTGCTCAAGCAGCATCCCCGAGTAGCCCATGATCGGAGTCAGCAGATTGTTGAACTCGTGGGCGATGCCGCAGGTCAGCATGCCTATGATCTCCAGCCTCTGCTGCTGGTTCTTCTGCCTGGCCATCTCGTTCACGTAGGTCAGCGACCGGTTCAGCTCCCTGAGATAGGTGTTCTCCTTTTCCATCATCACCCGCTTTCTGCCCGCCATCACCTGATGGAACCAGAGACCGAGGGCAATCGTGCAGATGGCGAGGGCGAGGATGGTGATGCCGAACAGGGAACTGCCGATATAGGTGATGAACTGCTGGTAGTCCACCACCATGCTGATGATGAAGTTTCCCGAACCCGCCACCGACTTGGCGAAGACCACTTGCTTGCGGGTCGGCCTGGAATCCTGGTCGTCGAACCAGTACCCCACGTAGGTATCCCTTCCCGCTTTCTTGTCCGTCGACTGCTCCCGCTCCACAATTTCCAGCATCGGAGAGACGTCCACATCATGCTGCCTTCCCAGCTCCTCATAGGCATCGTGTGCCGAAAGCCCCACCAAGGCGGGATTGCGGCTCATCACGATCAAGCCGTCGCTGGTCTTCATCAGCAAATCATCCGAGTCTGCGAGCTTGACCATCTGCAACACCTTGTCATAGAGCAGGTCCAGGCTGATCATCGCCGTGACCCGGTAGCCGTGGGGATTGGTCACCGTGATACCGAGCGAGGTCTCGTTTTTGCGGGCTGTCCGATAGACACGGAAGACCGCATATTCGTCACTGCTGACGAGGGCAAGGGGCACATACTCCTTGCGCCGGAGGGACCAGATGTTGTCTTCCAGATTGTCGCTGGGAGAAATCAGCATGTTGTCGATCACTTGGGCGTAGTAGACGCAGAACTGCAGGGAGATGCGGTTCAACGGCCAGGAGAGTCCCTCGTCGGTGTACTTGCCAAGGGCTGTGTCGAAGTCGGCCGAAGAGGCGAAAAGCAAAAGCGCCTGCTCCGACTGGCTGGTCACGTTCTCCACGTTGAGAGCGATGCCGCGGACCACCGAGGCGTAGTTGTCCACCTGTTCCTTCATCAACTTCTGGGAAAAGGAGCGGATGGTGAAAAGGAGGGCGACGGCCAAGGCCACCATCGCCCCCAGTCCGACCAACGCCCTCGCTACCAGTTTCGATACCCCATCGCGCCTCATGACCAACTCCGATACTTTTTACAAATCCTCAAAACCATGGTACTCTTGTTTTCACCATGTGGGGAACTGAATCGACAACGGATTTGCAACGCGTTTTGATTGTCGATGACGATGAGGCTGTACGGAAAGTACTGGGAAAAGTCGTGGCAAGCAGGGGTATGGAGCCCTGTTATGCCTCTGACGGAAACCAAGCCCTCTCGCTCATCCTCGCCTCCCCCTGCGCCTATCAAGTCATCCTGCTGGATATCATGCTGGGGGAACCCGACGGCTTTTCCGTACTCAGACACATCCGCCAGCACCACATCTACGTCCCGGTGATGATCATTTCCAGCCGCATCGAGGATGTCGATACCCTCTACGGACTCGGGTTGGGTGCTGACGACTACATCACCAAGCCCTTCAACCCCGTGGTGCTCGGAGCCAAGATCCAGGCGCTGATCCGCCGCTCCCAGCTTTCCTCCCCTGCCACCCGCCAGTTGCTCGAGGCAGGATCCTTCCGGCTGGACACCCACCATAAGCGGTTCTTCCGGGGCGGGAAGGAGCAGTTTCTTTCCGGCAAGGAGTTCGCGCTGATGCAACTGTTCATGGAACATCCCCGACAAGTCTTCTCGAAAGAGGACCTTTACCGGAATGTCTGGGGCGATATCGCCGTCGACGACAACACCATCATGGTCTATATCAACCGTCTCCGCGCGAAAATCGAGGCGAACCCCAAAACGCCCACCCATCTCGTCACCGTCTGGGGAGTGGGCTACTCGTTCGAGCCCTGACCAGGTAGGGACGTGTCGTGTCCGGCACCAAAACCGCCGCCTCCCTGACTTTTCCCTGCCCGAGATATGCCCGCACCCTGCTGGCGCTGACGGGTTTTCCTTCCACGACAAGCCGGGGAATCTCCACCACTTCCACACCCCTGGAAGGCAAGGCCTCTTTGAGCGCCTTGTTGTAGGCCGAGGTCACCAGGTCTTCGGGCTCCGTCCCGACAAACCGGACCTTGATGCCGAGAGCAGGGACTACCTTGTCCAGGAAGATGGCGATATCCAGCTCGGCTTGCGCGCCGGTGGCGCCATCCTTCAGGAAATAGGTGGGAAACGTCGCCGGAGAAACCAGGTACTCCTCGCTTGCATGGACAAAGACATTCCCCACATCCTCGCAACCTGACGTGACCATGGAGAGGCGTTCCGCGCTCGTCCAAGGACCGCCAGGGGTGGAAAGGACGAACAGGTGCAGGGCGTCGCACCTCCTGCTCGCCTGCTCGACCAGGTAGCGATGTCCAAGGGTAAACGGATTGGCATGCATTACGATTGCCCCGACCCTTCCCGTCCGTGGTCCCTCTAGGGCGGCAAGATAGGAAGACAGCCCGTCCTTACGGTTTTCCAACAAGGCCATGCGGGAAGTCTCGGCAATCAAGAAGAATCCAAAGGGACGGAAAAGGACGACGTTGCCGGGCTTGGTGACAAGGAACAGGCGGGAAATGCCGGCGGCAATGGCCTCGGTGGCCAGCGGAGTCAGCAACATGCCTACCAGCCCCTGCCCTTGGTAGGAAGGGTTGATGGCGAACCATTTGAGCACGTTGTCCTTGCGGCTCGCCGTACCGACTGCCATATCCCCGTCGTACAGGAGCACCGACCTGGTGACATCCCCGTCAACCGCCAGCCCTGCCTGGGCCAGCAACCCGTCACGCACATCTCTGTCTCGGGCGGTAGAAACCCATGCGATATCCATATCCAAAGTGTAGGTTCTCGCTGGATGGCTGTCAGCTAAATTCTCGTTAAGAACTCCTCGCCTCAATCACCCCACGTCTCGCCTGAAGACACGATGCCGCTGGTCTCCTTTTCCATCCGGTCTTTCGAAAGCGGAACGCAGGAAGGGGGGACAACCCTGCCGTCTTCCATGTCGAACACTTGCATCTGGCAGTTTTTGGTCTTGTACGATTCGAGCGAATCAAGATTGAAAGACCCGAAATAGGTCGCGATTGTGCGCATGATGATCCCATGGCAGATGATCAGGACATTCTCTCCCGCATAAATCCGTCTGATCTCATCCAGCGCGGGATACACCCTGACCAAGGTGTCGGCAAAGGATTCGCCCCCCGACAACCGGACAAACGGCTCCGCCCGCATCCTGCGGTACCGTTCCACCTCGGGGGTCTCCGCACCCGTACGCAACCCAAGGTAATCGCCGACAGAAAGCTCATGGAACCGCTCGTCCACAACGGCTTGCAAGCCCAAGACCTGCTCGACATAGCGGCAGGTCTGCCTTGCCCTGAGCAGGTTCGAGACAACGATATGTCGGATGGCAAGCTCGGCTTGGTGTTGCCTGATATACCCGGCAAGCTCCTTCGCCTGCCGGATACCTTTCTCTGTCAAAGGGGCGTCTCCGGTGCCGCATGCGACCTGCGCCACATTGTATGGAGTCTCGCCATGCCGGACCACGTACAGTTTCATGGCAATGTTCAACCCTTGATCGCCCCGGCCATGGTTCCCCGCACAAAATAGCGTTGCATCAGCGGGTATACAGCCAGAATGGGCAGAACCGCGAGCAGGACCGTCGCCGCATTGAACACGTCCTGGCTGATGTAAGGCAGCTCGTCATAGATACCCGTGAAGTCAACGATGTTGGTGTTCTTTACCATGTTGTAGAGGAACATGGTGATCGGGCTCTTCACGTTGTCGGTCACGTAGATCAGGGCGTCGGTGTACTTGTTCCAGTAATGCACGCTGTAGAAGACCACGATGGTGGCGATCTGCGCCTTGGACACCGGCACGGCAATCTGCCACAGAATGGTGAACCACGAGGCACCGTCTATCTGGGCAGCCTCTTTCAACGAGGAGGGAAATGTCTCAAACCCCCGCTTGAGGACCAGGATGTAGTACGGATTGACCACGGCAGGGAGGATCAGACACCACAGGGTGTTGAGAAACCCAAGCCGTTTCATCAGGAAATAGTTCGGAACGATTCCTGCGTGGAAAATCATGCAGAAGACATAGAGGTAGAGGAAGAACGCCCTGCCCTTCATCTCCTTCTGCGCCAACGCGAAGGCGGTCAAGATCGCGCAAAAGACGGCCAAGACCGTACCGATAGCGGTGATGACGAGGCTGTTGCGGAGCGAAACAAGGAAGGAGGTCTCCTCGAGAATGTAGGTGATGCCTGCAATATGGAAATCCACCGGCCAAAAAATGACTCGTCCCTGCCCGATCGCCTGGGCGCTGGAGAAAGCGCGGGCGAAGATGTGGAGCACCGGGAGCACACATATGGCGGCGACAATCAACATGAACAGGTCATTGCATACGACAAATACTTTTTCACCACGTGTCAATTTCATACATCGCCCTCCTCACCAGACACTCTTTCCTGTCAGCCGTTTGCTGAGGAAGTTGGAACCAAGCACCATCAGCAGGCCGACGACCGACTCGAAAAGTCCCACAGCGGTCGCATAGCTGAAATTGGCCTGTCCCAGACCGACACGGTAGACGTACGTGGAAATCACATCGGCGGCATCGTAGACCGATGGGTTGTAGAACACGAGAATCTGTCCAAAGCCATCGGTCATGATGGTGCCGAGCCTGATGGTCACCATCAGCACGAAGGTTGGCAACAGGCTTGGAAGCGAGATATGCCAGATCTGCTTCAGTTTTCCTGCTCCGTCGACGACTGCGGCGTCATACAGGTCCTGGTCGATTTTGGTCAATTCGGCGAGATAGACGATGGTTCCCCATCCGACCTTGTTCCACATCGCGGAGGCGACAAGGACGAAACGGAACCAATTGCTGTCGACAAAGAAAAGAATGCCTTTTCCACCGAGGCGGGTAATGACCTGGTTTATCAAGCCGTTACTACCGAACAAGATGAAGAATACACTATAAATGACAACCCACGTAAAGAAATGCGGGATGTAGATGATGGTCTGGACTGTGCGCTGGAACCATCGGTGAGAAATCTCGTTGATCAATATGGCAAAGAACATCGCCACCGGCGAAATGAACACAAGCTGCAGCAGGTTGATGACCAGGGTGTTCTTGATGACCTGCCAGATGGCGGGGTCTGAAAACAGCTTTTGGAAGTGCTTCAAACCCACCCAAGGGCTTCCTGCCAAGCCTTTCATCGGTTTGAACTGTTTGAATGCAATCGAAATGTTTGCAAATGGCAAAAGTTTGAACACGAAAAGGAACAACAAACCGGGAACAAGGCATGCATACAGCTGCCAGTTCCCTTTCCAGTATTGCGAACGGCGGAATCGTTTCTGCTCTGTTGTACGTACCATTGGTCGCCTCCTAGGAAAACGGGAAGGGGTGAATGATCTCGCATCACCCCTCCCCTTCAGTCATGTACCTCTTACTTATTCTTCGCTTCCCAGTCAGCGTAGAACTTCTCGACTTCTTTACCACCATTTGCATCCCAGTACGCGATCATCTCATCCACGTAGGACAGAGGCTTTTTCCCGGTGATGACCTGCACGCAACCGTCCTTCACATAGGCCAGCAAGGCATTGTAGTTGTCGATGACCGTGACAGCCGGCGCGAACAGGACCGGGCTTATCGCGTTGTCCGCACACTGCTCGGCAAACTTCTTCGAATGGACCGCGATGCGGTACATGTCGGCGTTCTTCATCAGACGAGCCTGCCAGATCTTGTTGTAGATCACCTCGCTGCGCATGGAAGTGAAGAACAGGTGGGCCATGGCCTTGTCCTCATTGAACTTCGGCTGGATCGGGATGATGTTTCCTTCCTTGTCGTAGTTGAAGTGGACACCCTCGACACCGGCGGCAAGATATACCTGGTTCTCCGGCTTCATGATCTCGTTGATCGCCTTGATGGTGTCGACCGGGTGGTCGGCATTGGCCGGAATGACGGCGAACCACTCAGCTCCGTTTGCCAGCTCATGGTGCGCGACTCCGTTCGCATCCTTCAGGAACGGCATCGGCTCCACCAGAGAGGTGGGATCGGCATCCGTGGTCGAAGCGACATAGGTACGGCAACCATCCCAGGAATCATCCATCAACACCATCTGGAGGGAACTCATCTTGGTGAACTTGTCCCTGCGGGTAAGGGCGGGGAAATCCGGATCCAGCAAACCTTCCTGATACAAGGAAGCCATGTAGCCGATGTAATCCTTGAATCCGGGATTCTTCAGATAGAAGGTCGGCTTCCCGCTCACGTCCATCCACTCTCCACGGAAACCGAATCCGCTGGTGATGGTGGAAACCAGGTGGCTGTTCGGATGCTCGTTGTCCATGCCGAACGGAATCATGCTCGGATATGCCTTCTTGATGTCCTTCAGCAGCTGGTGGAACTCGGCCGGAGTCGAAGCAGGCTTCAAACCAGCCTTGTCCAGAAGATCCTGGCGGCCAAGGACGAACCATTTCGGGAAATTCATTGCGGCTCTCGGGCTGGGAATTCCGTAAATGCGCCCATCCACCATGCCGAGCGGCATCAAGGTCGGTACCGCTTTCTTGATATCGGGACCGTACTGGTCGATCAGGTCGGTCAGATCCATGGCTGCGCCTTCCGAAAGGACCAAGGGGAACTGCTGGTGGGAAACCGCGATTTCGTCTTTCTTCTCGCCTGATGCGAGCACCAGCATCAGCTGCTCGGTGCTGTCCATCGATTCCCACTTGATGTCATACCCGGTGACTTCCTTGTACAAGCTGGCGGGCTGCTCCTTGGACATGTCCGTGGTAGTCTTGCTGGTCGTGAAAATCAATGTAGGCTTCGGCGCATCGACGTTTGCCACCTGGCTTTTCGTCGCCTGGCTTTTTGCCGAAGGCGCAGACTCTTGCGACCCGTTCGCGAACAAAGCGGCCATGCCAGATACCAGCATAGCCAACAACACCAATCCTCTTTTCATGTTGTCCCTCCTTCTGGGTATCCCCAATCAAGCCCTTTCCCGGTATTCCTCCCGTGTGTCTCCGAGAAAGGTCGTTACGTTTAAAACGTTTTAAAATAAATTCATCATCATGATATGTCAGTATTGATGTGCTGTCAACGAAAACTATGCCCCTTCGCGCCGGCACACGGAGTCCTGCTCGAGCAGAGTGGCGTGGTGCAAGACCGCGATATGCCGCGAACCGGGATTTTCAAGCCGATGGAAGAGGATGTCGCAGGCGTCCTTTCCCAATGCCCCCTCATTGATCGCCATGGTGGTCAAGGAGGGAATCGCATATTGGGCAAACGTGCTGTTCTCGTAGCCGATGATGGAAACATCCTCCGGGCAAGAGAGCCCGACGGAATGCAAATAGTGCAAGGCTCCGACCCCGAGGCTGTCGGTGGCTGCGACAATGGCCGTAGGCCGGAACCCGCTGTCGAACACCTGTTTTGTCCGGCTCATGCCTGCCGCCCCGCTGAAGTCATGGGTAAACACTGACCGCGCGGTGTCGTCCATCCGCGCCTCTTCCAACGCTTTGCGGAACCCTTCCAGTTTACGGGGAGAGCTCTGGGACCCGCGGGGACCGGCAAGCATCAATATGTCCCTATGTCCTTGCGAGACAATATATTTCGTCGCCAGATAGGCGGCTTCTTCCAGATCGACATCCACATAATCGATGGTCTTGCTCCGAGAGCCCACCAAGACGATAGGAACGCCACACGCCTTGAGCATCCCCAGCAGCCGCTGATGGGCAAGTCCTCCCACACAGATAATGCCGTCGACAAGATTCGCGTTAGCCAGCATCGGAGGAGTCTGGTCATTCACATTGTACCATTCAAGGACCGCATGATATCCCCTCTCCGCGATACCCTTCTCCAAGCTCCACAGCATATCCGTGAAGTAATTGCCAGGAGTCTCCTTGAAACGGATACCGGCGTTTTGGTCGCTATCATGGACCGACAGGAGTCCGATGACCTTGGTCCGGCGGGTAATCAGGGAACGGGCGTTTTCGTTCGGGACATAGCCCAGCTTCTGCACGACCTCCATGATGCGCAGACGGGTCTCCGGCTTGACCAAGGAGTTCCCGTTGATAGCAAGGGACGCGGTCGCGAGCGAGACGCCCGCCTCCGAAGCCACATCCTTCAATGTCACCATCGCATGCTTTTTTGCCGCCATACCTACTCCATATACCCGACATTTCCCAATTGGTGGACAGCATCGCCACCTTTTCTTAAAGATTAAAACCTTTTAAATATTTTTTCAATACTATTTTATTTATTTACATAATGTTATTTTTCAATCGAAGAAATTTCTTTCAAATTGATTAAAGAAATATTTGTGATATTATAGGAAAAGGAGAAAGAGCTATGCATATTG
Source organism: uncultured Spirochaetaceae bacterium (assembly GCA_900315435.1). Classification (GTDB taxonomy): domain Bacteria; phylum Spirochaetota; class Spirochaetia; order Sphaerochaetales; family Sphaerochaetaceae; genus RUG023. The sequence goes on from OMYY01000004.1 coordinate 30,247, forward strand.
GATTGATGACTTCCGCATTTCGAAAAGGAAGAAGCGACGATCCCTTCACCACCTATAAGGAACAGATACGCATGTGCAAGGAAGCCGGCTATACCGTATTGGACCTGAACATGTGCGCCATGATAACCAGCGATACGGCCACGGAATTCCAAACAAAGGACTGGAGGGCTGTCGCTGAAGACACCCGGCAATACGCGGACAGCCTTGGCGTGACATTCTCCCAAAGCCATCCGGTCTATCGGAAGGTTCCCGGGGGCGTCCCCTACCCTGACAAGAACCAGGAAGACCGGTATCTCGAGCTTGCCAAACTGGGAATCGAACTCAGCGCGATCATGGGAGTCAAGTGGGCAGTACTGCATCCGGCCATGGCTTTTGGAGAAGCAATGCTGGACGAGCAAGCCTGCATCCGCATCAACCATGAGGCGAATGACGGGATCATCGACCTGGCCATCAAGCGAGGCGTCGGAATCGCGTACGAGAACATGCGGGACAACGAAGCCTACCGCCGATTCGGATCCAGTGCCGAGGAACTTGTCTCTCTGGTGGACGACTATCATTGCCCGGAGGTAGGCGTGTGCTGGGATTTCGGCCATGCGCACCGGAACATGCAGGACCAGTGCCGGGCATTGCGGCTGGTCGGAAGGCGTCTGAAAGCGACGCATCTCAACGACAACCACGGGAAGGACCTTGACGAACACCTGATTCCCTTCATGGGCACCATCTCCTGGGAACGAATCATGAAGGTCCTGCGGGACATCGGCTATGAAGGCCCCCTTGTGTACGAACTTTCGGCGACTGCCAATATGCCGATGCCATTGAAGATGGAGACCATGAAATACGCAAAAACGGTGGGAGACTACCTGCTTTCTTTGGGAGTTTGAATCATGAAAAACTATTCGTTCACCTATGATCTTTGTGTCATCGGGGGAGGTCCTGGCGGCCTTCCCGCGGCTCTGGCGGCAGCACGGCTTGGCGCCAAAGTGTTGCTCGTGGAAAAAAACGGATATCTTGGAGGCAACATCACCCTCGGCCTCCCCTTGCTCGGATACCTCGACCGCAATGGCCGGCAGGTGACAGGGGGAATCGCCCAGGAGTTCATCGACCGTCTGGCCAAGGAACATGGCACCTGGGGCCATGCCCGATGCGGACTGCATGACTCCGTCACGGTGATCGATGGCGAATTGTTCAAGCTGCTTGCCCTCGACATGTGCGATGAGGCAAAAGTGGACGTGCTGCTCCATCTCGAGACCGCCCGTGTGAACGTGGAATGCGGCACCATCAAGAGCCTGACCTTTTACGGGAAGGGCAATGAGGTTACGGTCAAAGCGAAACTGTATGTAGACGCCACGGGTGACGGAGATGTCGGATATCTGGCGGGATGTTCCTACGACATGGGGCAGGAAGGCACCCACAATCTCCAGCCGCCAACCGTCATGTGCTCCATCATCGATTTCCATGAAGAGGAGTTTTTCGATTTCCTCGACAAGCATCCGGACATGATCGCCTACAGCGGATGCAAGACCACCGAGTACAAGGATACGTACAACGTCGACCAGCTCCGCAGGGAAAAAAGCCATGTGTTCCTTGGTCTGCGGCCTTTGTTGCGCAAATGGATAGAGGAAGGAACCTGCCCGGTCGACCGTGACACCCTGATCTACATCAACAGCATGCACCCAGGCGAGGTTTTCCTGAACAGCACAAGGCTTCTCCGGACAGACGGGACGGATATCCTCAGCATGACCAAGGGGGAGATGCGCGGCCAGAAGCAACTTTTGCCACTCATACAGGCGCTCAAAGACCATATCCCTGGATTCGAGGATATCAAGCTTGGACGCATCCTTCCCTTCATGGGCATCCGCGAGACAAGAAGATTTCAAGGATGGAAGACGCTTACCGGGGATGATGTGCTGCACTACCGGGTCCCGGAAGACACCATAGCCCTCGGTTCCTACATCATCGACATCCATAGCGCGGTTGATGATTCCACCATCAACCGGGCCGTCGAGCATCCGTATGGCATCCCGTACCTCTGCACGGTCAGCAAAGAATTGACCAACCTCTATTTCAGCGGCAGGTGCATCAGCATGGACGCCGTCGCGCTTTCGACAATCCGCATCATGCCCACATGCATGGCAATCGGTGAAGCTGTCGGAACCGCCGCGGCCTTGGCCCTGAAGCACAATGTCGGACCAAAAGATGTCGACATGACAGAGCTCCGCAACCAGTTGTTGGAACAGAAAGCCATTCTTGCCTGATGGCATGGGGGAATGTTTCATGGAGCTGTATCCAAAGCCGGAATGGACGGAAGGAACAGCTCCTTATGGTATGCAGGGCCCGGAGGCGCGAGCGTGGCGTTCCAGCCGGAGCCTTTACTCCGTCTGGACGATTTCCTTGTTGATTTCCTGGTCCAGCCGTTCATCCTCGGTAATGATTACGGGGCTCTCGTCCAAAAAGGTGCAGCCGAAGAAACAGGCAAGCAACAGTCCGGCAAAGAAGGCCATGTTGTAGCGTTGCTCCATCACCGTTCCCTCCATGGAAACCAGCATGACGAAGATGCCGACCGCCTGGGAATACAGGGTCATGCGCGCCTGGATCTTGATCTCGGGATACTTGTAGCCAAGTTCGGCGCCATATTGCAGTCCGATGGGAATCGCGCTGAAGGCAAAGAATCCGAAAAGACACGCCCCGATGTAGACCTGCATCCGGTTGCCGACCCCCCATACCATCAACAGCAGGCCGGGTAGCGCCATGCCCTGGCAGACCGCATACCATTTCTTGCGTTTGCGCGTGTAATCGCTGAGGGCGGGGATGGCCACGGCTCCCACCGCTCCACTGGACATCAATGCCAAGGCGAACTTCGAGGTACTCGGCATGTCCAGCTGGCCGGCGAGAAAATCGACCCTGGAGAGCATCGCCATCAACACGCCCCAGCTGATGGCGAAGACGACGGTCACCCCACGTAGCGACCTGCCGCCGGTGATGACCGGGCTGCTTCCGGCAAAAAGCGTCACCTCGTCCGCTGGTTCCACTAGCGACGAGGGAGTCGGGGGCCGCTCGCTGATCAGCACGGCGGCCACCATGCCGAAAACCGTGCAGACGAAGGCACCCAGGAACAGGTTGAAGATGTAGTCGTAGGCAATCAAGCCGGGAAGCACCATGTCTGCCCCCAAGGCGATGTACTGCATGGAGGAAAGGATTCCCATGGCCATGCCCCGCTCGCGGATGGGGAACCAGCGGGCGACGGTGGTCACGCCCAGGTTCAGGGTGATTACCTGGGCGATTGCATAGAGCACCTGGCTGATGATCATCGGCATCGGATCATGATAGCCGGAAACACGGATCACGCTTCCAATGGCAATCAAGAGCCCCGAGCAGTAGACCGACGCGGTCACTCCACATTTGGAGATGAACCAGGAGGCAGGCATGGCAAACAGGACGAACATGATCATATACGTCACGATCATCGTGTCGACGAACTGCCACGAACCCTTCCAGACTCCCTGGTAAAATGCATTGACCGTTCGACCGAGCGGGGCGAGGTTCATCCACGGAATCTCGACGGCAACCGTCAAGAGTACCAGGCTGAGCAACACCACCCACCGATACCGGTACGCGTAGACATGCTGCATAGTACGATAATAGCCTTTCACAACTTTTTTGTATATCATTACAACCATGAACGAAACGCTCACCCTTTTGATGAAACGGCGTACGGTCCGCGCCTATCAGGACAGGCCAATCTCTGATGCCGACAAGCTGGCCATCCAGCAGGCGACGCTCCGCGCTCCGACGGGGGGGAACATGGCTCCTTACGCCATCATCGATGTCCAGGATCCCCGGAAGAAGGCCAAGCTGGCCGACCTCTGCGACCACCAGCCGATGATCGCCAAGGCACCCATGGTGTGGGTCTACGTGCTCGACTGGCAGAAATGGTACGACTGGTTCCGCCTGGACCACTGTGACGAGAAGAGCGGCATTCCGATGCATACTCCTTCCCTTGGCGATCTGGATATCAGCCTGCAGGACGCCTTGATTGCCGCCCAGACCAGCGTGATCGCCGCCGAGTCCCTCGGCATCGGTTCCTGCTACATCGGCGACATCATCGAGAATGGCGAGGAGGTGCAGAAGCTGTTGGACCTTCCCCGTTTCACCATGCCCGCATGCATGCTGATTTTCGGCTACAAACCGGTCCATGACCACGAGTTGCCGCTTGAGGAGCGCTGCCCCGTCAAGGATATGTTCATGACCGACAGCTACCACCACCGTCCGCTTGAGGAAATCCAAAAAGCCTACCACGAACAGGAAGCGAAGGGCCGCAGCGTGGGACGCCTTCCCTACGAAGGGAAGGGAAGCCTGGCGGACTACTATTTCAGACGCAAGTACACAAGCCTGTTCATGAAGGAAATGACCCGGTCGATGCAGTACTGGCTGAGGAGATGGTGTGATGGAGATGCGCACGTACAGAAATGACGACATCGAGTCGATGCGCCAGATTTGGAACGAAGCAGCCAAGGCAGACACCGCCTTTCCCCAGGATGAGCCTCTGGCCAAGGAGCAGGATCCCTCCTTCTTCGCAGAACGAAGTCTCAGCGCGGTCGCCGATGAAGACAACTGCAGTGCGACAATCGCCATCAAGCACGGCAAACACGTCGGGGAACGGCAAGTCGGCCGTCAGTTTCTCCCATTCCACGTCTCCAACGCAAGCATGATCCTCCTTTACGGAAAGCTTGGCTTCCGCAGTCTCGGAATACGAAAAAAAGGGTACCGTCTCCCTGACGGCCGATACGGAGACTTCCGGTTCTTCGTCTACCCGCTGGAGCGCATATGAGCCTTCTCGACCGTTTCACCCAGAAGCACCTAGGCATGAACCTCAAGAACTACGAGAAAACCGTCCCTTCGCTGCGCAACTCGGTCGACTTCGACCCCGTCGGCCATGCCAAGGTGGAAATCCGTCTTCCCGAAGATCCCTACGAGCCGATGACGGCCTTTCCGAGGGGGCAGTTGAAGCAGGAAGTTTTCGACTACCTGGACCGGCGCAACGCCGCCATCCCTTCGCTCTACCAGATCAACCTGACCATCCACGGCCACTACACCAACGAAGAGCAGAAACGCCTGACCATGCTGATCAAGCGCCACTACGACTTGCAGCTGTTGATGAAGCAGGACGTCTACAACTTCTTGGCGTTCAAGTCGCTGGCCCTTTTCTTGCTCGGCGTCTGCGTGATTCTGCTGATGAAGATCATTCCCCTGTTCGACGGGTCCCTGCTCCAGCAAGTGGTTTCCACGGTAGGCTCTTTCGCGCTGTGGGAGGCTGCCGATACCCTGATCCTCGAGCGACGGGAGGTCCGTCACGAGATGCTGGATATCGCCCAATACTCCCTCTGCCACATCAACTTCGTCGAAGATTGATCAACCCCAGATGAAGGGGACGTTCCCTCTCAGCTGGGTCGCAATCATACCGGCGATGCTCTGCGCCCCGTAACGGGAAAGATGGGTGTTGTCCTCCTTCCCTTCGGGATAGTTCGGCCACGTACCGGCCGGCAGTTGGTTGAACAGTCTGCGGGAACCCTCCGGCCCTAACCGCTGGTATAGCTGCAGTGTCAGCTCATGCATCGGAACGAAGCGTACGGAAAGCTCGTCGGCCACCGCCTTGGCTGCGGCAGGATACTCCCCGTGGGTCGCCAAGGCATCGTCCCCGTCAAAACGTCTGCGCTCGATCGAGGAGAGGATGACCGGATTACCGCCCTTTGCCCTGATTTCCCCTACCATTCTCCGGAGATTTTCCTGATAGCTGCCCCATGGATCAGTGTGACGCCTTTCCTCTTCTTTCGCATCATTATGTCCGAACTGGATGACCACCCAATCCCCTTTGCATACGTTTTCGAGCATCGCCCCGTAGACACCGCTTGCGATCGCGCTTCTCGTGGAAAGACCATTGACCGCCCGGTTGTCCAAATCCCATCCGCCAGCAAGAAAGCTATCAAAGCACATCCCCCAGCCTGTCTCCGGCCAGGTTTCCATCCGTTTGTTCGCGCAGGTGGAATCCCCAAGCAAAAATACTGTCGCCATACTTTCATCCTTGACAATGGTCCGCAATTGCAACCCATCTCTCCGAGTGTACCACATCAGGCTGGAAAAAATCCTGCTCGCGAGCCTCGTCTTACCCTGTTGGGCAAGGAACATGGCATTCCCCTGAAAACCATCCACATCACCACGAAAGAAGCCGCCCAAAAGGTGCCTGCCCCGGTGACGACCTACGCTCTGTTCCGGAACGGGAAATTCGTGACGCAACGCATCCAGTCGGACAAAAAGTTTCTGGCGCTGGCTGGCGTGGAAGAGTAAAGAAAGGCGTCTTTGACGCCGGGCATGCCTGAAAAAAAAGAGACCCGAGTGTTTCCCTCACCCAGGTCTCTCTATCCCCCGTTGTTTTCACCACTTCTTCCATAACCGTGCAAGAAAAGGAAGAAGGTTCTGTTTCTCGGTACAGCTACATATTACATACAACATCCGAAGTTTGCAAGGGATTTCTTAATATTTCTTTATATTTAAAGGAATTACAAATGTCAGAAGTTTCTATCACATGGTACATGCTTTGCACATCATCCATACTTTGTCCAAACTTCCTTCACCTCTTTTCCATCATCTATCCTCTTTACACATCGAGAGTTCCAGGGAAAAGCCGCTGTGACAGAACAACGAAGCGGCACATATCGCAAGATGGCAGATGTCATTTCGTTGGACGGATATGGTACCGATTGCAAAGCGGACAGAAAAAGCGCGCACTTCCCTTTTGTGCGAGGTTTGAGCGAACCTTCCGCGAAAACCATAGGAAAACAACCGGGCAGATTTCCCGGCCGGCAAAGGAACAGAAGAACGTCATTCGATGATGCCGATGGAAAAGCTCGTCTTCCCGTCGGCTGAATAACCGAACAGAGCTACCCAGTTTCCCAGCGGTGTCTGCATGCCGACACCGGCCTCAAGCCCGATATCCCAGTTCCGGTTGTGGAAATACGCGCCCTCCATTTCCCCCTTGAAAGGCTCGTAGTCATCCATCACGCCCCCGGCAACACGGGAAACGAAATAGACAGGAAACAGGAACTGCACGGGAAGACGCATGCGGTAACGGACCATGGCAAGGGCACTGCTTCTGCGCAGGGTTCCGTAGCGGTATCCCGGCATGCCGTCGAAGCCACCGATGTCGGCGTAGGACATGTCCAAACCATCCGGACCGTCGAGCATGTCGAAGCGGAACCCATAACCAACCATATGGGCACCACCGGAAAGAACGGCATCCTGCCGGAAATCCCCTTGGAGCGACCAGAAGAAGTCATCAGGAACAGAGATGCCGTTCTCCTCCTTCACGCTGAAGCGGACACCGTTCTCGATCATGCTGTGATGGATGCGCGTGTCGATCACCAGTCCAATCGAACCATATCCCATGTTGTATTGCTTTTTCTGCTCGTGCACGTAGGCGTTTCGAAGTCCGGCAAGTAGTTCGAGCTGCAGGAAGTTGGCATAGTTGTAGGCGAGTCCTACCCGCAAGTCTCCGCCGTGGTCGATGGGGGAAAGCCGCTCCGAATTGGCGTCGTGGGTCTGGATCGAGTAACTCCCGATTCCAGCCATTCCCTCGATTCCCATGGCGATCTGGTGGGAGTTGGTCGTCATCAACGGCACCCACGCCCCCACCACCAACGAGGAGACGGTACCCTGTCGCAAGTCGATGGAGAAGTCGAACTTGTGCTTGGTCACTTCAGAGAAAAGGAAGGTCTCGCGAAATTGGAAACCCATCCACATCGGCGTGTCGCTGACGTAGTTGTTGTTGGAGAAACCCAGAGAGCCGTATGCGGAAAGCTGGAAGCGGTTGGACGGAATGTCATAGTACTCATAGTTGATCAACAACGTCTCGCTGTAGGGATTGTCGTCATGGCGCACATCGTAGCTGATGCTGGAGAGCTTGTTGTTGTACTTCACCCTCTCCAGGTATTTGAGCAACCGCTGGCGATTCTTCTCGTCCAGTTTCTCGCCAAGCATGAAATGGAAGGCCTCCGGCCCAATGACAAAGGCATGCTCCACTTTTGAGCGGTCATGCACCTCTACCGAGCGGATTGCCCGTTCATCCTCGTTCCAATACTGGGGACGGTCTGGATCCTTGGGAACCAAGTCCCTGCCATCGGAGCGTAGCTGCCAGGCCAACTTGCGGAATTCCTCCTCATGCGCATCCACCGCCTTTTTTCCGGCAACATACATGTCGGAAAACTTGTCGAAAGCAAGCATGGTCTGCATGTTGTTCTCGATGTCTGGGACAATCAGGATGTCCGCGTTCGGATACTGGTATTCCATACTCGGCGTCATTATAGCCAGCAACCTTCCTGCCACGCCGAGGAAGTTCTGCATGTCCTTGCGGGTCGGCTTGGCGTTGGGACTGACATCCATGGCGATGACATAATCCGCCCCCAGCTCCCGGGCCAAGTCGATGGGAAGGTTGTCCACCATGCCGCCGTCCATGGCGTAGGAACCATCCTCCTGCGGATAGGGGGCGAAGACCAGCGGAATGGAAAGGCTGGAACGCACGGCGGTCACCAGGGAACCATGGTCATACACAATCCGTTCTCCGGTCAGCGCGTCGGTCGCCACCGCCCGGAAAGGAATGTCCAGCTGGTCGAAATCCGTGATGCCGGCTTTGCTTCCATACAGTTCGTTCATCATGGCCAGCACCGCATGGTCCTCGGAGATATTGGAGAACTCCCCCACCTCATGGTTCCCAAAGGAAAGGGAGATGATGTTGCCATTGTGCTTTTCCTGGGGACCGGAAAACGTGGGCACCCTCGGGGAAACAGGTTTCAGGACGATATCAAGGATATTATGGGATTGCACGTATCCAGCTATCTGGCTCGGCGTGTAACCGGTGGCGTACATGCTGCCAATCAAAGCACCGATACTGGTTCCCAGGACCATGTCGACCGGAATGCCATAGGCCTCCAGCTTCTCAAGAAGCGCAACCTCGGCATAGCCGCGCGCTCCACCACCCCCGAGGACCACCGCGACCTTTCCCCCTTTGGCGGGAAGCGGGAACAGAACGACACATACCATCACCAATACACACAGATGCTTCATGGATTCACCTTATCGGAAAACCCGCTTGAAGTATAGAAGCCTTTCGGTTTTACGGTCTGGAAAAACAAATCGGACACCCCTTTCGGAGTGCCCGATCGTTTACCTTGCGGTAATCGGATCTCACATCAGAGGTCCAACCTTCTCGTAGAAGCTCATGCGATGAGCTGCATCGGCAGCGGCCTTCGCGAAGAGCTCGTCCGCGTGCTCGGGGTTGGTCTTTCTGAGAGAGGTGTAACGAACCTCGCCATTGAGGAAATCCTGATACGGCTGAGTCGCAGGCTTGGTGCTCCAAGTGAACTTCTTGCCTTCAGGAAGATCCGGGTTATAGGTGTAAAGCGGCCAGTAACCACAATCAACGGCCTTCTTCTCCTCAGCCTGGCTGTAGGTCATGTTCAGGCCATGGTTGATACAAGGAGCGTAGCAGAAGACAATGGCGGGACCATTGTAAGCCACAGCTTCCTGCAGAGCCTTCTGGGCCTGGACACGGTTGGCGCCAAGAGCGATGGAAGCGACATAGACATAGCCGTAGCTCATGCACATGAAGCCCATGTTCTTCTTGCCAACCATCTTACCGCTGTTCGCGAACTTGGCGACGGCAGCGATAGGAGTCGACTTGGAAGCCTGTCCACCGGTGTTGGAGTACACCTCGGTATCGACGACGAGCACCTTCACGTTGCGGCCGGAGGCCAGCACGTGGTCGACGCCACCGTAGCCGATATCGTAGGCCCATCCATCGCCACCGATGATGCAGACGGTCTTCTCGGAGAAGTAATCCTGCAGCTCGACCAGCTTGGCAAGCAGATACTTGGTCTGCTCGTCGGTCGCCTTGGCCTTGGCCAGGGCAGCCTGCACAGCCTTCTGGGCCTCGATGGACGCCTCGGAGTTATCCTCCCACAGGGCCTCGGCCTTCTCGATCGCGGCAAGCACATCCTTGTCAGCGTCAGCCTGGGCCTTGTACTGCTCGATGTAGACCTGCAGCTGGTGGCGGTTGCTGTCGATTGCCAGCCTCATGCCAAGACCATACTCGGCGTTGTCCTCGAACAAGCTGTTGCCCCATGCCGGACCACGGCCATCCTCGCGCTTGCAATACGCGGTGACCGGGAAGGTACCGGAGTAGATGGAAGAGCAGCCAGTCGCGTTGGCGACGACCATTCTCTCACCACAAATCTGGGTCAGCATCTTGATGTACGGAGTCTCACCACATCCGGCACAGGCACCGCTGAACTCGAAGAACGGTCTTCTCAGCTGCAGTCCCTTGATGGTGCTCGGGTTGGTTCCCTCGGTGTTGTACGGCAGGGTCTCGAAGAAGTCGCAGTTGGTGTCCTCACCAGCCTTGCGGGCGTCAACCGTCGGCACCATGGCCAGGGCCTTCTCCTTGGCGGGGCAGGTCACGACACAGACGCCACAGCCCTGGCAGTCCTCAGGATAGACCTGGATTCTGAACTGCAGGTTCTTGTCGTTCTTGGTGTTGCTCTTGATGACGGTGAAGGTCTTCGGAGCCTTCTCGAGGAGTGCCGGCTCGATCTGCTTGCCACGGATGGCGGCGTGCGGACAAGACTGCACACACTGCATGCACTGGATGCACTTGGAAGAATCCCACGCAGGAACGAACGGGGCGACACCACGCTTCTCGAGTCTGGCGGTGTTGGTCGGAACCTTGCCGTCGAAGCTCATCGCGCTGACAGGAATGGAGTCGCCCTGCATATGGAAGCACGGCTCCATGATCTTCTTGGCGTACTCCTTGACATCATCAGGCAGGTTGGCCGGAAGCAACGGTTTCGGCTCGTAGCTCTTGGTGATGGTGGCAGGAATGGCAATCTCCTTCAGGGCATCGCTGGCGGCGTCAACCGCAGCCCAGTTCATCTTGACGACTTTCTCACCTTTTCTGGAGAAGGTCTTCTCGATGTACTGCTTGATGTAGCTGATAGCCTGGGCCTGATCAGGAATAACCTTGGAGATCGCGAAGAAAGCGGCCTGCATGACCGTGTTGATTCTCGAACCAAGGCCGACCTTCTCGGAAATGGCCAGAGCATCGATGCTGTAGAAGTGGATGTGCTTCTTGATGATGGTCTCCTGCATGTCGCGGGTCAGGCTCTCGAACACCTTGTCGGCGGGAACCTGGCTGTTGAGCAAGAAGACGCCATTCTCCTTCAGCGGCTTCAGCAGGTCGTAACGACCAACGTAGGCCGGGTTGTGGCAGGCGACGAAGTCGGCGTGGTCGATCAGCCACGGCATGTCCAGGTTGCCCTTTCCAAAGCGCAGGTGGCTCACGGTGATGCCACCGGACTTCTTGGAGTCGTAGGCGAAGTAGGCCTGGGCATTCATGTGGGCGTAGTTGCCGATAATCTTGACGGAGTTCTTGTTGGCACCGACAGTACCATCGGAACCGAGGCCCCAGAACAAGCAGGCGACAGTGCCGGCCGGAGCGACATCGATCGGGGCACCAATCTTGATGGACCTGTGGGTCACATCATCATTGATACCGACGGTGAAGTTGTTGAACGGATCGTCGCTGGCCAGATGCTCGAAGACGGCGGCGGCGTGGTTCGGCGGGAAGTCCTTGCTGGACAGGCCGAAGCGGCCTCCGATGACCATGATGTTGGTGCGGCCCATCTGGTTGAGGGCGGCGACAACGTCGAGATACAGCGGCTCGCCGAGAGAACCGGGCTCCTTGGTGCGGTCGAGCACGGCAATGCGCTTGACACTTGCCGGAAGGGCGGCGCAGAAAGCCTTGGCGCTGAACGGTCTGTAGAGTCTGACCTTCAGGACGCCGGTCTTCTTGCCATGGGCGTTCAGGTACTTGCTGGCCCACTCGCAGGTGCAGGCACCGGAACCCATGACAATCACGACATCGGTAGCCTCGGGATCACCGACATAGTCGAACAGGTGATACTGTCTGCCGGTGAGCTTGGCGACCTTGTCCATATATTCCTGGACAATCTCAGGAACAGCGTCGTAATACGGGTTGACCGTCTCACGACCCTGGAAGTAGACATCCTCGTTCTGGGAAGCGACCTTGAGGGCCGGATGCTCAGGACGTTGAGCTCTCTCGCGGAATCTCTCGATGTACTTCTCTTCGACAAGCGGCTTGATATCCTCGTACTCGATGTTCTCGACGGTCTCGTACTCGTGGGAGGTGCGGAATCCATCGAAGAAGTTGAGGAACGGAACCTGGGCCTTGAGGGTGGACAGATGGGCGACAAGAGCCATGTCCATGGTTTCCTGGATGCTGCCGCCAACCGTCATGGCAAAACCAGTGGCACGGCAGGCCATGACATCGCTGTGGTCTCCGAAAATAGACAGGGACTGAGCAGCCAACGAGCGGGCAGACACGTGGAAGACGGTCGGAATCATCTCGCCGGCGATCTTGTACATGTTCGGGATCATCAGCAGCAGGCCCTGGCTCGCGGTGAACGTGGTGGTCAGAGCACCAGCCGCCAGAGAGCCATGGACAGCGCCAGCGGCGCCCGCTTCGGACTCCATCTCCATGATCTCGACCTTCTTACCCCACAGGTTCTTGCGACCGGTGCTGGCCCAGGAATCTGCGTACTCGCCCATAGGCGAGCTCGGGGTGATCGGGTAGATCGCAGCAACTTCGCTGAAGGCATACGCGATGTGCGCGGCAGCGGTGTTGCCATCGATAGTAACCAAATTCTTGTTACCCATTTTACACTCCATTTTCTAGAAAATTTGAATCGTCCTTGCAGACATCCAATTTACAAACAACACAACAAAACGAGGGCACAATACCCCCATTTAAGCAAATCCATTTTACTTCATAGCCTGTATGTTTGCAACACATTGGGAATGGCGGTTTCGAGAGCCCGCATGGGAAAAAGGCAAGGCAAGCGCCTCTCCTTGACCTGCCCCAAGGATGCCGCAACCATGCGCGAATGGAAAAGAACGGCACGAAGGCCGCGTCCACAAGACGCAGGAAGGGCACCACGCCTTTATTCCTGGGAGGGCCCCAATGCCATGGGCAATCAATCGTGGATACAGAAGCGCCCCCGGGAAGGAGTTGCGATTCCCCAGGGGCGCGGAAATTTCGTCCTACAAGATCAGCACTCGCTGTGCCCGCAGCTGAAGCACTTCTTGCAACCCTCGATGTTGACGAAGGTGGCATTGCCGCAGACCGGACAGATATCGGCCTTGATGCTGTTTTTGACCGGAAGGTTCAGCGAGAGCTGTCCGCTCTCCTCCTTCTCGTCATCGGCATCAGGCAGGTGCGCTGCCTGGGCGCTCTGGTCGCCCTCGGTCAGGCCGATATGCTCCTTCAGCACTTGGGCGATGGCGTCGGAAAGGCTGGAGACACGGTTCTTGCCAAAGCCGATCGCCCGTCCGCTGCCGATACCGCCGAGCTGGGCGATGATCGCCTCGGTCCGCTGCTTCGGGGTCAGCGGGCTGGGCATGCGCAAGAGCAGGCTGATCAGACGTCCGAGCCCCTCTGCGTCAGCCGCGACGTCGCTTCCCGCCTTGCCGACGTTGATGAAGACCTCGAAGGGGTTCTTCATATCCATGCCATCGCTGTTGACCGTCACGTACGCAGTACCGATCGGAGTAGACTTGCGGTAGGTGATGCCGCTGACATAGCTTGCCCTGACGCGGGCCTTCGGCTCCGCCGTGGCCATCACCTGCGGCTTTGTCTCCTCTTTTTTCTTCTCGTCGTCTTTCTTGGCTGTCAGGACCTGGGTGTCGCGCGAACCGTCACGGTAGGTGGTCCCGCCCTTGCATCCCAGCTCGTACATCAGCTCGTAGAGCTTGCGGGTCTGCTCGACCGTGTAGTCCCTTGGCGTGTTGCAGGTCTTCGAGATCGAGGAGTCCACCCATTTCTGGATGGCGGCTTGGACGCGCACATGCCCTTCCGGAGAAAGGTCCATGGCGCTGACAAAGTACGCCGGCCGTTTCTGGCCCGGGTGGGCTTTGACCCACTCGTCGTAGACCTTGACACGCTCGATGTTGGTACCCATGCGGCCTTTGCGTTCCCACTCCCAGTAGTAATAGGGCTCGATGCCGGTCGACGTGTTGACCATCGTTCCTGTCGTCCCGGTCGGGGCCTGGGTGAGCAGCGTGACGTTGCGCAGGCCCTTCTCCCTGACCAGCTGCCGGATATCCTCCGGCATCTGCTTCATGAAGCCGCTCTCCAACAGTTTGTCGGCGTCAAAGTACTGGAACTTACCCTTTTCCTGGGCCAGCTCCGCGCTCTCGCGATAGGCCTCGACGCAAATGAACTTGTATAGCTTGTCGATGAACTTCAGCGACTCGTCGCTTCCGTAACCAAGCTCCAGGCGGATCAGCATGTCCGCAAGACCCATGGTCCCCAGTCCGATGCGGCGCTCCGACTGCTGGCGCTGGCGGTTCTGCTCAAAGAAGTAGGGAGTGTCGTCGATCACGTTGTCCAAGAAGCGGACCGAGTCGTGCACGACACGGGCAAGTTCATCCCACTTGACCTGCTTGTTCTCGACGAACCGGGAAAGATTGATGGAACCAAGGTTGCAGACGCCCCACGGGGGAAGGCCCTGCTCGCCACAGGGGTTGGTGCTGTGGATCGTGCAGTAGTACCAGGAGTTGCTCATCTTGTTGTAACGATCGATGAAGAAGACCCCCGGCTCGGCGCTCGCCCATGCGCTCTCGATGATGTTGTTCCAGATGTCACGGGCCTTGACGGTCTTGTAGACGATGACCTTGCCACCGTTCTTCTTCCACTCGTTCAGGTCTCCGTTCCACTTCGTGTCATAGGCCGGATCCTGGGTATCCGGGAAGACCAAGGCCCAATCCTTGTCGGCCTTGACGGCCGCCATGAAGTCATCGGTGATGCCGACAGAGATATTGGCGTTGGTGATCCTGCCCATTTCCCGCTTGCTGTTGATGAAGTCCAGCACATCCGGGTGCCAGACGTCGAGGATCAGCATCAGCGCGCCGCGGCGGCTGCCCCCCTGTTCGATCAGACCGGTGACAAAGGAGAAGAGCGCCCCCCAGCTGACCGATCCGGAGGAACGGCCGTTGACCCCCTTGACGTAGCTGTGGCGGGGGCGGAGCGAGCTCAGGTTCATGCCGACACCGCCACCCCGGCTCATGATCTCCGTCATCTGTCCGAGGCTTTCCATGATTCCATGGCGGGAGTCCTTCGGAGAGGGGATGACATAGCAGTTGAAATAGGTCAGCTTCTGGTCGGTGCCCGCACCGGTCAGGATGCGGCCGCCGGGAACGAACTTCCAGTCGTCCAGAAGCCAGGCAAACTCCTTCTCCCATTTGGCGCGAATCTCTGGCTTCTCCTGGCTGGCCATGCCACGGGCGACACGAGCCTGCATCTCCTCCGGCTTGGTCTCCAGCGGCTTGTCGACCTGGTCCATCTTCACGTTGATGACGGTCCCGTCATCCAGCCTGACCGTGATGTCTTCCCCATTTTTCGCAGTCACCGTGCCAATTTCACGCTGGCTGGTTTTCGGGTTGCTGACCGCGACGACGATATCGCCGACCGCCAGCGTCTTCTTCTGCACGTCTTTCAGCGCATACCGATCGAGAAAAATTTTCCGCCCCAGCGGAGTGAGCTCGTTCTTAGCCATGGGATCATTCTCCAGAAATGTATTCGTAGACAGCTACTAAGCCTACCATGGGAGAAGGTGATTTGCAAGGTCAAAAAACACAACATTCATGGTTGTAATCGTATGCGTACACCATATTTAGTGTTATACAACTTTCATAGCATTTTTCTGTATAGGGTATCTAAATGCTTGTGAACACAAGAAAACCTTTTCGGCAGGAACCTGCTGTTCCACGCGTTGTCCCAATGGGAAAAAGGTTTCAGCAAAAGGGTGCTAGTGTTTTGCGTATGGAGAACCTTGGTGCAATGAAATGCATATCGGGCAAGAAACAAAAAGCGCGCCCCCCGCTGTGTTCCGAGAGAGGAACAGATTGCATTTCCGCAATCCGAGAAAGAAAGAATGGTACTTCAGAGAAAATCCAAATTCGTGCAAAGGGGCGCGAAAATCCGAAACAAAAAAACAGGGAATGGCCGCAAACGGGACCGCCAGGCCCTCGCTGCGGCCACTCACTCGTGGCACCTCAGTACCCGAGCTGGAGCATGGCGTCAGCAACCTTCTTGAAGCCGGCGATATTGGCTCCCTTCACATAGTTGATGTAGCCATCCTTTTCCTTGCCGTTGGCCACACACTGGTCATGAATCGATTTCATGATGTGGTGCAACCGCTGGTCAACCTCTTCGGCCGTCCAAGGCAGATGCTCGGCGTTCTGGCTCATCTCCAGTCCGGAACAGGCGACTCCGCCGGCATTGGCGGCTTTGCCCGGGGCGAACGGGATGCGATGCTCGATGAAGTACTTGACCGCGTCAGCCTGGCAACCCATGTTGCTGGTCTCCACGACGTATTTCACGCCGTTCTTGACCAGCGTCTTGGCGTCCTCGAGCCCCAGCTCGTTCTGGATGGCGCAGGTAAAGGCCATGTCGACCGGCAGTTCCCAAGGTTTTTTGCCGGGAACGAACTTGCAGTGGAACTTCTCGGCATACGGGGCGACGACATCGTTGTTGGAGGTGCGAAGCTGTTTCATGAACTCCCATTTCTCCGGAGTGCCGACACCCTCCTCGTCGACGATGTAGCCGTCAGGTCCGCTGATGGTCACCACCTTCGCTCCCAGTTCGGTCGCCTTGACGCACGCGCCCCAGGCGACGTTGCCGAAACCGCTGACGGAGATCCTTTTGCCTTTGAAACTGTCCCCGTGCTCCTTCAGGATCTCGTTGGCGAAGTACATGGTGCCGTAGCCGGTCGCCTCGGGACGCACCAGGCTCCCGCCGATGGACAAGCCTTTGCCCGTCAGGACTGCGGCGTTCTCGTTGCGAAGGCGCTTGTACTGGCCATAAAGGAATCCGATCTCGCGCCCGGCGACACCGATGTCACCGGCAGGGACATCCTGGTCCGGTCCAATATATTTCTGCAGTTCGGTCATGAAGGAACGGCAGAAGCGCATGATCTCGGCGTTGCTGCGGCCGCGGGGGTCAAAATCGCTGCCACCCTTTCCACCGCCCATCGGCAATGTGGTCAGGCTGTTCTTGAAGGTTTGCTCGAAGCCAAGGAACTTCAACGTCCCGAGGGTGACGGAGCGATGGAAACGCAGGCCGCCCTTATAGGGCCCGATTGCGTTGTTGAACTGGACGCGGTAGCCACGGTTGGTGTGGATATGGCCCTCGTCGTCCTCCCAGTCCACCCGGAAGGTGATGACGCGGTCTGGCTCGGTAATCCGCTCCAGGATGTTGTTCGCTTCGTACGCGGGATTCGCATTGACGAAGTCGATGACACTCTCGATCACTTCGCGGACAGCCTGGATAAACTCGGGCTGCGCGGGGTTTCGTTTCTCCAGCTCAGCCATGAAAGGTTCCAACTGATACATGACTTGACTCCTTTATGGTTCCAGCCTAAACCCGCATTTTCCAATGGTCAACAAAAATGTTGTATCCAGCAATATTTTCATTGGTTTTTACACTTTCCAACAGTTTCGTACGATTATTTCGACAGATTTCATCTTTTTAGACAAAATTATATAATTCCAAACCACGTCGGTCGATTCCAGTGCTACAATTTTTCCATGATGGTTCAGGACCCGACATGGAAGCCTTTTGACCAGTTGATGCAGAAGCATATCTACCACGTGCTGCTCGTCACCAGCGATTACGACCGGTTCCTCATCGAGGAAGACGGACGTATCGAGGAGGTCCTGTATGAGGAATATACCCAGCTGGGACTCTCCACTCCCCCGACCTTGAGCTTCGCTTCCAGCGCAGGAGAAGCGCTGGCCCTGGTGCGCTCCGGCAGCTTCGGACTGGTAATCACCATGGTCGACCTGGACGAGAACCTGCAAAGCCTCTGCCACGAGATCAAGTGCATCCAGCCAGGGCTTCCGGTCATCGTTCTCTCCCCCTCGGCAAGCCACAGGCGGAACCCGGAGATGCACCACCTCAAGGAAGCCGACTACCTCTTCTACTGGCAGGGGAACCCCCGCATTTTCCTAGCGATGGTCAAACTGGTCGAGGACCGGATGAACCTGGAGCACGACACCCAAGTCGCCGACGTGCAGGCAATCATCCTGGTCGAGGACTCGGTCCGTTTCTACAGCTCCTACCTGCCGTTGATGTACACCTGCCTGATCGACAACAACAACTCCACCATCCTGGAGGCGCTGAACGACTGGGGCAAGCATCTGCGCATGCGCGGCCGCCCCAAGATCCTGCTGGCGGGCAATTATGAAGAAGCGTGGGACTTGCTCACCCGGTATCGAGACCACATCCTCGGCCTGATCAGCGACATATCCTTCGACAGGGCCGGGATCCATGACAATGATGCGGGCTTCCGGCTGGCAGAGGCGGTCCACCACGAGAATCCGGAGATTCCCATAGCCCTGCAGAGCACCGACCTGGCCCACCAGAAGCGGGCCTGGAGCGAAGGTTTCACATTCCTGTGGAAGCAGTCCCCTACCCTGCTCTCAGACTTGTACGACTATATGAACCGCGAGTATGGCTTCGGGGCCTTCGTCTTTCGCGACCCACGCACAGGAAAGGAAATCGCCCGGGCGGCCTCGATGAAAGAGCTGCAGAAAGTACTTCCGGGAATCGACCCCGCCAGCTTCGCCTTCCACAGCGCCCGCAACGACTTTTCCCGTTGGCTACGTGCCCAAGGGCTGTTCAGCCTTGCCCGGCAAGTCCATGCCATCAAGCTCTCCAAGAATCCTGAAGAGACCAGACGGCAAATCACCGAGACAATCCGGGACTACCGGGAAAGCAGGAGCCGCCGCACGTTGACCCAGTTCGACCGCGGCTCTTTCGACGAGACAATCTACTTCAGCCGCATCGGTACCGGCTCCCTCGGCGGCAAGGGGCGCGCCTTGGCTTTCATCGACCAAGAGCTACGTTCCAGCGGGCTGATGGAAAAGTGGAAGGAACAACACCTGTCCATCCCTCCCACGGTAGTGCTTTGCACCGATCTGTTCCGGAACTTCCTCGATGTCCATGACCTGACAAGCCAGCTTACCGGCATGCGGGACGACCGGGATATCGACCGTCTGTTCCTCAGCCAGAACATCGGAAAGGAGCTCGAGGCAGATTTGCAGGCGTTGCTCGCCGTCTGGAAGATGCCGCTTGCCGTCCGCTCCTCCTCGCTGTTGGAGGATTCCCTCTTCCAGCCATTTGCGGGAGTGTATGACACCTGCATGCTCTCCAGCAAAGGAGATGAAACGAGCCGCCTGGCGGAACTGGAGGATGCCATACGGTGTGTCTGGGCCTCGGCCTTCCACAAGAAGGCGAGAAGCTACCTGAAGGCGACCGAGCATATGCAGGAGGAAGAGGAGATGGCGGTCGTCATCCAGCCCGTGGTCGGCTCCTGGTGGGGCAATCTGTATTACCCTACGGCCGGTGGTGTCGCCCGTTCGCTGGACTTCTGGCCCATGCCGGGCACCACGCCGAAAGACGGCGTGGCCCAGCTCGCCTTCGGGCTAGGCAAGACGGTGGTGGATGGATTGCCCTCCCTGCGCTTCTGCCCCAAGCACCCCAAGAAAGAGATGCCACAGAAACGGCAGGAACGTTTTTTCGCCTTGGAGAACCATCCTTTCGACCCACTTGGAGAGGGAGACGAGCACGTCGTCCTCAAAAGCATACAGGAGGCCGAGGGAGCCTCGCTGTCCAGTGCCGCCACCGTATTGGCCGACGGGCAGGAAAGCGAATGCGCCACCGACAGCGGCATCCGGCTGGTCACCTTCCACGGCATGCTCCGCTACGAAAGCTTCCCGGTTGCCGCCATTGTCACCGACCTGCTCGCCCTAGGCGAGGGGGCGATGCACACCCCTGTGGAGATCGAGTTCGCCATCAACCTGCCTTCCACCACCTTCACCCTGCTGCAGATCCGTCCGATCGCCATGGCGGGTGAAGAGGAAGAGGTCCATATCTCCTCCGAGGAACAGAAAGAATCCCTGCTCTACGCCGACCTGGTAATCGGCAATGGGCGGGTCTCTGGAATCAAGGACCTGGTGGCCTTGGATATGGAAGCCTTCGACCGGAGCAAGATGGCGGAAATGGCGCTGGAACTGGAAGCATTGAACCAAGGCATGGATGGCGCTCCCTATGCGCTGGTTGCGGCCGGAAGGATTGGCTCCAGCGATCCAAGCCAAGGGATTCCAGTCACCTGGAGCCAGATTTCCACCTGTCAGGTGCTGGTGGAGCTCCGGCTGCCGGCCCTGCATGTCGACCCAAGCCAAGGTTCCCATTTCTTCCAGAACCTGACAAGCCTAGGCTGCTTCGCGCTGACTGCCAGTCTGGAGAACTGGCATCCCGAACGGCTGGAAACGGCACATGCCGTCGCGAGGACGGCACATTTCACACGCTGGCATTTCGGAAACGACCTGACCATCAAGGTCGACGGCAGGGGCGGACAGGCGGTTATCTCCCTTGGGTAGGAGATTCCTTCTCTGCCTGGGTTTTCAATGCGTTCCACAAGTTGTCTTCCGGTGGCTCTGCCACGACCATCAGCGGCTGTTTCCTTACCGGATGCGTGAAGACGACGGAACGGGCGTGTAGGCAAATACCGCCATCGGGGTTGCTTCTCGCCGCCCCATATTTCAAATCTCCCTTGATATGGATGCCGATAGCCGCGAGCTGGGCGCGGATCTGGTGGTGGCGTCCGGTATGCAGGCGGATTTCCAGCAGGAAATAGCGCTCGCCTTTGGCGATGACCTTGTAGTCCAGCTTGGCCAATTTGGAACCCTGCTTCTCCACGGAAAACGCGACGCTCTTGTTGGTCTTGGAGTTGCGGGAAATATAATGGACCAGAGTCCCCTCGCTCTTCTCGGGAAGCTTGTCGACGATAGCCCAGTAGACCTTCTTCACGTCCTTGCCCTTGAAGGATTCGTTCATCCGGACCAGCGCCTTCTCGGTCTTGGTGTAGATGACGATGCCGCTGGTCGGTCTGTCCAGCCGGTGGGGAATGCCCAGATAGACGTTTCCCTCCTTGTGATAGGTCTCCTTCAGGTAGGCCTTGACCTTGTCGGCCAGCGTCTCGTCGCCGCTCTCGTCACCTTGGACAAGCTCACCGGGGAGCTTGTTGATGACAACCAGATGGTTGTCTTCGAAAAGGATGCGATCCCTCAGCTCACTCGGCATGGTCGTCAGAGCCTCCATCCTCATCATCGAACAGCGTAGGTGCTCCGCCAGAGACCACTTCCTTGACCGCCCGCAGATGCAGGCTGGCGATTTCCTTGACTGTCAGGCGATAGCCGCGGGCTTTGACGCCACGCACCGGGTAGTCGCTGAAGTAGAACTTCTCCTCCTTGATGCGAAGGCCGGGCTTCGGCTTGTACTCCACCTTGACCTCGGCGTTGTCCACCGTGGAGAGCTTGAGCAGCTTGAAGTTCCCTTCGGGAAGAATCTGGTACGGCTTGTTCAGTTGCCAGCTGGTAATCTGGAACCGCTTGAGGAAGAGGTACTTGTAGTTCTTCTCCTGGTAGAGCAGCGTGAAGGTGGTCTTGGCCAGCTCTTCCTTGTCGGCGAAAACGCAGTAGAGCATCCCCTTTCCTACGAATTCCTTGTCCGGCACATCCTCGACCGTGTAGGTGCCATCCTTGCGGATGACGAGGATACGGTCGAACTCGCTGACCTTCAGCACGGTCTGGCCGTCCTTCACGTCATAGCCGAGATAGCCGTTGTTGGCATCGTAGTTCAGGTTCTTGTCCCGCTGGGCCACCTGCTTCACATCCACCATCTCGAAGCTCTTGATGGTAGTGCGGCGCTTGACTCCGCCACGCTTCTCCTTCTGGTCGCGGATCATCTTCTTCAAGTCGTCGATATACCCCAGCGTGTACTCCTTCAGGTGGCCGAGCTTGTAATCGGCATCCTGGATCTGCTGGTTGATCGTCTCAATCTGCTTCCGGTTCTGGTTGATGTCGAAAAGCGAGATCCTGCGGATGGGAATCTTCAAGAGCCGCTCGACATCGTCGTGGCTGATCGGCCTGAGCAACTGGTCGGCAAAAGGCTTGAAGCCGGTGACGACCGCCTTCTCCACCTCTTCAGCCGTCTTCTTGGACTCGATACGCTTGTAGATCCGTTCCTCGATGAAGATGCGGTCCAGAGTGCGGGCGTGCAGGTCCTCGAACAGATGCTTTTTCCGGAGCTCCTGCTCCTCCTTCAGTACCTCCATCAGGTGCGCAGCATGGAAATTGACGATCTCGGTGATGGTCATCTGCACCGGCAGGTCGTCCTTGATGACCAGCGGGTTGACGCTGATCTTCGTCTCGCAGGCTGTGTAGGCGTACAGCGCATTGATGAAATCGCTGGTGACGGAGACCCCACGCGGCAGGTCGATCTCGATATTGGCCTTGTCGGTGGTATAATCCGTTACCGACGAAATCTTCAGTTTTCCGCTCTTCGACGCCTTGGAAATCGAGTCGATCATCATCTCGCTGGTGACCGAATAGGGAAGCTCCTCGATGATGACCCGTTTCGGATCCGAGGTATTGAGCTTTGCGCGGATGACTACCTTTCCCTTGCCGTCCTGATAGTCGGAGACATCCATGATGCCTCCGGTCGGACAATCGGGATACAGAGAGAACGGCCTGCCGTCTACGGCGGCCTTGACCGCGTCCATCACCTCCATCGGGTTATGGGGCAGGATTGTCGTGCTCATGCCGACGGCGATGCCCTCGGTACCTTGGATCAACACGACGGGAATCTTCGCAGGGAAGGCGATCGGTTCCTTGCTACGTCCATCATAACTGGCGACGTAGGTGGTGATTTCCGGGTTGTAGAGCACTTCCTTGGCCAGAGGAAGCAAACGGCACTCGATGTACCGGGAGGCCGCAGCCGGCTCGCCGGTAAGGATGTTGCCATAGTTCCCCTGACGCTCGATGAACAGGTCGTAGTTGGCCAGCGTGACCAAAGCGCCGTAGATTGAGGCATCACCATGGGGATGGTACTTCATCGCTTCTCCGACGACGTTGGCCACCTTGTGGAACTTGCCGTCATCCATCGTCATCAGCGTATGGATGATGCGGCGGTGCACCGGCTTCAGGCCGTCAACCAGATCGGGAATCGCCCGCTCGCGAATGACGTAGGAGGCGTACTGCAGGAAATAGTCCTTGTAGAGTTGCGGTGCTTGCGCCATGTCAGTTCTCCTCCGGCAACAGGTACTGCATGATGAAGTCGCGCCGTTCCGGCGTGTTGTCCCCCATGTAGAACTGCATCGTCTTTGAAAGGTCCTTGATTCCGTTGACGGTGACCGGAATCAGCTTGATGTCCTTGCCGATGAAATCCCCGAACTCGGAGGGGTCGATCTCGCCTAGGCCTTTGAACCGGGTCACCTCGGGGTCGCGGATCTGCTTGAGCGCCTCGTCGCGCTCCGCCTCGCTGTAGCAGTAGCGGATCTCCCTCTTGTTGCGGACCCGGAAGAGCGGTGTCTCCAGGATGTAAAGCCTGCCGCTGGTCACCAGTTCCTCGAAGAAGGTGAGGAAATAGGTCATCAGCAGGATGCGGATGTGATAGCCGTCATCATCGGCGTCGGTGGCGATCACCACCTTGCCATAGCGCAGCCCCTCGATTCCATCCTCGACACCCAACGCCTTCATGATGTTGAAGAGCTCTTCGGTCTTGTAAATGATGGTGCGCTTCTCTCCCTCGACGTTCTTCACCTTGCCGCGGAGCGAGAAGACCGCCTGGGTCTTCACGTCACGGGTCTTGGTGATCGTGCCGCTGGCGGAGTCGCCTTCGGTCAAGAAGAGCATCGAATTCTCGCATTCGTCCACGTGGCTCTTCGACTCGCCGAGATGGTACTTGCAGTCACGCAGTTTGGGGATGTTGAGCGCTACCCTGCGGGTGGCTTCCTTGGCGTTCTTGCGCACCTCGGCAAGCTCCTTGCGCAGCTTGGCGTTGTTCTCGATCTTGCCACGGAGCCTTTCCGCATCGTCGGTGTGCTTGAGCAGGAAGTCGACGATTCCGTCCCTGACGGTGTTGACCACGTCGTTGCGGATGTCGGTGTTGGAAAGCTTGTTCTTCGTCTGGCTCTCGAAGACCGGATCCTTCACCTTGACTGCGATGGCGCCAATCATGCCGTTGCGGACATCCTGGGCCTCCCACGAGGTCTTGAAGTACTCGTTGATGCCCTTGACGATGCCCTCCTTGAACGCTGCCTGGTGGGTACCACCGTCGCTGGTGTGCTGGCCGTTGACGTAGGAGTAATAGGTCTCCCCGAAATCGCCTGGCACGTGGGTAAAGGCAAACTCCACCTTGCCGGTCCGGTAATAGACGATCTCGTAGAGTTTCGAATCCTCCACCTTGTCCTGCAACAGGTCCAGCAGGCCGTTCTTCGACTTGTAGGACCTGCCGTTGTATTCCAGGGTAAGGCCACTGTTCAGGTAGGAGTAGTTCTGGATGCGGCTGATGATGAAATCGTCGTTGTAAGCGTATTTTCCGAACAGCTCGGGATCGGGAGTGAAAGAAACGTACGTACCGTTGGGTTCCTCCGTCTTGCCCTTGTCCTGCGCCTTGAGGACGCCCTTGCTGAAGGTGGCGGAGACGTATTCCCCGTCACGGAAACTCGTGACGGTGAACAGCGAGGAAAGCGCATTGACCGCCTTGGTACCGACACCGTTCAATCCTACCGAGAACTGGAAGACGTCATCATTGTACTTGGCACCCGTGTTGATCATCGAGACGCAGTCAATCACCTTGCCAAGCGGAATGCCACGACCATAGTCGCGGACGCTGACCGTGCTCTCTTTGCGGGTGATGATGATCTTGCTCCCGAAGTGCATGATGAACTCGTCAATCGAGTTGTCGATGATTTCCTTCAGGAGGATGTAGATGCCGTCATCCTCGTGCGTGCCGTTTCCGAGCCTTCCGATATACATGCCGGGACGGAGCCGGATATGCTCGAGCGGACTCAGTGTCTGGATTTTCGATTCATCGTAAGCAGTTTTAGCCATTTTATGGACCAGTATACACTAAAACAAACAAGAAATGCGAATGGTTTCCCCGTGGCAAAGGAAAGGGGCACCTTTCGGCACCCCGTTCCCCAGGCGAAAACCCGGAATCACTTCTTCTTCAGGTACTTCACGCTGTCCAGCGACACAGCTGCGACGATGATGATGCCCTTGAAGACGAACTGCAAGTTGGTATCGATGCCCAGGAAGGTGAGGCAGTACGTCAGGCTGGTGAAGATGATCACGCCAATCGCAGCTCCGCCAATCTTTCCGATACCACCATTGAACGAGATTCCCCCCACGACACAGGCGGCGATGGCGTCCAGCTCGTATCCTTGGCCGGTACCGGCGCTGGCGTTGGCCCTGAAGGCCTCGAGGAAGGCGCCACAACCGTAGAAGATGCCGGCCATGATGAAGACTCCCATGGTGACGCGGAAGACGTTGATGCCGCTGACAGCGGCGGCTTCGCTGTTGCCGCCAACCGCGTACATGTTCTTTCCGAAGACCGTCTTGTTCCAGATGAACCATGCGACGATGATGGCGATGACCGCCGGGATGATCAGCTTCGGGAAGGTGACCGGAAGTCCCTGGGATGTATATCCGAGCAACCAGCGTCCGCCGATGGCGTCCTTGATCTTGCTGTCAATCGACCCGACCGGGGTGCCGCTTGTCCCGTAGAAAAGCAGGCCGTAGATAATCAGCTGGGTGGCGAGCGTGGAGATGAACGGGTGCATCTTCATCTTCGCGCTGAAGAATCCAGCGAAGGCGCTGAAGGCGACACAGAGGACGATGGAGAGGAAAAGCGCCTCAACAACCCTCAACGGCATCGGCATGGCCGAGAAGTCCCAAGGGCCCTTTCCAAAGAAGGTGACGATATTCCTGCCCGGATGGAGCAACAGGCCGGTGATGACCGAGCCAAGGGCCACCATACGCCCGACACTCAGGTCGGTACCGGCGAGCAGAATCAGGCCGGCTACACCCAAGGCGTAGAACATGCGCGTCGAAGACTGTTCCAAGATGGTGAGCACGTTGGGCAACGTGAAGAGGTTGCTGCCGGTCATACCCGGTGCCAGGACAACGCAGACGACAAAGAAGATGCCAATGGCGATGTACAGGCCGTTGGCGAGCAGGAAGCTGTTGAGGGAGAACGAGTATTGGTAGTTCTTCCAGGCAAGGCTCCGGTCCTCGGAGAAGCTGCTCTTGCCATTGCGCAACGCACGGTTGGTGGAAACGTGGTCGACATAGGCCTGAAACATGGCGGCATTGCTCTGGTTGCGGAGCGCCTGAAAGTCGTTCCTGGCATCAAAGATGGCGCTGCGCTTCTCGTAGGCGACAGTCTCCAGCTCGAGCTTTTGCTCCTTCGGATCCTTCACCGCGTTCTTGATTTTCTCTTCCCGCGCGGCGAACTCGCCCTCAATCTTGGCCAACCGCTCGGTCAATGCCTGCTTGCCTTCGGCAATCCTCGCCTTCTCGCGGGCAGTCACCTCGGCCTCATAGACCTTGCTGGTCTCGTTGACGTAGGCGAGCGCCTCCTTTTGCAGGGCGGCCACCTCGTTCCGGTTCCGCCGCGCCACCTCGCGGGCTTTCACGATCTCGGCCCTGGCGGCTACGATCCTGCCGGCCTTTTCCTCACCACCCAGTTGCTTGCTCTTGCGGATGTTGGCAATCAGCTCCTGCTGCTCGCTGATCTTGTTCACGCCATCCCTGCGAAGGGCGGAGAGCCGTGCCTTGTACTCAATGACTTTCGTATCTTCCTCAAGCGCTACGATTGCTTTCGTTTGTTCCATGGTTCAACCCCTTACAGATATTTCGCGGAGAGCCTGAGCAGCTCCTCCTGATTGGTCTCTTTTGTGTCGACGATACCTGCCAGCCGGTGGTTCGACATGATGCCGATGCGGTTGGTGATTCCCAGGATTTCCGGCATCTCGCTGGAGACCATGATGATGGTCTTACCCTGTTTCGCCATGTTGATGATCAGCTGGTAGATCTCGTACTTGGCGCCGACGTCGATACCGCGCGTCGGCTCGTCGAGCAGGAAGATATCCGGCTCGCGCTCCAACCATTTGCCAAGAATCACCTTCTGCTGGTTTCCTCCCGACAGGGCGGAAATCAGGTCGTCAGTACTGACGCAGCGGGTATTCATCCGCCTCACCTCGCGGATCGCCGCGTCACGCATCTTCCTCGAGTCGAGGCTGTGCGAGGTCTTGTAGGCTTCGAGGTTGGTGATGACGGTGTTGAATTCAATCGTTCCCTTGGCGAACATGCCGTTCAACTTGCGCTCCTCGGTGACCAAGGCAAAACCGTGCTCCATCGCTTCCTTGCTGCTGGCGAACCGGAGCTTCTTGCCCCCGACGGCAATATTGCCGCGGGCGATGGTGCGCACACCGAAAATCGATTCAAGCAACTCGCTCCGCCCCGCCCCGACCAGGCCGTACAAGCCGAAAATCTCACCTTTGCGGACAGCGAAGGAGATATCCTCCAAGACAGGCTCGTACTTGGTCGTCAGGTTCTGCACCTCGAAATACGCCTCTCCCGGCTGATTGTCCACATCCGGAAAGCGCTTGTCGAGGGAACGTCCGACCATGGCGGCAATCAGCTCGTTCATGTTGGTTTCCTTCACCGGTTTCGTCATGATCATCGTGCCGTCACGGAGCACGGAAACCTCGTCGCAAATCTGGAAAATCTCGTCCATCTTGTGGGAGATGTAGACGAAAGAAACGCCTCTTCCCCGCAGGTCGTCCACGATCGAGAAGAGTTTGCGGACCTCCCGCTCGGTAAGGGAGGATGTGGGTTCGTCAAGGACGATCAGTTTGGCGCTGTAGGATACCGCCTTAGCGATCTCGACCATCTGCCGCTGCGATACCGACATGGTCCTCATGATTGTCGTGGGATTGACGTTCATGTTCAACGAAGCAAACAGCTTGTTGGTTTCCCTCAGCATCTTCGACTCGTCGACGACACCCAGATGGGTCGGGTACCGGCCTAGGAACAGGTTGTCGACCACCGTACGGTCCAGGCACTGGTTCAACTCCTGGTGCACCATGGCCACGCCGTTCTCCAAAGCCTGCTTCGGACTGGTGAAATCCACCGGCTTGCCGTCAAGGAAAATCTGGCCGCCATCTTTGGCGTAGATACCGAAAAGGCATTTCATCATGGTGGACTTGCCAGCTCCGTTCTCCCCCATGAGTCCCATGACGGTTCCTCGTCGTACCGCAAGGTTGATGCCATGCAGGACCTTGTTCTTGCCAAAGGACTTCGATAGATCCTTGATTTCGAGCACAGCGTCTCTCATCTTCCCTCCCATATCGAGATGCAATACAGGCAAGAGCATGCGGAATCGCTCCCGCATGCTCTCCTCTCTCAAAACACAAGCTCAGTACTTCAGCTTGTCGAGGTAATCGGCACCAGAGTTCGTCTTGACCATGTTGATGGCAAAGGCATCGAAGCCCTGGAGGTTGGTGAACTTGTCAAGGCAGCTGGCCTCGTTCTGCCCGTCACCCTGCACGACCGTCATGTCCAGATTGAGCAACGGCGCGTAGTACTTCAAGGCAGGGAGGTAGGAAGAAGACAGGAAGTTATCCGCGGAGTTGTAGATGGTCAGCAGGACCTTCTTCTTCGGGGCGGAAGACTGCTTGATGCCCGCATCGCGGCTGCCAGCCTTGTAGTTCTGCCAATTGGAGGCGTTGACGCCAGTGTTATGGGCCAGCAAGGCCTTGGTATCGGCGCGATACTCCATCTCGGCGGAAATCTTGTTGCCATACTGGTCAGGTTCGGTGATGCCTTTCTTCACGACATCGGCGCCAGTCAGGCCGTCAATCAGGTTGCGCAGCACTTGCAGGGTAGCGGTAGCCTGGGCATCGACGTTCTGGGAAACGGTTCCGGTCAGCTTGCCGGCCCCGATCGCCTCGATGGCGTCAGCGTTGGCGTCATACCCGAAGATAGGCACGCCGGCAGGGTAATTGGAAGCCTGCAAGCATCCCATCGCCATACCATCGTTGTTGGAAACGACGAGGTCGATCTGGTCACCAAACTTGGTCGCCCATCCGCTCATCGCGTCGGTGGCGGCGTTGGCGTTCCAGGTGGAACCGTCCGTACCGGTCATCGCCTTGCCCTCGAGCTCGACGACGGCGACAGCTTTTCCGCCAACCTTGACAGAGCCTTCCTTGGCGACACCAGGGTCGGTACTGCCATTCCAGGTTCCAAGTGCCTTGCGGATGCCTTCGGTACGGGCCTTGGAATCATTATGGCCGACATCGCCGATGCACAGCACGTAGCCGATCTTTCCATCACCGTTGCGGTCAAGCTTCGCCAAATCTGCAGAGGCAAGGTAATCGACAATCAGCTGCCCCTGGACAGCACCACCACCAGCGGCATCGAAGCCGACATAGAAGGTCTTGTCATTCCAGTTCATGCTGGTCATGTCAATCGCGCCCGTGGTCGGGTCGGATGGCTGTCTGTTGAAGAACACCAACGGTTTGTCCTTATTCTGTACGACTTTCGCGCCCCCCGCGGACTCCGCGCTGCCTTGTGCGAATACTGCTCCGCCAAGCATTGCCACCGCGCAAACGGCTACTCCAAGCTTTTTCATCTCCAGTCCTCCTTAGTGATTACGCGCAATTATCTTGCGTTTTCACCTTATTGAACCATTCTTTTTCTATTCCTTCAACAGAATCTTTCACATTAACACGTTTGAACGAATGTCCAACCATGGCAGGAGATGGATGACCGTTTTCCCCAGGCAGGGTCAGCCAATGGTCAGGATACCGGGCACCGGACGCTCGGCTTCCTTGTTTTCCGCTGTCCGGTCTTTCAAGTGGAGCAGGCGGGAACCTTGGTAGCAGATTTGCGAGGAACCTCCACCATCCAGGTTGATTGCGTTGACCAGTCCGAGCTTCTGGCAGAACGAGGCCATCTCGCTCAGGGAGCAACCGCAGCTCTCCTTTCCCTTCTCATAGCCCAAGGCCCCGGCGGCTTCGGCCCAGACGAGGACGGGATTGCCCGCCTGGTCGTTTCCGAGCACCATGCGGCCGGCCCT
Source organism: uncultured Spirochaetaceae bacterium (assembly GCA_900315435.1). Classification (GTDB taxonomy): domain Bacteria; phylum Spirochaetota; class Spirochaetia; order Sphaerochaetales; family Sphaerochaetaceae; genus RUG023. The sequence goes on from OMYY01000004.1 coordinate 60,359, forward strand.
GCCTGTCTCCCAGGAGAGGGGGTAGACCGTCGGAGGAAATGGGGACATCTTCCCGTAATGGCAGAAAGGACAACCATCGAAACCGGCGGCCATGTTCCCCTCCACCATCATCGCAGGCCCCACCTGCAACGCGAACTGATAGGAGTTCTTCGTCCGGCAGGAGACCGCAGGATTCATCAGCGAGACATGGCCGGGAACCTGGATGACGAAACCACCCATCGGCACACGGACCCTTCCCCCTTGCTTGGAAGCGACCACCCTCCCGTCGGCGACCATCAGGGCAGAGCCTTTGGCTGCCGGAGTCTGCTCCGTGTCCGGTCTCTCGTAGAAGGTACAGTTCACCCCATGGCGGTAGGTGACGCCGTCGATGACCATGGCGACATCCTTCAGCTCGGGGTGGATGATGTGAACGCCATCCTTGTCCACGGCGAGGGCCGGACGATGGTGCAGCGGGGGCAGAACCATCCGTCCCCCCTCCACCGTCATGCCATAAGGAGTTCCGAACAGGTCGTAAGGACTTTGCGCGTCATAGGTGTCCATCAGGAAGAAATGGGCGTTGCAGGCTAGCTGGTGGCCCTTCAGGTCGCTGACAAAACCGAAACGGCCGGAAACCGGCATAGGACGGACACCACCTCCCTTCCCATCCGCGGTGTCGACATACCCCCTCTTTTCCAGCTGGGAGAGGAAGCGCAGGCTCTCCGGATCCCCGCTCTCGATCCAGGCGGCCAGGTTGGCGTTCGGGTCGTAGTAGGTGACCCCGCCGATTGTCGCCGGCATGGCAGATGTATCCATCCCCTCCGGGACATGGAAGAACACCAGGTGGCCGCATTCCTCGGGCGCCTTGGGAATAATGGCGACACGGTAGAGCTGGGCCAGCTGTCCCACATAGGCGCCAGAGAACGGCGCGTGGGCCAACTTGATATCCTTCCAGGCGAATCCGGTCACAATCTGGAACCGCTGGATATTCCCGTCAGGATTCTGAATTGTCTCGATCGTACTTTCCATGGCATACCTCTCAGAAGCAAAAAGTGTTTCTTCAACCCTTGATGCCAGAACTCATCGAGTTCTCAATGATATAGCGCTGGCAGAAAATGAAGACCACAATCAAGGGAAGCACCGCGAGCACGCTGGCAGCCAGCAGCAGGTTCCACTGGCTGGTGTACTGCCCTTGGAACATGGTCAGACCGAGGGTCACGGTATACAGCTCGGTCTTCGAGATGTACAGCATCGGCCTGAGCAGGTCGTTCCAGTTGTTCATGAAGGCGATGATGAACAAGGTCGCGATCGGCGCAACCGACTGCGGCACGTAGATGGTGGCGTACATCTGGAACGAGCTGACACCGTCGATGATGCCGGCATCGAAAAGCGCCTCGGGCACCTGCTCGTAGAACTCCTTCAACATGAAGGTCCCGAAGGCTCCAGCCAGGAACGACGGGACAATCAGCGGCAGGTAGGTGTCCAGCCAGTTCAGCCGCATCATCAAATAATACTCGGGGATGATGACAACCTGGACAGGCACCATGAAGGTCAGCACCAGCAGGCTGAAAAGCAGGTTGCGTCCGCGAAAGCGCATCTTCGCGAAGGCAAAACCGCTGATCGAGCAGACAAGAAGCTGGCCGACGGCGGCGAAGACCACCACCAGGATGCTGTTCAGGATGTAGTGCCCGAAATTATAGATGCCGATTACCTGCCGGTAGTTGTCGAACATCCCCTTTCTGAAGAGCAGGTCCGGGATGAACTTCGGAGGGTCGCTGAAGATGCTCTTCTCGCTCATGAACGAGTTGGAAAGCATCCAGGCGAAGGGGAAAATGGCGATGATGGTGAATAGGATGACCAACACGAGCCGGACCCATGGGAAACGATTCAGTTTCTGTGACATGACAAATCCCTCCTCTCAGTCCCAAGGACGTGCCCATCTTTTCTTGATGAAGAAATTGGCAATCGTGAAGAAAGCGACGATGACGAGCAGAATGAACGCGATAGCCTCTGCGAAACCGACACGATAGTAGAGGAATCCATTCAGGTAGACATCATAGACCAACGTGTTCGACGCGTTCATCGGCCCTCCCTTCGTCATGGCGAGGATCAGCTCGAAGTTCTTGAATGAATCGATGATGGCGACAGTCAGGACGAAGAAGGTGGTCGGAGCCAGGAGCGGCAACGTGACATGGAAGAACCGCTGGGGACGGGTCGCTCCATCGATTGTGGCAGCTTCAAGCAATTCATGAGAAATGTTTTGCAGTCCTGCAAGGAACAGGATCATATAATAGCCCGACATCTTCCAGACCTGCACGAAGGCGACGGTATAGAGGACGATATGCCGGTCCCCCAGCCAGTTGGGCATGTTCCTGATTCCCAAATGACGGCAGATGATGGCCAAAAGCCCATAGTTCGGACCAAGCAACCAGAGCCAGACGATGCCGACCGCGACACTGCTGGTAACCACCGGCATGTAGATGGCGGCACGGAAGAAATTGATTCCCTTCAGCTTCACGTCGATCAGGCAGGCAAGGATCAAACCGACCAGCATGCCGCCGATGACATAGCAGAGGGAAAATTTGAAGGTGTTGCCAATCACCAGCCACGTATCGGGATCGTGGAAGGCCTCGAAATAATTCCCGAGTCCGATGAAATGCGGATCCCCCAGCAAATCCCAGTCGGTGAAACTCAAGGCGCATGCGGTCACAATCGGATACAGGCGGAAGACGAACAGTCCGACCAGCGTGGGCAGCAGGAACAACCATGGGGTCCATGGTTTGTGCCAGGCAAGTGATTTGGAAGCCATGCGGAACAACCCCTACGGCAGATGCCGTGCGAAAGGAAAAGAGATGGTGGTGGCATGGAAATCCATACCACCACCCACAAAACCCCGATTACTTGTAGTAGCGCTTCAGGACAGCGTTGATGTCGCCGGTTGCGGCTTTGATAGCCTCATCCATGGTTCTCTCGCCATTCATGGCGCTGTCAATGTAGCCGTTCAGCCCCATCGCCTCGTTGGAGCGGTAGCCTCTCCACTCGTTCCAGCCCTTGGTGTAGGAGGTCTTCAGAGGCTCTCCCGCCTCGGTGGAAAGCAACTCCATATCGGTTCCCGGTTGCTGGGCCGGATCGACAATCTGCTTGGAAAGCGCGATGTTCGAGGGAATCTTGCCTGCCATGTACTGGGAGATATCGATGCCCTCGCCGGCCACGTACTTCATGAAGTCCCAAGCCTCTTCCACGTGCTGGGTATTGGGAGCCATGCAGTAGGAATCAGGCCAGCCGTAGGTGACACGGGCCGCCTTGCCGCTCGGGCCGAACGGGACGCGGGAGATACCCCACTTGAAGCCATCGTTGCCGAGTTTCTTGCGCATATTGTCGACATACCAGGAACCCACATGGCGGCCTTGCCCTGGGTGAAGATGTCCTCGTTGCGGAACGCGCTCATCTCTTTCTGCGGAGGAGCGCTCTTGTCGGTGGTGACCAAGCTGTAGAGGAAATTCAACGCATCGCGGGCCGCCTGGTCCGGAGCGAACTGGTCCTTTCCCGCAGTCAGCAAGTTGCCTCCGTTGGCATAGACCCAGCTCTCGATCTGGGCGTATCGGCCATAGACCCAGAAGCCCCACTGGTCAATGACGCCATCGCCATTCTTGTCGACCGTCAGCTTTTTGGCCGCGTCACGGAACGCATTCCAGTCCCAGTCCTCGTTCGGATAAGCCAAACCAGCGGCGTCAAAGGCATTCTTGTTGTAGTACAGGACAGTGGTCACCAAAGCGAACGGAAGGGCGTAGACATGGTCGGCCTTGGCGATTGCCTTGGTGGAATCCATCATGGATTTGTAGAACACCTCATCCGTCTTGTCACGCTTGATCAACGGATCAAGGTTGTACATCAGTCCATTCTGGGCCCACTCCTCAAGGTAGCCAGAGCTCATCGTGAACACATCAGGCAGCTTCCTCTGCTGGGCCTGAATGCGGATCTTGGTCCAGTATTCCTTGGTGTCGATGATCGTGTTGTTGATCTTGACATTGGGGTGGTCCTTCTCATACTGCGCGATGACCTGGGCGTTCTGGTCCTTCATCGTCGGATCCCACGTCCACCATTCCAGCGTGACAGGTCCAGTGCTCTTTGCGGGAGCGGCCGCACCACCCTCTTTGGAACCTTGGGCAAACACCATGCCTGCAGCCATCAAGGCGGCCAGCACAAGCGTTGTTCGTTTCTTCATTGTTCAACCTCCCAGAAAGCAACTCCGGCTTTCCAGCAAAAGTGTACGAGGAAACAATAGAACATGTCAAATTTGTTTTCATAGAGTAATAGATTCCCAACTTTGGTACTCAAAAGGCTTTTGTCTCCCAGCTCCGCCCGGCGCATGTCCCCAGGCAGGATATGGGAGACCAATTGGAATCACAGGCTTTCGCGTGTGACGAATTGTGTCTGCAACTCGATACGGATGGGTTTGATTGCCCCTTCCTCCTTCCTCGCCAACAAGGAGAATAGTTCCATCGCGTTCTGGGCCATCAAATCCCGACGGATATGCACCGTGGTCAGGGTAGGGAACATGCACCGTCCACACCAAGCATCATCGAAACCACAGATCGAGACCTGGTCGGGAATCCGCACGCCCAGGGAGAGCAGGGCATGCATAGCCACGCAGGCAACATAGTCGGTCCGGCAGAAGAGTCCGTCGAAGGGGTTCTCTTCCCACAGGTTTTTCACCTTCTGTCCCAGTTCCCGGTCATCCATGGCTCCACAGACGAGCCTCGGGCTGTCGACCTTCTCCACATAGGCCCGGTAGCGGAAATCCTCGGGCTCCAGAGCTCCCAGCGAGGAAACGTAGACAATCTTCTTTCTTCCCCGCTTCCGCAACGCATCCATCGCGGCAAGGGCACCTTGGTATAGACCGGAGTTGATGATGCCATATCGGCCAGAAAGCCCGGCACGTTCCTTGATTTCCAAGACGACGACCGCCATGCCGCTGTCAATCAGGTTCTGGACTGACGCGTCATCCATGGTGGTAGAACCGACCAAGACCCCATCGTAACCGGACTGCAGGATGTTCTGCAGGAACGCCTGCCCCGGATGCCACCTGCAGAGGGAAACGCTCAGACCCTCTTGGGAGGCCCGCTTCTCCATCTCGGAAACCAGAGAGACGAAATGGTCGCTTTCCAGATGGTCGGTGACCAGCAGGATACGACCCGAACCCTTGCCCTTCAAGGCGCGCGCCAGAGGGCTGGGCACGTAGCCCAGCTCCTTGACCGCGGAAAGGACACGGCGTCTCTTGTCGGCATCCACATACCGGTTCCGGTTCAGCACGTAGCTGACCACCGTCTCGCTGACACCGGCCCGAAGGGCTACATCCTTCCTCGTAACCCCGCCCATTACTCCTTTTCCTTCTTGGCAAAACCGAGGGCCTTCCGTTTCAGACGGACCGTCTCGGTAATCTCCATGCCGGTATCGTAATCCAGCTGGACCAGTTCTCCCTTCCCGCTCGGACGCTGACGGGTATAGCCGTCACATTCCCAATCTTTCTTCTCCTTCGTGTTCCAGGGACGGCAACGCCACTGGTAACCACGGAAGGGATCCCGGGTATCGTTCATTTCCCGCATCAGCCACTGGTGCATCTCGTCCCGAACCTGCTCGTGTGCAGGATCGTTGATGTAGTTGTGCACCTCATAGGGATCGACCTGGTCGTCGAAAAGCTCGTCGCTGTCGGTCAGGAACTCGGCCAGCTTGTAGCGGTCGCCGATTGCCGCCCGCATGAACTGCAGTCCGCCGAAACCATCGTGGTCGATCTCGTAACGGTGGAACTCGCACAAGGCATAGTCGCGCAGACGGGGACCCTCCGGGTTCTCGATCACGCCACGCATCGAGACGCCGGAAAGCGATGGCGGGACTTCGATTCCATAGTAGTCCAGGAAGGTGGGCACCAGGTCGACATGGCTGGCGACGGAAGCATAGATCTTTCCTGCGGGGGCATGCATGTAGGCTCCACCCCGGACGATGAGCGGGATATGGGAAATCTCCTCATAGACACTTGGTCCTTTCAAGTCCAGGGAGTGGGCGTCGAGCGCCTCGCCATGGTCGCTGGTATAGACAATCATCGCGTCGGGGCAGAGTTCCTCGACCAGGTGCATCACTCTACCCATCTCACTGTCGGCAAAAGAGTTGCAGCCGAAGAAAAGGCTAGGGTTCAGGTGCAGGTGCTGTTTGTCCTCATGGATTCGGCGCTCGCCCCAAAGCTTTTCGAACTCAGGTTTTTCGGAAAGATTGTCCCGGTGGGCGGGAGTAATCGGCATCTCATAGTCCTTGTACATCGAAGCGAATGGTTCGGGACAAAGATAGGGACCATGGGGCTCGTCCAGGCTGATGGTAAGGAAGAAGTCCTCGTCCTTGTACCGTTTCACAAAATCAATCGCCTTGTCGCAGATCTGATGACCGAAGGTGAACTCGGCGGGAATGCCGCCTCCCTCCAAGGGGGTGCTTTCCTTCCGGCTCTTTCGACGATCGGCCTCGTCCATTCCTTCCAGGTAGCGGCGCATGTCGAACCAGTACGCAGGGTCATAGCCCGGCGGACAGACCCCGTTGCCGAAATAATCGCCACCATCCAGATGCCATTTGCCGATCAAGGCGGTATGGATTCCTTCCGGCTGGAGATATTCTCCGATAGTCTTCACTCCTTGCCACAGCGGAACGGTGTTGGTGAAAGACCCGGTCCCGTGGGGATAGAGACCGGTAAAGATGCAACTGCGGGCCGGGCCGCAGACCGGTTGGGTCGTGTAGGCCCGGGAAAAGCGGACTCCTTGGCTCGCCAGCTCGTCCAAGTTCGGCGTTTTCATCGCCTTGTTACCGTAGCAGCCCACCATGTCATAGCGGGTGGTGTCGGTCATCATGAAAAGGACCTGTCGTTTGGGTCGCATTATACACTCCTGTGTATATCATCATCCACGTCGCCCGTACTGTCAATGCAAAAAAAGGAAGTGGGCGGCCCCCACTTCCCTACACGCCGGCTCCATATCCTGTCTCAGGCGTCCAGACGGCTCTTGATGGCGGCGATGAACTCCTCGCTGTCCACGGGAGTCACCGCAACCCCCTCGGCGAGACTGGCGAGGTCCTTGGTCATGACACCAGCATTGAGTGTGTCAAGACAAGCCTTCTCCAGCCTGTCGGCAAAGGCGCGCAAATCAGGCAGATCGTCCTTCTCACCCCGCTTGCGCAACGCCCCGCTCCAGGCAAAAATCGTCGCCATCGGATTGGTCGAGGTCTTCTCGCCCTTCAGGTAACGGTAGTAGTGGCGGGTCACTGTGCCGTGTGCCGCCTCGTACTCGTAGTTGCCGTCCGGACTGACCAGGACACTGGTCATCATGGCCAGACTGCCAAACGCGGTGGAGACCATGTCGCTCATCACGTCCCCGTCATAGTTCTTCAGGGCCCAGATGAAACCACCCTCGCTGCGGATCACCCGGGCGACAGCGTCGTCAATCAACGTATAGAAATAGGTCAAGCCCAGCCGCTCGAACTCCTTCCTGTAGGACTCCTCATAGATGCTCTGGAAAATCTGCTTGAAGGTCTGGTCGTACTGCTTGCTGATCGTATCCTTGGCAGAGAACCACAAATCCTGACGGGAGGCAATCGCGTATTTGAAGCAACTGTGGGCGAAGCTCTCGATCGAGCTGTCCTTGTTGTACTGCGCCTGCAGCACACCGGCGCACTCATAATCGTATACCGTCTTGTTGAATGTGGTTCCGTCGGCCCCGGTATAGCGAAGCTCCGCCTTCCCCGGCCCGGGAACGCGAAGCTCGGTCGCCTTGTACAGGTCCCCGTAGGCATGGCGGGCGATGGTGATCGGCTTCTTCCAGTTCTTGACCACCGGATGAATCGAGTCGATGACAATCGGAGTTCGGAAGACAGTGCCGTCCAGCGTCGCGCGGATCGTGGCGTTGGGGCTCTTGTACATCTCCTTCAAATGATACTCTTCCATCCGCTGGGCATTGGGAGTGATGGTGGCGCACTTTACGGCGACGCCATATTTCTTGGCGGCATCCGCAGCCATTTGCGTCACCTGGTCGCCTGTCTTGTCACGATTGGGCAAGCCAAGGTCATAGTATTCGCTTTTCAGGTCCACATACGGAAAGATCAGGGAATCCTTGATCAGCTTCCAAAGGACACGGGTCATCTCGTCTCCGTCCATCTCCACCAGGGGGGTCTGCATCCGAATTTTTCGCATACCGATATTAAACCCCATTATGCACCCGCATGCAATCCTGACTTCCAACGGGCCACGAACAACATTTCATTGTTTTTTCAGATACATAATGATAGAATCGGGAACATGGGTACGCGCCGATATGCATGGTTTTGGTTCTTGGGAGGAGTGGCACTCCTCGCCCTTGTCGTCTTCTCGCTCTGTCTCGGACGCTACCCGGTTTCCCTGCCATTGAATGCCATGACAAGCCGCGTCCTCTGGCAAATCCGCCTGCCGCGCGTCCTTCTCGCCCTGCTTGCGGGACTGGCCCTTTCCGCCTCGGGAGCCGCCTACCAAGGCGTCTTCCAGAATCCGATGGCATCACCCGACATCCTTGGCGCCAACAACGGCGCCGCCTTCGGGGCGGCTCTTGCCATCATCCTTGGTTTCCCTTCCTGGATGATCATGGCCTGCGCCTTTGCCGGAGCCCTGCTGGTGGTGTTGGCAGTCACATTGCTTGCCAGGCGCATGCGGGTGCAGCGCACCACCGGACTGATCCTCTGCGGCATCATGGTGGGATCTCTTGCCACAAGCGGTACCAGTTTCCTGAAACTGGTCGCCGATCCCAACAGCCAGCTGCCTGCCATCACCTATTGGCTGATGGGAAGTCTCTCGGGAACCCAGTGGAAGACCATCCGCTCGGTCCTGATTCCCCTCTGCATCGGCATCACGCCCCTGCTGTTGCTGCGTTGGAAGGTCGACCTGCTCAGTGTCGGTGACGAGGAGGCCGCCTCGATGGGCATCGAGCCCAACCGGCTCCGCCGGATCATCATCATCGCCTCCACCTTTGCAAGCAGCAGCATCATCGCCTCCAGCGGCGCCATCGGATGGGCGGGTCTGGTCATACCTCATCTGGCCCGGCGCCTGGTCGGGTCCAGCCATAAGCGGGTCATCCCTGCCAGCATGCTGCTTGGGGCGATATTCCTGCTTCTGGTCGACGACATTTCCCGCACGCTGATGGAGACCGAAATTCCGCTCGGCATCCTTACCGCATTTGTCGGCGCCCCTTTCTTCCTCAGCCTGATGGCATCACGGGAGGTGCGCCATGAGCATTGAAATCGAGGACCTCTCCTTCGGGTACAAGCCCGAGCGCCAGATCCTGCACCACATCACCTGCTCGATGGCCGACGGCCAGATTACCTCAATCATCGGCTCCAACGGGACCGGAAAGACCACCCTGCTCCGATGCATGCTCGGCCTGCTCCCCTATCAGGGAAACATCACCATCTCCGGAGGCGACCTGAAAGCATGCAATCGTCTCCAACTCTCAAGATTGATGGCCTATGTCCCGCAAAAGTGCAATGTATCCTACAACTATGAAACCATAGAGATGGTCATGATGGGGGCAAGCGGTAGAATCGGCCGGTATGCCACCCCGGGAAAGAAGGAAGAGGCAGAGGCGATGGAAGCGATGGAAAAGATCGGCATCGCATCCCTTGCCCACCAGCTCTTCTGGGAAATCTCCGGAGGAGAGCAGCAACTGGTCCTGGTCGCCAGAAGCCTGATGCAGGGGGCGAGGACCCTGCTGCTGGACGAACCGGTGGCCAGTCTCGACTTTGCCAACCAGGCGAAGGTGCTCTGGGTGGTCCGGGCTCTTGCCGATGACGGCTACTGCGTCATCCTGACCAGCCACAACCCCGACCAGGTCTTCCGGTTCAGCGACCAGGTCATCGCCGTGAAACAAGGTTCGGTCCTGCACCAGGGAAAGCCTGACGAGGTAGTCACCGCCCCATTGATCAAAGAGCTATATGGAATCGAGACCGAGGTGTTCAGCCTTGCTGACGACACCATCCGGGTCTGCATCCCCAAGGAGGATATCCAATGAAACGTTGTTACCTGATGTGCATGACGGCCCTGCTCGCCATGGGCATGCTCGTCGCCCAGCCGACACGGGAAACCACCGCACAGACGGCTGTCGATTTCACCGATGACCTGGGACGCACCGTCACCCTGCCTGCCGAACTGGAACGCGTGGTTTCTTCCGGCCCGTTGACCGAGTACATGCTGACCCCTATCGCCATGGACCAGATGGTCGGTCGCGCCATCACCTGGAGCGAGGACGCCACTGCGTTCCTCTCCTCCGACTACCTCCAGAAACCGGTTACCGGACAGCTGTATGGAGGCAAGGGAACGCTGAACCCCGAGACAATCCTTGGGCTGGGAGCCCAGTTGGTCATCGATATCGGCGAGCAGAAGAAGAACATGCGGACCGACCTGGACAATCTGCAAGACCAGCTGGGAATCCCCTTCATCCACATCGATGCCACGTTCCGGACCTTGCCGGAGACCTACGCCAAGCTTGGCAAGTTGCTCGGGCAGGAGGAGAAGGCGGCCGAAATCTCCACCTTCATCACCCGCGTCACCGAGCGCAACGCCCGTTTGACCGAAGGTGGCAAGAAACAGGCGCTGTACGTGCTGGGGGCCAAGGGGGTCAACGTCATCGCCAAAGGCAGCTACCAGGCTGACGTGCTGGATCAGGTGATCGAAAACCTGGCGGTCGTCGAGAAGCCCACCGCAAAAGGCACCGGCAACGAGGTCGACATGGAGCAGATCATGCAATGGAATCCGCCGACCTTGCTTTTCGCCGGGGACGCGAAGGATGTGTATGGCAGAGTTACCACCGACCCGCTCTGGAGCCAGCTCGACGCAGTGAAGAACCAAGCCGTCTACCTGGTGCCGGACCAGCCGATGAACTGGCTCGCATCTCCCCCCTCCATCAACCGTATCGCCGGCATCATCTGGGCGGACAAGGTGCTCTATGGCGGAGATTTCGACCTCCATCAGGAGCTCAAGGAATACTTCAGGCTCTTCTTCGACAAGGAGATGAGCGACGAGACGCTTACAGCCCTGATCGGGTTCTGAGCCTCTCGCACAGGGGCCACTCGGGAATGCTCTGGGCGGCCCGTTCCATTTCCTGGGCCCAGGCATCCCGGTTCTCCATCGAGAAGTGGATGGTAACTGCCGAAGGACAGGAACGAATCGCCTCCAGCAGGGGCGTCCGGCAGGGTTTGATGACGGCGATGGTAGGAACCGGATCCTTCGCCGCCTGAAGCACGCGCCTCTGGAACTCGTCCGCCTCGCTCTCCATGAATCCCAGCTCGTCCATCACCCGGAGGGTACAGGGTTTCTGGAGGAACTGCACCCCGAGCCGGTCGAATTGCTGGGGGATGCCCCCCTTTCCGCATATGCCGACCAGGTGGCCATCGTCGTAGAGCGCCTCTCCCAACGGATTGAGATAGACCTTGCCTTCCACACGCTTGGTAAGGAACCCTCCGTCGGCCGAAGCGGCGAGCTTGCCAACGAATGTGCTCTTGCCGACACCTTGCTCCCCTTCGACCAGCAAGGTGCTTTTCGCCACCAAGTCCGGAATATCGTCGATGGAAACCACCAAAAGGGAAACAGGACGCACCATAGGAAGCCAGAGGGGGAATTCCCCTTCTCTTCGCTGGAGGGGATACTTCCCCGTGTGGCCATACAGGAGGGAAAAAGCCTGCACCTCCTCCTGGTCATGGAAAGGCTGTCCCATATCGGCCACAATCCTCCGCTCCTGATAGGGGATGGAGAGGGATTGGAGCAGCAGGCGCATGCGGCATGCGGGGTTGGGCCGCGTTCCCTCATGGAAACGATGCCCCTCGGCATCCCGGGCGATGACAATCAGGTTCCGGTCCCCCCATTTCCGGGCGAGAACCAGGTTTTCCAGCAGGGAACCGTAGTTGCAGCAGATGACGTCTCCCTTCCTCCGTTCCGGCTGCAATCGGTGGGCGTCCCCCTGCAACAGATGGACGTTGGGCTCGTGGTGGGTCCTCAGATAGCCGCAGGCCAATGCGTCCCGCTCGACGACGGTTACATCGGTCCCCCTCAGTTCATTCGCAAGGAACCCGAGACCGCCACCGATGTCGGTGACGTGGCCGCTCACAAACGGCCGCACCGCCTGGGCGATGGATTGCCAGCCAGTACCTTGGGTATACGCGTTGACAAGATAGGTGATGAGAAGTTCGCTATAGGATTGCATCTTATTCCATCCAGACCGAAAAAACCAAAGGGTATTCCCAATGCCCCGTCTCTCCCGGACCCGACAACCGTCTCAGCCGCAAAGAGAGACATGTGTTGCGGTTTGTGGCTTGGGACCAGACGCGCCGTGGCGGAAGGTTCTGGCCCGGGGAAAGGGAAAACTGCTGTCCAGCTACATCCATTTGATAGACAATCAGGCGGGAAACACCCGAGACCCTGCGGGCCTCCATGTCCAACCGGAACGGGGCCGGAGTATTGCACAGCAGGTTGATCCATGCGTTCTGTTCCTGCCTAGGGGCGGGAAGCGGGAGGACGGTGGTTTGCGGGGGAAGACTTGGCGCGTTCTCCCGGATAGGCTCCAAGGAAAGGCCGCACTCGACCTTTCCCTCCATGTTCGACGCTTGTATGGGAGAGGGAAAAACAGCACACACGGCAAGCAGGAAAGCCAAGTATTTCATTGCCCTCATTGTATAAAGCATCATGAGGTTCCGCAACCTACACCTTGTACGCCACCCCGGGTTCTTGCTACGATAGCGGACATGGATGATTCATCTGTCCCTCTGCCTAGTATGAGGTGGGTGCCATGGAACTAGCACTCGCAATCCTTCTGTTGGCCTTTTCCGCCTTTTTCTCCGGATCGGAAACCGCGTTTACCTCCCTGACATTGATTGACCAGAAAGTGCTGGAGAACAAGAAAGGTTCCCGCGCAAAGACTGCGCTCTATTTCTGCAAGCATCCCGACCTGTTGATCACCACGGTCCTGATTGGCAACGACTTGGTCAACGTCGCGCTTTCCGCATTGGTCACCAAAATGACGATTGAGAAATTCGGAAACCCCTATGTCGGAGCCACAACTGGCATTCTGACGTTGATCCTGCTTGTCTTTGGAGAGGTATCGCCAAAACAGATCGCCATGTACCGCAACCTGCCAATTGCGCTTGCAGTCGCCATCCCGCTCCGTGCGCTCAGCATCCTGCTCTTCCCCGTCATCTGGCTTTTCTCCCGCCTGACGCTGTTGATCCATCTGGTCTTCGGCCCCTCGGGACGGGGAAAGTTGACCGAGGACGGGCTCAGGCATGTGACCGACGCAGCCGAGGATGCCGGGGTTGTGGACGAGTATGAGAACGACCTGATGCAGCGGGCAATCCACTTCTCCGAGACACAGGTCAAGGCAATCATGACCCACCGCACCGAGGTTTTCTCCCTTTCCGATTCCATGACCTACCGTGAAGCCTATTCCCGCATCGTCCAGAGCGGCTTTTCCCGTATCCCGGTCTATCATGGCAGCCGGGAAAACATCACCGGCGTCCTACTCCTGAAGGAACTGCTTAGGAAGGACGTCAATGCGAAAGGCCATCTCGACCAGCCGCTTTCCTCCTTGGCCCAGAAACCGCATTTCGTGCCTGAGTCGATGCATATGGACGACCTGTTCTTCCAGTTCAAGCACCAGAAGCAGAAAATCGCCATCGCCCTGGACGAGTATGGAGGGTTCAGCGGAGTGGTGACCATGGAGGATATCGTCGAGCAGATGTTCGGCGAGCTGTACGACGAGCAGGAGTCCTATCAGGGAGAGCTGATGGTCAAGTCAAGCTCCTATCCCGGTTCCTATGTGGTCCAGGCGGAAATGCCGTTCATGTCGTTGGCCGACAGCTTCGACCTGCACCCCTCCAAAGAGGAAGATACCGACGGCACCGTTGCCGGGTACCTGCTTGACATCATCGGCGACATTCCCAAGGTGGGACAGGTCACCGAGACCCGCTATGGCACCTTCCGGATACTGACCATGACCCGAAACCGCATGGACACCGTCCTCTTCACCCCGAAAAAGGAAGAGGAAGAAGAGGAAACCGAGGACTGACAGTCCTATACAGGTACCCCCTTTTTGTGTATGATTTGAAGGACTCAAAGCAACTTCATTTGTGCACAGTTTACTATCAGAGAAGAGGTAAGACGTTACCACATGAGCTATCCATTCCATGAAATCGAGACGAAATGGCAGAAGTACTGGGAGGACCACCAGACCTACAAGGTCACCGAAGATCCTTCCTTCCCGAAAGAGAAGCGCGCCTACGTGCTGGACATGTTCCCCTACCCAAGTGGCGCAGGACTGCATGTAGGCCATCCCGAAGGATATACGGCGACCGACATCTACAGCCGCTACCTGCGCATGAACGGGTACAACGTGCTGCATCCGATGGGTTTTGATTCCTTCGGCCTTCCCGCCGAGAACTACGCAATCAAGACCGGCACCCACCCGAAAACCACGACGCTGAAGAATATCGCCACCTTTACCCGCCAGATCAAGAGCCTCGGCTTCTCCTATGACTGGTCCAGGGAAATCTCCACCTGTGAGCCCGAATATTACAAGTGGACCCAGTGGATTTTCCTGCAACTGTACAAAAAAGGTCTCGCCTATGAGACCCAGAGCCCGATCAACTGGTGCCCCAGCTGCAAGACCGGTCTGGCGAACGAGGAGGTCAAAGAAGGCAAGTGCGAACGGTGTGGTACCGAAGTGGTCCGCAAGAACATCCGCCAATGGGTGCTGAAGATCACCGCCTATGCCGACGAGCTGCTCAAGGACCTGGACGGCCTGGATTGGCCGGAATCGGTCAAGCTGATGCAACGCAACTGGATCGGTCGTTCCACCGGAGCCAGCGTCCAGTTCCAGATTGATGGCAGCGACAAGAAGCTTGAGGTCTACACCACTCGCTGCGACACCCTTTTCGGAGTCACCTACATGGTCGTCAGCCCGGAGCACCCGCTCTTGAAAGAGCTGACCACCGATGGCCAGAGAGCAATGGTCGAGGCCTATGTCGACCAAGCGGCCCACAAGAGCGACTTGGAAAGGACCGACCTGGCCAAGGTCAAGACCGGTGTCTTCACCGGCAGCTATGCCATCAACCCGCTTAACGGCAAGAAGGTGCCGGTCTGGGTGGGCGACTACGTCCTGATCAGCTACGGGACCGGAGCCATCATGGCCGTGCCCGCCCATGACGAGAGGGACTGGGAGTTCGCCAAGAAGTACCACTTGCCGATCGTCGAGGTGCTGAAGAGCGATGTCGACGTGCAGCAGCAGGCCTGGACCCAGGATGGCATCCATGTCAATAGCGACTGGCTGGACGGTCTGAACAAGCATGACGCGATCGAGAAGGTGCTTGCCTATCTCGAGGAGCACCATATCGGCCACCGGACGGTCAACTTCAAGCTCCGCGACTGGATTTTCAGCCGCCAGCGCTACTGGGGCGAGCCGATTCCCCTCGTCCACTGCCCGAAGTGCGGCGTGGTCCCGGTACCTGAAGATCAGCTTCCGGTCTTGTTGCCCGAGGTAACGTCCTATGAGCCGAGCGGAACGGGCGAGAGCCCGCTTGCCAAGATTGACAGCTGGGTGAACACCACCTGCCCGGTCTGTGGCGGACCCGCCAAGCGCGAGACCAACACCATGCCCCAGTGGGCTGGCTCCTGCTGGTATTACCTGCGCTATATCGACCCGCATAACGACAAGCGCTTCGTCGACGTCGAGAAGGAAAAGTACTGGATGCCTGTCAGCCTCTACGTGGGCGGTGCCGAACATGCCGTACTCCACCTGCTCTATTCCCGGTTCTGGCACGAGGTGCTTTTTGACCTTGGGCTGGTCTCCACCAGAGAGCCGTTCCAGAGACTGGTCAACCAAGGCATGATCACCAGCTTCGCCTATCAGCGCAAGGACAAAGCGCTGGTGGCGGTCGACCAGGTCGAGAAGAAGGCCGATGGCACCTACGTCGACAAAGAGACCGGCGAAGTGCTCCAGCAGGTGACAGCGAAGATGTCGAAGAGCCTGAAGAACGTCATCAACCCGGACGAAATCGTCAACACCTACGGTGCCGACTCGATGCGCATGTACGAGATGTTCATGGGACCGCTGGAAGTCTCCAAACCTTGGTCCACCGAGGGCCTGATCGGCATCACCCGCTTCCTGGACCGCATCTGGCGCCTGCACGAGGAGAAGCAGATTGTCGACGGACCGGTGGACGCCAACTTGGAAATCCTTTTGAACCAGACGGTCAAGAAGGTGACCGAAGATACCTCGACGCTGAACTTCAACACCGCCATCAGCCAGATGATGGTGCTGGTCAACGAGCTGTACAAGAGCGAGACCCTTTCAAGCAAGCTGTATGACACGCTGATCCTGTTGCTCTCCCCCTACGTTCCCCACCTTGCCGAAGAGCTGTGGGTTTTGGCCGGCCACGAACCGAGCGTCACCGCCCAGAAGTGGCCCGCCTACGATCCGGCCAAGACGCAAAAGGCAGTCAAGGAGTTCATCTTCCAGGTCAACGGAAAGGTCAGAAGCAAGACGGAGGCCGATCCCTCCATCAGCAAGGACGACCTGCTCGCCTTGGCGAAAAGCGACGAGAAGATCAAGGGTTGGATCGCCGGCAAGACCATCGTCAAGGAGATTGTCGTTCCTGGCAAACTGGTCAACATCGTCGTCAAATAAAGGTCTGTTCCCCAAGAACGCAGAACGGACCTGTGAAGGCTCTCTCCCGCCAGCGCCCGACGGCCTGGCGCCCGGAGAGAGTCGTTTTTTCTTTGTCGTGTCGCTCTTGCCCTTGCTCTTTTCTGCAGGGTACACTCTGATCATGCATCATGTCGGCACCCAAACGATCATCACCAAGCGTCTGATCCTCCGGCGTTTCACCAATGAGGATATCGAGCCGGCCTTCCGCAATTGGACCGGAGACAGCCTGACGACCACATTCCTGCGCTGGCAGACCCATCGCGACAGCAGCGTCACGCGAAAAGTCGTCACCGATTGGATCGGACACTACGTCGAACCGGCCTTCTACCAGTGGGCGATCGTGCCAAAGGAAACCGGAGAACCAATCGGGACAATCAGCTTCACATCGGCCAACGAGAAAACGAACTCGGTCCACGTGGGCTACTGCATCGGCAGCAGGTATTGGCACCAGGGCTACACGAGCGAAGCGCTGGCCGCCCTCATCGCCTTCGCCTTCACCACCCTGGAGGCGGGACGGGTCGAGGCGATGCACGATCCGGCCAACCGCTATTCCGGCAAAGTGATGGAAAAGTGCGGCATGCGCCATGAAGGGACGCTCCGCAAGGCGGATTGGTCCAACCGGGGTATCGTCGACGCAGCGGTCTATGGAATCCTGCGGGAGGAGTTCAGGGATTGATGGTGGGCAGCACCTTGGCAAGCCCTCCCCTGCTGGTCTCACGGTACAGGGAAGGAAGCGCCTGGCCGGTCTCCATCATCACGTCGATGATATTGTCGAAGGAAACCCGGTGCCTGCCATCGGAGAGCAGGGCGAAGACGCTGTTGTCCACAGCCCGCACGCTGGCCATTGCGTTGCGCTCGATGCAGGGAATCTGCACCAACCCCATCATCGGGTCGCAGGTCAGCCCGAGATGGTGCTCAAGGCTCATCTCCGCGGCATACTCGATCTGATAGATGGTCCCCCCCAGCAAATAGGTCGCCGCCGCCGCTGCCATGGAACAGGCCACACCGACCTCGCCCTGACAGCCCACCTCGGCACCGCTGATCGAGCCATTGGTCTTGGCGATATCACCCAGCACTCCGGCAGTCAGCAGGGCCCGCTGGATACGCAGGTCAGGCAGTCGGTTCTGCTGCTGCAGGTAGAACAGCACAGCGGGAAGCACGCCGCAGGAACCACAGGTCGGAGCGGTGACGATCTCACCCCCGGCGGCATTCTCCTCGCTGACAGCAAGGGCGTAGCTGAAAATCTCCGCAGTCGAGCCAATCGTTCCCTTATGCTCGTTGGCCTTCTCATGGTACTGCATGGCCTTCCTTGCCAGCTTCAGGCCCCCAGGAAGGACGCCCTCGGCCTCCAGACCACGGTGGACTGCCGCTTTCATCACGTCCCACACCTGGGCCATATAGGTCATGATTTCCGGGGACTCATAGCGCAGGGCGAATTCCCAAATCTGGATTCCCTCGGACTCGCAGAGAGCGAGGATCTGCTTCATGTGGGAGACCTCGAGAGGATAGACATCATCCTCCTTTGTCTGCTCCTGTCCCTCGATGACGATCTTGCCGCCACCGATGCTGTAGTAGGTCTGGCTGGCGATATCCTTTCCGTCAGCATCAAGCGCATGCATGGTCAACGCGTTGGGATGGAAGGGTTTGAACACGTCGGGGAACCAGGAAATCTCGACCTTCCGTCCCGACAGCACTTCACGGATTGCCGCATCGGTCAGATGCCCTTTTCCTGTCGCGGCGAGCGAGCCGAACAAATCGGCCTGGTATGCCGCGGCATCAGGATGCATCTTCAGGAAATGGGTGGCGGCGGCGCGGGGACCCATCGTATGGCTGCTGGAGGGGCCATGTCCAATACGGTACAATTCACGCAAGGATTCCATAGCCACCGATGGTACTCCCTTCCTTGGAAAAAAACTAGAACCATAACGGAAGAGATTGGAGGGTCTGCACCACCCTGCCCCCCTGGACGAACAGACGAAGCACCACGCCACGCTCGACACAGTAGTAGCAGGTCAGTCCTTCGGTCAGGCTGACAGCCACGCTCCCAGTCCCGTCGTGCCAGAAAGAACCACCTCCCTGCCGTTCCGAGTACCACCTCCCCTGGGGCAAGGCGGTAATCCGGTAGGTCGTCAGACCGCTCTGGGGCACGGAACCTTCCTGCAGGGTTCCATTGAGCAAGGCGGCAATCGTCCCCGCCACGTCAAGCGTGTCGGCACAAGATCCCACCAATGCTTCCACCACCGGCCATGCGAGGAACCGAAGGGAATCACCATGCTCGTCCCAGACGGAAAGCAGTCCCATGACCAACCTGCTTTGCCCTTGGGTCAGCTCCACGCGGGTGCTCTGGCCGGCAATCACCCCGGTGAAAGGATACTGCCCGTCCAAGGGGTAGGCGGCAACCAGGACCGTCTCGCCCCGGGGAGCCAGCACCGTGGTCGAGCGCTGTCCACGCTCAAGCCAAATCACCTCCCCATACGAGGTGACCACCCGGTAAGGCATGGGAGAATGGGTCGCCTCCTCCCAAGGGTGGGCGGAGGGAAGAAAGACCTTGACGCTCCGTTCAGGACGAAACGAAAGGGAACAGGAAGAAACAAGCAAGATACCACACAGAAAAAGCCACATACCCTAAAGAACCAGCTTCTTCAGGATTTCTGTTCCTCTTTGAGCTGACGCATATACATGGTCCGGTACATCTTGAACAACTCGCGGAACCGGTCGCTGCCATAATCAGCGTAGGTCCAAGGCAAGGCGTTGAACTGATGGCCGTAGTAGATCAGGGTCGTCTCGGCGTAGATTCCCTTCTCCAAGGGAATACGGTGGGAGCGGTTCTTCGTTGTCGCCAGAATCAGCGAACCAGCCGAGAGCAGGCCCGGATCGAGGTTGACGACCCGTCCCCGCCCGGTGGCGAAGCGCTCCTCCACCTGGTTGGTGTGGATCTTGATATCCGAAAGGCGCGAAGGATCGACCAGATCCCGGAACACGAGAAAATACCGTTCCGGGTTCCCTCCCATCTCCTCATCATAGTAGTCGGTGAAGGAAAACGGGGTATGGGTGCTCTCCGTCAGGACCGGACCGTAGCTTTCACCAAGGATTTCCACTACTTGGTCGTGCAGCTCCCCATGGGTGGTGAGCACCCCCATGACCAGCCTGACAGGAACATACGGACGAATCACTCCCATCGCTCACTCCGCGAAGAAGGTCCCGTGGAACTGCAGGTTCCCGCAGACATCCTTCAGTTCTTCCCTCGCCTGGCAGAAGGCCTCGGTACCGGGAATCTCGGACTCGACGACAAAGGAATACTCCCAAGGTTTGCCAGGAATCGGGCGGCTCTCCAG
The DNA here is from genome assembly GCA_900315435.1 of uncultured Spirochaetaceae bacterium. Classification (GTDB taxonomy): domain Bacteria; phylum Spirochaetota; class Spirochaetia; order Sphaerochaetales; family Sphaerochaetaceae; genus RUG023. Next base: position 80,418 of record OMYY01000004.1, read on the forward strand.
CTTCTTCATGTTCATCCGATGGGCTTCGAGCACCTTCAGCACCTTCAGCAGGGTGCCGGGCTGGTCACCGACGGTGAAGGAGAAGACGGTCCGGTTCGGCGCATGGCTGGAAAGGAAGGCCCTCGCGTTCTCCTGCCTGCAAATCACGTAAAAGCGGGTATAGTTTTTCGGATTGGTCTCGATACCTTCCCTCAGGATTTCCATGTGGTAGAACTCAGCCGCAGGCTTGCCTGCAATAGCCGCCTTGCTTTTGTCTTTCTGCCGGGCGATATACTCCACGCTTCCCGCCGTGTCGAAGAAGGAAACGGGGCGGGCTCCGGGCAGCTGTTTCGCCAAGAAATCGGCACACTGCGCCAGCCCCTGCGGGTGGGAGTAGACCTCCTTGATATCGGAGAGCCGGGTGCCAGGCACGACAATCAGGTCATGGTTGATCCGGATCTGCTGCTCGCCTACCACCTGGATATTGGGGAAACGGGTCAACAGGTCGATCGTCCCGTTGACGGTGCCGCCGAGGGTGTTCTCCACCGGCACGACTCCGTAGATGACCTTGCCGCTGTCCACAGCTTTGAAAACATCGAAGAACTCCTTGCAAGGAAATGTCTTCGCCGCCTCGCCGAAGAGCCGGCTGACCGCCAGTTCGCTGAAAGCGCCGTGTACTCCCTGAAAGGCGATCGGGAGGTTCAGGCTGATATCCGGGGCTTGGCCTGCAATTTCGTCAGGAACCACCATATGGCTGCGGGGAACCCGCTCCAAGCTCTTGCCGACCACCGGGGCCAAGGCCTCGATATCCCGCACCATCTTCTCGAATTGCTCGGGGTAGAGGGACTGGGGACCATCGCTCAAAGCCTTTTCCGGATGGTCATGTACCTCGACGATCACGCCGCTCGCCCCGCTGGCGATCAAGGCCAGCGACATCGGGCTGACCATGTCGCGCATGCCGGTGGCGTGGCTCGGGTCGCCAATGACCGGAAGGTGGGTCAGCTTCTGTACGACGGGGATGGCGGAGCAGTCCAACGTATTCCTGGTTGCCCGCTCATAGGTGCGGATGCCCCGCTCGCAGAGCACCACCTGGTCGGTACCGCTGCTCATCAGATATTCGGCCGCCATCAGCCATTCCTCGATCGTAGCCGCCAAGCCTCGCTTGAGCAGTACCGGCATGCCGGTCTTGCCGACCGCTTTCAGCAACTCGAAGTTCTGCATGTTCCTGGCGCCAATCTGGAACATGTCCACGTAATCCTTCATCATCTCCACGCTATCCGGGCTGACAATCTCGCTGGTGACCGGCATGTCATACCTCTCGCCTGCCTCTTTCAGGTACTTCAGGCCCTCTTCTCCCAAACCCTGGAAAGCATACGGGCTGGTGCGGGGCTTGAAGGCTCCGCCCCGAAGCATCACCGCTCCCGCCTCGCGCACCTCGCCGGCAATGCGCATGATTTGCTCCCTGCTCTCGACCGCGCAGGGGCCGGCGATGACGACAATCCGTCCGCCACCGATGGTCACATGCTTGCCGACCTGGACAATCGTGTCCTCTTTTTTCAGTTCCCTGCTGGCGAGCTTGTAGGGCTTGGTAATCGGGACGACCTTGGCGACGCCAGGAAGCATTTCCACTTCCCGCACATCGACCGTGGCACGGCCGACCGCGCCAAAGACGGTCTCCTCGGTACCGACGATCTCATGGACCTGGTACCCTTTCGAAGAGAGATAACTTCGGATATGATGCTTCTGTTCATCCGTGATGTTGGATTTCAATACGATAATCATGGTAATAATGACGGTAATTCGTTGACAGAGAAAAAGCAAGGGAGAGAAACATGACGGCAGACGAGTGGGACAAGATGTTCGAGCGGATGCGGGACGCGGCAGGCAGGGCCGGGGGCAAGCTTCCCTCCGTCTCCACCATTGCCCAAGAGCGGCAGGATCCCTTCCGGGTCCTGGTCAGCACGCTGGTCAGCCTGAGGACGAAGGACCAGGTCACCATCGAGGCCAGCAGACGGCTCTTCGCTCTGGCCGATACTCCTGAAGGGATGCTCTCCCTCAGTGACGAGACCATCGCCCACGCCATCTATCCCGCCGGCTTCTACACCAGAAAGGCGAGACAAATCAAGGAAATCAGCCAAATTCTGGTCAATTCCTACCAAGGCAAGGTTCCTCCCGATGCCAAGGAACTGATGAAGCTTCCCGGTGTCGGCATCAAGACCGCAAACCTGACCCTGAACCTCGGCTACGGAATCGCCGCCCCCTGCGTGGATTGCCATGTCCACCAAATCGCCAACCGCATGGGTTGGGTCAAGACCAAGACCCCGGAACAGACAGAGGAAGCGATCAGGAACGTGATGCCAGAAAAGCACTGGATCGGGATGAACGAGCTCCTCGTCACCTACGGGCAGTACATCTGCACCCCGGTCAGCCCGAAGTGCTCCCTCTGCAGCGAGGCTGGCCACTGCCCGAAGATCGGAGTCACGAAAGCGAGATAAGACCGCGGAGCAGGGCGCGGCTCCAGGCACAGATGGTCTTTGCGTCGCTGATCCTGCCGTCCCCTACCATCTGCTGGAATTCATGAGGGGATACCCAGAAAACGTCGATGAACTCGTCTTCATCAAGCTCCTGGGTGGTGCGGCCGACCACCTTCGCCGCATACAGGTACAGGACCTCGGTGTCGATACCGGGGGAAGGATAGATACATCCAAGAGGAACCACTTGGCCGGCCGTGCAACCTGTCTCTTCCCTTAGCTCCCTGAGAGCTCCAGCCTCGGGAGTTTCTCCGGGCACTTTGTCCAGCTTGCCTGCCGGAATTTCCCACAGCTTCTGTTTGACCGCATAGCGGTACTGCCTGACCAACGGGATACGGCCCGAGACGTCCATGGCGAGCACGGCGACCCCGCCTGGGTGATGGATCTGCAGAAGCGTTCCCGTTTTGGCTTCTGGCAACTGGTAGTCGTCCACCGTCACGCGAAAAGAGCTGTCACGGTACAATTCCCTGGACGCGAGCGTCTCGAACATGTCGGCTCCTTGAGAAAAGGGCAAGGACAGGTGTTCCCGTCCCTGCCCCGTCAGGTTATTTGGTGACAGACTCTCCACAGAAGGAGATGGTGGCAGACAAAATCAGCAGGTTGATGAACAGGTTCTCGACCATTGCCAGAAAATCGGCGAAGCCATCAAGATGGCCGATGTCGAAAATCAGGCAGCAGAGCACCGTGACCGCCCAGACGATGACCATGAACACCATGGCGGCCTTGGTCAGCTGTGCAGGAACCGCGGGCACGAACTTCTGTACCAGGTAGATCACAGCCGAAACAAGAATCAGCACGCCAAGGATGGTGACCATGCTGTCGCCGGCCTTGCCGAACCACTTGCCGATGGAGGCATAGAAGCGTCCAATGGACTGGCCTCCGTTGCCCTGGCCGATTCCCTCGAGCCCCATCGCCAGCCACATGATGCCGAACATGATCTCAAATACGTTGAAATTGCTTTTCTTCGTTTTTCCCATAGAGTCCTCCTCAAGAACAATGTATGGATTTGGTTCGAGTATAGGAGGGTTCCGAGAGAAAGTACAATACGCCAATGCCTGGATATAGGCAGGAGTGGTTCCGCAGCAACCTCCCACATAGGCGACCGGAGTATGTGCGAGCACGCTCCGCACAGCCTTCGCCCATTCCTGGCAGTCAAAAGGATAGCGGCCTTGCTCCGGAAGTCCCGCGCTCGGCTCCCAAATCAACGGAAACGGGCTCAGGGAAGCAAGCCGGGACAGAGAAGAGGCGCTCTGCAGGGGACCGGAGCCGCAGTTGTATCCCAAAGCCGAGAGGGGGAACCCGTCGAAAGCCTGCACCGCCTTCTCCGGCGCAATGGAGGGAATCATGCTGACCAGGACCGGAACGTCCGGGTCAACTTCCAGGCAGGCACGGACCGCGGCACGCGCGACCTCGAGATCCACTACCGTCTCGACCAGCCAAAAATCGACTCCCTTCAGCGCCTTCGCCTGTTCCCGGTAAAGATCATGGAAGCAGGAAAGCGGATAGTCCTTGCTGGTGGCGATGGTCGGGCCAAGGTCCCCGGCGACCAGCACGTTTGTTTCCCTGGCCGCTTCCAAGGCACGTGTGTTTTCCCCCTCCACATCACTCGTGGAGAGGCGGTTCGCCATGAAAGTATCGGTGGTGACCACCTGGCTGCCAGCCTGGATATAGGCACGATGGATGGAACGCGTATCAAGCCCTGCCTGCTTCATCGTCCCCATCGCCCCGTCAAAAAGCAGCATCAAGGGTCATGACCGGAATCAGGTGGTAGGCCGGTACCTCGTAAGGGTGGACTCGTCTGAGAGCTTCGACCACCTTCGCGGCATGCTCCTCGTCAACCGCCATCTCGAGCCTCCATTCCTCGACCGTTTCCAACTGGTCCTCAGAGCCAAGGAAGGGATGGCTACCCGCAAGGGGGCGGAACTGGCCCGTCCCCTTCACCTGCCAGCAGCACTGGTCATACCCATCCATGCTTCCGGCTCCAGAGGCGAACAGCGCCTCCTTTACTTGCCCGAGGTGACTCTCGGGCACATAGGTCACGAGCACGTACATGGCTTCATGGTAAACGAAAAGCCATCTGCCGGAAAGCAGGAAACGACCGCCATCACCCCATCTTGAAAGCAGATGCCATCTTCGAACCCTGCAGCCTGTTCATTCCGTAGACAATCACGAAGACCACGACCAGAAGGACAACCGACAGAGCGCTTGCCTGCCCTAGGTTTCCATCTTGCACTGCGCTGTAAATCTGGATCGGCACCGTGCGCGTGCGCCCGCTATACAGCAGGATGCTTGTGGACAACTCCTGCAGCAGTGTCGTCAGCGTCAGGATGGAACCGCTGATGATGGAAGGGAGGATCAAGGGTACGCTTACCTTGCGGAACGTGTAGAACCAGGATGCCCCCATGATGGTCGACGCTTCCTCCAAAGAGGGATTCAGCTGTGTCAAGTTCGCCGCGACAGAGCGATATACGTACGGGGTCCTTCTGATCATGAACGAGATGACAAGAACGGTGTACGTGCCGGTCAGACGCAACCAGCTGTTCCCGCTAAAAGCGGAAAGCAACGCTATGGAAACAACGGTGCCAGGCAAAATGAACGGCGCCATCACGGACAAGTCAAGCAACGCGGCCCCTTTCGGCTTCTTGCGTTCCGTGATGTAGGCGACGATGGAGCCCAGTATCGCGCACAGCAACGTGGACAAAAGGGAAAGGGAGAACGAGTTGAACAGCTCGTTATGGCTCGTGTGCGGAATACGCGCATAGTTGGCGAGCGTGAAACCCTCAGGGAACAAACCAGTCCATTTGGTGAAAAACGACATGACGATGATGGTGGCCTGGGGAAGCAGGGAAGCGACAAGGATGATTCCGCAGAAAACCCAAGCGACAATCCGCATCACCAGCGAATCGTTCATCTTCAGTTCCGAACGGCTGGCGCTGATCGTCTCATACGTGTGACGATTGACCATGGCTTTCTGCGCCCAGAGAACCGTGGCGGTAATCGCGACGTTCACGACGGCGATCGAACAAGCTCCATTGATGTTCCAGAACCCGTTCACCTCAAAATAAATCAAGGTGGGCAACACATAATCCTCGCCGCCGATAATGGACGGAATCCCAAAATTTCCGATAGCACGGACGAATACAAGCAATGCGGCAGCGCCAAGGCTCGGCATGACGAGAGGCAGCGTGACCGTGCGGAAAATGTGGCTTTTCCTCGCGCCCATCAGCATGGCCGCCTCTTCCAGCATGGGATTCGAAGAGGCGAACGCGCCATAGGCCAGTTGGAATACAAACGGATAATAGGTCAGCGTCATGCAGAGAATCATGCCGAACATCCCGTAAATCGACGGAACCTTGATTCCCAAAGGACCAAGCAACCAGTTCAGGAAGGTACGGACGATTCCATTTCTTCCCAGCAGGATGACCCATGTGAAGGCCCCGACGAACGAAGGCATGATGACAGGAAGAATCCCGAGAGAAAGAATCAACGATTTGCCCGGCATCTTCACCCGGGCGACAAAATACCCCATCGGAACCCCGATCAAAAGGCAAAAGAAGGTAACGGAAATGCCGATGACAAAGGAATTCCACAAGCTCTTGCGGTACAGCTTGCTCACCACAAACTGCTGCAACCCCTCGAGGCTAAACCCGTGGAACGCCAGGTCTTCCGCTGGAGCCATGAAGGCCCGGATCAGCGTGGTTGCCATCGGGTAGAGCAGGAAAAGAGCGATGAAAGCCATTGGAACCGCAAAAACGAGATATTGCGTGAAGTCCTTCTCAAAAAAGCGTCGGATTCTGCCTTCGGAACCAACCGTATCCATGGTAGGCCGAGGTTTGTTTCTCATGCATCCACCTCCTTGTCAAACAAGGAAACGACGTCGGGCTTCACCTCCACACACACCGTGTCATGTTCTTTGACATTCGCCTGCAACGAAGGCATATCGATCTCAAAGATGGCCCTGCTTACAACGGGATCCAGTTCCACCTCGTAGCGGATGAACTGCCCAAGATGCTGGATGATTCGCACGGTTCCCCGCACCTTCCCCTCCTGCTTGCCGACAACCAATTGCTCGGGACGGGCCCCAACCAGCACCTTCTTGCCAAGGGAAAGGCTGGAGACATGGTTCCTTGTCTTGCACACGGGGATGACCAGCCCCGTGCCATCGACCTCGCATAGGATCCGGCCGTCCTCGATCCCGACAATCCGGCTGTTGAAAAAATTCATCTTTCCGATGAAGTTCGCGACAAAAGAGCTGTTTGGCTGGTTGTACAACTCGTCGCTGGTGCCGATCTGTTCGACAATTCCCTTCCGCATCACCGCCATACGGTCGCCCACCGCCATCGCCTCTTCCTGGTCATGGGTCACAAAGATGGTCGTGATGTTGGTCGCTTTCTGGATACGGCGGATCTCGGCCCGCATGTAGCGTCGGAGTTTGGCGTCAAGGTTCGCCAAAGGCTCGTCAAGCAGAAGAATGTCCGGGTCATACACCAACGCGCGGGCGATGGCAACGCGTTGTTGCTGTCCGCCGGAAAGACCGGAAGGACTGGGGTTGCGCTTCAACTCCTCTCCAAGACCGACAAGTTCCATCGCCTCGACAACCTTCTTACGCACGACCTCCTCGGGAATCTTGCGGACTCTGAGTCCATACGCGACATTCTCGAAAATCGTCATATGGGGATACAATGCGAAACTCTGGAACACCATGCCGATGTTTCGCTTATAGGGAGGAATCGTGGAAATGTCGACATCGCCATAAAGCATCTTCCCGCTGGAAATGGACTCAAGCCCGGCAGTGCTTCGCAACAGCGTGGTCTTGCCACAACCGGAAGGACCCAGCAGGCAGAAAAGCTCCCCTGCCCTGATGGTGAAGGAGACATCCCTCAAGGCATGTACCGGGTTCTTTCCCTTGGCATCGTAAATCTTATTCACTGCATCGTATGTCAAATCGCGACTCATGGAATCCGCCCCCTTTGATGATAAGAAAAAAAGAGAAAGAAGGGTCAGGACACACGTTCTGGTCCTGACCCTTTCCCTGCCAGCTTAGAGCAGGCCCTGGAACTCGGAAACAAGCTGTTTCTTGGACGCGGCCGCTTCTTTCGCGTCATAATCGAAGAACTTCATATCCTTCAGTGAGGGCAGGTTGGCAGGTCCGGCGATGGTGGTCAGGGCCGGGCGGCGGAAACACTGGTCACGGACGACCGTCATGCCTTCCTTACTGGTGATGAAGTCGATGAAATGCTGGGCGCTTGCCAGATTCTTGCAGTTCGCAAGGATTGCGGATCCTTCGGTGCGCAGGCCGGTGCCTTCTTCGGGAAGCACATAAGCAACCGGATCCCCCTGGGCAATCCGGTCCCCGATGTTCTTCTCGCCGGTAACGGTGATGGCGTACTCGCCACGCGCCACACTGTCAGGACCTGCGGTGGAGGAAGCGACGTAGGTGGCGTTCGATGCGACCTGCCTGACGAAATCCATGCCGTAAAGCTTGTGCATCATGTACAGCTGCGCGTAGGAAGAACCGGAAGAGGCAGGATTGCCGAGGACGATCTCGCCTTTGAACTTCGGGTCGGCCAGATCCTTCCAGGACTTCGGAGCCTGGTCCGGAGTCAACATCTTGGTGTTGTACATGAACGCCTGCAGGGGAAGACTCGTGGCATAATACCGGGGAGTTTCCGCGGGATCACGGAATTCCGGCGCGAAATCATCGTGATTGGCACTCTTGTACGGAGCAAGGTTGTTATAGATGGAATCCAGGTTCTCTTTGGCGAGCAACAGGACCACATCGCCTTCCGGTTTTGGCCATTCGGTCTTCACACGGGTAACCATATCGCCGCTTCCAGCCTGGATGATGGTGATCTGCATGCCCGGATATTTCTTGATGAACGCGTCGGTGATCTTCTGGGCCTCGCTCTCGCTGCACGTGGCGTACACAACCAGTTTGTTGGTTTCTGCAGGAGCGCCGGAACTGGCCGCCGACTTTGGAGCTTCACTGCCTCCTTGGGCGAAGAGCATCGCGGAAACAGCGACAAGCGCCGTCAGAAAGACCAAACATTTTTTCATACGTCTCCTCCTCTTTTCATCAATGACGTTTGAAACTTGTGGTAAGTGTAGCATCCCTTTTTCCAGTCCACAAGGAAAAAACTTTTCCTATTCTGCGTTTTGAAGGAGCAACCCTTTTAAAGCACCATAAAAAGCAAATTATCGACAAATAAAAAAAGATTAAGAAGCTTGGACGAACCTTTGAAAAATCCTGATATTGTGTTCTGGATGCGACAAGGTCTCCAGAATGCAATTAACCGGTTCCGCGACAATGGCGCCAAGAGCTTCCTGGAGCGGAAATGCGGCATTGACATCCAAGTCTCCATGGCTGTCTTCCCAGATGTGGCCATCGGATGGGTTTGCATGCACATGGCAAGAGACGACCTTGCGGGTCGCCAGCATGCCCCGCACCGCCTCGAGGAAATCGAATCCGAATGCGAAATGGGAAACCCAAAGGTGCCCGATATCCAGACAGAAGCACATATGGTCGACGGTCGCGAGCTGGGCGAAATCATCCGGTGTCATGCAAAGATATCCGGAACGAGGGTTCAGGTTCTCGATTGCCAACGAGATACCCTCGTTCCAGCAGAGCCGACACACCATGCCGATATGCGATGTGAGCCGGTCCATCGCCTTCCGATACGCATCACTTTCCGGGTATTTCCTGTCGCAGATGGACCCTTCCCTTACAGCCACATGTTCCTGAAACAGCGGTTTGGACAGCAACGACAGACGGGCGCTTTTGTCGCTCGGCATTCCTTCCTCGCACAGATAGCCGGGATGCAGGACCATGATGGAAGCATGGTAGCGTTTCGCGGTGACGATGCTTCGTCTGATATCGTCCATGCCTTGGGTCAGGATGCAGGGATTGTCTGAAGCGAAATTCGGGAAATACCGGCTCCTCGGACAGGTTGCATGCAGGGAAACGACCCGGTGTTCGAGAATCGGGGCCATCGTTTCCAACTGGTCGGGACGCATGTTGTAGGAAAGCTCGAAGTTGAGTTCCGGATAGTTCTCCGCAAGAGCCCTGATTTCCTCCTCATGCAAGCCTACCAGGGACAACCCCCATTCACGCATGCTTCGGCACCATCACCTTTACCCCATATCCTTCAAGGATGATACGGGTTTCCGTATCGATCCGGTCGGTCACCAACACATCGATATGGCTCCAATCGGTCACGCTGGCAAAGGACACCTTGCCCATCTTCGAACTATCCGCGACAAAACAAACACGTTCCGCATTCTGGATCATCGCCTGCTTGGTGTCCGCCTCGACCAAATTGGAACAAGTGATTCCCTTCTCCACCGAATATCCGGAGCCACCAAGAAAGAGCCAATCGGCGTGGATCTGCGTCAGACAGGAACGGGCGATGCTGCCGATGGCGCTCATGGAGAAGCGCCGCAAGGAGCCCCCGATGAGGACAAGGTCGATAGTTTCCTCGTTCATCAGTTGTTGCATCACCAGCAAGGAGTTGGTGGCAACCGTGACCTGCTTGTCGACCAGATACTTTGCCATATGCATCGTGGTCGAACCGCTATCGATGATAATCGCCTGCCCGGAGGAAACCAAAGAAGCGGCAAGCCTGGCGATCTCATCCTTCTCCTTGGTCGACTCATGCATGGTATGGGAAATGATCCTGATGAAATCCCGTTTCTCCGGAAGCATCGCGCCACCATGGGTGCGGACAAGCAAGCCCTTCTGCTGGAGAATGTCCAGATCTCCCCGAATCGTTACTTTGGATACTCCGAACCGTTCCGTCAGCTCGTCAACATGGATGCTTTCCTTCTCTTGAAGGAGTTGCAGGATCGCCTGCTTTCGTTCTGCGCCATTCATTTTTGTCAGTCCCCGTAATATGCATATCCTTTCTTGACGTACCTGTCAGCAATCTCGACAATGATTTTGTTGGTTTCCTCGCAGGTGTTCCGATCGTTCGAAACAACCTCCCACCGGCACATCGCGTCCTCGCTGCGGCTGATCCGCTGCGCCACCTGGCACCAAGGCTCATCTTCCAGTTGCACTCCCGCATGGAAATGTCCCGGCAGATTGAAGCGCATCAATGTCGCATCAAGGTCGCTGCCATCATCCATCGTCTTGATGATGGTAGCGCCCCTTTCCTTCATGGCATTCTCCACATCATCCATGATATGGGGCATCTCTTCGGGCGCCGGCTCGAAATGCACCGGCCATTCGCGATACCGATGGATTTGCTTTTGCAACCGTTGGGCTCGTTCGTAGGCTTTCGGGTTGTTCTTCCACGCTTTGGCGGTCAGCAGCGCGTAGAACAAGGTGTTTTCCGTAGCCGCATGCCCTTTCGACCAGTCCTTCTCGTCATAGGGGAAGTTCATGTAATAATGGGCGGACTCCTCTTCCGCCGCCACGTAGCGCTCACCGAAGCGCTCCATCAGTTTCCCTTTGATGAACGAGTGCCCGTTGCGGATGATGTGTACGCCTACGCCCGCTTTCGCTATTTCCACCAGAGCGGTCGGAATTGCCTTCACGTCGGCATAGAACTGCAGGTCCCTTTCCTGACCGGGGAAGGCATGGGAAAAGAGTTTTTTCATTTCTGGAACCAGTATGGCCATATTGAAACCCGGGACAATCTGCTCGCCGTTTCCATCCATCAAGTCCATGCGGTCTCCATCCCCGTCAAAGCAGAAACCGAAGTCGTACCGACCCGCCTTGACCGCGATCCGCGCGGGAGCGATGCTGCTTTCGACAACCGGATTCGGGTCCCCTTCCGGGAAGAACCCGTCCGGAACCAGATGGCGGCTCTGGAAGTTCGCCCCGGCCTTTTCGAAGGCCATCGCGACATCGACGCCGGCCATGCCGGAGAGAAACTCGCCCATCACGTGCAAGCCTTTCAAATCATCCTGTCCCACGTTCGCGAGGCGCATCGAGTAATCGACGAAACGGCTGCTCTCATTCACGATATGGACCTTTCCGCGGGCAGGGCCTGCCGGGAGAGGGGCATCCTGCAGGTAAAGCTCCTGGATTTTGGCGATACCGCCATCGGGCCCATAGCCGAAGGCAATGGGAACCAGGCCGGGAGCCACCAGTTTCAATCCGACGTAGTTGCCGGGATTGTGGCTCGCGGTCATCATGACCCCGGCACAATGAGGATACCGCATGCAGGTAAAATAAAATTCGCACGTTGCCGTCTGCAGGGGATTCACATACACGTCGAGGCCAAACCGGGGAAACAGCTCCAAGGCGAGCTCCATCAGTTCCGGACCATAGAGACGGGCGTCGCGACATATGACCACTCCGGAAACTTTCACTGAGTCCCGAAGGTACAGACCCACCGCCTTGACCAACCGGACTTCCAGGTCGACGTCAAGCATCTCCCTTTTGGAGCGGATATCGTACGCCTTGAACATCCCAAGGTTTCTCTCTTTCATGACAGGAACAAGCTCCTTTGGGGCTACTGTACCATACCCTTTGCAAAAACGAAAGACAACATCCACTAAAAATAATAAAACGAAAGCAAAAAGCATCCCTAGCTTTGCCGTTCCCTTTTTGATAGCATGGGCACATGAAACTGATCGTCTTCCTCGGCAATCCCGGAAGGGAATACCGGAAAACCAGACACAACGCAGGCTTCATCGTCGCCGACCATATGTATCCCTCGACCAGCTGGCAGGACAAGTTCCATGGACAGTATGCCGTGGAGGGGGGCATGAAGCTGTTGAAACCACAGACCTACATGAACCTCAGCGGAACCTGTGTCGGCGAGGCCGCCAGTTTCTTCAGATTGAGGCCGCAGGAAATCCTCGTGGTCCACGACGACCTGGAGCTTCCCTTCGGCGAGATCCGGTTGCAGCTCGGCGGCGGCCTTCAGGGCCATAACGGATTGCGTTCGATCAAAGAACGACTGGGCAGCGACCAGTTTGCCAGATTGCGTATCGGCATCGGAAGGCCCGTGCATGAAGGGGTAGCCCAGTATGTGCTGAGCCCATTCACCGAGGACGAGTGGATCGGATGGGATTTGCTTTTGCCCCATCTCCGCGCCATGGTGGAAACCTGCGACCATATTCCCCAAGTCTACAAGCTTCCCTGATATCGACGATTAGCAAGACAAGAATGTTGTTCTACCTTGCCCGCAACCCCATTTGACCCATATACTATGAGAAAAGAAGAGGGAGGCGGGCATGCAAAACCATGACCTTCGGGTTTCCATACGATTACGGACGGATCTGCAACAGTTTCAACCATTCTTTGCGGAAAATCGTCAGATGGACAAGCTCTACCAGGAGGCAAGCCGTTTCGCCCACCTCTTCAACCAGGCGGTGGAAACCCACCCGGAGTGGGAATATCTTTCGCCCGCGGACCTTAATGCGAGCGTCCTGCTCCACCTGCTCTACCAGACGGTGCTCGACACCTATCTGCGCACCACCAACCCTCCCTTCTTCCATGCCACCAGCTCCCATCTGGACGGCCCGGCCCGGTCTGCCCTCGCCTTTTACGCGAAGGAGTTCCCTTCCCCGCTTCTGGCCGAGCATCATCCAGAACCGGCCGAGTTCACCGACGAGAGTCTCCGCGGCTTCTTCGTCCACCGGGTCATGCAGGTCAATCCGGCTCTGGTCAAGGCGATCAGGCCGCTGATCGCTCCTCGTGGACTGACCTTTCCACCGGAGACCACCAATCTGATCAGGATCCTCGAGCAGGACGTCTCCGGCGGACAGCCGATGGAGGTGGGAACAAGAAAGATGAACCTGTTCGCGTTCCTGACCGAACCTGCGAGACTCCATCCGACCGACCTGCTGGCCCAGATTTCCTTCATCCTGGACAAATGGGGCGCGTTGGTGCCCGAGACCATCAAGACATTGCTGTTCAAGGCGATGACCATCATGCGCGAGGAGCACAAGCCCCGCTTTATCGGCGGAGGCCCGGCCCCGACGAACGTCCCCGACTACAGCGCGCTGGATGGCGACTACGAGGCCTTCTCCCAAGACCGGAACTGGATGCCGAACGTGGTCATGATGGCGAAAAGCACACTGGTCTGGCTGGACCAGCTCTCCAAGCTCTATCAGAAGCCCATCACCACGCTGGACCAGATTCCCGACGAGGAGCTCGACCTGCTCAAGCGGCGAGGATTCACCGCCCTTTGGCTGATTGGCCTGTGGGAGCGTTCCACGGCCAGCAAGAAGATCAAGAACCTGTGCGGGAACCCGGACGCCGAGGCATCCGCATACTCGTTGGACGACTATGAGATTTCCCCTGCGATCGGAGGATGGAACGCACTGGAAAACCTGCGCGAGCGCTGCCGCGTCCGTGGCATCCGGCTCGCCAGCGACATGGTCCCCAACCATACCGGCATCGACAGCCGATGGGTCATGGAGCACCCGGAGTACTTCATCCAGCAGGACTATCCTCCCTTCCCCTCTTACTCCTATAATGGTCCTGACCTTTCTTCCAACCCCGACATCGAAATCAAGCTGGAAGACCATTACTACAACCGCACCGACGCGGCGGTTACCTTCCGTCGCAGGGACAAGAGGACCGGGCAGACCACCTACATCTTCCACGGGAATGACGGCACATCGATGCCCTGGAACGACACCGCACAGCTCGATTTCCTCAACCCGGTCACCCGAGAGGCGGTCTATCAGGAAATCCGCCATGTGGCGCAGAATTTCCCGATCATCCGCTTCGATGCCGCCATGACCTTGGCGAAAAAGCACATCAGACGTCTGTGGTACCCCCAGCTGGGTGCCGGAGGGGATATCGCGGGACGGGCGAACGCGTCGATGAGCGACGCCGAGTTCAACGCCAGGATTCCCAAGGAATTCTGGCGTGAGGTGGTCGACCGGCTCGCCCAGGAACTTCCCGACACCCTGTTGCTGGCAGAGGCCTTCTGGATGATGGAGGGATACTTCGTCCGTACGCTCGGCATGCATCGCGTCTACAACAGCGCCTTCATGAACATGCTGAAGAACCAGGAGAACAAGAAGTACCGGGATACCATCAAGCAGACCATCGGCTTCGACCCGGAGATCCTGAAACGGTTCGTCAATTTCATGAACAACCCGGACGAAGAGACCGCCATCGCCCAGTTCGGCGACGGCGACAAGTACTTCGGGGTATGCACGCTGCTCTCCACCATGCCCGGACTGCCGATGTTCGGCCATGGACAACTCGAGGGCTATCGCGAAAAGTACGGAATGGAGTACCGTCGCGCCTACTGGGACGAGCAACCCAACCAGGGGTTGCTTTCCGAGCATGAACGGAGAATCTTCCCGCTGCTCAGGAAACGCTACCTGTTCAGCGGTTGCGACCATTTCCAGCTGTTCGACCTGGTCGGACCCTTCGGCAAGGTCGAGGAGTCCGCCTACTGCTACACCAACGGAACCGACGAGGAGCGGTCGTTGGTGCTGTTCAACAACCAGTACGAGGCGGTCGAGGGAACGATTTTCCAAAGTGCCGACAAGCTGGTACGCCACGGACAAGAACGCATGGCCGAACAGGTCTCCATCGCCCAGGCGCTCGGCGTCCACGACGAGTCCGACCGCTATCTCGTCTACACACAGTTCCCGGAGATGCTGACCTATATCCGGCCCTCCTGCGACATCTGCCGTCATGGTTGTTCCTTTCATCTGAACGGCTATCAGACGATCGTGTTCATCAAGGTCCACGAGGTAGCCGACACTGACGGCACCTACCGGACGCTTTGCGAGGCCTTGGGAGGAAAGGGAGTCCCGAACCTGGAAGAGGAAATCGCCATGCTCCGGCTGAGGCCGCTGCACAAGCTGTTCCGTTCCCTGACCGCGTCTCCGTTCATCCACAGCATCACGCGCGCTTTGGACGGAGAGGAGTCCGCCATCAGGGCAGCCGCCATCGACCTGACCGAGTGCTATCGGGAACTCACCCACTACGCGCTTGCGATGCCGGAGGAGGTCTTCCGGTATGTCCGGGTACCCGTCACGAATCTTGCAAGCAAAACCGTGCTCAACTTGCTGGACCGGCAGTTCGCCCCATTCGCCAAGGCTGAAGGAATCGAACGTCATATCGCGCAGATAATGCCTGAGCTTCCCTATGCAATGATAGCCTCGTTTATCATCGAACCCCTCACAAATGACGTACAATCGGTCCAAGAGGCCATGGCTCTTGCCGACAGAATCCTATTGAACAGGTTGCTCGCCCCCGTGCTGGAACCTCTGGGGTATTCCAGGGACGAGATTCGCGGCATCTGCCATATGGGCGCGATCCTCGCCGTCAGCGGAAGGCTGACAACCCAACGTGAGGCGGGGAAGATGCTGGAGGAGATGATGAAGGACCACAGCTTGTGGCTCTTCGCCGGTTGCAACAGCTACCACGGGGTCACCTACTACAGGAAAGAGTCGATGCAGGACCTTTTGGTATTGCAGACATTGAGCCTGGAACGGGCCGGCGACATGTCGGCGGTGGCTCTCCTTCGGCAACTGCTGGCGAAGGAGTCGACCGCAAATTATCGTCTGGACGCCATGCAGAATTGACTCACCATTGAGGTTGGGTTACTCTAAGCAGTATGAAAACTTGGCTCACGTATCTGGCGGCTGTGTTCATGGCTTTGGCTGCTACCCTGGTAGCTGGACAGAGTCCGATTTTCCTGACCGCCATGACAGATTTGACGGTCTTTCTTGAACAAACAGGGTTTTGCATCCTGCTCTTGATGGTCATCTGCAGCTTTACCAGCGGAATTGCCTCGTGCCGCAAGGATGGAAGACTCCACACCGTCCTGATTTCCTCCGTAATCTGGGCATTCGCCTCGACCGTGTTGCTGAGCTTGAGTGCCGTGGCCATTTTCCGTTCCTTCAGCGCTCGCTTTCCGGTCACCAGCACCGCCGGCTCGGGGATCGACATTTCCGTTTTCCCGGGCAAGAGCCTTGTCAGCCTCGGTCTTGTGGAAGCGAGCCCTCTGGGCTTCTTCGAGACGGTCCGGGCGTTGATGCCGGCATTCCTGATTGTCTGCTTTCTGGTCGGCTATTTCCTGAAACCGAATGTCGAGGTCATCAGACCGGCCTATGTGGTGATGAACAGTTTCAGTGAGGTGATGTTCCGCATGGTCCGTGCCATCACCATTTCCTCCTACTTGTTTGTGTTTGTCGCGGCAAGCACCTTCTTTTCCACGCTGATGCAGGAAGGATCTATCTTCGTCGCGGGACAGTTCCTGACGATGTTGGTCATCGGGTGCAGCGCTGCCATCTTCATTGTCCTTCCCCTCCTTTTCGCCTGTACAACCAAATTCAGGGTAAATCCCTACCAGACGGTGTACCGTTCGCTGGCGCCTGTGATCACCGGCCTTTTTTCCGGCGATATCCTCCTGACCGCCCTCATCGGGCAGCCTGTAGCGCGCCACAACCTTGGCTGCCAGAAGCGTATCGCTTCCACCGCTATCCCCTTCCATGCGATGTTCGGCCGTGGCGGCTCCGCCATGATTGGTACCCTCTGTACGCTGAGTCTGCTCGCCGCGGTCAACCCGGAAGCCTTGACCGGACGGGTCGAGGTGCTGGTCGCATTGGTCTGCGCCTTGGTCAGCTTCTGCAGCGCCCTCTCCTTCGGGAGCGAGATATTCCTGATTGCCGTGCTTGCCCTCCGCTTGTTCGGCATCAACCTCTATGGTTCCGAGCTGACGATGCTGGCCTTGCTCCCCCTGGTGGAAGGCATGGGCGTCATGGTCGATTCCCTGGTGGCAGCCATGGGAGCGAGCTGGAGCGCACAACTGTTGGATGTGCGTGTAGAGACGCCCTATAAGGATATCCTGTAAGCAAGATGAAGAAGCTCTTTTTCCGGCATCTCTGTCTGATTCTCCAGAGTCTGACGACTCTCGCCTTTTGTGTGCTGATCGTCTATGGGGCGTACTCGGCGCTGGAAGAAGGGGTTCCCCTGTTTGCCATCTCCCTGCGATTCGGCCCGAGCTTCGCCCACATGGTCATCTCGCTTGTCCTGGCGGTGATGGTCTACCATTACCTGCGAACCACCTTTGGCAGTGACGCGCAGTTGATGCCGTTCCTCTTATTGCTCCTTTCCCTGCTGGAGTTGCGGGTCTATCCTGTCTGTTATCTGTACACCCAGACGCTTTCCTTCTCGATGAGCCAGACTGCCCGCCTCTACCAAATCATCCTGCTAGCGGCAATCTTGATTTCCATGGAGTGCATGCTGTACCAGACGGAAATCAATGTCAAACGAATCAATACAGGCATCCTGATTGCCTGCGCTGTCTCCTTGTTGGTGGGAATGGCCGTTCCGCTCTCCCCTAACACGGCGACCTTTCTTGAGGGTGCCTATATCGGAGCCCTGACCATGCGCGGGGCTGTCTGTATCCTTGGCGGAATAGGCTTGGCGATTCTCTTCTGCAGCGTCTTCCAGGAAAACGTCTCCAAGGAGACCATCATCAAATGCGTCGCCTACACGATGCACATCGTCGCGCTCGTGCTTCTCGCTTTCCCGTATGGAATGATCCGGGACGGAATCGCGCTTTTGCTTGAGTTGGCGAGCTTGGTCATCCTGGTGCTTGTCGCCCGCAGCCGCCGGATTTGGGCCTGAACTTTCGTCAGTTGTCCAGCGAGAAAGCGTGCTGGCAGAGCATGGTGATGCCATCATTGGCATCCATGGAAAACTTGACAATGCCATTGAAGACGGTCTGGCGGAAGATGGTGCCTTGTTGCTTGTACCTGTTCATCACTCCCAAATCACTGAGAATATCGCTCACCGCCACACAATAGGTGGGGTTGATGGTCTCGATCCACAACGACTGGTTGCTTGTCCACAACCCGTGATGGTTTGCCTTCGCGACATCAATGTCCCTGATCTCGTCGCTGTGGGCGTCAAGGAGCTCCTGCTCTCCTTCCATATACAGGTCGCCACACAGCAGTACGGTGGTGTTTCCATAAGAGAACTTCAAGGCCAACGAACTGTTGTTGAGTTCTTCGGTTGTGTAGGTGGAATCCACTGCGGTTTTGGAGGGATGATAAACAGAGACCTCGATGTCCCGGCCGAACATGAACGAGTCCCCATCCCCTATTTTTGTCTGGACGATACCGTCAGCCTCACACCTCTGGTCCATCTGCATGCTGTATTTGCCGGTATATCCTTCCATTGGACCGACAAACACGCGGTCGATCTTCGCATGGTCGGCCACTTGGCTGAAACCGCCTAGGTGGTCGTGATGGCGATGGGAATTGACAAAGTAGTCGATATGGTCGATGCCAAGCGCTTCGAGTGTCTCGACCACATAGCGTCCTTGCACCGGCGCTCCGCAGTCGACCATCATGACCTTTCCATCCGGACTGATCAAAAGCTCGCAGTCTCCATGGTTGCTTTTCTTAGTGCTGGAGGTTCTTCCCAAATGGAGGAAGTAGACGATGAACTTGCCGTAGTCCCCACTCCGGTCCAGAACCGGGTCAGTGGCGGCGCTGAGTGGAAAAGAGGCAAGGACGAGCATGCACCACACACATGCGCGAATCAAACGATTTCGCTTCATAGATCCCTCCATGCGCAGATTTTCAGATGAAACATCATTATAAGTCCCTTTTTTCATACCGTAAAGGAACTCACGCCCAGAAGGCGACTAGCAAGGGCGCGCTTGTCCTCACTCTTTCAGCTTTTCCAGCATCATTCTAGACAGGAAAAAGGCAAGCAGGCACGAAGCACCTTCGGTAAGCGGGACAGCGGCCCAAAGCATAGCAAGGTCATGGAAGAGCAGATGGAGCGAACCGAACAGGACGACAAGAAGGACGAATTGCCGAAGGATATTGACCAAGAGTGTCCATTTGGCATACCCCAATGCCTGCATGCTGGTGGAAAGAATCACGCAAAGCGCCCCGAACGGAAGCGCGCCACAGCACACCCTTAACGCCACCAAGCCGATTCCCATCATTGTCTCCGATGCGCTGAACATGGCGAGCACCTTATTCGGAATCATCTCAAACACCACGCACAGCACCACCATCAACCCCAGGATGGAGATGACGGCAATGCGGATGGCCTCGTGGATGCGGCCATAGCGCTTGTTTCCCAGATTATAGGAAAGAATCGGCACCATACCGTTGTTCATGCCGAAAACCGGCATGTAGCAGAAGTTCTGCAGTTTCATCCAAATGCCGTAGACGGCGGCCGCTGTGGTGCTGTACAGGAGCAGGATCTGGTTCACGCAGAATGTGGTTGCCGAAGACAGCCCCATGGTGACCATCGAGGGAAAACCTACCGATAGAATGGGGCCGACCATGCCGTTCGGTCTTAACAACGACCAGCGGAACTGGATATTGGGATTCTTCTGCAGATTGAGGACAAAAGCGATCAAGGCACCCAGAATCTGTCCAAGCACGGTAGCCCACGCGGCGCCAGCGATTCCCATGCTCGGAAAGGGGCCAAGGCCGAAAATCAGCAGGGGATCGAAGACCAGGTTGAAAAGAGCCCCGCTTGCCTGGCTGAACATGGCCAGGGTCGGATATCCGTTGCAGACCAGAAGCTTTTCGAATATCTGCCCGAAAAAGACACCAGCCGAGACGCAGACGATAATCGTCAGATAGGTGGTCCCTCCGTCGGCGATGCTTGCCACATCGGTCTGTACCTGGTAATAAGGGCCGATGCCAACGAGGCCGAGGATACCGAAGACAATGGAATAACAGACGGAGAGGAAAACCGCGGTGTTGGCTACCAGATTCGCCTTCTGTGGTTCGCTCTGCCCCATATAACGGGGAACCATCGCATTGGTACCCACCCCGGTACCGACACCGATGGCGACAATCACTTGCTGGATGGGAAAAGCAAGACTGACCGCTGTCAGGGCATCTTCGCTCAACTTCGCGACAAACATCGAGTCGACGATGTTGTAGAGGGCCTGGATAAAAAAGGACACCATCATGGGAAGGCTCATCGACACAAGAAGCTTACCCATCGGCATCATCGCCAGCTTGTTTGATTGGTTGTGTCCCATCGCGCTCCTCCAATAAAAAACCGCGCAATCCATTTGTCGCTTGGATTTACGCGGTCCGCCACACAGCGCTTTTCATCTTATCGAGGGAGATGCGGTGTGTCAAAGAAGGGCCAACCCTCTCGGGCGGCCCTGTTGTTTTAGATCAGGTTGATGACACTCTTGTCGTAATCGGCCGGCGGCACAAACCCAAGCAACGTCATGCAAGTCGCGGCAATCGAGCTGATGCCGAGCCCGCTGTTCATCTCCTTGGCGTATTCGCCGTGGTAGCACGGATCATACAGGATACACGGGACAGGATTCAGAGAGTGGCTGGTCTTCGGTCTCGGACTTCCGTCAGCGTAGCGCTTCACCTCCCCGGCCTTATCATGCTCGTACATGTCGTCGGCGTTGCCATGGTCGGCGGTAATCAGGAGCACGCCACCTGCCTTCTCCACCGCGGCGCGGATCCTGCCAATCTGCAAGTCGAGGGCTTCCATGGAGCAGACGACCGCCTCGTAGACACCGGTGTGCCCCACCATGTCCCCGTTGGGGAAGTTCATCTTGATGAAACTCCACTTGCCGCTCTCGATTTCCTTGATCACGCGGTCCGCGATCTCGGCGCACTTCATCCAAGGTCTCTGCTCGAAGGGGACGATATCGCTCGGAATCTCGACATATTCCTCCAGCTTGTCATCGAACTTGCCGGAACGGTTGCCATTGAAGAAGTAGGTGATATGGCCGAACTTCTGCGTCTCGCTGATGGAGAACTGCATCACGCCGCTGGCGCAGAGGTACTCCGCCAAGGTGCGGTTGATCGAGGGAGGAGCAACCAAGTACTGGTGAGGAATGTGCAGGTCCCCATCATATTCCATCATTCCGGCATACTCCACCTTCGGCAGTCTCTTGCGGTCGAACTCCTTCAGGTCAGGGTCTTCGAAGGCGCGGCTGATTTCCAAGGCACGGTCGCCACGGAAGTTGAAGAGGATGACCGAATCCCCGTCCACAATCGGTCCGACCGGCTTGCCGTCCTCGGCGATGACGAAGGGAGGAAGGTCCTGGTCGATGGCATGGGTCTCCTCGCGCAGGGTGGTGATCGCCTCATGGGCGCTGGCAAACTGACGGCCCTCGCCAAGCACTTCGGTATACCAGCCTTTCTTCACCATGTCCCAGTTGGCGTTATAGCGGTCCATGGTGATGACCATACGGCCGCCGCCATCGGCGATACGGGCATCAAAGCCATCGGTGGAAAGCTCTTTCAGCAACTTGTCGAAAGGATCGAAGTAGTCAAGAGCGGAAAGCTCGCCTACGTCACGGCCATCAAGCAACGCATGGATACGGACCTTTTCCACCCCTTCCTTCTTGGCTTCCCTCACCATCGCCTCGAGGTGGTGGATGTTGGAGTGGACGTTGCCATCGGAAAGCAAGCCGATGAAATGGAGGGTGGAGTGGTTCTGCTTCACGTTGGCCACCAGCTTCTGCCACGTCGCTCCCTTGAACATATCGCCGCTCTCGACAGCGTTCTGCACCAGTTTGGCCCCTTGGGCGAAGACACGGCCACAGCCCATGGCGTTATGGCCGACCTCGCTGTTGCCCATGTCGGCGTCGGAGGGAAGGCCGACCGCCGTTCCATGCGCCTTGAGCTTGGTATTCGGACAGGACGCCAACAGGGCGTCAAGATTCTGCGTCACGGCAGCGGCGACAGCGTCGCCTTCCTTGTACTTGCCATAACCGACACCATCCATGATGAGGAGCACCACGGGTCCCTTGCGGGAAATCTTTCCCGATTTCTTCAACGCTTCAACCATATACTATTTCCTTTATATGTAAATAAATGAACTTTATCAACCGCCTGTAATCCTACACCATCTCCGCGCTTTTGGATAGTACTACTCCCTTGTTGTACCGTCACCTGCCTTGGAGTACAATCCCAGACAAGGAGCTATCCATGTTGAAACCGACAAATATCTACCGTTCCAAATACTTCACCGCCTCCCTTTCCGATGATCCAAGCGGAATCTGGTATTTGGATGTCTCGTGCAAGACTGAACACGATGGAGTACCAGGAAAAGTGGTGGGGCATATCCCCCTTTGCCTCACGATGAAAGAGTCGCCCGACGGAGCGATGGAGGCGACGCTTTCAGTGATGGATGACCAAGAAGACGATTCCGTTGAAGGGCAGAACGATGGTTCTGTTCTGCAATTTCCCGGCAGGAAATGAGTAAAAAAGAAGGGTGTAGGACATTACACCACACCCTTCTCTCGTGTTTTTCAGACCTTACAGAGGTTTGCATGCCTCTTGCAGCCAATCGGGATTCTCCACCTTGTCCCTCAGCGTTTCATAGACGCGCTGGTGGTAGGTGTTGACCTGGTCGATTTCCTCCTTGGAAAGCAGGCTCGTGTCGATCAACCTTCTTTCGTAAGGGCAAAGCGTCAGCGTTTCGAACTTGTAAAACTGGCCGAACTCGGTCTTCATGGCAGGAACCGTCGCGATCAGGTTCTCGATGCGGATGCCGTGGCGGCCCTCCTTGTAGATGCCTGGCTCGTCACTGGTCACCATGCCGACCTCCATCGCTACTGTAATCGGGCGTCCGTTGATCCGCTGCGGTCCTTCATGGACGTTCAGACGGAAGCCTACTCCGTGTCCGGTTCCATGGAAGAAAGACATGCCGTCCTTCCACATGAACTGCTTGGCGAGGATATCCAGCTGATAGCCACAAGTTCCCTTGGGGAAGACCGCGGCGGCAAGGGCAAGATGGCCCTTCAGCGTGACGGTGTAGTCATGGATTTCCTCGACGGTCGGCTTGCCGAAGGCCAGCGTACGGGTGATATCGGTCGTTCCAAAACGATACTGTCCGCCACTGTCAAGCACCACCAGGCCACGAGTCACAGGGCTATGCTCCTCCTCGCTCGGGCAGTAGTGGCACATGGCTCCGTTGGGACCGAATCCGGCAATTGTGCCGAACGATTCGTCCAGGCAGTCCGGGTTCTTCAAGCGCTCGGCATCCAGCATCTGGCAGAGCTGCAGTTCGTCATAGGTGGTCTCTCCGCTGAAATCCAGCCGGGAGAGGAAGTTCACCATGGCGATTCCATCAAGCACATGGGCCCTGCGCATACCCTCCATCTCGGTCGGATTCTTCCGGGCCTTCATCTCGGTGGTGATGTCCTGGCCGGCCACCACGCGTGCCTTGCCAAGCGCAGCACGCATCAACACGTTGGTACGGTCCGGATTCATATAGACCACATCCTTCGCCTTGACCAAGCCTCGAATCGTCTTTGCGGCAGCCTCGTAGGGCATGACATCCATGTCGGCGCGCACGTCTGTCAGCAACTCGGCACTGAAGCGGGAGATATCGGTGAACAGCCATGCACGCTCCTTTCCCAACAGCAGATAGGAAAGGAACACCGGATTATACTTGATATCGTCGCCGCGCAAGTTGGTCATCCAGGCGATGTCGTCAATCGCGCAAACCAGATAATAGGTACAGCCTTTCTCCTCCATGGCATCCCTGACTTGGGAGAACTTCTCGGCTCGGGAAAGTCCCGCATAGCGCTTTTCCACCTCGACCACCTTGCTGTCAGGCACAGCCGGACGGTCGGTCCAGATCTGGTCGAGCAGGTCAGGCATCGTAGCCAGAGTTATGCCCTTCTCGGCAAGGCAGCCTGACATCCGCTGGTAGTCAGAGACCGAAATGGTCTCTTGGTCGATGCCGACCACCTTTCCCTTCTTCAGATTGGTCTTGATCCAATCAATCGGGGAAGGTGTGTCCTCCCACTCCTGCTTCATCAGTTGGTAGCAGGAACCTTCGATTTGCTTGGCCCCCTGCACATAGTAACGGGAATCGACCCACAGCAAGGCCTCGGTCCTTGTGACGACCACGGTCCCGGCACTGCCGGTAAAACCGCTTATCCAAGCCCTGCTTCTCCAGCGCGGGCAGACGTATTCGCTCTGATGGGGATCAGTGCCGTTGACATACCAGCAATCGATTCCATTGTTCCGCATCAGTTTCCTAAGCTGTTTCACTCGTTCATCTATCGTCATGGCGTTTGCTTCCTTACTCCTTTCCGAATCCACAATACTACAATTCCCGCCAGAATCATGCCAAGGCAGAAAATCTGTCCGAGGGAGATATTGAGCAGGGAGGTGAATAGAGAAATCGCGTCTGCTCCCGGACCTAAGGAAATAATGAATCCCAAGTTTTCGTCCGGAGTCCGGAAATACTCGATGAAGAACCGCGCCACGCCGTAGCCGATCAGGTACCAGGCAAGCACGAAGCCTGACTGATGGCGCTTCCGCCTCGGTCTGACCAGGCACCATAGGAAGAGAAAGAGCACCACGCCCTCGAACAACGCCTCGTACAGTTGGGATGGGTGGCGCGGCAAGTTGACCATCATCCCCTTCTGATAGACGATTCCGACCTTGTCGCAGACATCCCTGACCCAGGCATAGTTGGTCGAGAGCCTTGGCGCATCGGGGAAAACCATGGCCCACGGAGCTGTCGACACCCTTCCCCAGAGCTCTCCGTTGATGAAATTGCCAAGGCGGCCGAATGTGTAACCGAGGGGGATGCCTGCGCAGGCGAGGTCACAGCAGGTAAGGAAATCCTTGTGATGCTTGCGGCTGAACCAAACCCCACCCAACAGACAGCCGAGGAGGCCACCGTGATAGCTCATGCCGGCAAGACCGACAAAGCGGCCATCTTCGAATGGCCAGAACATCTTCCAAGGGTGGATCCAGTTGTTCCACGTGCCGTCATAGACCAGCTGGGAAACCAAGCGGGCACCAATGAGCAACAGGAGGATGCACCGGAAGAACAGGTCGTCCACTTCATCCCGGCTCCACCCAGCCTCCTCGTGGCTCGTTTGCCAGAGCACCAGGCAATAGGTGATTGCGAAGGCAAGCACATACATGAGCCCATACCACCGGAATGGCAACGAGGGGATGATTTCAGCATGTATCCACGAGGGATAGGAGAGATACCAGGCCATGGCAAAAGCATATTTCCAACCACCAACGGGGTCAAGCCGACTTTATTCGTGGAGAATCATTGAGTTTTAGTGACAACTGCTTGTCTCTTTCGCTATATTTGGTCATATGAAACACATGCACCGCCTGGCGGCATTTTCCGCCCTTCTCATATCGGTCTCCTTCCTCTTTGCCGGTGGCAACCCAGAGGGTCAGGCCCAACTACTGAAGCAACTGAACACCGTTTCCTCGACCGGAACCCTGCAGGCAGACCAGATCCAGCAGGACATGGGCACGCTGACCATGCTCTACCGATATATCGATTCCCTCTATTACGAGGATGTCGACAAGGCTGTGGTGAAGGAAAGTCTGGCGACCGCCATGCTCGATGCCCTCGGGGACAAATACTCCTTCTACACGCCGAAGGAAGAATCGGAAAGTTACGAGGAGCAGATTTCCGGCAAATACGGAGGTATCGGCGTCTATCTGTCCAAGCCCAGCCCGAAGAACATCGACCCGGACGACCCCTCGACCTACATGGTCACCATCGACTCTCCCTTCAAAGGATCGCCGGCCCAGCGTGCGGGACTCTTGTCGGGTGACATGATCAGCGCGATCGACGGAGAGTCGGTGCGGGACATGACCAGCAGCGAGGCATCCAAGAAAGTACGTGGCGAGGCCGGAACGGAAGTGACCCTCACCGTGGTGCGTGACGATTCCACCTTCGACATTACCTTGGTCCGTGAAATCATCGACTCTCCTGTGGTGGAAGGAACGATGCTGGACCACCAGATCGGATACATAGCGGTCTCCAGCTATACCACCGACGTGAGCCAGCAGTTCCTGGACAAGATCCGCGAGTTGAAAGGCCAGGGGATGGAGTACCTGATTATCGACGAAAGGAATAACGGCGGAGGCAATGTCAACGAGGCTCTGAAAATGGCCGATATCTTCCTTCCCTCCGGAGCGACCATCGTCACGATGGAAGGACGCAAGGGCACCAACACCAATCAGCGCTATGTCTCTGACGGATCCCAGCAGATCGGGCAGAACCTGCCCGTGGCGATCCTGGTCAACGGAGGAACCGCCAGCGCGTCGGAAATTTTCGCCGCTGCTTTGCATGACAACCACCGCGCCACGTTGGTGGGAACCAAGACCTTCGGGAAAGGCATTTTCCAGACGGTATTCCCCTTTGATGACGGCTACGTCCAGTTGACCACCGGCCATTATTACACACCGAACGGAATCAACATCCACGGTACCGGCATCGAGCCGGACATCGTCTCGGCGGACACCAAACTGGAGGACGACCAGATTCCTGCATATGAGCAGATGATGAAGGACAAAGCCCCGCAAGAATTCGTGAAGGCCCATCCCGAGTACACGATGGAGAACGTGCAAAAGTTTGTCGACGAGAACAAGAACCGCGGTATCGACGAGAACATCCTGAAAGTATTGGTCCGCAACGAGTATTATTCGAAGCGCCGTTTTTCCGAGATGCCTGTAGCCGATCCAGCCTACGACTCTCAGTTGCAACGCGCCATCGATTTCTTCGTACAGGGGAAATGATGCGACAATACCTCCTGCCGAAAACCTATTCCGGAGAGGGGACACTCACCCTCTCCGAACGGGACAGCCGGTACCTGACCAAGGTGCTTCGCTACGCTCCGGGAACCTGCTTCAACGGAATCGACCAAAGCGGAAAGGTGTATGACCTTGTCCTTATCGACAAGCAGACCCTAGGGATAAGCCCTGCGGAAAATGGAAAAGCGAAACAAGCAAGCGATACGCTTCCCTCCGTAAAAGGTCTTCCCAGACTTCACTTGCTCCAGTGCCTATGCAAAGGCAAGAAAGATGATTCAATTATCCGTCAGGCAACAGAAATCGGCGTCCTTTCCATCACTTTTGTCCAAAGCAGGTTTTGTGTCTCGGATGCCTCGAACAAGACAATCAAGGCAATGAAGGCACGAAACGAGCGCTATGAGGCCATCATCAAAGAAGCTATCCAGCAAAGTGGCTCGGCTATTCCGACCAGCCTCACCCCAGAAGTGCTTGGAATCGAGGAAGTTCCGGAATTCTGCAAGAACGGGCTTGGAATCTTCTTTCATCAGGATCCACTGGAAAACCAGCAAAGCCTTGGGGAGCTGCTTGCGGGACAAACGCCAAACGCAGACATCTACCTGCTCGTGGGAAGCGAGGGCGGGTTTTCCGCTGAGGAGTGCGCTCTCTTGAAGCAGGGAGGCATGTTTCCCGTCCTATTGAAGACCAATATCCTTCGGGCAGAGACCGCGGCGGTCTATGCGCTCGCAGCATGCCAGAGCCTTTTGCAAGAGAAGCCTCATCTTCCCTTGTAAGGCAATTGCCGAAAAACCGCGCCGACTGGAAAGCCTTCTTACCCGGAATAAAGGCATGAATCTCCCTGAATGGTTCAAATCGCCGAAAAGAGCGGTTTTGTAGAGTATGTATACTCGAAAGAAAAGCCCACCGGGAGGGCGTCCGTCCCGGGAAAGGTGTATGACAGGAAGTTCAAGACTTTCGTGATGCACAAGGAGGTGTTCGCCTTTGCCGTCGCCCGTCTGGTCCGGCAGTTCAAGGGCGTCCCCTATCAGGAGCTGGTCGGCCTGGTCCAGCGGAACGACCGCGAGCGGGATACGGCCCGCCTCGACAC
>OMYY01000017.1 GCA_900315435.1 uncultured Spirochaetaceae bacterium
TAGCCGGCCTGCGGGCCGGCACTTGGGCTGGCCCAACTACATGGCATGCGCTGGCCCGTTAATGTGGCACTACTGTCCCCCTGGAACGACCATTTGCATTTGGCAAGTTGGGACGGGATGCTGTTCCAGACAGCACGGATTCTGGGAACCTGATCATTGGGCGCATGTTTGGAAACATCCTGATCGTAGGCAGCGAGAATGTTGTCTTGTATCTGCGCGACCTGATGGTAGTCGTGATTCGCGCTGAAGGAAAGCACAGCCTCAGGCATTCCTCCAACATAGTAGTATTTCTTCAGTGCATCGGTCAGCTTCAGTCGGAAGACCTTCATCATTTCAAAGTCCTTCCGTGCAATCATGTCGGCACAGTCCTTCATGCCGTCGGCAATCAGAAATTCGCGGAAGGAGAGCGGATAGAGTTTCAGAAAATCCACTTTCCCCACCGGGAATGATGTTCCTTGGTGCAAGGCGATTCCGAGAAGAGAACCGGCACAGATAATGTGATATTCCGGTGCATTCTCACAAAAATACTTAAGGGAGGCGAGGGCTGCCGGAACTTCCTGGATTTCATCAAAGATGAGCAGGGTATCATCGGGTGTTATCGTATGGCCGCAGTAGAGCTCGATCCCTTGCATGATCCGCTGGATGCTCAGATCACCGGCAAAAAGATTGGACATGATTTCGTTATGGTCAAAGTTGATATAAACGGTATTTCTGTATTCCTGTGCTCCGAACTCTTTCATCAACCAGGTCTTTCCTACCTGACGTGCGCCCTCGATGATAAGCGGTTTTCTTCGCGAGCTTTCCTTCCACTGTTTCAAATCATGCAAAGCATCGCGGTACATGACGTTCCTCCAGACAGGTAGCTATCCAATTTGGATGATACGGTGTAATTACATTTTTATCAGTGAAATACGGGTATAAGTCGCATCTTCCACGAAACAATGGCTATGCAAGGCGAAGCAAGAGAACCGGCATCCAACCCCTACGAATGGGCCACGCCTGTGTGCTATCGTTGGTGTTCCTGCAATCGCGATTTGCCGCACGGCGGTGGTAAAAAAAGCCCCCTCTTTCGAGGGAGCCCCAGCAGCCAATCGATGTCTGATCAGTTTTTCTTTTCTTCAGGCATGACCACGTTGATGTGGAGTTCCTTCAGGTTCTCCGGCTCAAGCTCGCTCGGAGAATTGTCCATGGAACAGACACCTACCGTGTTCTTCGGGAAGGCGATGACCTCGTGGATGGAAGTCTGCTCGCTGACGATCATCACAAGACGATCGATTCCCGGGGCGATGCCACCGTGTGGAGGAGGACCGTACTTGAAGGCGTCAAGCAGGAACCCGAAGGCTTTTTGCGCCTTCTCCTCAGGGTAGTTGCAAATGGAGAAAACTCGTTTTTGCAACTCGATGTCGTGGATACGGATTGACCCGGAAGCGCACTCATAGCCGTTGCAGACCATGTCGTACAGGTCTCCGATGACGGCACCGGGATCCTTCTCCATGGTCGGGATGTACTCGACCTGAGGCATGCTGAACATATGGTGGGCTGCCTCCCAGTGACCCTCGTCCTCGTTGAACTCAAAGAGCGGAAAGTCGATGATCCAGCAGAAGGCGAAGGTATGTGGCTTGGCAAGTTTCAGGTCCTTGCCGACCTGGGTGCGGACTGCGCCAAGAGCCGTGCAGCAAACCTTCCATTTCGCGTCGGCCAGCAGGACGATCAGGTCCCCTTCCTTGGCCCCGAACAGGTTGATGAGCTCAGCCTCGAGACCAGCGAAATACTTGGCGCAACCACCGGCGAGGGTATTGCCGGCTCCGACCTTGGTCCAGGCGATGCCATGGGCCTTATAGGTCTTGGCCACCTCGTTCAGGCTGTCGATGTACTTGCGGGTGAACTCCTGGTGCTCGTTTTTCGGCGCACAGATGCCCTTGACGCTTCCCTTGGCGGCGACGAGGTCCTTGTAGACCTGGAAGGAAGACTTCGAGACCAAGTCGTTCAGGTCCTTCATCTCGACGCCGAAGCGGAGGTCCGGCTTGTCGCAACCATAGGTGTTCATCGAGTCATACCACTTGATTCTTCTGAAATGCTCGGGCAGCTCGTAATGGACCACTTCCTTGAAGACATGGCGCATGCACTTTTCCATCATGTCGAGCACGTCGTCGCGATGGACGAAGCTCATCTCGACATCCAGCTGGGTGAACTCGAGCTGGCGGTCGCCGCGGGCGTCCTCGTCGCGGTAGCAGCGGGCGATCTGGAAGTACTTGTCCATGCCGCCGACCATGAGCAGCTGCTTGTAGAGCTGCGGACTCTGGGGAAGGGCATAGAACTTGCCCGGCCACAGGCGGGAGGGAACGACGAAATCGCGGGCCCCCTCGGGGGTCTTGCGGACCAGCGTCGGGGTCTCGATCTCGTAGAACCCTTGGCCGCAGAGGTAATCCCTGATGGAGTGGACGAACTCGTGGCGGAGCCGGATGCGGTCCTGCATGCCCTTGCTGCGCAGGTCGAGATAGCGGTAGCGCAGACGGATGTCCTCGTTAGGCACATGCTCGTCATCATCGATCATGAAGGGAAGCGGAGCGCACTTGCTCAGGATCTGGATCTGTTCTGCCTTGACCTCGATCTCGCCGGTCGGCATGTCTTTGTTGACCATGCTCTCGGGACGAAGACGTACGGTTCCCTTGACGGCGATGCAGTACTCAAGGTGCAACTGCTTGGCCGTTTCCACCAACTCGCTAGAGGCGTCGTCGTCAACGACGACCTGGGTGATGCCATAACGGTCACGCAGGTTGATGAAGTGCAGGGCGCCATGGTTGCGGTCGCGATGTACCCATCCGTTGAGGATGACAGTCTTGCCATTGTCTGCTTTTGTCAGCGCGCCACACGTGGTGGTTCGCTGCATAAATGCTTCTTCTGCCATAATGAGCACAGTGTACTCGCAAGGGGGCGGAATTGCAATCTTGCGGCAGGCCGGAAAACGACTTGCGTCACTCCTCCCAGCGGCCACGGGGCAGTTCGCGTACCGTGTAGTACCCCTCCTGCTCGTAGCGGATCGCCTCGACAGCCGCCCGCGCCGCGCTGGTGGTCGTGGTGTAGGGGATGTGGAGCCGCATGGCCATGGAGCGGATGTCGTCGTCGCTTCGCCTGGCATGGTAGCCCATCGGCGTGTTGATGACCAGGTCCACCTTGTGGGCATGCATCAAGTCGACGATGTTGGGATGCCCGTCCTGCGTCTTCAGGACGACGCCGCACAGGATGCCGGCCTCGAACAACGCCCTCGCCGTGCCGCGGGTGGCGAGCAGGGTGAATCCCATCTTCTCCAGGTCGCGTGCGATCGGGATGATGGTCTGGTGGTCGTTGTGGTTGACGGTGATGACCACCGTCCCGCTCTTGGGCAGCAGATTTCCAGCGGCAGCCTGACTTTTCGCATACGCCTCGCCAAAGGTCCTGCCCATGCCGATCGCCTCGCCGGTGGAACGCATCTCCGGGCCGAGAGCCGGATCGACGTTGCTGAAGCGGTCGAAACTGAAGACCGCCTCCTTGATTGCCCATCCCATCAACGGCTTGCCCTCGGCGACAGCTCCCTCGGCGGGAACCAGTCCTTGGCTGACCAGGTCCTCGCCATGCCAGACGCGGACGGCAGCCTCGATGAGGTTGACCCCGCTGGTCTTGCTGATGAAGGGGACGGTCCGGCTCCCTCTCGGGTTGACCTCGATGATGAACAGGTCGTCCCCCTTGCTGGCGAACTGGATGTTCATCAATCCCTTGACCTTGAGTTCCCGGGCGAGTTTGAGGGCCCACTGCCGCATCTGGGCCAGGACCTGGGGACGGGACTTGTAAGGAGGAAAGACCGCCGCCGAGTCTCCAGAGTGGATTCCCGCCGCCTCGATGTGCTGGACGATTCCGCCTATGTAGAGGCTCGTGCCGTCGCTGACGGCATCCAAGTCATACTCGAAGGCGTCCTCAAGGAACTGGTCGATCAGGACCGGCTTCTTCGTCGAAGTCTCCACCCTGCTGTGCTCGATGAAATCGGTCAGGCCGGCCTCGTCGTCGACGATGAACATGCCCCTGCCACCTAGGACGAACGAGGGCCTGAGCAGGACGGGGAAGCCCACTTCCTTGGCTTTTTCGTAGATTTCCTGGGGGTTGTGGGCGGTGCGGTTGGTCGGGTTGCGCAGGCCCAACCTGTGGACCAGCGCACTGAAACGTTCGCGGTCGCCTGCCTCGTCCAGGCCATCCAGACTGGTGCCCAAAATGCGCGCTCCGGCAGCCTCGAGTTCTCCAGCCATGTTCAGCGGGGTCTGGCCTCCAAGCTGGACAATCACGTTTCTCGTGCCCTCCAGCCGCATGATTTCCTTCACGTGTTCGGCGGTCAACGGCTCGATGTACAGCCGGTCGCTGGTGTTGAAATCGGTGGAAACCGTCTCGGGATTGCTGTTGACCATGATGGTCTTCACTCCGAGTTTCCGCCAGGCAAGGCTGGAGAGGGTGCAGCAGGTGTCGAACTCGAGCCCCTGGCCGATCCGGTTCGGGCCGCTTGCGATGATGATCACCGCCTGTTCCCCGAGTGGTCGTGTCTCGTCAGCTTCGCCGTAGGTGGTGTAGCAGTAGGGGGTCGACGCCTTGAACTCGCCTGCGCAGGTATCCACATGGTGGGCTACCGCAAACATACGCAGCTTCTGGCGGAGCTCGTACACTTGTCGCTCGTCCATGCCGGCAAGCTGTCCGATCCGCTTGTCGCTCATGCCGTAACGTTTTGCTTCGAGCAACAGGTCGTGTTCCAGCTTCTCGCTTGCAAGGCGCGCATCCAGCTGTGCCTGCCGCTGGAGCTGATGGAGGAACCATGGGTCGAAGCCGGTGATCTGGTTGATATCCTTCAGGGTGTGGGTTCCGCGGACAATGGCGGTATAGGCGGCCAGCAGCCGGAGCGGGTGGGCGCTGTGCAGGAAGTTGTCGATTTCCTCATCGTCGTAGCCGGCGTCCTTCAGGTCGACCAGCCCCTCAAGCTTGCGCTCGCTGGCACGGATTGCCTTGTTCAGCGCTTCCAAGGCGGTACGTCCGAGCGAAAGGGCTTCGCCGACACTGCGCATCTGCGTGCCGAGCGCGCTGTAGGGAAGGGGAAATTTCTCCAGTTCGAAGCGGGGCACCTTGACGGCGCAGTAGTCCAGAGCTGGCTCATAGCAGCTTGCGGTCTTGCCGGTGATTTCATTCAGGACCTCGTCCAGCGTGTAGCCGACGGCAAGCTTGGCGGAGCAACGGGCAATCGGGAAGCCGGTCGCCTTGCTTGCCAAGGCGGAGGAGCGGGATACGCGCGGGTTCATCTCGATGACCACCATGCGCCCGTCCTTCGGGTTGACGGCAAACTGGACGTTGCTGCCGCCGCAATCCACACCGACGGCACGGAGAATCGCTATTGAGGCGTTGCGCATGTGCTGGTAGGCCTGGTCGTCCAAGGTCTGGATCGGGGCTATGGTGATCGAGTCGCCGGTGTGGACACCCATCGGGTCGATATTCTCGATCGAGCAGACGATGATCGCGTTGTCCTTGTGGTCCCGCATCACCTCCATCTCGAACTCTTTCCAGCCGATCAGAGACTCCTCTACCAGGGCCTCATGGACCGGACTGATTTCCAGCGCCCGGGCGATATTCTCCATGAACTCGTCGTCGTCATGGGCGATCGAGCCGCCGAATCCTCCCAACGTGAAACTGGGGCGGATGATGACGGGGTATCCAATGGTGTTCTTCGCCTGGATGCCCTCCTGGACGGTGTGGACTCCGACACTGCGGGGACTTTCCAGTCCGAGACTCTCGACAATCTCTTTGAAGCGCTCGCGGTCTTCGGCCAGGTTGATGCTCTTGATCGAGGCTCCGATCACTTGGACTCCGTACTTGTCCAGGATTCCCTTCCGGGAGAGTTCCATGGCCAGGTTGAGTCCGGTCTGTCCGCCCATGGTCGTCAGGATCGCGTCGGGTCTTTCGCGCTGGAACAGCTCCTCGACGTACTCGGTTTTCAGGGGCTCCATGTAGATATGGTCGGCAAGTCCGCTGGTGGTCTGCACGGTGGCCGGATTGGGATTGAGCAGGATCACCTCGTAGCCTTCTTCCTTCAGGGCCTTGACGGCTTGGGTTCCGCTGTAATCGAACTCACAGGCCTGCCCGATGATGATCGGGCCGCTGCCGATAACCAGAATGCGATGGATATCCGTTCTCTTGCTCATTTCGCTACTCCCATTTGCACGAAGCGGTCAAAAATCGGTGCGGCGTCATGGGGGCCGGGCGAGGCCTCCGGGTGGAACTGGACCGAGGCGACTTTCCGCTTCTCGTCGATCAAGCCTTCGATCGACCCGTCATTGGCGTTGGTGTACCAGACCTTTACTCCTGGGGGAAGGCTGTCCGGGTCGCTCATGAAACCATGGTTCTGGCTGGTGACGAAGGTGCGCCCCGTCAGGTGGTCGTAGACCGGCTCGTTTCCGCCATGGTGCCCGAACTTCATCTTCACCGTCGTGCCTCCGAGCGCCCAGGTGATCAACTGGTGACCCAGACAGATGCCGACGACCGGCATGACGCCGATCAGGCTCCTGACCATGGCGACGGCGTCCTGCAGCAGGGCAGGGTCACCCGGTCCATTGGAGAGGAAGAGCGCGTCACAGCCGGTAGCCAGCACCTCTTCCCTGGTGGCGGTGGAAGGAAGAAGCGTGACCGCGGCACCACGCTGGTAAAGCTCTCGGATGATGGAGCGTTTGACTCCGAAATCGACGAGGGCGAAACGGCAGAGCGGGTGTTCCGGCCGGCTTCCGTCTATCAGCGGGTCGACGAGGGGCTCGGCCACCGTCACGTCGGCGATCAAATCCCGCTCGGTGATTGCAGGGAAGGAGGCGAGTCGTTCCTTTGCCAGCTCAAGTTCCTTCGCATCGTGATAGGTGAGGATCATCGCGTTCTGGCTGCCATGGTCTCGCAAGTGCAACGTAAGACTGCGGGTATCCACCCCTTGGATGCCGCTGATTCCGCTTTTCTCCATGAAGGCAGAGAGGGAAACCCGTCCCTCGGAAACCGGCCCGTCATACAGGTCATGGACCACCAGCCCGCTGGCCTTGATTCCCCTGCTCTCGCAGAAGCGTCCCTCGCAGCCGTAGTTGCCGATCTCCGGATAGGTCATCAGGACCATCTGGCCGTTGTAGGAGGGGTCGGTGAGAATTTCCTGATACCCGGTCATGCTGGTGTTGAAGACGATTTCTGCGATTGGTGCCCGTTCCACGCCCGGCTCGAGATAGCCGAATCCCGTTCCCGGAAAAATGGTTCCGTCAGAAAGCAAGAGAATGGTTTGTTGCATCATTTGTACCCAAATTGCCGACACTTTACCAAAATGCTTTTCAAATTGCAACAAAGTAGGCTCATTTTTCCCGACTATTTTTCTTCTTATGCAACAATAGAGCGGAATTGTTGCATACAGGGAAGTACGGAATGGAGGGAACCCGACTTAAGGCACAATGGAAGAAACGGGTAATTATTCCTTGTTTTCTGGAATTATTTGTGGGGGATGGTTGTTTCATGTGAAAATTGGTGCACCGGAGAGAGGTATATGCATTGCTGGCAAGCAGTTTTCATGGCGGAAGCCTTGCCACACGAAACGATTTACAGTATATCTGTTTGTGGTATATCGAGTACCCCTGTGAGGGGGTCATGACAAAGGCAAACATACTTTTTTAAGGAGACAAAAATGTCTGTAAGAGTTGCTATTAATGGTTTCGGCCGTATCGGCCGTCTGGCTTTCCGCCAGATGTTCCAGGCTCCTGGCTATGATGTCGTCGCCATCAACGACCTGACCAGCCCCGCTATGCTGGCCTACCTGCTGAAGTACGACACCACCCATGGTCCTTATCAGGGGACTGTCGAGGCTGGCGAGGACTTCATCACCGTCAACGGCAAGAAGATCACCATCTACGCCGAGAAAGATGCCGCCAACCTGCCTTGGAAGGATCTGAAGATTGATGTCGTCCTGGAGTGCACTGGTTTCTACACCTCCAAGGAGAAGGCTTCCGCCCATATCAAGGCTGGTGCCCGCAAGGTCGTTATTTCCGCTCCGGCTGGCAACGATCTTCCGACCATCGTCTTCAACGTCAACCACAAGACCCTGAAGCCGACCGACACCATCATCAGCGCCGCTTCCTGCACTACCAACTGCCTCGCTCCTATGGCCAAGGCCCTGAACGACCTTTGCCCGGTCGAGAGCGGCTTCATGACCACCGTCCACGCCTACACTGGCGACCAGATGGTGCTCGACGGCCCGCAGAGAAAGGGTAACCTCCGCAGATCCAGAGCTGCCGCCGAGAACATCGTTCCGGCTTCTTCCGGTGCAGCCAAGGCCATCGGCCTGGTCATCCCCGAGCTGAACGGCAAGCTGAACGGCGCCGCCCAGAGAGTTCCTGTCGCCACCGGTTCCACCACCATCCTTGACGCTGTCGTCATGGGCAAGGTGACCGTCGACCAGGTCAACGCCCAGATGAAGAAAGAGTCCACCGAGTCCTTCGCCTACAACGAGGACGAGATTGTCTCTTCCGACATCATCAACAGCACCGCCGGTTCCATCTTCGACGCCACCCAGACCAAGGTCCTCCCGATGGGAGACAAGACCCTTGTCCAGGTCGTGTCCTGGTACGACAACGAGAACTCCTACACCAGCCAGATGGTCCGCACCATCAAGTACTTCTCCGAGCTGAACTAAACCAGCAAGGAATGGAGATTCTCAGAGAGGCCGCCGCGAGGCGGTCTCTTTTTGTCCAAAACAGGAAGAATCCGGGACTATCCCTTTCATGGTCCGGCACCTAGGCACATAAGAACGCCCCGCCGTAGCGGGGCACCGAAGGGCATTGTTTTCCCTTAGCCCTCGAACGGGTTCTCCGTCGGGTAGGGGAGGTTTGCGGGCTGGTTGTAGCCGAACTCCCGCACCCCCAGCATCCGCAGCAGGTCGAAGAAGCTCTTGCCGTGGTGGCCGAACATGACCGCGGCGTGGTGGGGGAAGTGGCGCTCGAGCAGGACGTGGCGGTAGAAGCGGCCCATCTGGGGCACCGCGAAGACGCCGATCGATCCGAAGCTCCTGGTAGGCATGTCCAGCACCTCGCCCTGGGCGGCGTAGGCCGACAGCCCGCCCTCGGCCTTGCCCTGCAGCCGGTAGACCGTCACCTTGCCCGGCATGATGTCGCCTTCGATCGTGCCGCGGGTGATGTCGGGCTCCCCCTCCGGCTCCAGGTCCCGCTTCATGATCCGCTGGAAGCCCATGTGCGCCCCCCTGAGCAGGCAGGACGCGGTGTTGCCGCAGTGGAAGCCCATGAACAGGTCCTGTTGCGTGTAGGGCAGCTCCCGCCCCTCGAGGTAGCTGGCGGGGACCGTGTTGTTGATGTCCAGCAGCGTCACCGGCTTCCCGCTCAGGCAGGTGCCGATGAACTCGCTCAGCGTCCCGTAGATGTCCACCTCGCAGGAGACCGGAATCCCGCGCGCCGTCAGGCGGCTGTTGACATAGCAGGGCACGAAGCGGAACTCCGTCTGGAAGGCGGGCCAGCACTTGGTCGTCAGCGCCACGTACGCGCTCCGCCCCCGGTGCTCCTCCACCCAGTCGAGCAGCGTCAGCTCGTACTGGGCGAGCCGGTCCAGGATGCCCTCGTAGGGGTTGTCCCGCCCCAGCTCCCTCCGCATCTCCTCCACCACCGTGGCGATGCGCCCGTCGTCCTCATGCCTGTGGTAGGCAGCCAGCAGGTCGAGCTCGCTGTTCTCCTCGATCTCCACCCCCAGGTCATACAGCCCCTTGATCGGCGCGTTGCACGCCAGGAAGTCGGCGGGCCTCGGACCGAAGGAGATGACCTTCAGCCCCTTCACCCCCAGGTAGGCGCGGGCGGCGGGCATCCATTCCCTGATCATCCTGGCGCACTCCCCGGCGCTCCCCACCGGGTAGGAGGGGATGTGCGGGCGCAGCCCGCGCAGGCCGAGGTTGTAGGACGCGTTCAGCATCCCGCAGAAGGCGTCTCCCCGGCCGTCGACCAGGTCCCCGTCCCCTTCGGCCGCGGCGCAGAACATCACCGGCCCCCCGAACTCCTGGCACAGCAGGGTCTCGTAGGTCTCCGGCCCGAAGTTGCCCAGGTAGACCACCAGGGCGTTCGCCCCGTGCGCCCGGACGTCCGCAAGCGCCTTCCCAACGTCCCCTTCCTGCTCGACGCACACCGGACACTCGTACAGCCCCTCGCCGTACGCCTTCACCACCGCGCTCCGGCGTCTCTCGCTCAGGGCGAGCGGAAAGCACGAGCGGCTCACCGCGACAATCGCTGGTTTCACTACGGGAATATTCTGCATAGAATCACACTCCTTTCTGTTGTGTTTGTCCGTAATAGGCATGTACGCCGTGCTTACGGAGGAAATGCTTGTCCAGCAAGTACTGGTCGATGGCGGGAACCGCCCCGTCGGCCAGCATCAGGGCATGGTATGCCATCATGGCGCACTGTTCGGCCACCGCGGCGTGATAGACCGCGTCGCTTGGGCTATCGCCCCAGCAGAAGGGCCCATGGCTGTGCACCAGCACCGCGGGAATCTCCTTAGGGTCGCGGCCGAGTTGCCTGAACGTCTCGACAATCACGTTGCCGGTCTCCAGCTCGTAGTCTCCGTCGATTTCTTCTTTGGTCAGGTTCCGGGTACAGGGGATGTCGCCATAGAACGAGTCGGCATGGGTGGTTCCGAGGGCCGGAATCGCGCTGCCCGCCTGGGCGAAAATCGTGGCCCACGTGGAGTGGGTGTGGACGATGCCGCCGATAGAGGGAAAGGCCCGGTACAATGCGAGGTGGGTCGGGGTGTCGCAGGAAGGGGAAAGATCGCCCTCGACCACCTTCCCGGTGGCGATGTCGACAACCACCATGTCGTCCGGCCGCATCCGCCCGTAGGGGACTCCGCTGGGCTTGATGACCAGATGGGTGCGCTCAGGGTTGATGCCGCTGGCGTTCCCCCAGGTGAAGAGCACCAGATGCTGTTTCGGGAGCTCCATGTTGGCCTCGAAAACCTCTCGTTTCAGTTGTTCAAGCATATGCCGCTTCCTTGTGTGGAGATGCTCTTCATTGTCCCCACCTCGCCCATGGATTGTCAAGGAAACGATTGAATGGCTCGAAAGTGCAACTTTCTGACATGAAAGGTGTTTTCTTCTTTAGAGACTATGGTATCATGTATAAATGTCATTGTGAGATGCACAGGACAAATATGGAATCAGGGCTCTCATGGAAGAGCAACAAATGAACATCCATGTGGAATAAAGCTATTTTCTGCGACGTAGATACGACCATGCTTCCCGACCAGCGCCAAATGCCGAGCGGCACGCTTGTCGAAGGTCTCCATCAGGCGACCAAGGCTGGTTGTCTGGTGGTGATTGCCACCGGACGCATCCGGGAATCGGTAAGGAACGTCTTCCAATCCCTCGAAGGGGAGGCCGTCTTCGCATGTTCCAATGGTGGCGACATCACCTGGAAAGGACAGCCGATTTCCTACGCATCGATGGACCTGAAGGATGTGGACCCCATGGTGCTGGTCGCGGAAAAATACGGGTGCACAGCCTACATATCCGCCGAGCACCCCTATTGGGCCGGAGCCCTTTCTTCCTGCTACCATGCCTTTTGCCGTTTCCAGCAGCTTCCCGTGCTTTCCTACAAGCGAGGCATGCTCCTTTCCCAGCTCTACCAGGTCAGCGTGATCGGCCATGGAGAGAGCCATGAGCAGTGTTTCGATGAGTTCGTCAGGATATGGGGACGCCGCTACCATGTCGTATCCAGCAACCGCGGCATCTTCGATGTCTCCTCGACCAGCAAGGCCGAGACCATCGAGAAGGTCTGCGCCGCATTCCAGATTCCCTGTGAGCGGACTTGGTCCTTTGGCGACGGGGAGAACGACGCGATCATGATGCGCCAAAGCGCCCATCCCTACGTGATGGATTGGGCGCCTGCAAGCATGCTCGAAGAATTTCCCCTCCATTGTCACCGGGTGGAGGACGTGCTTCCCTCCATCATCCGCCTGTGAGGGACAGACGCGTCATTCCCCGAGCCTGATCATCACCTTGACCACGTCTTCGTGTCCGGCCGCGGCGTACTCGTAGGCCTCGACCGACTTCTCGAAGGGGTAGACTTTGCTGATCAGCCGCTTGACGTCGATCTTGCCGCTGCCCACCTGCGCGATCGAGGCCGGGTATTCGTTGACATAGCGGAAGATGGTCTTGATCGTGATGCCACGCTGCTGCAGGAAGTTGATGTCGATGGGGACCGGGTTGCCCGGGATGCCGATCAGGACCACGTTGGCTCCTGGAGCGGCAGCCTCGAAGATATGGGGAAACATGCCCTCGAAGCCGGAGCACTCGAAGACGTGCTGCACGCCCATGCCCTCGGTCCGGTCCATGATTTCCTTCACCACATCCTTGCCCTTCGTGTTGATCGCGACAATCCCGTCATAGGTGGCGGCGATGTCCAGCTTCTTCTGCTTGATGTCGGCGATATAGACCGTGGAGCATCCGCCGGCAAGCGCGCTGATGGCGGTCATGATGCCGATGGTGCCGGCTCCGTTGACCAGGGCGGTGTCTCCAGGCTGGATACGCGCCCGCTTGGCGGCTTCCATGCCGATGGAAAGCGGCTCGATCATCGCTCCCTCGTCGTAGCTCATGTTGTCGGGAATCCTGAAGGTGAACATGGCAGGGTGCACCACGTTCTCCCGACAGCAGCCGTGGATCGGCGGGGTGGCCCAGAAGCGGACCGCGGGGTCGATGTTGTAGTTGCCGGAAAGGGTCTCACGGCTATGCAGGTCGGGGATGCCCGGCTCCATGCAGACGCGGTCGCCCACCCGCAGGTGTGTGACGTTGCTGCCCACCTCGGTGACGATGCCTGACGCCTCGTGGCCGAGGATCATGGGCTCCTTGACGACGAAATTGCCGATATTGCCCTTCAGATAATAGTGGACGTCGCTTCCACAGATGCCGCAGCTCTTGATCTGGATACGGACGTCGTCCGCACCAACCGTTTCGTGGATCGGATAGTCGCGGACGTCGAGGTCAAGCTGTTTCTCAAGTACCAGTGCCTTCATAGGGGAAAGCCTCCTTCCTGCTGATGATAACTTAACTATACCATTTTATAAAAGTTGTGCATTAGAAAAATGAAAAAAGCACATAGGACTCTGTGCTTGGAAGCCGAGGTTTCTTTTGACAGGGGAATGGCAAGAGATGTATTCTTTGCTACATACGTTTATGGAAGGGGAATGCATGCAGACGAGGAACCGGATAGTGGGGCTCCTGTACAAGGAGAAGTCGGTGACACGGCAGGAAATCGCCTCGAGGTTGGGCCTCAGCATGCCGACGGTCCTTGCCAACGTCACCGAGCTGATCGCGAGCGGAATGGTCTACGAATCCGGCCTGAACGAATCCACAGGGGGGCGGAAGGCCAAGCCGCTTTCCCTCTCCCAGGATGTCCATTACGTGGTGGGGCTTGATATCACCCGCCACCATCTGCGTTTCGTGCTTGAAGATATTGGCAAGGGCGTGGTCCGGGGTGAGGGTGCGGACTTGGATTTCCAGAATGATCCGGACTACTTTCGGGAGATGGCGCACAAGCTGGACGATTTCATCGCGGCCAGCCGTGTGGCGCACAGGAAGATCGAGGGGGTCGGCATCTCGATTCCCGGCATCGTCAATCCCTTGGCCAGCGAGGTAAGCCGTTCCCATATCCTGGGAATCACCCACGTGCCCCTTTCCTGGTTCTCCCGCAATATCGCCTATCCGGTCTGCTTTGCCAACGACGCGAAGAATGCCGCGCTTGCCGAGATTCCGCCCCAGGAGGGGAATGTGGTCTACCTGTCCCTGAACGAGACGGTCGGCGGCGCCTTCTGCCAGAAACAGGGCCTGTATAACGGAGATGACTGGCAAAGCGGCGAGTTCGGCCATATGGTCATCTACCCCGGAGGGAAGCGCTGCTATTGCGGCAAGAGCGGATGTGCCGACCCCTACCTGTCCAGCCACGCGCTGGGCGAGAACCTGGAGGAGTTCTTCAAGGCGTTGGCCGACGGGGACGAACAGGCGAAGGCCCGGTTCGACGCCTATACCGACGCGCTTGCCATCTTGGTCTCCAATCTCCGCATGGCCTTCGACTGTCGGATTCTGCTGGGTGGCGATGTCGGCGGCTACCTTTCTCCCTATCTGCAGATGATCCAGAGAAAGGCGGGAACGTTGAATCTGTTCGATCCTGACGGCTCCTATATCGAGACCGGACACCTGAAACGGGAGTCCAGCGCGATTGGGGCTGCGAAACGTATGGCCCGGCTGTATCTCGAACAGTGGTGAATAAGGAGGAAAGCAGTATGGAGTGCATACAGGGCTTGCAGCACATCGGCTTGCCTGTCAACGACAGCAAGAAGACTCGGGCGTTCTACGAGTCTCTCGGTTTCAACGTGGTCTACGAGACGGACAACGGCGACGAGCACGTCGTTTTCCTCGAGCAAAAAGGGCTGGTTCTGGAAACCTACCAGAACGGCAGGGCCGCGATGGTGGACGGAGCGTGGAACCATGTGGCGCTTGATGTGGACGACGTCGAGGCCGCCTTGCGCGAATGCGAGAAGCTTGGATATCTGCCGCTTGAAGGCTCGATCCAGTTCCTTCCGTTCTTTGGAAAGGGCGTCAGATTCTTCACCATCCTCGGTCCCGACCATGAGAAGATCGAGTTCAACCAGAAACTGTGAGGTGCCAGTCATGCGTATTTCGACGGAAACAGGCTCTCTGATCCAGAAGGTCGGCGAGCGCAGGATGATCGAGATTCTCTCTCAAGCGGGATTCCAGGCCCTCGACTATACCTTCAGCCCGTTCATGGAAGAGGGTGACAGCCCTTGGAACGGAAGCGGGTACAAAGCCCACGCGAGGGAAATCGCCGAAATCGCCCGGGACCATGGGGTGGTGTTCAACCAGGCCCATGCCCCGTTCCTGTTCCAGCTGGCGGTGGACGAGGTGCCCGACTACACAAGACACATCCTACCTCTTTTGGCACGTTGTCTGGAATGCGCCTCCTTGCTTGGCATTCCCCATGTGGTAGTCCATCCTCTGCACAACCTGCGGTACCGCAAGTTCCATGACGTGGTGTGGAAGCTGAATCTGGACTTCTACCGGAGTCTGGCGTCCTACGCCCAGGAGTTCGGCGTGAAAATCGCCTTGGAGAACATGTTCCAGAGCGATGCTCTGCGCAAGACGATTGTCCTGGACATGCTGAACGACCCGAATGAGTACGTAAGTTTTTACGACGAACTGGACGACAAGGAGCATTTCATCTGCCTGCTCGATACCGGCCACAGCGGACTGGCGGGAGAGGACGCAGCGGACTCGATCCGGATCCTCGGGCCACGCCTGAAGGCGCTTCATGTGAATGACAACTGCTTCACCGACGACCATCATCTGATTCCTTACCAAGGGATGATCGACTGGGACCGTGTCCTGCATGCCCTCTCCGATATCGGCTACCGGGGAGACTTCACCTTCGAGGCCCTCCATGTCTGGGAGCACGGGGACGAGAGTTTCTATCCGGTGCAGGCCCGATACCTGTACGAGGTGGGGCAGTACATGGTACAGCGGATCGAGCAGTTCAAAAGCAAAAAATAAGGGAAAAGCTCACGGTTCGGCTGAACCTGTCTGGAAAGGGAGGAACATGGGATGTACCACATTGTCTGTTATGGGGATAGCAATACCTGGGGGGATTGCCCGCTTGGCGGGCGATGGCCCTACGAGGTGCGTTGGCCGGGAGTCCTGCAAGCCTTGTTGGGAAAGGAATTCCTCGTGCACGAAGAGGGAATCAATGGAAGGACGACCGTCTTCGACGACCCGATGGGAGGAACGTACCGCAACGGCCTGAAAGGACTGGGGTATGTGCTTTCCACCCACGGACCGATCGATGTCCTGGTTTTTATGTTGGGAACCAACGATACGAAAGAAAATCTGAACGCAAGCCCCTATGCGATTGCCAAGGGGATGGAGACACTGGTCACGCTCACCGAACATTTCGAGTATCCGCAGCAACAGGGTGTCCGGCATATCCTGATTGTCAGCCCGATTGCCATCGGGGACAGGATCATGGATGTCCCGCGGTTTCGGACCTATGGCCCTACCGCCCCGGAAAAAAGCCGTCGTCTCGCCCCGCTCTACCAGGAGGTCGCCCGCAACCATCACTGCGCGTTCTTCGATGCCTCGACGGTCGCAGGACCGAGCGAGGAGGACCAGTTGCACATGATGGAGCCGGGGCACAAGGCGCTGGCCGAGGCGCTTGCCCCGCTCATCCGTAGTCTCGCGCTCAAGTCCTGAGTTTCAGCGTGAAGGTGTTCCTTCCGACCGGATAGATGCTTTCACTGACTTCCAGCGGTCGCGCATGCTGGTCAAGCGTGAAACTGCTGATTACGATCGCGATCGAGCCAGGCTGCACGCCAAGCAGTCTGGCTTCCTTGTCGTCCAGATTCTTCGCGCTGATCGTCTTGGTGATGTCGCTGCGGTGCAGCCCATGCTCCTTGAAGATGTCATGGAGGCTGGTGGTCTCCAGGTCGTAATTCTCGATGAAGGAGAGGGAGATGGGCAGGTAGCTCGTGGTGATGACGATCGAGCCCTGGTCGAAGGAGCCGCTCTGGTAGCGGAGTCTGGTCAGCTTCATGACCTGTTCTCCTTCCTTCAGCCGGAATGTCCCTGCGATCTCGGCCGGCGCCTTCATCCTCCTGAACTCCAGCACTTCGGTGGTCGTTTTGAACCCTTGGCTCTTCAATTCCTCGGCGAAACTCTCGATGAAGATGGTACTCTGCTCGAGCACCTTGGCCGAGGTGACGATGGTGCCTTTTCCCTTGATCCGCTTGATCAGCCCTTCGTTCTGCAGTTTCAAAAGGGCGGTGCGGACCGTAGTCC
Source organism: uncultured Spirochaetaceae bacterium (assembly GCA_900315435.1). GTDB lineage: Bacteria > Spirochaetota > Spirochaetia > Sphaerochaetales > Sphaerochaetaceae > RUG023. Next base: position 16,913 of record OMYY01000017.1, read on the forward strand.
TGCTGACTCCGTACGCTTTGCACAGTTCCGTCTCCTTGGGCAACATCGTTCCTTCCGAGAGGGTTCCATCCGTGATCTGCGTATGGATGGTGTCGAGAATCCGGTCATATAACGGCATGGAAAGAAACTCCTTGTGTTTGTGGTAAGTCTGCATTGAATCGAATAATGTAATAACATACTAAGCGATTGGAACCGGTTTTGTCGAGTTTTTTCAAATTTTTTTGAAATATTTTTGATTGACAGCTGATAAAACCATGACATAATACATTTTTGTGAAGGGATTACCTTCGTATGTAGTTATATATGGAGGATTGCATGTCCATACGGTCAAAACATCGTCATGCCCGCTTTGATGTCGTGGTGGTGGGAGGAGGCATGAACGGCCTTTGCGCCGCCATCGCCAGCGCACGGCACGGGGCAAAGACGGCGTTGGTCCAGGATCGTCCGGTGCTCGGGGGCAACGCCTCCAGCGAAATCCGCATGCACATCTGTGGCGCCGGAGTCGACATGACCAAGCCGAACTTGGAAGAGACCGGCATCCTCTACGAGTTGATGCTGGAGAACAAGCGGGTCAACGATTCCTACAACTACAGCATCTGGTCGACGGTGCTCTGGAGTGCCGCATCCCAGCAGAAGAACCTGACCTTGTTCCTGAACTGCGCCATGTACGACGTCAGCCTGCAGGGGAAGGAGATCGTCTCGATCGACTGCTATCAGAGCACTACCGAGTGCCATTGGCATATCGAAGGGAGCATCTTTGATGACGCGACCGGCAACGGGACGCTCGGCTATATGGCCGGTGTCCCGTACCGGACTGGCAGCGAGGCCAAGAGGGTCTATGGCGAACCCCATGCCCCGGAAAAGGCAGACAACAACCGTATGGGAAATACCTTGCTCTTCAAGGCGGTCGATACCGGACATCCGGTGAAGTTCACCGCTCCTTCCTGGGCATGGCATTTCACGGAAGAGGACCTGAAGTACCGCAACCATCCCAACCTTGCCCGTGGGCAGGAGGCCTTGACCTTGCTGGACACGGGAAGCGCCGATGGCAAGCAGTATACCGAGGCCCCGTGTCTGGACTATGGCTACTGGTGGATCGAGCTGTCGGGAAAGGGCCGTGACATCATCAGCGAATACGAGCCGATCCGCGACGATCTGATCAAGGCGGTCTATGGCGTCTGGGACCATATCAAGAACGTCGGCGACCATGGTGCGGCGAACTACGAGCTCGCATGGGTGGGGATGCTGCCCGGCGTGCGGGAAAGCCGGCGGCTGATGGGCGAGTACGTCCTGAATGAGAACGATGTCCTGTCGGGTCGGAGATTCCCCGATGCGGTCGCCTATGGCGGATGGCCGGTGGATGCCCATTGCGCCCACGGTCTGCTCGATAGGGGAAAGGTCCCCTCGCTCGTCCACAGCTTTCCTGGATGCTATACCATTCCGTACCGCTGCTATGTCCCGAAAAAGGTCGATAACCTGTTCATCAGCGGACGCAGTCTTTCCGCCTCGAAGCTCGGCATGGCTTCCAGCCGGGTCATGGGCACCTGCAGTGTCGGCGGACAAGCGGTCGGAACCGCGGCCAGCCTCTGCATCAAATACGGCATCTCCCCCAGAGAAGTAGGGAGGTGGCGTATCGACGAGTTGCAGCAACAGTTGCTGAAGGACGACTGCTACATTCCTGGAGTAAGGAACCATGACCCGAAGGACCTGGCCTTGCAGGCAAGGGTCTCTGCGTCCAGCGGGGAGCGGGATGCGGCCTTGGTGCTGGACGGCGTATCCCGTCCAGAGGGGGAGGAGCGCAACTACTGGGAGAGCGGTCCGCTTTCCGAGGGAGCCCAGACCCTTTCCCTCTGCTGGGACAAACGGGTGGCTGTCCGACAAGTGCGTCTGACCTGGTATACCGATCTGACCCGCCCGGTGAAGATCACCATGTCCAGCCGCCGGCAGAAGCTCGAGCAGGTAGGAGTTCCCCGTGAGCTGGTCAAGGACTATGACCTTTCGTTCTTTGACGGGGAGCGGTTGGTCGCGAGGAAAGCGGTTCGTGGCAACTCGCAACGGCTCAATGTGGTGGATTTGGAAAAAGTCGTGCGCATCAGCCGTCTCGAGGTGAAAGTGCTTTCCACCAACGGGGCTCCTGTGGCGCGTTTGTTTGAGATTCGTGCGTATTGACGCGAAAGAGGAGGATTGTATGCGTAAGTGGAAGATGATGGTGCTTGTCGGTATGTTCGCCAGCGCCATGGCCTTTGCCCAGGGTGGCAAGGAAACACCGTCGAAGGCCAAGGAGGGAAAGCAGCCGGTCACGTTGCGCGTGTGGGCCGGTATCCAGCCGGAGTATGGCTATGACGAGATGGTGCAGAAGTTCAATGAGGCGTTCAAGGACAAGGGCATCCAGGCGGAGTATGTCCGCTATGTGAACAACGGCGACGGCAACCTGCAGCTTGAGACCTACCTGATGAGCGGCGGCGACATCGACGTCTTCATCAGCTATGGCGGCACCGGACGCCTGATTCCTCGTATCGAATCCGGCTTGGTGCTGCCTCTGGACGACCTGATGGCAAAAACCGGTTTCGATATCGAAGGCGAGATGGGTGTCGGCAACGTGACGTCCTACAAGTACGATGGAAAATTCTATGCCATTCCGACCAAGTACGAGAACGGCGCGTGGATCATGGCGAACGTCGACATGTTCAAGGCCGCCGGAGTCGAGCTGCCCTACAATGGCTGGACATACGACCAGTTCCGCGAAGCCTGCAAGAAGCTTACCCACGGAGAAGGCCAGGACAAGGTCTATGGCATGAACTGGTTCTTCAGCGGCGATGTGGCCAATGGAGACCCGATTTTCTACAGCACGCTCGGCGCGAAGTCGACCTACAAGGACGCTGACGCCACCGAGACCAACTATGACGATCCTGCCTGGAAGGCAGGCATGCAGCTTGCCGCTGACACGATGCTGGTCGACAAGACCGCTATCACCTACGACCAGATTGTCGGCGACAAGCTCCGCTTCGCCAACACCTTCCTGGAGGGTAAGTGCGCCATGCAGACCGGTATCAGCCAGATCCGTCTGGTCAAGGATACCGCGACCTATCCGCACGATTTCATGACTGCCATCATTCCTGGCCCGGTTCCGACCGAGAAAGATCTGGAGTACTGGGACCACGCCAAGATCAATGGCGCCGGAGACCTGATTTGCATCGCTTCCAAGACCGAGCATCCTGAGGAGTGCGCCGAGTTCGTGAAGTGGTACATCCAAGGCGGTATGGCTCCGTTGGCCAAAGGTGGAAGGATCCCGTTGTGGACGGGAGTCTCCAAGGACGACGTCATCAAGGCATTCGAGACGGGAGCCGAGGGTGTCTTCGACGCGGATTCGCTGAGGAACTACCTGAGCATCCGCACCAACCTGGCGGAGAAGGGACCCACCACCTCTGTCAACACGCAGATCAACACGATCCTGAAAGAGGAAGAGGCTCAGGCCTTCTATGGCCGCAAGAGCGTCGATCAGGCTTTGAAAGACGCCAAGAGCCGTGCTGACGCGTTGCTGAAGAAATAACAAGCAACGGACAACAAGGAGACGTCACGTATGGATCAAAGACAGAAACGAGCGCTGAGATCGAACATGATCGCGTATTCGTTCATCATACCAAGCTTGTTTTTCCTGGTCTGGCTGGGAGTCATACCGCTGGCGGTCTCCTTGTTTGTCAGTCTCACCGATTGGAACTACACCAAGGGGTTCGGGAACTGGAACTTCCTCGGGTTGAAGAACTTCATCGACCTGTGGAGCGACGAGTGGTTTGTCGCATCGTTGAAGAACACGCTGGTCTACACGATCGTGGAAGTGCCGGTTTCCATCTTGCTCGCTTTGGTGATCGCGGCGGCCATCCAGGACTACTGCCGTGACAAGTATTCCCGCGTGCTGAGGACCGTCATGTACATGCCGAAGATCTGCAACATCGTCGCTTCGTCCGCGGTCTGGGTGGCGCTTCTCTCCAGCTACGGCCCGTTCACGCTGATGGTCAAGGCCTTGGGGTGGAAGAATCCGCCCCGGTGGCTGGCGGATTACCACTGGGCATTGCCGTCGTTGATGCTGGTCTCGGTATGGATGAGTCTCGGTTACCGGATTCTCCTCTACAGCGCTTCCTTGCAGTCGATTTCCGACGAGCTCTACGAGGCTGCCGAGATTGACGGAGCGTCGAAATCCAAACAGTTCTTCAAGATTACGATTCCGCTCCTCCGCCCGACGACCTTCTTCTTGATGATTACCGGCATCATCGGCTCGTTCAAGATGTTCGGAACCACCAACGTCATGACCCAGGGCGGACCCGGGCATTCGACCTACACGCTCGTCTATTACGTCTATAAGACCGCCTTCAGCTATTACCGGATGGGCTATGCGTCTGCCATCGCCGTCGTCCTGTTCGTGTTGTTGCTGATTGTCACTGCCATCCAATGGAATCACAACAAGCAAGCGGAGGCCAACCTATGATCAAGGTCGTTGGAACCCATCAAAACAAGGTGGCGAGGATCATCGCGAACATTCTCGTCACGATGCTCGGATTGTTGACCATCGTGCCGTTCATCTGGATGGTCAGCGCATCCTTCAAGATGCAGAGGGATGTCATGGCGGTACCCATCCAGTGGATTCCGAGGTATTGGTATCCTGACAACTATCAGGTCGTGCTCCATCTGGGGAACGCGGCGAGGAAAGACTATCACTTCTTCCTCGCGTACTGGAACTCGATCAAGCTGGCGGTCGTCCATGTGTCGCTGGTCATCGTGCTTGCCTGCATGAGCGGTTACGCGTTCGCCAAGCTGAAATTCAAGGGGAGCCATACCCTGTTCTTGGTCTATCTCGCGCAGCTGATGGTGCCGGGACAGTTGACGCTGATTCCCCGGTTCTCCATGTTCAGCGACATGGGACTGGTAGGCACGATGTGGCCGCTGGTCTTCAGCGGACTGGTCAGCGTCTCCTCGATTTTCCTGATCAGGCAGGCGTTCATGGGGGTGCCGGACGAGCTGAGAGAATCGGCCATGATCGATGGTGCGAACGAGTACGTGATCTGGGCGCGGATCATGACGCCGATGATCAAGCCGACGGTGGCGGCCATGGCAACCGTAAAATTCCTGGATTCCTGGAACAGCTATCTGGATCCTCTGGTCTTCCTGTCCAACTGGCGTCAGTACACGCTCCCGATTGCGCTGAACCAGTTCGTCGGCGAGGAGGTGAGCCAATACAACCTCACCATGGCGGCCTGCTGCCTGACGGTCATCCCGGTGTTCATCGTCTTCCTCTGTGGACAGAAGTTCTTCGTCAAGGGTTTGAACGCCGGTGCGGTAAAGGGGTGAGGCATGGTAGAGTTGTACTTCTTGAACCTGGTCCAGCAGGAAAAGCTGTGTGAGAAGAGCGGGGAGTCCACCATCATCCGCCTGCCCGAAGGCGGAACCGTGCTGGTGGATTGCGGGGTCCCGGAAGCGGGGCCTGCCATCGTCCGCAGGTTGCAGTCGCTTGGGGTGAAAAAGCTTGACGCCCTGCTGCTTTCCCATTTCCATCTGGACCATATTGGAGGCGTGCCTGACGTTCTGGACGCATTCGACGTGGATCGGGTCTACTCCTATCCTGTCGACTGGTTTTCCGACTACATGACCAAAGCGCTCCCGGCCTACGTGGCAGCGCTGGAGAAACACCATCTCGTCCCCCAACCGCTCTTTGACGGCATGTCCTTCAGCCTGGAAGGCGTCAGGTTCGACATTCTCTCGCCACCAAAGGATTTTCCCCACGCCTTTTCCGACTACCAAAAGTGGATGCTGGAGAAATACGGGCAGGAGGTCTATCCCTACGACAGTGCCGCCGTCACGGTGCCCATGGCCAACGACAGCTCCATCTGCTTCAAGATGAGCTACGGTACAAGCACCTACCTTTCCTGTGGAGACCTGTACTATTCGGGAGAGCGCATGGTCCTGGACAGGCACAAGGATGACCTCCACGCGCTGGTCGCGAAGGCCAACCATCATGGAAACATGACCAGTTCGATTCCCGAATGGGTCGACGCGGTGGGGGCGAAGATCGTGGTCGGCATGAAGGACGGACTGCCTGACGACCTGGTGAAGAAAAAGGATCCGGAAAAGGCGGAGTTCTGGAAAAACCATGTCTCCGGGTGGCCGTACGAGCGATGGCCGGAACATGGGGCCGATTACTATTTCACCTATTGGAATGGAGAGGTGCGGGTGGAGATGGACGACCAAGGACATGCGACCGCATATCCCCAGCGAGGGACGAAGAACATGCGTCCCTCCAGCATCGGCTGAGATTACCGCAGGTTCTTCCCGCCGCGCTCCACCTGCACGGCGAATGAGCCGTCTTTCTCGAGAAAAAACCGCACTTCGCCATTGACGAACGTATGGTAGTACTCGCATCCCATGGCGGGCCAGTCCTTCTCCGGCCTGCTGTCCGCATTGTCCTTCCAGAAGGAAGCGGCTTCCGGTTTCGGCGAGGGAGGGAGCGAGTCTCTGACGGCGCAGACGGCCTTGGGGCGCGTGGCGTGTATCCACGCCTTGGTGCTCGAGGTATACGCCCCGTGGTGGTTGACCTTCGCAAGCGTACAGGAAAGGTCCGGCTTGTGAAAGCGGACCAAGCGCGCTTCTCCCGGGTAGTAGAGATCGCCACAGGTAAGGAACGAACCCTTGCCATAGGTGCATTTCAGGCTGATGGAGGAGTCGTTGATGAAAGGTTCCGCCGGATGGGCCTTGCTGTGGTAGTAGGGGAAGCGCAGCGTATCGGCGATGGAGGCTTCGTACGTTTGCCAGTCGGCCGGAAAGTGTTTCCAAGGCCCAAGGACATCAATGGATACGCCGTCCATCTTCCATTGGTCTCCTTCCCAGACCATGTGGCTGGCAAGATTGTGCCTCCGCAGAGCGGCGAACAGTTGCGGGACCCTGTCGTTGTCACAGACATCCCCGAAGTAGGTTTCCGGCCAGGTGATGACCTCACCGACCGGGAACGAGTCCAGGATGCAGGGGGCTCCACCGATATGGTCGATGTGGAAGTGGGTGAGCAAGAGACAATCGATCCGCCTTACCCCGAGAGAGCGCAGCCGGTCCCGGAGCATCTCTCCGCTTTCAGGCACCCCGGTATCAATCAGCATGGTCGATCCAAGGGGAAACTGGATCAGGATGCTTTCCCCGCTCTTGATTGCGCCTTCTGCCTTACGGGTGATGTTGAGGAACGTGATGGCAAGCATATGCACAAACTATATGTCCCAGATCCTTTCCCGGCAAGTGGCATGCATCCTGGTTCTTCCTGTGGCACACATGGTATGGCATCCCGGCCAATGACATTATCCGGCAACCGGCTCTTCTTTGACTGTCACCTGCCTTGTCCGGGTGTCGACATTGATTCCAACCAGGTGGACCTGCTTGAGACCCTTCAGATAGGCATAGGGCTTGCCGTAGCACCTTTCCAGAATCTGGCTGGTGGCGGTTTGGGCGTCTTTGTCTCGTTTGAATTCCATCACATACAGGTGCTTCGGCATCACAAGCACCGCGTCGACACGTCCTGTGGATACGCTCTTCTCCCCCTCTACTCGCGCTCCGAGCGCCACCATGAAGCTGAGGAACACCGAGTGGTGATATCGTTCATCCTTGATATGCAGTTTGTAGGGTATCTGGGAGAAAAGGGATTCGATGCCATCGATGAGTGACGGCACATCACCGTCTTCCGCACTTGCACGCATCAGGTCCCTTAGTGTGGCTAGTCTGCTTTGGGTTCCGATTCCCTTGCGGGCGAGCAACGTGATGGTAAAGGTTCCCCGCACTTCATCATTGGAGAAGTCCAGCCAGATGAGTTGGCTGCCTGCCGGGGTGCGATGCGAGTATCTTCCAAAGGAAGGATTGGTCGATCGAGACAACCATGGTGCCAAGCGGTTGGACATCCCCGTTGAGCCCGTAGAGCTCGCTGGCGTAAGAGATGCCTTCGTTCTGGTTCCACACGGCAAACCCTTGGTTCTGCTTGCTCTTCGCTACCCATGAAGCCTGTTCCAAGGCGTGCTGTTCTTCCGGACTGAAGGGCTGGTTGCTGTACCAGAACCCCGCGTTGTCCTGGAAGAGGATTCTGATATGGGCGAGCATGTCGTCGTACAGATTCTGCAGCTCGATGGAACGGCACACGTTGGCGAATGCCTTGTAATGGTCATAGGAGGATCCTGCAAGGTGTGTGGTGAACTCCACGCCGAAGTCCTCGTCGTTGCGAAGATTGTGCTGAGGTTGACCATCTTCTCGAAAAGTTGGTTGAGGTCCTCGTTGCTATGGCGGACATCCTCGACGATCCGCTGGCTGAGTTCATCCTGGATGGTGCGCTCGTACTGGAGGAGGCTGCCTACGAAGAGCAATGCGAAAGGAAGGATGATCAAGCCGGTCACCAACGCCAGAAGATGGGTGGAAATATGCTTTCTCATGGGAGGGCTCTTCCTTTCCGGATGGATGCCCGGAAGGCGGAAGGAGTCATCCCCGAGCCACGGCGGAAGACGAAGGAGAAGTAGTTCGGATCTCCGAAACCGCAGGCCATGGCGATATCGGTGACCCGCATGTCGGTATCCGCCAGCATCCGCTTGGCGCGGGTCAGCCGTTCTTCCTCGATGACCTCGGTGATGGACCGTTGCAGGTTCTTCTTGAACAGATGGCTCAGGTGGGAGACGCTGCAGTGGCAGAACCTGGCGATATCGGCGGCGTGGATTTCCTCTTTCCAGGAGCTACGGATGAAGGCCATGGCGTGGGAAAGGGTGAGGAGCTTGGCGGTGTTGGCACGGTAAATCTCTCCCTCGCGGACAATGCCGAACTCCTTCAGCTGCGTGTAGTACAGGGTGAGCCAGGCCCCAATGGCCCCGCTGGCAGCCGCCATCGCCTGGGTGTCCGCCTTGCTGACCGTGAACGTGTCCTTCCAGTGTTCCAGCAAGGCTGGGTCGGATCCGGCCAAGGCGACCGCCCGTCTGGCACGGACACGATTGCGCTCATCATCGTGGGGAAAGCCCCCGATGCACACGGCTCCGATGACCTGGTCCCCATAAAAGACTGGAAAGACGAATTCCGGAATGCCACACCAGGCGTTGCCGATGAACCAGCATCGCTTGCGGGCACAGGCGTTGCGCAGCAGCGCATTGCCCCGTTGGCAGCGCTCCCAGAGCGCATCATGAGCCTTCAATTTCATGCACCAATCGCACTCGTGGCTGATGCACAGGCCGACCGACGAGGCGATGGCAGGTTCCTTCCCGAGAAATCCGGCGAAATCCTTGATGACCACGCGCCAGCCGTAGCGCGAACGCAGGTAGGCGATGGACTGCACGATTCCGTCCCAGTAATTGAGTTCCATATGCCCAGTATATATCCGACGTGAGTGCTGGTGGAGATGTTTGCACGATTTCAAAGATTGTCGTGCATGAGATTCAATGCCCCTCCCGTACGCTTGGAGTACAAGACAGCTATGCAGCAACAAATTTTGGAACGGACCTATGAGGTAATCGTGGTAGGTGGCGGGCTGGCGGGCATCTCCGCCGCAATCGCCAGCGCGCGTCACGGGGCAAGGACGGCCATCGTCCAGAACCGGCCGATGTTCGGGGGCAACGCCTCGAGCGAAGTCCGCATGCATGTCGTGGGAGCTTCCTGCCACATGACGAAGGAAAACGTCAACGAGACCGGCATCATCGAGGAGCTGCTGTTGGAGAACAAGTGGCGGAACCCACGCCACAGCTTCAGCGTCTGGGACTCGGTGCTCTGGGAGAAGGTCCATTTCCAGAAGAACCTGGACGCTTACCTGAACACGACGATGAGCGATGTGGAGGTGGAGGACGGCACCATCCGGGCCATCCGTTGCTATCAGATGACCACCGAAAAGCGTTTCCGGCTCGCTGCCAGGATTTTCGTGGATGCCACGGGACACGGGACCTTGGGCAAGGAGGCGGGAGCCGCCTTCCGCTACGGCAGCGAAGCCCGCTCGGAATTCCAGGAAAAGGATGCCCCGGAACAAGCAGACCGGTACACCATGGGGGACTCGATCCTCTTTCAGGCAGTGGACCGTGGCCGTCCTGTTTCCTATATCAAGCCTGCCTGGGCCTATACCTATACCGAACATGACCTCCGCTATCGTCCCCACCTTTCCCGCATCGAGGCAATCGATGACGCAGGCAGGGTAGTGGCCAAGGGAACCTCCAAGGCGCTCCCCAATTTCAGCGAGGTCGACTCCGGCTACTGGTGGATCGAGCTTGCCGCTCCCAATGGGGATATCATCCAGGACGCCGAGGAAATCCGGGACGAGCTCTTCAAGAGCGTCTACGGGGTCTGGGACCATCTGAAGAACCAGGGGGACCATGGAGCGGCCAACTATGACCTGGACTGGGTAGGCGAGGTTCCCGGCATCCGGGAGAGCCGGCGTCTGGAGGGCCCCTATCTTCTGAACGAGAACGACGTGCTTGCCAACCGGGTGTTTCCCGACGCGGTCGCCTATGGCGGCTGGCCGATGGACATGCACACACCCGGAGGACTGAAGGACTTGGACGAAGTGCCGAGCCACGTTTTGCACTTCGACGGTATCTTCACCATCCCCTACCGTTGCTACTACAGCCGCAACGTCGGCAACCTGATGATGTGCGGAAGGGATATCTCGGTGACCAAGATGGCCTTCGGCGCCATCCGCGTGATGGCGACCTGCGCCATCGGCGGGCAGGCCGTCGGTACTGCCGCCGCCCTTGCCGTCCGTTACCGGGAGTCCCCCCGCGAGGTGGGAGAGACGCACATCCGCGAGCTTCAGCTCGAGCTGATGCGCGACGACGCCTGGATACCAGGCCTCGATACCACGGATCCGGAGGACCTGGCCCGGGACGCTTTCGTCACCGCGACCAGCGAGACTCCTGGCTGTGCGGCGGCATCCGTCGTCGACGGCCACCTGCGGGAGGAAGGTGGACAATCCCATTGCTGGCAGTCCGGGCCGATTGGAAAGGGCCAGGCAATCACCCTGACGTTCCCCGTGCCTCGGAAGATCCATCAGGTCCGCATGGTCTTCGACCCGGACCTCAGTCAGGAAATCATGCCCAGCCTGACCGCATCGGTGCGCAGCAGGCAGCCCGAATGGCTGCCGCCCCAGCTGGTCCGATCCTATCGTCTTGAGGTACGCGGGAAAGGCAAGCTCCTCTTCACCCGGGAAGAAAAGGAGAACCACCAGCGCCTGGTGGTCGTCGAGCTGGACCAGATGCTTGTCTGTGATACCCTTGTCCTGACAGTGACCGGCACCTATGGAATGGATGCCGCCCGTCTGTATGAAATCATGGTATATTGAGGTAATGCGGGATACACAGATGCAAGCGGTAATCGGGATTGATTTCGGGACGGCAAGCGGCCGGGCGGTGGTCTTTGACGCGCTCACCGGAAGGGAGCTCGGACAGGCGGTCTGTCCCTATCCTTCCGGAGTCGAGGGGGTGCTTCCCTTCCCCGAGGAACCCCAGGCGGTCCGCCATGACCCGCGCGACTACCTCTTCGCGTTGGAACGTGCGGTCACCGGAGCCCTCGACGCGGCCGAAGCGGGAAATCCCTCCTTCCGGCGCTCGGAGGTAAGGGCCATCGGAGTCGACTCGACCGGATCCTCGATGATTCCCTTGAAGGCCGATGGTTCCCTGCTTGCCGACGACCCTGCCTTTGATGGCAACCCAAACGCGATGCTCTGGCTGTGGAAAGACCACAGCGCGGCTGGGGAGGCCGAGGAGATGACCCGACGGTGCGCGGAGGAGGGGAACCGGTTTCTCCGCACCACCGGAGGGCGGTGCCCGGTGGAGATGCCGTGGCCCCGTCTGCTCAGGCTGGCGCGCCGGGACCGCAGGACCTTTGACGCCGCCTATACCTGGGTGGAGCTGGATGACTGGATTCCCTTTGTCCTCTCAGGTGGGGGAAGGGCGGCGTCTATCGCCCGCAACAAGGGCGGACTCGCCTGCAAGTGGATGTACCGGGAAGACCTGGGCGGTTTCCCTTCCGACGCCTTTTTCGCTTCACTGGACCAGGCCTTGGTACGGATTGCCCACACCTTCGACCCCTCGCGGATGCTTCGTGTCGACGAGACGGCTGGCTGCCTTTGCGCCGAATGGGCCAAACGGACTGGTCTTGCTTCCGGCATCCCCATCGCTCCCGGCATGTTTGACGGCCACGCGGGAGGGCTTGGGGCGGGAATTCGTCCCGGAGTCTTGGTGGAGACCATCGGGACCAGCGCGGTCGACCTGGTCCTCGTCCCCGGCAGCGATCCGGTCCCCGAGATTCCCGGCATGTTCGGTGTCGCCCGTGACGCCATCATGCCCGGTGCCTATCTGGTCGAGGCGGGGCGGAGCGCCGTCGGCGACCTGCTTGGCTGGTATGTCCACGATATCGCTCCCAAAGGACTTTCTTTCGCGGAACTGGGGGAGCAGGCCGCAAGACTGAAGCCGGGACAGAGCGGCTTGCTTGCCTTGGACTGGATGAATGGGAACCGCTCCGTCTTCAACGATGCCTCGCTCAGTGGGTTGGTCCTGGGGTTGACGTTGCGTACCAAGCCGGAAGAAATCTACCGTGCCTTGGTCGAATCGACCGCATTCGGGGCCCGGATGATCCTGGAGCAGCTCGAGTCCAACGGGCATCCTGTCTCTTCCGTCATCGCCTGCGGCGGCATTCCCCGGAAAAACCAGCTCTTGGTCGACATCTATGCCAACGTGCTGGACCGTGAGGTCAGCATTTCCCGGAGCACCCAGACCTGCGCGTTGGGCGCGGCAGTGGCCGCCAGCGTGGTTGGAGGGATATGGCCTTCATTCCCCGAGGCGGTAAGCCATATGACCGGGGTGCTGGAGGAATCCTGCCGGCCGCGCCAGGCCGATGTGGATACCTACAACCGGCTCTTCTCCCGTTATCGGGACCTGTCCCTCGTTTTCGCCGAAGGAAAGCCGGCCAACCTGGGGGGCTTGATGGCCGAGCTGCGCGGGCTAGGCAAATAACCAGACCTTGGGACATGGCTACGGAAATGTCCAATGGCCTTCCGGGCAGCCCCCTTTTGTCGGGAGAGGGGATGACGTGCCGCAATTAATTGAGGAAAACCTCAAAAAAGTGCTGATTGTCAATATCGACAGCAAAAGCATACGTCTGGTAATGTATGTATGGTGAAAGAACGCTCTCATGGACATATCAGGAAATTACCGCTCGACAGGGAAAAACTGCATTGGTACTATGACAGGCTGACCATCGGATTGTGCATCGTACAGGCCAATGATGAGGAAACCATCCTCTTTGCAAACAGGGAAGCCTGCCTGCTGTATGATTGCGCGACCGAGGCGGAATTCTTTTCCCTGACCGGCGGCACGTTCCGCGGGATGACCAGCGAGGACAGTGTCAGCCTAGCCAACGTGGTTGGGAGCGGGGGAAACCAGTTTACGCTCCATTTCCAGTACCTGACCGCCTCCCGCCATCTGCACGACGCCGACAGTATCATCACTTTGGACGAGATTGATGGGCGGAAGGTCTTTTTCCTGCACTTGGTCAGCCAGCAGATGGAACTGGCGAACAGCATCTCGGACGAGCTCACCGGATTTCTCGGCGGGAAAGATTTCTTCACTGCGTCCATAGACATGTCCAAGACTACCAGGAACAACGGCAATTTCCCGGACTACTGCCCTGTCTGCTTCAACATCGCCAATTTCCGTGGCTTCAACCGGGAAAACGGCATAGATGCAGGCAACCGGCTCCTCTCCTACATCGCTCAGACATTGAGGAAGACATTCTCGAAAGGGTTGTTCGGCCACACCAATGCGGATACTTTCCTTGCCATTCTGCCCCGCGACGGGCTGGGGGAAAAGGTCGAGGAGGCCTGCGCTTTGGTGAACCGCTATATCGGGTCCAAGAGCTCCGCACTGAAGGCCGGCGTGGTCATGTTCGACCATGACGTATCTGAGGAGGTGGTCCGGCATTCGTTCGATATGGCGAAGATCGCCTGCAACGCTGCCAAGGACGACAGGGAGCACTCCTATGTGGTTTTCTCCAAAGAGATGGAGGATCGTCTGGAGAAACGGCAGTATATCCTCGAGCACTTCGACCTTGCCCTGAAGGAAGGTTACATCAAGTTGTACTACCAGCCCGTCGTGCGGACTCTTTCGGGCAAAGTGTGTTCGTTCGAGGCGCTGGCGAGGTGGGAGGATCCCGAGCGCGGCATGATCATGCCCGGTGTCTTCGTCCCGGTCCTGGAGAACTCCAGACGTATCGGCCGTCTGGACGCCTACATGATCGACCATGTCGTGCAGTCCCTCCATGAGCGGCTGAAAAGCGGCCTGCACCTGGTTCCCGTTTCCCTCAATCTCTCCCAGCTGGATTTCGACCTGATCGACCCGCTGAAGTGTCTTGAGGAAGCCGTGGCGAAATACCAGGTTCCCCGGAAATACATCCATGTCGAGGTCACGGAGAGCGGACTTGCGGAGAACCGCGGCCAGATGGCCCGCACCATCAAGGCGATCCACGATGCCGGATACGAGGTCTGGCTCGACGATTTCGGCGCGGAGTATTCCTCGTTGAACGTCCTCCATTCCTATTGTTTCGACCTCATCAAGCTGGACATGGGTTTCTTCCAGAACTTCGACGCGAAGAGCCGCGACATCATCACCGGCATCGTGTTGATGGCAAAGCGCATGGGCCTGCATGTCCTTGCGGAGGGCGTGGAGACCGAAGAGCAGCTGGCCTTCCTCAAGGAAATCGGTTGCGAGCGGATCCAAGGCTATTATTACGGCAAACCCATGCCGATAGCCAGCGCGCGTTCCGAGCTGGGCAGGAAGCACATCCTGCTGGAAAGCGACCTCGAGCGCTCCGTGTACGGGGCTGCAGGTCTGGTGGACATCGTCTCCCAGACCCCGATCGGGCTGTGCCTGCGGGAGAACGGGACGAGTCGGATGCTTTGCGTGAACCAGGCATTCCTGACCGAGCTCAAGACGGTCGGCATCCAGAGTCTGGAGGAGTACAACAAGGTGCTCTCCGTAAGGAATATCCTGCTTTCACGCAAGTTGGGCTATTTCATGGACCAGGTGTTCGCAGGCACCACGGGCACCACGACTTTCGTGGATAACGGCCAGTACCTGCGCATGAACGTGACCAAACTCAGTGGCGTGCAGGATTTCTGGATTGGCAAGGTGAACCTGACCAACATCAGCTTCGACCAAGAGGCCACGAAGAACCGGCGCTTCGACGCCATGTTCCGGAACGTGGTCCAGTTCTTTGACGGGGTCTATTTCCTGGACTTGCAAAAGGATGAGATCGAGGTCGTCGAATGCGTCCATCCGAAGGTCCGTCCCGGTTTTGTCTTCCACGGCATATCCTCCTCGTTCGCCGCATACACGAGCGAGCTGGTGCACATGGACGACCGGAAACGGTTCCTTTCCTTCATCGACGTGGAGCAGCTCTACCGTGTGGCTGATGCTTCCGAGCGTGGCTATGCACAGGACCTGTTCCGGATTCGTCGGGAAGACGGCACCTACCGCTGGACGACGTTCCTTGCGCTCATCCTTCCACGGGGGAACGAGAAAGGCATCCTTTTGTGCGAGCGGCAGGACATCTGGGAGACCTACCCACAGCGAAAGTCGCTGCTCCCGGTCTTCGCCGCATCCCTTTCTTCCGGTTCGGAATCTCTGGATATCCAGTCGCCGACATGGGAGCGCTCCCTCCTGTACGCGTTCCTCCGGTTCTCCGGCATTCCCGCCTTTTGGAAAGACCGCTCGCTCCGCTTCCTGGGTGCCAATGAGAAACTGCTTGCCGAGATAGGGAAGAACCGTGACGAGGTGCTGGGAAAGACCGCCAAGGAACTTGGCATCTATATCGACGCCGACTCCTTCCGCAGCCGGGAGGAACGCATCCTCCGTCATGGGGAGACGCTGCATGATACCCGCATGATCCTGGTGGACGGGGTAGGGCGGCAGCTGACGGTCACGGAGTTTCCTTGGTATCTTGGAAACGAGATTGCGGGCACTGCAGGGTTCCTCAACGTGGGAAGGGCACATCCGGAAGAGTCCTTCATCACCGACCCGGAGACCGGCCTGCTTGACATGTATGGAATCCTGATTGCCGCAAGCGCCTACGACGAGGCATACCGCAAGAGCGGAACGGGCTATTGTGGCGTCTATCTGACGTTGAAGGACTACGGGCACCTGTGCAGGACCTTCGGTAGCGGCTTCACCCAGGCGGTGACGAAGATTGCCGCCGAGGAATTGAAACGGGATGGCATTCCGCTGGGCGCCTCGGCTTCCCGTCTCACGGGTTGCGACTTCCTCCTTTTGAGCAAGGAGCCGGACAGTGGATTGCTTGTGCAGCTTGCGCGGAAGGTCCGGAATCGTATCCAAGGCATCCCGGAGATTGGCGGAATCGCCTGCCACTTGGAGATGGCCTGCTCCCTCGCCTTCGGTGCGGAGGCACAGGGTTTCTTCGACCTGCTGGATTTGCTGTACAAGCGCGCCAGGCATCCCGAGGACAATGGAATGGAGCGCCTGAACTCCCTTTGGCAAATGGTGGGGCTGTCGACCGAAATTCTGAATTCCCTATCAGACCGGGTCGCGCTGATTGATCCAGAGACCAACGAGATCCTGTTCCTCAACAGGGCCATGCGCAAGGACCTGAACCTTGCCGAGGACAGCGATTGTGCAGGGAAGAAGTGCTACGAGATTTTGGAGTGCAGCGACACTCCCTGCAGATTCTGTCCCAACAGCACCCTTTCCGCGTCGACGTTCTCCATCTACCAGCAGAAATGCAAGGGAAGCGGCCAGGAATACCTCGTCAAGGGCGTTCTGGTCCCTTGGAAGGGAAGGATTGTGCGCCTCTCCATAGGGCATGCCACAGGAAATCAGGAACATGGCACTTCCTCGCAGAGTCTGCTCGACTACGAGATGTGGGCGAATGACGCCATCACCGAGGGCATGGCGGAAAAGGATCCCTCCCACGGCATCCAGAAGGCCATGGAACATCTTGCCTTCAGCATGCAGGCAGACCGGTTCCTGCTGTTCGAGGAACGGCCGGAGCAGACGGTGCGCTGCACGTACGAGTGGTGTCGGAAGGGGCGTCTGCCCGTCAAGGAGGAGATGCAGGGCTTGCTCCGCAAGAACCTGGAACCTTTGTACCGGATTTTCACCCAGAAAAAGGTCGCGATGATTCCCGACTACGAGGAGTTCTTGAAGCGAAACCCGGACTTCGTCCTCCCGATCGATGGGGTGCGGAACATCATCTCCGGACACTTGGCGGTCTCCGGCACCTCGCTCGGCTTCACCATGGTCCTGAACGCCTCTGACGAGAATTTCCGTCCTGCGGGGTACATGCTCGCCACACTGACGGACTTCTTCGCCGCGCTGCTGCGCAACCGCAACAGCCTGAACGAGGCCCTCCAGCGAAGCCTGCACGACCCCATGACCGGCGTGCTGAACCGGGGTGGTCTCGCGCAATACCTCCGGGAGCGGACCTTTGTGGGTACGGTGGCCCTGATTTCCGGTGACATCAACGGACTGAAGCACATGAACGACACCCAGGGCCACGAGGCGGGCGACCACCTGATCTGCTCCATCAGCAAGATTCTGGTGCACCTGACGGATGCAGACCATGTGGTGCGCATGGGAGGAGACGAGTTTCTGGTCATCGGAGAGGGCATGGACGACGCCGGTGCCCGGAACCTGATCGACCAGATCAAGGTCTCCTGCTTGGCGCAGGGCCTCAGCCTTGCCTTGGGATACACGATCCATACGGGAAAGATTGCCGATATCGACGCGGTCCTCAGGAAGGCGGACGAAGCCATGTATGAGGACAAGTCCCTGCAACGGGAAGGCCTGCAAGGTTCCGTTACGGCCGGGCAACCCGACAAAACCACCTGAGAATGTCCGTAGGTGGTGGAATGATTTTGCCAAACGCAATAAGATAGGCACAAATCCGGGAAGAAGGTATATGTTCGGGGAAAAAGGGAGTCTTGAAGCATGGAGGTATTTCGGGTATGACCGGAAGACTTTCCGCTCCTGCTTGTCCCAGATCCGCAAGGTGAACAAGAGGACCTCGCGGATCGTCAACCAGATCCTGTTCCTGATGATGGGCATGTTCTGCATCCTTTCCCTGCTGGGACTGGTCAGACGGACCTTCGCTCCTTTCTATGGTGTTTGCCTTGCCTATGCCGGCGTTACGGAAATCATCTTCTTTTGTCCTGTTTCTCGTCCCGACAGGGCATCCCTTCTGGACATATACCTTTCCATGTGCGGCTTGTTCGCGTTCGGCATCGCAGCCTCGGTTGCCGACCCTTCCACCGTCGCGACTTCGTTCCTGGTCATGCAGACGCTCGTCGCGCTGTTCCTTCTGGACGAGATGGACCGGGTTTTGTCGCTGGAACTGGCGGCCATGGCCGTGTTCGACCTGACCGCCCTGGCCTGGAAGCCGCTTGCCATCGCATGGGCGGACATCCTCAACGCCTTGGTCTATTTCGTCGTCTCCACCATGTTGTGCTCCTACATGCAGCGGGGAAAGATCGCCCAGTTCCTGGCCAACAGCCATTTCCACCGGATGGCGAGGGTGGACGGCCTTTCCGGTCTGCTGAACCGCCAGACCTTTTTCGAGGCATCCCGGAAGGTGTTGGAGACCCCGGGGGCGGATGCCCCGGTATTTGCCGTCCTGGACATCGACCATTTCAAACGGATCAACGACGCGAGCGGGCACCAGAAGGGAGATGACGTCATCCATGCGGTCGGGTACGGGATGATGCGGGCATTGCTTTCGAGCGCCGACCCGCTCCCAGAGTCGTTGCTCGGGACGTTCTTTTCGTCCGCAAGCCCTTTTCTTGACATCGAGGGATTCTACGACGAAGGGGGCATGGACTGGAACAACGCGCAGGCGCTGGCAGGAAGGCTTGGAGGTGACGAATTCGCTCTCCTGGTCGGAGGGGTGGATCCGATGGCGCGGGTGCGGAAGGTGGCCGATGCGGTTGCCGGTACTTCCGCCATGCTGGGGGTGGACGTCTCCTGTTCGGTTGGTTGCTGCACCGTCACGGGAAAGGACCTGCACAAGGCGTATGGCGAGGCGGATTCCGCTTTGTACCAGGCGAAGGAGCGGGGACGGGCCCAAATCTGCGTTTTCCAGGGAGGTGACCGATGAGCGACCATCGCGAACCACGGGCGGGCTTGCTGTGTACCGTCACCGGCATTGTCATCGCAGTCATCGGCGCTTGCCTCCTTGCCCGTTCGCTGGTAAGGGAAATCCGGGTCAACGAGGCGGAAACCGTCAAGAACTCCCTGTCCGTTTCTGGAACGGTCCACTACGACCAGGAAACACCCCTCGAATCCTTTCGCTCCTTGCGGAAGAGCACGAAGCAGGTGCTGTTCCTTTCCTCCTACGACCCCACCAGCGTCTACTATGACGAGCAGATTGGCGGCATGCTTTCCGTCAGCGATTCCAACGAGATCGAGTTTGACGTCATCAACATGGACTCCCTCAAGCATCACAGCGAGGACGACCTCGAGATGGTCGAACAGTGGATCAGGGAACGGCTTGCCGAGGAGCACTACTATGGCCTGATTGTGGCGGATGACTTCGCATTGCAGTTCGCCATGCGGCACCGTGACGACTATTTCAAGGATCTTCCCATCATTTTCTTCGGAGTACAGGACTACGAGCGGGGCTATGAGGCGGCAAAGGATCCGCTGGTCACCGGATATCTGGAGGACAGCAACGTGGGTTCCACCGTCGACTTGGCCTTGAAGCTGTTGCCTGCAACGAGGGAGGTGGTCGCGATCTACGACAACAGCCTGTCCGGTCAGGCGGAAGGCAAGATCTTCGAATCTCTTGCCCAAGACCCTTCCTATGAGGGAATCCGCCTTGTCTCCCTCCACTACGAGCAGTATACGGACGAAGAGCTCCAGAAGGTCATCTCCGGCTACAAGGATGGTACCATCATCCTGCTGCTTACCGCTCATTCGGACAGGAATGACAACTACCACACCACGGTGGAGATTTCCCGTACAGTCACCCAAGCGGCCTCCGTCCCGGTCTTCCACAACAGCAAGGGCGGCTACAACAACGGAATCGTGGCCGGCCGGACCACCTTCTTCTGGAACATGGCTGCCGGGGCGGTCCGCACCATGCACGCCGTCCTTGACGAAGACCTGGACCTTTCGGCGGTGTCCGTCTCTTCCATTGAGGCCGCCGGCGCGTATGTGGCCAGCTACCAGGGGATGGCGCGGTTCGGTCTTCCGCTCGACGCCCTTCCGGAGGGTACCATCATCCTGGACGCTCCGGTTTCTTTCAACGACCTGTACGGGCAGGTCTTCTATCCGATGACGCTCATCCTGCTCGGCTGCCTGCTGGTGGTCGCCGGTTCCCGCCTGGAGATCCATAAGCGAAAGCAGATGGAACGGTCCCTCCGCACGACGGCCGACCGGCTCCGGTTCGCCAACGAGCACGATTCCCTGACTGGCGCCTACACCCGCCAGCGGGTTCTGGGCAGGCTGGACGAAGAGGAGGCCAGCGGACGGGAGTACGCGCTTGTGTTGATGGACATCAATGGCTTCAAGGACATCAACGACACCTACGGCCATGTGGTAGGCGACCGCATCCTGAAGGACATTGCATCGGAGCTTGGCATCCTTGCGGGAAAGTATGATGCAGTGGTATCCCGTTATGGAGGGGACGAGTTCCTGCTTGTCTTCCCCGACCGGCACCTGAAGGAGTTCGATCCGGTGCTGGACCGCGTGCTTGCGGTGTTCGGAAAGGAACGGAAGACCGGGCTTGACAGCACCCTGGTTTCCGCCAGTCTGGGCGCCGCCAATTCGGAACGCAATACCCGTCTGAAAGAGGTGCTCGTCTGGGCCGAGACCGCGCTCGCAAGATCCAAGGAAAAGGGCGGGAACAACTACCTTCTTTTTACCCGGCGGATGCAGAAGGAAGAACAGGAGAAGGATGTGGCGAAAGGCCTGGTGCTGGACGCGATCCAGCATGACGGCCTGACGATGGTCTACCAGCCGCAGGTGGACACCCACAGCGGGAAGCTGATTGGCTTTGAGGCCCTGGCGCGGATGAAGAACGGGGCTTTTGGTCCGGGAGTCTTCATTCCGATCGCCGAAAGAAACGGCTGGATCCGCCAACTCGGGCGCCTGACCACGGAAATGACCGTGCGTCAGATCAGCCTGTGGCGGAAGGAAGGGCTGCTGCCTCCCCCGGTTTCCATCAATTACTCCGCGGACCAGCTTGGGGATGCCGGCTATCTTTCCTTCCTGCAGCGCCTGCTTGCGACCTATGACGTGCCCGCTGCTGGCGTCAGGCTGGAAATCACGGAGAGCCTCTGCATCCAGAACGGGGTTGACGCCGCTTCCTTCTTCAAGGCTGCCGAGGCCATGCGCATCCAACTGATGATGGACGACTTCGGGACTGGCTATTCATCCCTGAACATGCTTTCCACCATTCCGGTGGATTTCGTGAAGATCGACAAGTCGCTCGGCTCCCATTGCGGCCCGAACGTGGCTCAGCCGTTCCTCAGGGACGTGATCGCCCTAGTCCATGACCTGGGCAAGGGGATTGTCTGTGAAGGTGTCGAGACCAGGAGCGAGTATGAAAATCTGGAAAAGCTCCGCTGCGACTATATCCAGGGCTATTATTTCGGCAGGCCGCAGGGTCCGGACCAGGCGGCGGAAACCATGCGGAAGGACACGCTTTTCCCCGAGACCTGACCGTTAGAGCCCGAGCAGGGCCCTGATGTGCCCGTCGTAGGCGGGAATCGCTCCCCGGTGCCCGCAGACGTAGTTGGCAAGCATGGTGCCCCTGTGGAGCGCCTCCTGGACGGAACCCCCTCCAACCAGGGTGGAGATGAAGGCGGCCGAAAGACTGTCGCCGGCGCCGACGGTGTCCACCACATCCACGTTCCCGCAGGCTTGTCTGAAACACTTGCCCCCTTTGGTGAAACATTCCGAGCCATCTCCGCCAAGGGTGACCAGCACCATTTCCAGCGGATAGGCGGCAAGCAGGTTCCGTACGGACTCTTCCAGGTCCGCCCCTTTCCGGCCGACGGCGGAGCTGACAATCGAGACTTCCTCGTCGTTCATCTTCAGGATGGTGGCGTGGGCGATGCCGTCATCGAGGATGGCGGGGGTGTAGAAGTGCTTGCGGATATTGACGTCGAAGAACCGCAAGGGCGCCTTCGTTTCCGTAAGAAGCGCCTTGAGGCTCTGCCTGCTGGTCTCATGTCTCTGGACGAGGGATCCCCAGTACAGGACATCCACCTGGGAAGGAAGCGGTTCGGTCAAGGTGATGTCGTCCCAAGCCGAAGGTTCGTTGAAAGTGTAGTCGGCGTTGCCGTCCTGGAGGGTGACGTCAGCCCTTCCGGTGGGGTAGGTGCTGCGCTTGATGTAGCGGGTGGTCAGCCCCAGCTCGGAAATCTCCTTGATCGCCCTGCGGCCGAGTTCGTCTTCGCCCACCGCGCTGACGACCAGGCTTTCCGCCCCGAGCCGCTGGATGTGGCTTGCCACGTTCAGGGGTGCCCCTCCCAGTTTCGCCTGGTCCATGATCACATCGAACAAAATCTCTCCAAAAGCCACGAAACGCATACTTTCCTTCCTTGTTTTACCTATGATAACGCATTTCGTCTGGATGTGGGAGGTGCTCTGAAAAATGGAAACCGACGGGGCGGTTCCGTATTTTCTGATTGTGCTAGGAAGAGGGATGCGAATGAGTTAGAATAAGTGGTTGAGAAAAGTGGGAGGCGATATGGAACTTAACGGAGGAAAGGTTTGCAGTTGTGGGAAGCGCCATGTCAATGACGCGGTGAAAGCTCTGGTGGTCCAGCAGGGGGCCCTGGAGGAAATCCCCCGGCTCTTGCAGGAGATGGACTGCCATCATCCCTTCCTGGTCATGGACCTGCACACCAAGGCGGCGGCAGGGGACGAGGTCATCCGGATTCTCGGGAAGGCCCACATCCCGTCGAGCTCCTTTGTCTATGAGACGACAAGTCCCGTTCCTCCGACCGAGGAGGAACTTGGAAAGGTGATCATGCACTGGGATCCCGAGGCGGATGGCATCCTTGCCATCGGCAGCGGCGTGATCAACGACCTTTCCAAGTTTGTCAGCCGCGCCACCGGCCATCAGTACATCCTGGTCTTGACCGCCCCAAGCATGGACGGCATGGTCAGCCCGACCAGTTCGGTGGATGTGGATGGGTTGAAGGTTTCCCTGCCTTCGGCCACTGCCTGGGCGGTGGTGGCGGATCTGGATGTGCTTGCCAACAGCCCCAGGCACATGATCGCCAGCGGATTGGGGGACATGCTTGCCAAGTACATCAGCCTGACCGAATGGAAGCTGAGCAACCTGATCAACGGGGAATACTACTGTCCCGAGATCGCCGGCATGATCCACCGGGCTCTGGACTCCGAGTTGCGGGCCGCCCCGAAGCTGCTGGACGGGGACCGGGAGGCGGTGAAGGAGGTGACCGACGGTCTCCTGCTTGCCGGTTGCGCCATGGCCTATGCCGGGGTGACGCGTCCGGCGAGCGGGATGGAGCACTACATCAGCCACATCATCGACATGCGCCATCTGGCCTTCGGGACCCCCTGCGACCTGCACGGCATCCAGTGCGGTGCCGCCACGCTGTACGCGCTTGGCATGTACGAGCGCATGCGGACGATCGGCCATATCGACATCCGGGAAGCCAATGCCCGTGCCGCCGCATTCAGCTACGAGGAGTGGAAGCCAGTGTTGCGGAGCTATGTCGGGCCGGCTGCCGAGAGCATGATCGCCTTGGAGGCAAAGGAGCACAAATACGACCTTGCCGGACACAGGAAACGCGTTGAGGTGATTGCCAGGAAATGGCCCGAAATCCGTCAGGTGATCGCGGCCCTTCCCAAGGCGGACGAGGTAGCAGCGGTGATGCGCTCGCTCTCCATGCCCGTCCGCCTGGAGGAGGTCGGTGTGGAGACCAGGAATATCCCGACCCACGTGAAGTGCACCAAGGACATCCGCAAGAAGTATGTGGGCAGCTGGCTTCTCTGGGATATCGGGTTGTTGGATGAAATCGTAGGGGAATGACATCGGAAACCATGGCGTGTGGCGGACTTTGCCTGTATAGTAAGCCGAGAGGTAAGTTGCTATGTGGGTCATGTACGCGTTCTTGTCCGCGCTTTTCGCCGGACTCATGTCGATCCTTGCCAAATGTGGCATCCGCAAGACCGACTCTACGGTCGCCACGGCCATCAGGACCATCGTCGTCCTCGTCATGTCGGCGGTGATGGTGTGGGTGACAGGGCAGTATACCCCGTTGTCCGAGATTCCTGCCAGGACGTGGCTTTTCCTGGTCCTCTCCGGTCTCGCGACTGGAGCTTCCTGGTTGTGTTATTTCCGTGCCCTGCAGATCGGCAATATCAACAAGGTGGTGCCGATCGACAAGTCGAGCACCATCCTGACCATCATGCTCGCCTTCCTGTTCCTGCACGAGCAGGTGACCCCGCTGAAGGCGCTCTGCGTGGTCCTGATCGGCGTCGGCACCTGGCTGATGATCCAGAAGAAGGAGACCGAGGGACCTAAGGAGGAGAAGGGTTCCTGGCTCCTGCTCGCCTTTGGTTCGGCCCTGTTCGCCGCACTGACCGCCATTCTCGGCAAGATCGGTATCCAGGGCGTGGCGAGCAACCTCGGCACCACCATCCGTACCGCCGTGGTGCTGGTCATGGCCTGGGTCATGGTCTTCGTCACCGGCAAGAAGGACAAGGTGCTCGAGACCCCGAGGGGCGAGTTGGGATTCATCTGCCTTTCCGGCCTTGCTACCGGCGGTTCCTGGCTGTGCTATTACAAGGCGCTGCAGGACGGGCTTGCCAGTGTCGTCGTCCCGATCGACAAGCTCAGCATGCTGGTGACCATCGCCTTTTCCGCCGTGGTCTTCCACGAACGGCTGGGCAAACGTTCTGCCATCGGACTTGTCCTGATTGTTGCCGGAACCTTGCTCATGCTGCTCTGATTGTTTGCCGCCTGGTGGTGTTCCAGCCCCCGTTGACCGGGGGTGTCTTTTTGCCGGCTCGTCCACCCACCCCGATGCAATGACGATATTGCGTTCCGTTTCACAAATTTGTTGCAAATAATTTTATTAGGTTTTACAGTTATTTGTGAAAACTTTTTACATGACTGAAGGGGGTTTCTATGAAAAGGATGGCGCTGGTGCTGACAGGATTGTGTTTCGCTTCGTTGGCGTTCGCACAAGGGACCAAGGAGACTGCCGCTTCCGGGCAGCCGGCAAAGAGTGACCGCCTCGTGCTGATCACTTCGACCGCGGCGGACAATCTGGACGCGGTCGTTCCCGCCTTCGAGCAGAAGTACGGGGTGAAGGTCGACATCATTACCGGTAGTACCGGAGAGGTCTATTCCCGCATTCAGGCGGAAAAGGACAATCCTTCCACGGATATCACCTGGATCGGGGAGTACTACGCGTTGAAGGATCCCCAGTTCTTCGAGCCCTACGTGTCGAGCCATGACGGGGAGTACCCCGAGAAGTTCCGCAATACCTCGGGCATGTTCACCGCGGTGAATGGCACCTGTCCGGTGATCATCTACAACACGAAGCTGGTCTCCAAGGACATCAAGGGGTACAGCGACCTTCTGGATCCGTCCTTGAAGGGGCAGATTGCGTTTGGCGACGCGGGAACTTCCTCGTCCGCCTACAACCACCTGGAGAACATGCTGCTTGACTTCGGCAAAGGCGACGTGGACGCCCAGGCCGGGTGGGACTACGTGGCATCGCTGCTGAAGCAGTTGGATGGACGTATCGTCAACAGCAGTTCGGTGACCTACAAGGGCGTGGTGAGCGGCGAGTATGCCGTAGGCTTGGCCTGGGACGCGCCGGCGCTCCAGCTGGTTTCCGCCGGTACTCCGGACGTGAAGTTCTGCTATATGGCCGAAGGCTCCGCTTCGAAGCTTTCCGGCATGTGCATCGTCAAGGGCGCGAAGAACCTGGAGAACGCCAGGCTGTTTGTCGACTTCATCTCCTCCAAGGAAGGACAGGAGCTGATCGCGAAGCAGACTGCGGGAGCCAACCCGGTACGCACTGATGTCGAGCTGCCGGATGCCAAGGCGGTCATGAAGAGCGCCAGCATCTTCCCGGTCGACGCCGTATGGTCGAGCAAGATCAAGAAGGGCGTGCAGGAGAAGTTCACGAGCCTGATGATGGACATCATGAAATAAAGGACCGGGGGGCGTGTCGATGAGTGTCGCGATCCACATTGCGCATGCGCGCAAGGCATATGGCGGGAATGTCATCATTCCGGATTTGAGCCTGGACGTCGAGGAGGGTGAGTTCTTCACGTTGCTCGGCTCTTCGGGATGCGGCAAGACCACGCTGCTGCGCATGATTGCCGGTTTCAATACCATCGAGGGAGGCGATTTCTTCTTCAACGGGCAGCGCATCAACGACATCCCCCGCAACAAGAGGAACATCGGCATGGTCTTCCAGAACTATGCCGTGTTCCCCCATATGACGACGTTCGAGAATGTGGCGTTCGGTCTGGAACAACGGCACGTCAAGGATCCTGAGAAGACAAGGCGCGTGGAGGAGATGCTCGACATGGTGCAGATTTCCGCGCTTCGCGACCGGAAGCCCCAGAACATGTCCGGCGGCCAGCAGCAGCGTATCGCCCTTGCCAGAGCCATCGTCATCCAGCCTGACGTGCTGTTGATGGACGAGCCCCTTTCCAACCTGGACGCGAAGCTTCGCATCGAGATGCGTGGAGCGATCAGGTCCATCCAGAAACGATCGGGAATCACCACGGTGTATGTCACCCACGACCAGAGCGAGGCCTTGGCGGTCAGCGACCGTATCGCCATCATGCACAAGGGGGTCATCCAGCAGGTGGGTACTCCGCTTGAGGTGTATTGCCACCCAAGCAATCTCTTCTGCGCTACCTTCATCGGGGAAAGCAACATGCTGGAGGCGACCGCGCTTGGTGGCCGCAAGATAGGTTTCCCGGATGGAGGCCGCATGGAGGTCCCGTTCCTTTCCGACCGGGTGGCGGAGGGCCGCAAGGTGAAGGTGTGCGTGCGTCCCGACGAGTTCGTCTTCTCCGATACGGGCGTTGCCGCGAAGGTGGTTGCCCGTACCTTCCTCGGTTCCTCGTACGAGTACCAGGTCGCGTTGCCGGGTGGATTCGCCGTGAAGGTCGAGACAGGTACCCATCACGCGGTCCTCGATGTGGACGAACCTGTCCACCTTGCCTTCGATCCTTCCATCATCAACGTCTTCGACGGAGAGAGCGGGGATTCCCTGATGGCGAAGGAGTGACGATGATGCGAAGAGTCCGCTCTGATTACTGGGCCATGGTGACCGGCCTTTCCATCGCTTTCTTCCTGCTTTTCTTCATCTATCCTGTCTCACGGGTCTTCGTGAACAGCGTCTATGATGTCAAGACAGGCACGTTCTCTCTGGATGCGTTCCGGAAGTTCTTCAGCAAGCAATACTACACCTCGACCATCGCGAACAGCTTCAAGGTGACGACAGCCGCGACCTTGGTCACGCTCCTTTCCGGGTCCCTGATGGCGTACATCATGTCCACGGTCTCGATCCGCGGCAAACGTGTCATCGACCTGATGGTCATCGTTTCCATCCTTTCTCCTCCGTTCATCGGAGCCTACTCCTGGATTATCCTTCTCGGACGCGCGGGTATCGTCACCAAGGCGCTTGACGCCGCTCTCCACGTGCGCCTGCCGGGAATCTATGGTTTTATGGGGATCCTGCTTGTCTTCACGGTGAAGATGACGCCGCTGATGTATCTTTTCGTGTCGGGAGCGCTCAAGAAGATCGACGCGTCCTTGATCGAGTGCGCGGAAGGGTTGGGATGCGTCGGATTCCGGAAGCTTCGGAAAATCGTCTTTCCGCTGGTGCTTCCCACCATCCTGAGTTCCTCGTTCCTGGTCTTCATGCGCATTTTCTGTGATTTCGGTACCCCGATGCTTATCGGGGAAGGGTACCGGACGGTGCCGGTCCTGATCTACAACTCGTTCATCGGAGAGATGGACCAGGACTATGCCTTCGCCGCCGCCATGAGCGTGATTGTCATCGCCTTCAGCGTGGTGGTCTTTGTCGCGCAGCAGGTCATCGCCAACCGCTCTACCATCGAGATGAGTTCGCTCCGTCCTCCGGTTCCCGAACGGAAACGCGGGGTGTGGAACTTGCTTGCCCACCTGTTTGTCTGGCTGGTCGCGGTGCTGTCGGTGCTTCCCCTGTGCGTCGTCGTGGTCCAGTCCTTCAAGAAGACCGATGGCATCGTCTACCTCAACCAGTTCTCCCTGGCGAGCTACCGGAACGCCTTCTCGAGCGTCGGGTACTCGATCCTCAATACCTTCACCTATTCGTTTGCCGCCATGTGCTTCATCCTGATGGTCGGCGTCCTGTTCAGCTATGCCTCGGTACGGCATCCCAACAAGGCGACGAAGGTGCTGGATGTGGTCACGACATTGCCGTATATCATTCCCGGTTCCATCATGGGCATCTCCCTGATTCTTGGGTTCAACAAGCGGCCATTGCTGTTGACAGGCACCGCCTTCATCATGATTGTCGTCTACATCGTGCGCCGTATGCCCTACACCATCCGCAGCAGCAGCGCGATTCTCCGGCAGGTGGATCCTTCCTTGGAGGAAGCCGCCGTGAGCCTGGGGGCGAGCGATGCTGCCAGCTTCTGGAAAATCACCTTTCCGGTGATGTTGCCGGGAGTCACTTCGGGCGCGCTGATGAGCTGGATGAGCATCATCACCGAGTTGTCGGCGACCGTGCTGCTCTATACCACGAAGACCCAGACCATCTCGATCGCCATCTACCAGGAGGTCATCCGGGGGAACGAGGGGGTAGCCTGCGCGCTCTCCACGATACTGCTTGCGACGACCGTCATCGCGCTTTCCCTCTTTTTCAAGCTGAGCGGCAAGAGGGAGATTTCGTTATGATCACGCGGCTGAAGGAAATCCGCAATTCGCTGTCCGACAAGGACCGGGCTGTGGCCGACTATCTGATCGGGCATGCCCCCGAGGTGCTCAACCTATCCATCGGCACCTTGGGCGAGCGTGCCGGTGTCTCCGCGGCCACGGTCAGCCGCTTCGCCAAGACCTTGTTCGGGATGACCTTCCCCCAGCTGAAGGTGGCCCTCGCGCAGGATGTGGCGGGAGGAGGCGGCAAGCAGGAGGATTACGCCTTGTCCATCCAGAGCGGCATGGACCAGATCCAGCACCGGTTGGCGGCGAACCTGCAGCAGCTGTTCTTCGAAACCTGCATACTGAATCCGGCATCGAAATTTTCCGAGATCGCGGCTCGGATCGCCAAGGCGAAGCACGTGTACCTGTTCGGCATCGGCGCCAGCGGGCTTGCGGTCCAGGATCTTGCCCAGAAACTGGTCAAGCTGGGCAAGAGGACGAGCTTCAACATGGATTCCAACCTGGCGATCCTCAATTCCTCGCTCTGCACCGATGAGGATTTCGTCATCGCTATCAGTTACAGCGGTCTGTCCAAAGAGGTCCTGCTTCCCGCTAGGAAGGCCAAATCCTGCGGGTGCCCCGTGCTCGCGATCACCAGCACCGAGAAGAATCCGCTGCGGCGTATCGCGGACTACGAGCTCGTGGTGCCGTTGGCGGAGTCGAAAATCGTCCGTATCACGGCAATCTACTCGCGTTACGGGCAGTTCTTCCTGGTGGACCAGCTGTTCCTCGCGGTGATGAAGGAGCTGGGCGCTGAACCTGAGGAGTTCTATGACCGCTACAACGACTTGTTGCTTGAGCTCAAGAAATGAAGGAGGCAGTGATGATTCCTGTAACCGAACAGGTCAACCCATGCTCGAAAGGTATTGATACGAAACCCACGCTGGACATCCTGCGGATCATGAACGACCAGGACAAGCAGGTGGCATTCGCCGTCGAAAAGGCGCTACCTTCCATCGCTCCGCTGGTCGACCGGATCGTGGAGGCGTTCCATGCCGGCGGACGGCTGGTCTATATCGGGGCGGGCACCAGCGGCCGTCTCGGGGTGCTGGACGCCTCCGAGTGCCCTCCGACGTTCGGGGTGCCCCGCTCCCTGGTGGTCGGCATCATCGCGGGTGGCGAACAAGCGCTCCGCTTTTCGGTGGAGAACGCCGAGGACGACGAACAGGCGGGGAAGGAGGATCTGGCCCGCATCGGTCTTTCCCGCCGGGACGTGGTGGTGGGACTGACTGCGAGCGGAAGGGCGCCGTATGTGGTCGGCGCGCTTTCCTATGCCCGCTCGCTGCACGCGGCCACCGCCAGCATCGCCTGCAACGCGGACGCCAAGACCTTTACGGTAAGCGATTTCCCCCTCTATGTGGATGTCGGGCCTGAAATCATCACAGGCAGTACCCGCCTGAAGAGCGGTACCGCGGAGAAGATGGTCCTCAACATGCTGACCACCACGGCCATGATCAGGATGGGGTATGTCTACGACAACTACATGGTCAACCTGAAGGCTTCCAACAGCAAGCTCAACGAGCGGGCAAAACGATTGGTGCGTAGCATTTCGGGTTGTCCGGAAGCGGAGACGGAACGCGCGTGGGACGCCAGCGGAAAGAGCGTGCCGGTGGCGGTGCTGGTCGCCCGCTACGGGATGGACGCAGCATCCGCGAGAAAACTCCTGGAAGCCAGTGGAGGCAACCTGCATACTGCCTTGGAAACACTCGGGACACAATGACTTTTCTTGGCGCTTTCGGTACAATGCCATCCAACAAGGGGAATTGCCATGCTTTCACTGGATATTGGAACCACGAAAATCTGCCTGATGGAGCTGAATGACGAGAACTCGGTGCTCGACACCAAGGTCGTGGACAACAAAGGCACGACTATTGACGACGGGTTCTGCCACGAGCAGGACGCCGACGTGATTTTCGGCCAGGTGCAGGCGTTGCTGAAGGGAAAGGAAAAGGACCACCTGGCTCTCACCGGGCAAATGCACGGCTTCGTCCTGATCGACAAGGAGGGGAATGCGCAGAGTCCCTGCATCACCTGGCGCGACCAGCGCATCAAAGGCATGCACCTGCCGGGCGATCCGGAACGGACCGGTTGCAAGATCCATCGCGGATATGCCGCGGGAACGTTGGTCTGGATGCAGAAACAGGGGCAGGACCTGAAGGGGTTGCGGGCGGTGAGCCTTCCCGGATACATCCAGGGCAAGCTGACCGGCGACTTCTCGATCGACGACGAGAACGCCGCCAGCTGGGGCATCTACGACGTGAAGGCCCATACCTGGGACTGGAACCTTGTCGACCAACTCGGGCTTCCTCCCGAAGTCCTTCCCGAGATCATCCCCAGCGCCAGCATCGTCGGCCTTGGCGGAAAGCTGGTCGTCCACGCTCCGGTGGGGGACAACCAGGCAAGTGTCTGGTATGTGACCCAGGGTGGCGGGGCGGCCGTCCTGAACCTGGGTGATGGCGGGCAGATGTCGATTCCCGTCAAGACCTTCGCCTACCGTTCCGGGCAGGAGTGCAGACCGATGCCTGATGGTACCTTCATCCAGGTCTACTCCTCGCTCTGTGGCGGGTGGGCCTACGACTACCTGAAGGATTTGGTGAAGGAAATCCTCGGCATCTTCGGCCAGCAGGTGGATGACGATGTGATTCTGGACAAGATGACCGAACTGGCCTCGCAGAGCGGCCACAGCCTGGGAGTCAACACCCGTTTCGCCGGTACCCGCGAGGACGCCACGCTCAAAGGTTCCATCACCAATATCGACCAGCAGAACCTTACCCTGGGGAACCTCGCCTATGGCTTCCTAGAGGGTATGGCGCGTGAGCTACGCGACGCGACCGACTGGAAGGGACCGGTCTTCGCCACCGGATTGTCCGTGCGGAAGAATGCCGTGCTCCAGCAGATTATCAGGAACATGTTCCCGACGACGGTCGTACCCCGCCGCATGAAGCAGGAAGAGGCTGCCTACGGCGCAGCCCTGTTGGTCAGGAACTGAGGAGGAAAGGAATATGCTTACGGTCTACGGAATCCAGTCCTGCGGAACGTGCAGGGAGATGAGAGCGGCCTTCGACAAGGCCGGCGTGCCATACGTCTACAAAAATTTCAGCGAGAACATCCAGAACCTGAAGGACTTCCTGAAGCTCCGCGATTCCCTCCCGCTCTTCGACGAAGTCAAGGCCAGGGGCGGGGTGGGTACCCCATGCCTGGTTTCCGATGACGGGAAGGTGACCTTGGACTGGGAGCAATTCCTGCCTGCAGGGTTCCCAATGGAGGAGCGGAACGCCTGCTCCCGGGACGGAAAGAGCTGCTGAGGCAAGAATCGTCTCTGGCTGCAAAAGCTGACCATCCGATCCCCTTGGACGGCAGCCCCGAAAGGGGCTATGCTTGCCAGCATGCGACACGAGAAATTCCATTACCACACCCTTGACGAGGTAAAGGCGAAGGCGCAGGAGCTGGGAGTGCGGCTTCCTTTCGCGAACGATACCCATGTCCTGGCAGAGCCGGTCAAGGTGCGCTCTTTCCTGATCCACAACCGCCTCGGCATCGCCCCGATGGAGGGAGCTGACTCCACAGCTGATGGCAGACCCACCGATTATACGATCCGGCGCTACTGCAACGAGGCGAAGGGCGGGGCCGGCATCATCTGGTACGAGGCAGTCTCCCTGGTGGAAGAGGGACGTTCCTCCAAAACCCAACTCCTTTTGACGTCACGGACGCTGGACGACTTCAAACGGATGAACGAGCAGGTCAAGGAGACAGGCTTGAAAGCCAACGGATTCGAACCGTTGCTCGTCATGCAGGCCAACCATTCCGGCCGCTATTCCAATCCGGGCAACGTCCCCCATCCCCTGATTGCCCAGCGCAATGCCTGGCTGGAGACCTTCCGCCCGGCGAGCGACTGCGACATCGTCACTGACGACTACCTGCAGTCGATGGAAGAGAAGTTCGGCGAGGGGGCTCTCTTGGCGAAGGAGGCCGGCTTCGATGCCGTCGATATCAAATCCTGCCACGGCTACCTGTTCCAGGAGGTGATCGCAGCCTATGACCGGCCGGGCATGTACGGTGGGTCCTACGAGAACCGCACCCGCCTGCTGAAGAACTCGATCAAGGCCGCCAAGGTCTACGAGGATGACCGTTTCATGGTGACGGCCCGCATCGGCATCTATGACGGATATCCTGCCGCAAGCAGGGGGTTCGGCCAGGCTCCCGACGGTTCCATCGACCTTGCCGAGCCGAAAAGGCTGGTCCGGGAGCTCCACCAACAGCTTGGCCTGGATCTGCTTGACATCACCATGGGCAACCCCTATGCGACCACCCATGTGACCCGTCCGTTCGACGCGGGAAAGTATCCTCCGGACGAGCACCCCTTCGAAGGGCTGGCCCGCATGATCGACGGGGTGGGGGAGATGAAGAAAACGGTACCTGATGTGGTCATCTACGGGTCGGCACCCTCCTACCTGCGCCAGTTCAGCGACCTGTATGCGGCGGGTGCGGTGGAACAGGGCTATTGCGACGGCATGCTCTTCGGCCGCATGGCCTTTGCCGACCCTTCGTTTTCCAACGAGATCATCCATGAAGGCAGGATCAACCCGAACCATGTCTGCCTTACCTGCGGCAAGTGTGGCGACTTGATCCGCAGCCACAAGCCGACCGGCTGCGTGATCCGTGACCATGAGACCTTCATGCCTTTCTACCGGCAGTTCCTTGAGGAAAAGAAGCACCTGCCTGCCAACTTCAGAGGGTAGGGCCGCTTCAAATACCGAGCAGTTCCTTGGCGACGGTGAAATAGATGATCAGGGTCAGGGCATCGACGATGGTGGTCAGCATCGGGCTTGCCATCAGCGCCGGGTCGAGGTGGAGTTTCTTGGCGACGATGGGCAGCGTCGCGCCGAGCACCTTGGCCATGCAGACCGTGCAGACCATCGTCAGGCTTACCGTCAGCGCGACGGTGACCTGGACGTTGCGGTACGTCAGCATGATGCGGGCGAAGTTGACCGTGGCCAGGATGGTGCCGCAGATGACGGCGACGCGGATTTCCTTCCAGACGATCCGGAACCAGTCATGGGGGGTGAGCTCGCCAAGGGCGAGACCGCGGATGATCATGGTCGAGGCCTGACTGCCGGCGTTGCCTCCGGTATCGGTCAGCATCGGCACGAAGCTGACCAGAATCGGAATCAGGACGAAGGCGCTCTCGTAGTGGGAGAGGATCGAGCCGCTGACCATGCCGCTGATCATCAGCACCAGCAGCCAGACGATACGGTTGCGTGCCAGCTCGAAGACACCGGTTTTCAGATAGGGCTTCTCGGAGGGCTGCATGGCCGCCATCTTCTCGAAGTCTTCGGTCGCCTCGTCGGACATGACATCCACGGCGTCGTCGACGGTCACGATGCCGACAAGCCGGTTCTCCTTGTCGACGACCGGCATGGAGAGGAAGTCGTATTTCCTGAACAGCAACGCCGCTTTCTCCTGGTCGTCCAGGGTCGTGACGCTGATCACATCCTTCTCCATCAGGCTGTCCACCACGGCGTCATCCTTTGCGAGCAACAGGTCCCTGATGGTGACGATTCCTTCCAGGTGGTGCTTCTCGTCGGTGACGTAACAGGTGTAGATGGTCTCCTTGTCTTCGCCGACGGCCCTGATGCGGGAAATCGCCTCCTTGACCGTCATCGTCTTCTTCAGGTCGACGAACTCGGCGGTCATGATGGAGCCGACGCTGTCTTCGGGGTAGCGGAGATAGGTGTTGATCAGGCTTCGGGTATCGGGCTTGGCGATGCGCAGGATCTTGCGCACGATGTTGGCCGGCAGCTCGCCGATCATGTCCACTGCGTCGTCGGTGGCCAGGTCCTCGATGATGGTGGACAGCTGTTGGTCGTTCAGGCTGCTGATCAGGGCCTGCTGGCTGTCGCGGTCCATGTTGGCGAAGACGTCGGCTGCGACATCCTTTTCCAACAGGCCGAACACCACCATCTTCTGGGTGTTGGTATCCAGACTGCTGATGAAATCGGCGGCGTCCACCTCGTTGATGTGGGTGAGCTCCTCGGCAAGCTGGGTATATTTTCTGTTCTGTACGAGCTCGGTCAGCTCTTCTTTGTTGTACTGATACTGATCCATGGCAATCCCCTAACACGCAACTGGATTGGAAGATGAATCTGAACAGACAAAATCACATGCGGCTGGAGTCGCACAAGTGATAGTCCAGATTCGAACTTCGGTCGTTCGGTTTCACTGGGTACCTCCTTGTGCGGAATATCTGCCAACCTCTTACAAGATCGGGTCACTGGATTTATACCATGAATGCAAAAAGGGGGCAACCCTTCGTCTTGCCGTCCTTCGCTATCGCGGAGCAAAAACCTGCAAAATGTGGTGTGCCCCGCGTTGTCTCTTTCCCTTTCGGGGTGTAGACTGGGCGCATGTCCCTTCTCTCGAGCTATTTCGTATCCGACCGGGCCTTGTCGCGGACGCAGCCACGCGGTCCCGTGCCAGCGACCGGATGGCTGGTACGGCATACCCTGCAGGTTGCCTGGCCTGCGATGGTCGAGCAGTTTCTGGTTTCGCTGGTGAGCTTGGTCGACACGATGATGGTCGGCGTCCTTGGGGCCTACGCGATCAGCGCCATAGGGCTGTGTGGACAGCCGAAGTTCATCACCTTGGTTCCCTTCTTCTCCTTGAATGTCGGGCTTTCCGCGGTGATTTCCCGGCGCAAAGGGGAGGGGGACCGGGCAGGGGCGAACCGGGCCATGCTCTTCGGCCTGAAGCTGGCGGTTTTCCTGGGACTGGTGTTGGGGTTGCTCGGAGTGCGTTTCAGCCGGCAGATCCTGCTGTTCGCCGGCGCGGCTCCGGACACGATCGACGCGGCCCAATCCTATTTCGACATCATCGTCGGCGGCATGGTCTTCAATGTCCTTTCCCTGGTGATCAACGCTGCCCAGCGGGGGGTGGGCAACACCAGGATTGCCATGCGGACCAACCTGACCAGCAATCTGGTCAACCTGGTGCTGAACTACTGTCTGATTGGCGGACATTTGGGATTTCCCGCGTTGGGGGTCAAGGGAGACGCGATTGCCACGGTGTCCGGCACGGTGGTCGCCTGCGCCATGAGTTTCGCCTCGATCTTGAAGCCGGACAGATATTTGTTTTTGGGTTACGGGAGCAGGGAATCCCGCAGGGTGGACAAGAAGACGACGAGCGCCTTGTGGCGGGTTTCCAGCGCCTCCTTGGTCGAGCAGCTGTTTTTGCGGATCGGATTCATGACCTACGCGATCCTGATGGCGAGGCTGGGGACGATTGCCTTCGCTGCCCACCAGATTGGCATGAACATCCTCTCCCTTTCCTTTGCCGTCGGCAACGGCATCTCGATTGCCGTGGTTGCCTTGGTTGGACAGAGTTTGGGCGAAGGCAGACCTGACATGGCCAGGCTGTATGGCCACCTGTGCCAGAAGCTGGGGTTGCTCTTCAGCGTGACCATGGCCTTGGTCTACACTATCTTCGGCAAGGCGATCTATGCCGCTTTCTCCAGTGACAGCCGGATCCTGGGCTATGGGGAGAGAATCATGGCGCTGCTCTCCCTGATTGTGGTCCTCCAGGTGTCGCAGGTGATTTTCAGCGGCTGTCTCAGGGGTTCGGGCGATACCCGGTCGGTCGCCATGGTGGCCTTGGTCAGCGTCGCCTTCATCCGTCCTTTCTGCGGCTGGCTCTTTACCTATCCGCTCGCCCTCGGCCTGATGGGAGGCTGGATGGGGCTCCTGTTGGACCAGTTCATGCGCTTCCTGCTTACCTTCTTCCGTTTCCGTGGCGGGAAGTGGCTTACCATCAAGCTCTAGAATTCCTATACTTGAGGCCATGGACGTAGCGCTGTACATGGTGGCGACACCGATTGGAAACATGGACGATATCACCTATCGCGCGGTGAGGACGTTGGGCGAGGTCGACGTGATTGCCTGCGAGGATACCCGGCACACCTCGCTTTTGCTCAACCATTACGATATCCACAAGCGTCTGATTGCTTGTCATTCCTATAACGAGGACGCCAGCGCCAAGGGGGTCGTCCAGCTTTTGGAGGGCGGCCAGAGCGTGGCTTACGTGAGCGACGCCGGAACTCCGGGGGTCAGCGATCCCGGGGCGCGCCTGGCGGGTGCGGTCAGAAAGGCAGGGTTTCCCGTCATTCCCATTCCCGGGGCAAGCGCCTCGGTCACCTTGGTCAGCGCCGCAGGCTTTGTCGGCAAGTCCTTCACCTTCGAGGGTTTCCTTTCCCCAAAGCCGGGGCGCCGGAAGGAACGTCTTGAGGCGTTGCTTTCCCGCGACGAGGCCTTCATCATCTACGAGTCCCCCTTCCGGGTCGTCAAGACGCTGAAGGAAATCGCCGCTCTCGCCCCGCAGCGCCAGATTGTGGCGGGCCGGGAGATGACCAAGCTCCATGAGGAGTACCTGACTGGTACCGCCGGCGAGGTCGCCGCCACCCTTGAGGGCCGTCAGGCTGTAAAGGGAGAGTTCGCCATCCTGGTCAGACCTGAGGAAGCCGATGATCACGCTGAGGAAACTTGAGCTGATGCAGGACCGGGTCTGCGCCCGGAAACTGTCGATCATCTACCATGATGCCGCCTTGGCCCTGCACCGGGGCGAAGAGGTGAGCCTGGGCTACCTGCGTTCGCTGGGTCCGTTGTTCCATTCCGGAAAGTTGCTTCCGCTCTTTGACGGCAGACGAAAACGCATTGACGACCTGCTGCAAAAGGTGGAGCGGCAGAGCGGGGTCGAGCTCGCCTTCACGCTGAGCGATCTTTCGACGGAAATCCTGGCCGTCCTCGGGGCCGAACCCTCGGACTGGGATTTCACCGAGGAGGATGGGAAGCTGGATGCATCCCGAAGGATTGTCGAGGACCATATCCTCGTCCTCGACCGGCTTCGCAGTCCGTTCAATGTCGGGTCGGTCTTCCGTTCGGCCGACAGTTTCGGCATCCGGCAGATCATCCTGGTCGAGGGAACGGCGGATCCCCGCCACCCTCGGTCGCTGCGTACCAGCCGCGGTACGGTGGATACCGTGCCTTACGAGGTGATGGCAGAAGAGGAAGTGGCCGGATTGCTGCATGCCATGCCATGCTTCGCCTTGGAGCTGGGCGGAAAGGATATGCGTTCCTTCTCCTTTCCGCAGCGGGGTGCCTGTGTCATCGGAAGCGAGGAGATGGGGGTTTCTCCCGCCTTGCTTGCCTGCTGCGACCAAAGCCTTGGCCGGGCCTCGATCGCGCTACACGGCACCAAGGGCTCCCTGAATGTCTCGGTGGCGACGGGCATCCTCCTGTGCAACTGGTGTTCGGTCTGAGTCTTTAGCGCGCGCCTTCCACAAAATAGATCCGGGTGCCGCTCTCCAGCCCGGAGAGGGAAAGGTAGGAACCATGGTGCTCCAGCCGGAGCGATGGCTCCTGCCCGTTCCGCGCAAGCA
Source organism: uncultured Spirochaetaceae bacterium (assembly GCA_900315435.1). Lineage (GTDB taxonomy): Bacteria > Spirochaetota > Spirochaetia > Sphaerochaetales > Sphaerochaetaceae > RUG023. The sequence continues at coordinate 55,302 of OMYY01000017.1, forward strand.
GGCAACCCCGCTTTCGGTCGGCCTGCCAGTCCCATAGGGAGGGGATGGCGCCCTCGCAGTACAGCCAAATCAGGCTGTCCCGTACCGCCAGGTGGGTGACGAACGTGCCGATTTCGGAAAGCGTTTCCTTTCCCCCCGAGGTTTCCGCCTTGAAGGTGCGTCCCTCCAAGGCCGCGATATTGGGAATCAACGACGCGTCGACCTGCTTCGGAACCCAGAGCAGGATGACGAGCGCGAGGTTGAGCAAGGCCAGAATCAGTGTGGGCCAGCGGCGCATACCCTTAGTGTAGGCACCATGAGGAGTCCTGTGGGAATCTCGTCAGGGTTGGGGTCACTTGTTCTGGGTCGCCTGGTACATCCTTCTGAGCTTCTCTTCGACCTGGGCGTTGAAACTGTCCTGGGGAAAGGTACCCTTCGGGCTGCGCTGTCCCATGCGTCTTCCGGTGAGGATCTCCATGCCCTCGTCGATGGTGGTGACCGGATAGATGTGGAACTTGCCGTCACGGATGGCGTCGAGCACCTCGTAGGGAAGAATCAGGTTTTTCATGTTGCTTTTGGGAATGATCACTGCCTGGTGTCCGGTCAGGCCGGTCAGCTTGCAGGTGTGATAGAACCCTTCGATCTTCTCGTTGATTCCGCCCACCGGCTGGATCATGCCCAGCTGGTTGACCGAACCGGTGACCGCCACATCCTGGCGGATCGGGATTTCGCCGATGGCGGACAGCAGGGCATAGAGCTCGGTGGATGATGCGCTGTCGCCGTCAATCTCCGAGTAGTTCTGCTCGAAGGCGATGCCGGCGTAGATGGAGAGAGGGAAGTTCCTGGCGTAGTGCTTGCGCAGATATCCTTCCAGGATCAACAGCCCTTTGTCGTGGATTTCTCCAGACAGTCCCGCTTCGTGCTCGATGTTGACGATACCCTCGTTGCCGGGGGCGACGGTGGCGGTGATTACCGTCGGAGTGCCGAAGGAACTGGCTCCACGGTCCATGACCGCAAGGCCATTGACCACACCCACCTTGCTGCCGCTCAGGCTGATCAGCATTTCCCCGTCGACGATGTCCTGGATGATCTTCTCCTCGCTGATTCCGAGGGCGAAGGTGCGCTCTTCGTTGGCACGGAGGACCTCCTGCCTGTCGATGACCTGCCTGCCATCGATGCGGGCCCAGTAGTCCGCTTCGGTCAGCAGGTCGAAGAGCTGGGAGAACCGCGTGGAAAGCTCGCCCCTGGTCTCGCACAACCAGGAGCTATAGCGCAGCATCTGCGCCAGCGCGTCGTCGCTGAGCGGCAGGAGTCCCTGTTCCTTGGCATAGTGTTCCAGAATGGTGATGGTCTTGGTGATGTTGACCGACGAGGCTTCCATCGAGTAGTCGAACTGGGCACTGATCTTGAAGAGGGAAAGGAACAGCTCGTCCTTGTCGGAGAGCAGGTCATAGGTCTCTTCGCTGCCGATCAGGATGATCTTGACCGGCAGGGCGGGAAGCTGGGGTCGGACCGGGGTGCCGACCAGTTCGCCGAGCGGGTCGAGCGCATCCCCGATGGTGAGCAGAAAGCGCTTGAGCGCGTCCCACAGCCCGCGCTTGGCGATTACCTCGTCGGCATCCAATACCAAAAAGCCTCCCATCGCCCTGAGCAGGCTGCCGGCATGGAGGGCAAGATGGGCGTAGCGCGCATCCTTGTCCAAGGATCCGAAAAGGGTGGTGAAGGACGGGTGGGGCTCGACGATGAAAGGCCGTTTGACGTCCTCCGCATGGTTGACGAACAGGTTGACCCGGTACCTGTTCCGGTCGGCGTTGCCCCTCTGGATGTCCTCTCGAACATGGTTCAGGAAGAGCGTCGCCTCGGGGAACGCTCTGGCAATCTCCTTGGTATCGCTTTCCGTGCCGTTGGCAAAAGCCTCCATCCGGTCGTGGAAGGCTTCGCCCCTACCAGGGGTGAAGAGCAGCACTTTTGGCTGGTCGGGTTCCTGGAAGTTGAAGAGATAGACGATGTCGCGCAGAAGGGAGACGTCCCCCCGCTGTTGTTCGGCCATGCGTCTGACTGCGGTCAGCCTGCCGCTGCCGCTGTCGCCGCTGACGAACAAGTTGTAACCGTTCTGCTTCAGGGCAAGCCCCATCGCCATGGCCCTGAGGGCCCGTGGCTGTCCGATGATCTCGTTGGCGTACGAGGAACCGCGGCACTCGTGCACGACAGTGGTGTCGTATTCATAGCGCGCCTCTTCGTAGCTCAGTCCGTTCGCATGTGCCATGATTCACTACTATAGCAGAAAACGCGCTTTATGATAGACTGGGGGAAGGAGAAACGTGATGCTACGATCTGAACTTACCGCATTCCTTTCCAGCTATCTGGCTCTGGGTGACTATGATGACATGTCCACCAACGGCCTTGTCGTCGGGGCACCCGAGGACAAGGAAATCCGTCGCGTCGCCACCGCTGTCGACGCCAATCTTGCCACCTTCCGCATGGCGATTGAATGGAACGCCGACCTGCTCTTCACCCACCATGGCCTGTTCTGGGGCCATCCGCTTGCCGTGACCGGAGCCCACTATACCCGGTTGAGGACGCTGATGGAAGGGAACCTGGACCTCTTTGTCTGCCATCTTCCGTTGGATGGTCATGCCGAGGTGGGCAACAACGTCCAGATGGCGAAGATCCTTGGGCTTGGGGAGCTGAAGAGTTTTGCCCCCTTCCGGGGTGTCGACCTTGGCTGGTGGGGTACCAGCGCCAGAGCCCTGAGCGTCGAGGAAATCACCCGGAAGCTGGGCTTTTCCCATCCCTTCGTCCTGCCCTATGGTCCGAAGGAAATCCATACGGTGGGTTTTGTCAGCGGGGGAGGAAGCGACGATGTCGCCATGGCGATGGCGCTCGGACTGGACTGCTTCGTCACCGGAGCGGCGGCCCATGAGCAGGCAGCCGACTGTGAGGAGTGCGGCATCACCATGATTGGTGGCGGCCACTACGCCAGCGAGGTCTTCGGCGTACAGGCCGTCGGGCGTCTGCTTCACGAGAAATTCGGCTTGGAAACCACCTTCCTGGCCCATGACACGGGGCTGTGATGCGAAAGCGATACCAACCGTTCCTGTTGACCCTGCTGGTCTTTGTCGTCGACCAGCTGTCCAAGGCATGGGTAGTGGCCACCATTCCCGAGAACACCGTAGGCTATAGGCTCTTCGGGGATTTTCTGGAAATCTGGCATGTGCGCAATACCGCCATCGCCTTCAGCATGGGCACCAGCCTCGAGTTGCCGGTGAAGATTGTCTGCTTCATCGTCCTTCCGGTCATCCTGCTCGGGGCCGTCGCCTATCTGGTCGTCTCGGACCGCGAGGAGATGACCGCTCGTCTTCGATGGATTCTTGCCCTCTTTTTGGGAGGGGGGCTGGGAAACCTGTGCGACCGGATCTTCCGCCATCTCAGGGTCGTCGATTTCATGGCCAACCGGGTCTACGGGCTGTTCGGAATGGAATTCTGGCCCACATGGAACGTGGCGGACGCCTGTCTGGTGGTCAGCGGCATCCTGCTGGCTTTTTCCATGCTCTGTCCTTCAAAGACGCATAAATGAGCCGCTGAAAGGTTCTCTCCAGATGTGTGCGGAATGAAACGGGAAGGCAGGGATAGGAAAAAGGGAATGCTGTACGTGTACCGAACAACATTCCCTTCCATATCCAATACCTCTCTTCCCTCATGAAGACGGCAGGAGTTTTTCCCGGATGCCCTCCCGTTCCTCCGGAGGAATATCCAACACATCCATCGCCTGCTCTGGCGACAGGTGGAGCCGTTTGACAAGGCTCTGGATGTTTTCCAACAATGTAGATTCCTTTCCTTGTTGGATTCCTTCTTGGAGTCCCTCCTGGCGGCCCTCCTTCCACAAGGAACGGCCTGCGCCCTCGAACATGCCCGTATCCTCCTCTTGCTGGGGCGGAAGCTCGACGTCCCATCCGTCCTTCAGCCTCTCGCTCCGCTCCCCGGCCGGAAGCAGGGCGTTCAGCCATACCCCCAGCAGGTCCGCCACCGCATGCGACTCCCATTGTACATGGCATGGTCGAGGTCGGGAATGCAAACCGCCACGACCTTCAGCCCTTTCAGTCCGCCTTTCCACCTGGTGCCGCTCTCGTCCAGGTTGGACAGCTGCCTGCCGGTCATGCTCCATTCCACCACCCGCCCTTGGTCCTTCTCCGCCGGCCTGAGGAAGATCCAGACCGAGACCACCTCGGCGAGGTCCTCGTAGCGGTCGTTCGTGAAGACGTCCTCCTTCTGCTCGCTG
>OMYY01000027.1 GCA_900315435.1 uncultured Spirochaetaceae bacterium
TACGAGCGTCTTGGCGGAGGTGATAATCCAATCTCCGACGCGATCATGGATCGAATTCAGTACGATGCTTACAGAATCAACATTGTTCCATCTGATCCGACGAATGACCGATCCATGCGTGAGGTCTATGGAATCAAGTCCATCTCCGATGGAAAGTGATTTTTAGGTGGCTCCGTTTGTCCGGACAGGCGGCTCCGCCGCACCGTAATATTCACGTAAGGAGTGGATAGCCACTTTTATGTTGTCTTCATATGGGATCACTTTAGCAAACAGTCTATTACCTTCTCCCATACACCAGCGGAAATCATTCATATCTAAGGAAATCATGCCATGCCGAAGAAGGCCATCGTGAAAGATTTCAAAGAAATCGTCTATCATCCGAAGTTTATCGTCTGAGGCAACCGTTACGAATGACTTGGCGTTTTCTTTGATCGTTTTGTCTTCCACTATCTCGTCGTTGACACTGATTACGAAACACCAGCACCCCTTTTCCTTCTTTTCCAGGCAGAGCTGCCGTGTATGTTTTATCTCTTCGTCTGAAGACATATCAGTCAGAATGAAGCAAAAGCTATGTATCGTTTCATTTTCTATAATCAGCTCGTCGGGTTCATGGTGTTCCGTTCGGATGTCTACATCAGTAAATGTGTACTTCTCCTTGAGCTTCCTCTCTATTTCGGATGCTTGCTTTCCTAAATGCAACCGTGTATCTTTCATCTCTTTACTTTGATTTAATGGCATAAGCATTCTTTATTTCTTGCATGATGGTGGAAAGCTCTTTTTTCAAATCTTTCCGGGAATAGAGTTTTTTACTATGTAATTTTCCGTCGGTTTCATCTTTTTTCTGGAATAAGTCCATCAGATTTGGAATAAATGAGGAAAACAGTTCTTTATTCTGTTGATAATCTTGATCAGCAAATGTTTTTTTCTCTTCATCGTTTATAGAGTCAGCATGAGTAGGCTGAATAAACAAATCGAAGGAATAGCAGTTTTCACTTTCGCCCAAGAAACAGAATTTAGTATTAATGGAAATAACTTTCTTCTCGCGTGTATAAAAATTGAAATAAACGCAATCCTTTTGCAAAAATCCAACTTCCCATCCCTCCATGTCTGCTTTATAATTTTTGTTATTGCTATAATCCAAATACAGACAATAGGTACGCAGTTCCATCCAGTTGCTGTTATTGCCATTGGAAGTCTTTAAACGTATATAGAAATTAGACTCATCCCAAATGCATAGTTTTGTCCTCATATATGACCACACTCCAGGATGGTGGATAAAATGAAAACGGTGTGAGTTCGGATCTTCTATAAGAATGTCATTTTCATAATTTTTGGATATGGCTTCCACATGTTCTGACAAAACACTGATAAGGTCCTTGTGTTCTTTGAAGGCAGGCACCAGTAATTTTTTCATAAGTAAATGGAAAGAGTGGTGATAGTCTGCCTCTTCACTATGGATATATTCCCTCCATTCTCCAATACCATTATTGAATGACCAATAACTATGTTTTGATTGCCCAAAACAGTAGTTTTTGTAGGACATAAGAGCCCTTCGTAATAAAAACTGGTGGTCAGCATCAGCATCATCGAATTTATCGGAGACACCATTGTCGGTGCCGTCGAACAATTCAAGCAACACCTCGGCGTAAGCGGTCACATTCTCTTCTGAAAGACAATCATGCTCTTTGTCACCATTGTCAGGAAGCAGACGGTATAGTATGTCAATGCGCCCGCTGAAGAATCTGCCATTCTCCAACTTAACCATCTGATCTTTGTATTCGAGTCGGGAGGCTTTAAGAATTTCCTCACTAACCTGCTCTGGAAGGAAGCTTGTCAATAATTTTTTCGCATTGCCTGACTGCAACACATCATATACGTTATGTTCTTTGCAGCAGGCGCTGAAGGCGTCTATGTCATGCATTATCTTCGGCAGCTTTTCATAGTCGATGTCCGTATTGAGAATAAGGTTTCGCATTGTTCTCATCCAATCGAATAAGTCTGTTTCACCCCCTTCGTAGGACAACAGGGCATAGAACAATGGCAAAGTTCTGTTGAACGAACTCTCACACATACAGACTTGGTACAACTTCTCTGTCTTGTCGGAAGGAGCCGAGCCTATGTAGATGTCCAGTTTGTTGAAGCAGTCTGCCAATTCAGCTATCTTATTGAGTTTTTTGAATGCAAAATCTAAAAAATCCGGAGAGAAAAGTTCGAGACGATCGAACCAGACAATAGGGAAATTCTTAGCCTTCTGCAACTTGTCGATAATCTTTCTTACTACATCCTTCACATCGTCCTGTTCGCTACAGTTCAGAAACGCAAGGAGATTTTCGTACATGAGAGGCTTTTTCTCTTTTATACCCTTAACAGTATTGCTTAGCTCATCTTTACCTACATGATAAAGTATCAGAAGATTGTAAAGACAGTAAAGCTGCTCATCATCAATCTCCTCAGGGTGCTCTTGCTGTTTGTTGCGGTTGGTCCAGAACGAGTCAGTCCACTCATTATCCATCTTGGTCTTCCATTCTTTCGCAAAAGGCAACCCTGTAACGTGTTCATCCATATACGATTTCAAGTTCTCAAATGCGGAGAGCTTCCGTCCGCGACCGTTCATCTTGATGTAGATGTCATCATCCAGACCGTTGTCTCTGCTCATTTCCTTGAAATCAAAAGTTATCGAAGGCACTTCTGCTTCCACCAAGCGCTTGTAAACCTCATCAAAGTTTTCAGAGTTGATTTTTTGGTGTATGTTTCTTAATGTGGAGAGCATGTTTCTGACCGTAGCGTTGTCAGTCCAACAGGTAATCATCCAGTTTTGATCGATGATGACTTCATCCAGTAAACAGTTGTCGCTTACTTCCCTAAGGAGATTCCCCATGTGCTCAAATAATCTTTCACAGAAGTCTTCGGCATACTCTCTTGAAGAGAATCTCATGTGTACATGGAAATTCTCCATACGCCCTTTTCTGGCATACAGATAGAGATAAAGCAGCCACAGTGTTGTGAGACGCTGCTGGCCGTCAATGGGCACGAAGCAACCGTCTTCCTCGTAACCATAGATATAGTTCAGGTCTTGTTCTTTACTGAGGAGAGAGTCAAGGAATGGTCCTATCACGTCTTCTCGGGCTCCTTGCACATAATCGCGTTGCAAGAGAGGGATAAGAATAGTCTTATTGTTGAATGATTCTATAAAGTTCATTGTGCATCGTTTTTATCGTTAGGGAAATAGAAACCGAGTTTCTGTTCCATATCTTTCAAATAGAAGTCGGCATCAGTCTGAGTCCATGCATTCAGTGAGAGCTTATTCGACTTGTTATAAGCTTTAGTGAATACCTGTCTTGTACAAGGTGGTATGTAGAGCCGGGGAATAGCATTCTCTTGATCATCATCGCCATCAGACAATCCGGCAGCCACGATGATATATTTTCGCTTCCGTGGAAACAAAGCATTGTGATAGCTTCGGTTGGTATGACTGTCAAGGAGTGTGAGGTTGCCTACCTGCATCTTATCTTTGCCATCAGAAGCTTTATCTTTGTCCTTAATTGCATCCTCTCCAATCAGCTTGTCACATTCACGCATCACAGCCTTATACAATTCGTCGAAGTCATCTTTTTTCTTGCTATTCGTGTATCTCTGCTCCAAGATCTTAACCTTCTCAACCTTTGCATAGTCCTCACCCATATCTTCTTTTATGCTGTTCAACCAGTCCTCTCTGTCTTGCGGATTCTTGAAGTCGGATTCGGTTTTCGAAGCGATATGCTCAATATCCCATGACTGCTTGTGCAGGAGTTCAAATGGGAACCGCTCATAATCCTTCGCAAGATGCAATTGCGTATTATCGTGCAGCTGCTTATACCGTTGCAGAATGGTTTCTATGTTATGCATCAGAAAGAGCAGGCGCAGATCTTTCTTGCTTGTAGTGTCATATCTGTAATCAGACAAATGCTCATGGTTTGAGTTGCTGAGGATGGATTTGATGCGGTTTCTCAATTCACAGATAAACAGTGAATGCTTCTGTCTTCTATTGAGTTCCAACAGTTTCCTCATATTGCTCAGCGGGTTGTCATTGGAATTGTAGGTAAGGAAACCTATGTAATGGTAAGTCTCGATATCGTCATACATATCTTTCAATCTTAAGAAAGTATGCCTGACTGCCTTCCACTTATCTGAGAGACAGCTCTTCTCTGGCCTGGCAAAGTAATTTCTGAACGACCACCGGGGGTCAATTTCATAGTCGCTCTGCTTGCATCCAGCCACAAGATTGAACAGGAAATCCATTCTTGTCTGACCGTATCTCAACTCCTGGGCATTGATCATATACCAGAAATGGTCATTCTGCATCTCCTGTTCCATACGCTCAAAGGTGGCCGCAGCCTCCACTCGCTCAGACTGCGGTAATCCAGACACTCTATTGAGCAACAAGGCCTTGATGAGATCAGTATTAGTCAGTTCTATCTTGCCGCTATTGAGATTGCGGAATGTCTCATATTGTTTATCAGGCTTCACTGTATACCATATCACCTGCAGCGACCTTTCTTCTTTTGAACCTTCGAGGAGCTTCTGGAAAGACGATTTAATTTCTTCAACCGTCTTGCCGCTCTTCTTAGCTATATTCTGAAATATGTTGCCGATATGATGATAGGCCGTGTAGATGAAATGGAAATCAATGTTTTTTTCAGCGGTCTCGATATCAATAGAATCAATGGACTTCATGAAATCACATCTTTTCATCCCATTATGTGAAGTGTCGCGTTCATATATGAAAGTGTAAGGAGGCTTCCCATACAAACAAATACGAAGCAGATAAAGTGTGGTCAGTCGTTGCTGTCCGTCCAGGACGCTGAAAACGTTTCCGTTTTCTTGTGGTACTACAGCCAACGGTTGAAGACAATAGACGCGTTTCTTTTCATCGGCATTGAGGAAATCCCATAAATCATAAAGAAGTTCCCCCACATTGGATGTGGTCCATTTATATCCCCGTTGTTGATAAGGTATAAGGAAGGTCTTACCCATAAGCCACAAAAACGGATACATGGGTAGCTCTTTGTTGTTGCTCATAATCAGTTTATAGTTGTTATTATAGTTTGCCATAGCAATAATCCATTTCTTTTAACTCGCACCAGCCTGCATCCTTGATCTCGCGGAGAAACAGACGGGCGCACATCTCCGCATCGTCCCCTGCACGGTGGTGCGTGCCTTCTGGTATGTCGAGTTGCTCACAGAGATAATCGAGGCTGTTGCAGCCAAAGTCATAGTTATGGCGGGCGGCGCGAAGAGTGCAATAGCAATCTACGTCGGGCTTCTCAATGCCATAGAATTCCAACGACTTGCGGATGCAGGAAATGTCGAAAGCCGCGTTGTGGGCAACCAATACAGGAGTCTCATCAAGATACTTCAAGATCTCACCCCAAACCTCAAGGAATGTTGGAGCTTCCTCTGTGTCTTCAGGATGGATGCCATGTATCTGAATGTTCCAATAGGAATAAGAATTGTCTTCCGGCCGCACCAGCCACGACTTGGTCTCCCTGATGGTTCCGTCCTTGACTATACAGATACCAGCCTCACAGATAGAATCCCGTCTGCCAGTTGCAGTCTCAAAATCTATTGCAATAAAGTTCAAGCCTTTAATCATTGTTCTATTCGGTTTTATAGTAATGAGATAACGTATTGGCAAGATTGCGCATCTGGTCACGTAGTTTTTTTCGGCTCCAAGACCTCCACCTGATCACCCTGCTGCATGATGAGCTGCAAGAAATCATAGGTAAGCTTCACATCGTAGGAGAAAGTAGTAGATTCATCGTCGCTCTCCAACTCTTGCTGTGATTCAGAAGAGGTAACGTGCGCAGGTAGTCCGGTGCATGCCAATATGCTTTCAGTACTACGTGCTCTATAGGACCATCACTTGGTATGATGCCTATGCAGCCATAATAGAACTTCTTCATACTGAATCCCTCTTTAATCACAAAAGTTTTATCCAATATTATCCGAAAATCCCGATTTATATAACCATGAATTTTAATTATTAGGCTGCTCGCCGGTATTTGCTGGATTGGGAGCGGGGTTATTACCACAGCTTTGCTCTTTGCCCTTGGCATTCTCAGGGCCGGCAGCGCTGTTATCATCTTTGTTCTGATTATCAGTCACTGCCTTTTCACTTTCTTTTTCCACGTTGTGCATGACGCCTTTGTATGAGTAGGGTATTTCCAGCAAGTCAAACACGAGCCGTTGCGCAACTGTAGGTACGGTAAACACATCCTTGTATTTTCCCTCGAAATGGATTCTGGTATAGGATGCGACACGCTCAAGGAAGTCACGCTCATTCCAGTAGTGGCGATCCTTCATTGGGGTCTTCTGTACGGTTTTCCTCAGCTGTGTGGGAAGAATGAGGGCTATGAAGATGACGAAGATTTTGCCCTTGACAGTTTTCTCTGAATGGTTTCTCAGGCGTTTCAAATCCATGGAATTCTTTACGTCGTCAAAGTTAACCTCTACGTCATTTCTGTTCCTGTAGGCAAGCAATGCCTTTTCCGTGTCCTTCTCCGCAGTGGACATGAGAACCCAGTAACAACTGTCATTATCGATAAAGTCTTGCACGGCCTGGTCGTTGTATTCGACCGTTCTGCCTCGCTTTGGCGTCTCCTTTACGATAAAGTAGGTATCATAGCTGAAAAGTAGCCTGATTCCCTTTTACCGGAAAAGAGGGTACAGTTGCGACATGTACGAAACCAAGCCTGAGCCCCAGAGGGCTTTGCTTTTCACGCTCGTCTTCCCGAAAGACGACCAGGCGTTGACCGCCCTCGCCACCCAAGAGCTGGACAGTCTGGTCGAGAGCATCGACGTCGTCCCGGTCAGCCATGAGACGATCACCGTCCGGGAAATCAACCCCGCCACCCTGATCGGCAAGGGGAAAGTGGCGGAAATCTCCGAGGAAATCGACGCTACCGGGGCAGACCTGGTCATCTTCAACCAGGCGGTCAAACCCCGTGTCCAACGCAACCTGGAAGCAGCGTGGGGCATCCCCGTCATCGACCGGGAAGAGGTAATCCTGCGGATCTTCGCCGCCAGGGCCCGCACCAAGGAGGCGAAACTGCAGGTCGAGCTTGCCAGACTCAGCTACCTGCGTCCCCGCTTGGCAGGACGGGAAGGCCAGCTTTCCCAGCAACGTGGCGGAGGCTTCAGCAACCGCGGCCAAGGCGAGACCCAGCTGGAAATCGACCAGCGACGCATCGCCGAGAAAATCACCAAGCTGCAGCAACGGCTCCAAGAGGTCGACAAGGAGCGGGCACAGCAGACCCGTAGCCGTGCCCAAAGCCCGATTCCCCGCATTGCCATCATCGGCTACACCAACAGCGGCAAATCAACCCTGCTGAACCACTTCAGCCAAGGAGCGACGCTTGCCGAAGACAAGCTTTTCGCCACCCTCGACCCGACTACCCGCTTGGTGAAGATTACCGGAGGAGAAAGCTTTCTCCTGACCGACACGGTCGGCTTTGTCAGCAACCTGCCCACCACCCTCGTCGACTCCTTCAAGAGCACGTTGGAAGAGGCGCTCGACGCAGACCTGCTGATTCTGGTCTCGGACGCCTTGCACCCCAGCATGCTGGCCTGTTATCAGACCACGCTGCAGGTACTGGAGGAACTTGGCGCACAGGATAAACCGCGCATCCTCTTCATCAACAAGATGGACAAGGAGCACGACGAGTTCTCCACCATCAGGCTCACCTCGCTGGAAACCCATGTGGTCACGGGCTCGCTCCTCACCGGGGATGGCATCCCCCAGCTGGAGACGGAAATCAGCGACCTGCTCCACGAACTCTCCCCCACCTGGAGCTGTACGATTCCCGAAGACCGCTACGACCTGGTAGCCAGGCTGCGTCGCGAAGCGCAGATCCTCAGCATCGAGTACTCGGGCACGGGAGTGCGCGCCACTGTCAGGGTCCGCAACCCGCAACTTGCACAAATGCTCGTTCCTTTCCTGGACCATACCGTGTAACATGGAACGAATAAGGGGCACCCATGGAATTTGACTTCTACACAAACGACAGGATCTCGGCTTTGGACGCACGCGCAAAGGCGCAGGAAATCTGTTTCGGTCCCTATTGCTTTCAGGCGGCCTACGCGTTGCTGAAGCTCGGCATCCTAGCCAAAATCGGCGATAGCGGGGAAAGAGGAATCACGCAAGAGGACCTCTCCGGGCAATGCCATGTCTCCCCCTATGGAATCGGCGTCCTGACCGAGATGGGACTCGCGCTGGGAATCCTGAAGCTTGCGAGAAACGGAAACGAGCGACATTTCACCATCGGCAAGGTAGGCTATTTCTTCCTAGAAGACGGCCTGACCAGGGCAAACCTGGACTTCATGCAGGACATCTGCTGGCCGGGAGCCGATAAGCTGGTCGACTCCATCAAGAGCGGGAAGCCTGAAGGACTCAAGGCTTTCGGGGACCAGTGGCATACCATCTACGAAGCCCTTTCCCATCTTCCCCCGCAGGCCCAGAAAAGCTGGTTCGGCTTCGACCATTATTACAGCGACCATATCATGCCCGAGGCGCTCCCCATTGTCTTCTCCCGTCCGGTCGGACGGTTGTTCGACATCGGTGGCAACACCGCCAAATGGGCGCTTCGCTGCTGCGCCTACGATCCCAAGGTAAAGGTCACCATCATCGACCTTCCCGGACAGGTCGACATGGCCCGCAAGAACGTGGAGCAGGCAGGGTACGCCGACCGCGTCGGCTACGAGGCCTGCGACGTGCTGGACCCGAAGACCACCTTCCCGCCTGGGGCGGACGCGGTATGGATGAGCCAGTTCCTTGACTGCTTCAGCCTGGAGGAAATCACGAGCATCATCCGCAAGGTAGCATCGAAGGCGAAGCCCGAGACCCGGATGTTCGTGCTGGAACCGTTGCTCGACGAGCAGAAATACCAGGCATCGACCTTTTCCTTGCAAGCGACAAGCCTCTATTTCACCACCATGGCTAACGGGAATAGCAGAATGTACAACTATCAGGACATCGTCCCTGCCATCGAGCGGGGCGGGGTCAAGCTCTCCTGCTGCCACCACAACCTTGGAGTCTTCAGTTACTCGCTCATGGAATTCACGCCATGCTGAAACGGAAAATCTATCTCGAAAGCGCCTTCAAATGGGCTCCAGGCATGGATGACATGGCATGGAAACGCTGGGCCGCCGGCGAAGGGAAGATCCCGTTCAGCAAGGAGAATCCCCCCATGGAATACCTGAGCGCCAAAAGCCTCAGACGGATGAACCAGATGATCCGCATGACCATCCACGCCCTGCATGCCATGCTCCCGCTTGCCGAGGACTCCGAGCTTTTTTTCATTTCCTCAATCGGCGAGGCCGACCAGCAGTTCGCGCTCGAGCGCGAGTACCACGTGGAAAAGGAAATCCACCCCGCCACCTTCTCCTATTCGGTATTCAACGCGCCGATCGCCATGGCAACCATCCTGCTGGAGCAGGACAGGCCGTATTCCTGCATGTTTGGCAGCCATAACGAGGTGAAAAGCGGATTCCTTACCGCGATAGCCCCGCTGGCCAGTGGCCGGAGGGATGAAGTGGTCGCCATCATCTGCGAGGAAGCGATTCCCGACGAGTACGTCGCCATCCACCAGGGTGGCGGGAACGAACCGTTCGTCTATGCGCTCAAGCTGACCAGCCGGGCCACGGAACGGGAACTGGATGCAGGATTCCTCGACGCGCTGACCACGGAAGAGGAACTCCTGAAGACATTGATTTGCAAGGGATGGGTATGAGACGGCTGGGCTATCTGTATCGGACCATCGCCAAACCGTTGAGCTTCGTGCTGTTCGGCCTCGGAGCCGTACCCATCGGGCTCGGCGTGCTTCCGCTGCTTTTCCTCATCGTCCACCCCAAAAGCCGTTTCCAGCGGGTAGGCAGGAGGTTCGTATCGCTCCTCATGCGGCTCTTTTCCGGATTCCTCATCCTCACCGGACAGATTTCCGTCAAAGCCGACCGCAAGGCGCTGTCCGCCTACCATGGCATGATCATCGCACCGAACCACCCCTCCCTCCTCGACGTGGTGCTTCTCTACGGACTATTGCCTGGCGCCTCATGCGTCGTCCGATCGGGGCTCGGCCACTCCTGGGTCGGCGCCATCATCAACCTCCTCTACATCAAGAACGACGACGTCCCGGAGGAAATGCTGGACGCGGTCAAGGAATGTATCGACATGGGTGACAACGTGATCATCTTCCCCGAAGGGACCCGCACCAAGGATGCAAAGCACCTCGAGATCAAGCGCGGGGTCAGCTATCTCGCCTGCGAGACCAACACCCCGGTCCTCCCCGTCTCGATCCTCGGCAACGACAAGCGGGGACTCCGCAAGCATGACCCGATCTGGCAAGTGAACCCGGACGGGCGGTGGCATTATCAGATCGAGGCCCATGAACCGCTTCTTCCCTCAGGCAGAACCAGGGCGGATTCGAAGACGATGCAGTCCGCCCTCGCCGGCATCCTCCAGAAAAGGCTCGACGAGTACGACAGCGAGCACCTTCCTTGAAGCCCGCCTTGTGGCGGCATATCTCTTTGCAAAGGACATGCGTATGAAACAAGCCTTTCTTTTCAGCGGGCAGGGAGCACAGTATCCGGGCATGGGACGGGACTACGTCCAATCCTACGACGTATCCAGGACGATCTTCTCCCTCGCCGACCAAGTGCTCGGCAGGCCCATCTCCAAACTCTGCCTTGAGGGGAGCGAGGAGGAACTCAGACTCACGCACAACACCCAGCCCTGCACCTTCACGGTAGACTTCGCGATCTTCCAGGCAGCACGGCAAGAGGGTTATGCGGCAGAGGGATATGCAGGCTTCTCGCTGGGCGAGTATGTCGCCTTGGCGGCAAGCGGCGTCCTTTCGTTCGAGGACGCGCTCAGGCTGGTGCAGTTCCGTGCCGACGCCATGCAGGGCGCTGTGCCCGAAGGAACTGGAGCCATGGCCGCCATCAAGGAATGCCCGGAGGAGCTGCTCGGAGAGGCCTGCCACAAGGCGGGCGGCATCGTGCAGCCTGCCAACTACAACTCACCCAGGCAGACCGTGCTCTCCGGTGAGGCGGCAGCCGTGGCAAGGGCGCTCGAATACCTGAAAGAGAACCATGTCCGCGGCGTCCTCCTTCCGGTGAGCGCACCTTTCCACACCCCGCTCCTTGAGCCTGCAAGGAAAGCCTTGGAGGAAGCGTTCGCCAAACTGGTGTGGCATGACGCGGTTATGCCGGTCTACCTGAACGCCGATGCCAAGCCCCATACCGACAAGGAGGAAATCCGGAAACTGGTACTGCAACAGACGACCAGCCCCGTGCTCTGGATGCAGACCATCAGGGCGATGAGGAGAGACGGGTTCGATGCGTTCTACGAGATGGGACCCGGACATACGCTTTCCGGCTTCAACAAGACGATCTTCAGGGATGATCCAGGCGTGTGCTTCCGGACGTTCGGCACGGTAGAGGCAATGCGGGCCTAGAGAGGCATGTTCCCGTGCGCAGGGCCCCGCTTCTTGCCGGCAAGCAGGGCGAAGCCTCTGCAGACCGCATCCCTCGTCTCCTCCGGCATGATCACCTCATCGACGAAACCATATTCGGCGGCGATGTAGGGATTGCAGAAGTTCTCTTCGTAGGCGGAAATGAAAGCCGCCTCATCCTTGCCTGCCGCGATTTCCTTGCGGTGGAGGATCCGTACGGCACCGGCCGCCCCAAGGACCGCGATCTCCGCCCCTGGCCAGGCGTAGACCAGATCGGCCCCAATCGATTTGCTGCCGAGGGCGATATAGGCGCCGCCGTAGGCTTTCCTCAGGATTACCGTCACCTTCGGCATCGAGGAAGCGCTGTAGGCGTAAAGCACCTTGGCGCCATGGCGGATGATGCCCTTCCTTTCCATGTCGGGACCCGGAAGAAAGGCAGTCACATCGGCCAATGTCAAGAGCGGGATGCCGTAGCAGTCGCAACTTTGGACGAAACGGGCGATCTTCATGCTTGCCTTGTCGTCGATCGCGCCCCCGAGCACCATGCTCTGGCTGGCGACGACGCCAATCGAGCGCCCGTCAAGACGGGCGAAACCGGTCAGGATATTCCCCGCCCATTCCCTGTGGACCTCCAGGAAACTCTTGGCGTCGACAATACATGCAATCACCCGGTGCATGTCGTAGGCCTTCTTGCCGTTGTCCGGCACGATTTCCTCAAGCGAACCCCTCAGCGGCGCCTTTGACGGCACGCGGGGCACATCCTGGTCCCACGCCTGGGGCAGATAGGCAAGCAGGCGCCTGACCCCGTCAAGACAGCTCTTCTCGTCCTCATAGACAAAGTGCGCGACCCCGCTCTCGCCACCGTGCAGGTCGCTGCCGCCAAGTTGCTCGGGAGAGACATCCTCGAACAGCACCGACTTGACCACGGCGGGCCCCGTAAGGAACATGCGGGACTGGCCCTTGACCATGAAGAGGAAATCGCAGAGGGCCGGACTGTAGCAGGCTCCCCCCGCGCAGGAACCGAGAATCACGGCAATCTGGGGGATTCTTCCGCTGGCACGCACGTTGGCCCGGAAGATGTCGCCATATCCCGAAAGGCCGACAATGCCCTCACCGATGCGGGCACCCCCGCTCTCGTTCAAGGCAATATAGGGACAGCCAGCCTCGAGGGCCAAGTCGATGATATGGGCGATGCGGGAGGCATGGACCTCGCCTACCGAACCTCCGGAAACAGAGAAATCCTCGCTGGAGACAAAGACCTGCCGGCCGGCGATGGTGCCGTAGCCGGTCACCACCCCGTCCCCGGCGGGAGTGTCGGAGATGTGGGAGCGGCGGAAGGAACCTACCTCATGGAACGATGCGGGATCGAGCAGCATGTCCAGGCGCTCGTAGGCGGTATGCCGTCCCTTTTTCTGCGCGTCCATGCGTTCTCTCAGCGCCTTTCTCTGTTCCTCCAGCCTTGCCTCACTCGCTTTCCATCCCGTCATCGCCTCAACCCCTTTTCAGAATCAACGAAGTATTGATGCCTCCGAATGCGAAATTATTGCTCATCGCATAGTCTGTCGCCAGCGAGAGACCGTCCCCTGAGATATAGTCGAGCGGCCCGCATTGAGGATCGACGGCCTCCAGGTTCAGGTTCGGCGCGAACCATCCCTCGTGAAGCATCAGCAACGTCACCCAGGCCTCGATGGCCCCACAGGCGCCGAGGGTATGGCCGATATAGCCCTTGATCGTGCTTGCGGCAATCGGGCGCTGGAACACGTCATAGGTAGCGTTGCTTTCGGCGATGTCACCCTCGATCGTAGCGGTGCCGTGGGTGTTCACATAGCCGATCCGGACGGGATCCACGCCCGAATCCTCGATGGCGAGCCGCATCACCTGCGCCATGGTGTCCCGGTTCGGATGGGTGATATGCACGCCGTCGGTGTTGGTCGCGAAGCCGGCAATCTCCCCGTAGATACGGGCACCCCGGGCAAGGGCGTGCTCCTTTTCCTCGAGGATCAAGGTGCCTGCGCCCTCGCCGATGACCAGGCCATCGCGGTCCTTGTCATAGGCACGGGGGGTCCGGGAGGGATCGTCGTTCATCGTGCTGGCCGCGAACATCGAATCAAAGACCCCGATGTCAGCAGGGGAAAGCTCTTCAGCGCCACCGGCGATCATCAGGTCCTGCTTGCCCGAAGCGATTGTCTCGTAGGCATAGCCAATCGACTGGCTGCCGCTGGTACAGGCGGTATTGGTGGTAATCAGCCGTCCGGTCAGGCCGTAGTAGACCGAAAGGTTCGCCGCGCAGGTCTGGGGCATTTCCTTGATGTAGGTGGTCGGGTTCATCTTCTTCGAGTCCTTGGTCACCAACAGGCCATAGAAGTCCATCATGGCATCCACATCCCCTGCAGAGGAACCGTAGGCGATACCGGCACGGCCGTTCCTCAGCATGGGGTCGCCAGCCGCGATGCCGGCCATGCGGAGGGCCCGTTCGGTGGCAGTCAGGGCCAGGAGCGCGACGCGACCCATGCCCCGCACCAGTTTGCGGGGATATTCGGGCAACATTTCAGTCACCGGAGCGCAGAGATGGCAGCGCAGGTTCCGGTATTCCTGCAGACGCGGATCCATGACGACAAAGTTCCGGCGAGCACGAAGGCTTGCCAGGATCGATTCCGGCTCGTTCCCCAACGGGGTCACCACCCCGCCGCCGGTAACCACTACGGTGCGCTTCATTCCATTCCTCCATTCACGCTGATCACCTGCCGGGTGATGTAGCCAGCCTCTTCAGAGAGCAAAAACAGGACCAAGGCGGCGACCTCTTCCGGCTTGCCCAGCCGTTTCATCGGCACCAGCTTCAGCATCTCCTCCGTCGGCAGCCCCTTGAGCATCTCGGTGTCGATGATGCCGGGAGCGATGCAGTTGACGGTGATCGAGCGGCTCGCCAGTTCGGCCGCCAGGGCCTTCGAGGCGCCTATCAGGCCGGCCTTCGAGGCGCTGTAGTTGACCTGCCCGCGGTTGCCGACGATTCCGCTGATCGAGCTCATCACGATGATCCGGCCCTTGCGCCTGCGGCACATCGGCAGGACCAACGGGTGCATGACATTGTAGAACCCGTCCAGATTGGTGTGGAGCACCTGGTCCCAGTCCTCGCCGTCCATTGCGGGAAACACATTGTCCCTGCATATGCCCGCGTTGCAGACGACCCCCCAAGGGGCGCCATGGCTCTCCAGCCAGCCGGTCAGCGCATCCTCCGTCCCCTTCCGGTCGGCGATATCGAAGCGGAGCAACTCGCAGCTACCCCCCTCATCCCGGATCCCGGCCTGCAGCGCCACGGCCCTTTCCTCATGACCGCGATAGCATGCGGTCACCTGATATCCGGCCTTGGCCACGGCACGGGCGATACTGCTGCCGATGCCGCCACTGCTGCCGGTTACCAGAACGTGTTTCTCCATCTCACTCATACCAAGAATCCTTCAGGATGCAGGACGGTGTACACCATCAGCGTTGCGCTCGCCACCGTCTCGTCCCCAACGTTCGATTCCCCCACAAAGGAATACATCGCCTCTCCGATGGCGCACTCCTGCCTGATGGTGGTCGTGATGCGGCTGCCCTGGGGAATCACCGGACAAGCCACCTTCAGCTGGTTGACTCCTAAGATGAAGCCAATTTTCGGCTTGCCACCCATGCCCCCGCCCACCAGATAGTCATAGGCGCTGATTGTCTGCGCCATCAGCTCAAAACAGACATATCCGGGAATGCCGTTGAGATTCCCGTCAAAGAAGAGGTTGGACCGGTCGACCTCCGTCAAGCTTGCCGCCTGCCCTTTCTCACGGTCAAAGCCGAGGATCCCGTCAAGCAGAAGCATGCTCCGCTTGTGCGGCACCAGAAGGGCGACAGATTCCTTTCCCATGATCGGCAGTTTCATTCCTCCACCCCCACAATCACCGAAACGTTGTTCCCGCCGAAGGCAAAGGAGTTGCTCATGCACGCATGCGGCCGGGGATAGCGCTCTCCCTGCCCGACAAACGTGAGGGGCGGCAATGCTGGATCCCGCACGCCGTCAAAAACATGCGGGGGAAGCAAGCCATGGATAAGGGTCTCCAGGCAAAGAATCGTCTCAATCGCCCCGCTTGCTCCCAACGTGTGCCCCGTCAGGCTCTTGGTCGAGCTGACAGGCACGCCGCAGCCAAAGATCCGGTCGATGGCAAGCGCCTCCATCAGGTCATTGGCGTGGGTGCCGGTCCCATGCAGGTTGATGTAGCCGATATCCTTCGGCTCAAGGCCGGCGTCCGAAAGGGCGCGCCGCATGCACGCTTCCGCCCCAGTCCCTTCGGGATCGGGCCCGGTGATATGGTAGGCGTCGTTCGATTCGCCGATCCCGAGCAACACACAATCCCCCTTTTGGGGACCTGCCGTGACCACCAATGCGCCAAGACCGGTACCGAGGGTCACCCCCTTGCGGTTCAGGCTCGAAGGATTCGTCCTCTCGGGGGCGTAGACCCCAAGGCTGTCGAAGCCCATGCAGACAACATCGTAGGCAAGGTCGTAGCCCACGGCGACCACGGCATCGGCAAAACCCGCCTCGATCAAGTCACGGGCACGAGCCAGCATGCCGGCTCCGGTCGAGCAAGCGGTGGAAAGCGTCTCACCGATGCCCTCCAGGTTCCACTCGCCCCGCAGGAAATCCACCGACCACGCGGGACTCTGCCGATACAGGGTGTAGCCTTGCGGGAAAGCCTGATGGGCGAAAAAATACCCGGTCGCGGGGGTTGACCACTCGCTCTGATAATCACAGGTGGCGACAAGCAGGGCGACCCGATCCTTCCCATAGCGTTCCTCCAAAGAGGCAACGACAGGCCGATAGCTCTCCGCCAGTGCCTTGCACATGCCCTTGTGGTAGGAGTGTTCCTCCTTGTCCTCATAGCGTTCGGGCACGTCGGCGAACAGGTAGGACTTGCCGTAAACCTGCAGGGAAGAGAACGCCGGCTTGCCTGCCAGGACGGCCCGGTAGAGATCTAGGGGGTCTTGGGCAAGGTTGGTGATGACAAAGGGGTGCGAGAGCACTACGTGGTCAGGCATCGGGAACCACCACAATCGTATAGGAATACCCTCTCAGCTGGTTGGAGAAAGAGATGCCGGCCTCGCTTTTGTCCACCGTGGCGATGACCAAGGAGCCGTCGGTGAGCGTGCGGCGGACCACTCCATCTTTCTCTTCTTCCGTAAAAGACAGTCCCGCCGCATCGAACAGTTCCTTGAGGGCGTCGGCCCGATAATAGCAGAGCTGGAAATCAAAGAAGAGGTATTCGGCGGGGAAAGGAATACCGCCGATCATGCTGGCGGCTTTGGTGATTCGCTCCCCTTCATAGGAGAGCGTGGCGATCGTGTTCCCCATGGTGGTCATGGCCGTCACCGAAAGCATGCTGCTGTCGGCAAACACATAGGCGTCCAAGGTAAACGACCGGTCCTTGTAGGAGCCGGCAAGCAGATGCATCGCGTCCACCGTCCCCTCCATGTCTTTTGTGGGCAGCAGCGCAACCTGCGTGCCATCGGTCACGTAGACCTTGCCCGCATGACGGGTGGAGACACATCCGGCAAGAAGGAGTATCATGGTGATCCAAAGGGCCGAAAGCAGACGATGACTCACAGGAATTCCTCTCCAGCAAACAAGGTACATGAATACTACCTGTATCATGGGCACATGTCAAACAGCACCGCCCTTTCCCGCAAGGAAAAGGCGAGGAAGCAGCATGCGCTGGCCGAGACGCTTGCCACGGACGCGCTTGCAAAGCTGTTTGCCGTCGATCCCCCAGCCCTCTCCATCGCCCATACGGACGAAGGCAAGCCCTACTGTCCCCAGGTTCCCGCCACGCTTTCCATCTCCCACTCCGCGGGCGAGGTCGTCGTGCTCGTCGGACCGGAGCATGCACGGCTCGGCATCGACGTCCAGCACGTGGACGAAAGGCCGTCATACCACGAGCTTGCCGAGCGCTTCATCGACCCCGGGCGCGCGAGGTGGATCCTCGAAGCGGAGACTCCACTACGCTTCTGCTATGTCTGGACGCGGATGGAGGCGATGATGAAGGCCACGGGAAAGACGCTCCTCAAGCTGCTTGCCACCCCCGAGCCGGAGGGGCTTCCGCTTGCAAGCTTCCTCTACCGGACAGAGGAAGGCCTGTTCGTGCTCAGCACCTATGGGTGCGGCGTCACGGTTCCTTTCGCCCGTCCACTCTTCGCATGAACAGGGAAAACAGGTAGGCGGTGCAGAGACCGACCAGGACGGCCAGACCGAACAGGTGCACCGGACGGAACGAGGAGAAGGCCAGAGTCCCGAACGAAAGGGCGCTTGTGGCAAACGAAAGGGCGACGGCAACGAAGCTGACCGACCGTTTTCTCTCTTCCATCCCCTTCATCTCCATCATGAACACCACATAGTCCAACCCGAGTCCCACGGAAAGGACCAAAGCCACCACGGTGAAGAAATCCACCGCCCCCTCGAAAAGGACCATGCAACCCACCGTCACCACAAGGATCACCAACGGCGAGAGGTGGTAGCCGAGCGAGCGTCTGAAGCCGTAGGTCCATCCGAGAAGCAGCACCATCAGGACGAACGAACAGAGCAGGATCCGGAGAATCGTCCCGGTCAGCACGTCGAGCTGGCGCGAGATGTCCCGCGCCGTGTTGAAGAACCAGACCCCTTCATGCTCTCCCGCGATCTCCTCCACCCTCGCGAGATCCGCGTCCAGCACCATGACAGCGCTGTAATATCTTCCGTCAATTTCTCCGATCCAGAGCCGACCGACAAGCTGGCGGGCAATCGGAAGGGACCGCACATCGCTGACGGAAACCGGAGTGCGGGCAAGCGCCTGCAGCTCCTCCCACGCATCCTTGGCATCACATCCCAAGGCCTCGCACTGCCGGTCGAGCTCGACCTCGTACAGGCTGCGCACCAAGGCCACCCGTTCCTCCTGCAGGCGGACGGAGGGGACGAGCATGCTGGTCGCTATCGGCGTACCCACCCCTTCTCCTCTCAAATCGGAGACGAAGGATTCCTCACGTTCGAGGAGCTCTTCCTCGCTGTCGGCGCTGACAATCAAGAAGGTCGAGGTCGCGTACGGCATGGCCTTGGCGGCCAAGCCCTCGTTGCGTTTCATGCGGTCGCTCACGCGATACAGGCTTGCAAGGTCGTTATGCACCCGGACCTTGGGTACGCAAAGGAGACAGAACAGGACGGCAAGCAGGACCGTTGCAACGACCATGGTCCGGCGCCGCATTGCCGATGGCTCGGGAGAAGGCACCCGGAAGGATCCGGCATCCACCCCTTTCCGCGCGAAATGCCGGTGGCCGAACAGGACCGGGTACAGGAACATGCTGGTGACGAACGAGCTCGCCAGGCCCGCCATCGAGAACAGCGCCACCTCCTTCAGAAGGCGGTAGGGGGCAAGCAGCAACAGGGCATAGCAGAGCAATGTGGATAGGAAGCTGGTGCCGATCCCCTTGAAGAGCCGGTTTCTGGTCGCAAGGGGATCCATGCCATCCTCGTCCCACCAAGCGTGCAGCGAATAGTGGACCGAATAGTCCACGCAGGTACCGATCAGCGTGGTGCCGAAGACCAGCGTCAGCACGTTCATCCTGCCAAAGACCGAGAAGACGCAGGCCATGGCCGAGCAGGAGGCCAGAAGGATGTCCAAAAGGAGCAGGAGAATGACCAAGGGACTACGAAAAAGCCAGATGAACAGCGAAAGGACCAGGAAGAGGGAGATGGAGGTGATGATGACAAGCTCCCGCTGCGCGCCCATCGAGCTCTCCCAGCTGTGGAACGGAATGCCGCTGAGGGCCACCCGCACTCCCGCATCCCTCTCCAGTTCCTCACAGGTCTGGAAGACGGAAGCGATATCCCTCTTGTTGTTCATCGCCACCGCTTTTTCGGTCAGTTCTCCCCGCAACATCACATACCAGGAACCTTCCACTTCCCTTGCCAGCACGCCCTCCTTCGGACTCATGCCGCCCATGGAGGCAAGCTGGGAGACAAGGCTCCTGCTCTCCCGCTCAGCAAGAAGGAAGGGATCCTTGTCAATCTGGCTGAGGTCCTGCAAATGGAAGGCGCCGTAGACAAGCGCAAGGGCACTGTCGGCCACATCCTGGTAATGTCCCCTTTGCAACGCGCTTTCCATTTCCTCGTCCAGCAACGCGAATTTCAGTCGGGAAAGCTCAGCATTGAGCTCCGATACCGAAACCATCGGGCCGGCGGATGCACGTAGGTCGAGGAAGGAACCCGTCTCCAACAGTCTTTTCTCCAGGAGCAGGGCCTGTTCCCTAGCCTGCCCGAAATCGGGGGAGATGACGAAGAAGAGCACGGTGCGCGAGGACCGGTCGGAGAATTCACGCTCGGCAACAACGACATCCCGCATCTCTTCCGAGGTGGGAATCAGGTCGAACAGGTCGTTGGTCACGCCAATCGAGGAACGCGCAAGCACCGTGGCAAGGAACAGCAAGAGCAGGACCAGGTGGAAACCCAGCCAGATGCGGAAGGAACGTCTCGCGTTACAGCGAGAAATAGACAAGCTCGTCATCGCCCAGGCTCCGTCGCTCCATCGAGGAGAAATCATAGCGGATTGAATCCCCGCCCTTCTCGTGCATCAGCACGGTCTTGAGCTCGTCGGCTCCCCCGAGCACGAAGGAATCGACAAACGAGGCGACCTCGGCCTGCCTGGGAACCAACGCAAGCGTCCAATCCTCTCCCTCCTTCTGGAAGGAAAGGGAAAAAGCGTCGTCCAAGGCGGCAAGATTGCCGGCAAGCACCATCTCGATGGTTCGGGAAATCTGGGTGAAAACCTGGTTGTCGCCGAACTCCATGCGGCTTGTCTGCCGCCCTGGCAATTGCTGGACGATGTACGAGGGACCAACGACCAAAACCGACGGGTAGGGCGTACGCATGTTCCAGACGATGCCGCGGGAAGGCTGCAACAGCATGGTTCCCGTCGAGCGGAATGTCCGTTTGATGCCATGGATCTGCTTGGTCTGGGTAAAATCCGCCACCCAAGGACCGTTGTAGGCCACCGTCTGGTAGGTGGAGACGAAAGAGGCATCCCCAAGCGTCACCGGGTGTCCGAATACCCCGTCGTCCTCCACGTCCAGCGCGGAAAGCGGAACGACACACAGCAAGAGCAGTATCATCCAAACGGCTTTCATGTCTGGTTCTCCAGCCGCTTCGCGATGTTCTGGCGATAGGGCTCGGGCAACTGCATCAGCGCCTTTCCGTCCGAAATCCGGGCAGGCATCTGTTCGCTCATGCCCTTGGTGCACAAAAGGCCTGTCCGCTTGTCCAGCACCTCGTACGCAATCCTGATCAGATAGTCCCATTCACGCAGAACCGCCTTGATCAGGATGGTGTCGTGCAGGCGGACAGGGTGGATGTACTTGGCTTCATTGCGCACCACATAGAGCATCAAGCCCCCCTCGGCAAGCGTCTCATAGGGAATGGAGAGGGCATCCAGCAACGCGGAACGGGCGCATTCGAAATAGTCGAAGTACCTGCCGTTCCAGACAACCCGCATCGGGTCGACATCAAAGAACTCGACTTTACGCTCCACTGTCACGGAAAACGGATTCATCGGATTCCCTCCTCCCAGAAATCATAGAAATTCCCCCACTGGTAGGGGTGGCGGCGGCACTCGGCCTCCAGACGCGAGGCAAAGTGGCAGGCAACCTGACGCGATCCCTCCATGCGGCTTTTCCTGCTGGAGAGGTCGATCATGGGATTCGCCCAGACATGCATCTCGAAGCGGTGCTTCCAGCCAAGGTCCTTCACCCGTTCAAAGCATACCGAATAGGAGGGCACTCCGACCAGTGCCGCCAGATAGAATGCCCCGAAGGGGAAGCGCGCCTCCTTTCCCAGGAAGGGGATGGACAGCGACCGCTCGGCATGGGTCATGCTGGTCCGGTCGCCCGCGATGACGACAAGGCCTCCCCCTTTTACCGTTTCCTCCACCCGGGCAATGGTCTCGGGGGTGATGTTGCTGGCATCCACCAGGTGCACCATGCTCTCGGGATTCACGCGCCGGAGCATCTCGTTGAACTGGCTCGTACCCTTGAAATAGACGAACGAAAGAATCTTGATCCGCGTACCCAGCCCGGTCTTGCCCTCGGTCGCCAGACCCCGCATCAGCTCGGCGTTTCCTTGATGGGAGACGAACAGCATCGCCCCCTTGCCCGCCCGAAGCCGCCTGCGCAAGTCGGGCAGGTCGTCGTCAAAGAATACCAGATCATCGTAGGAGCATCTGCCCGCCCAGCCTTCAATCTTTTCGATCAGCGTCAGGCTGAAGGCGTAGAAACAACGCCAGCTGCCTCGCTTCCTGCCCACATGGGCAAGGTACGCCTTGGCCGCATGCCGTTGCCGGGGCGAAGCCAGCCAGTAGAAGAAGCTGACCGGAATGGCGATCAGGCAGAGCAGATGGTGCGGACACACCTTGAAGAGCAGGCGCATCATGCCCATGCCACCGAGCTCTTTCTGACCGCTCCACTGTCCGGCCATCTATCGTTCCCTCCGGGCGACCAGCCAAGGCAGGCGGATGAAGGCGCCGAAGCAGAGCCTGGTGAAGACCAGGCTGATGCGGATATTGTCCCTGACCATGTGGAAATGGGAGGACCCGTCGGCGGGGTAGGTGACCTTGACCCCCTCGTTGATGACGGGCACGCGCTTCCAGCAAAGGCGGACCACCACCTCGACATCGAAACCCATGCGCATGTCCCAGATGCCATGGCTGACGACCTGGCAGGCAGGACCTACCGGATAGACGCGGAAACCGCACAGGACATCCCGGATATGTGTATTGCAGGTGACAATCCTGGCGAAGACGTTGGAGACCTCGCGTCCCTTTTTCCGCGACTCGGGAACGCTTGCGTCATAGATCGGATAGCCGAGAATCAGGCTGGATGGGTGGGCATGGGAAAGCTCGAGGAACCGGGGTACGGCGGAAATGTCGTGCTGCCGGTCGGCATCCAGCTGCAGCACATGGCCCAGCCCCATCGTCCTCGCGGCCAGGAACCCGGCCGAGACCGCGCTGCCCTTCCCCCCATTCCTCTCTTTGGCAACCAGACGCACGAGGGGGGAAAGCGCGGCGGCTTCCCGCAACGCCTGTTTCGTCTCCGCATTGCTTCCGTCATCCACGATGATGATGGGTATTCCATAGGGCAGGAGAAGCCTGACCGTCTCCAGACAGGCGACGCCGTGGTTGTAGACCGGAATCAAGAATCCGTATTCAGCCATTGCCCACCCTTCCTTTGGCGCAGACCGAACCATCCTCCTTCGAAAACACAAAGGCATACTGGCCGGATGAACCCTTCACAGACAAGAGAAGCGGCATCTCCGGCTTGATCGGGGCGGAGAACTTGGCCTTCGGCATGGCAAGCAGAAGGAAATCCGGCTCCAGGAAGGTGCGGACCACATGGACGACAAGGTCGATCTGGGCTACAGCGGGTAACAGCTTGATGCCGTTGTCGAAATGACCGTCATAGAACGGAGAGTCGGCGGAAACCGTCACCATAAGGATCACCTTCCCCTGTTCTTGGCTCTGTACGTGCATGCGCACGCCCTTGTACGTGTCTGACAGCAATGCCATGATATCCTCCCGTTTCCGCTTTCCCATCGTATTGACCGGTATGGCAGCGACAAAACGCCATTTGCGGGGAATGACGACCGGATCCAGCCAGCGGGCCAGCGAACCGCGCAGCAGCACGAGCCGCCTGAAGGGCGTGATTCCGTCCAGAACCGCATGTCCCTTCGCGTTCAGCACGCACAGGGATGCCAGATATTGCCGCTGTCCCTCCATGGGCACGACCACCACATCGGCAAACCAGCCAAGGGAGAGGATGCGTCGCTCAACCTCGGTCAGGGAAATTCGTTTCTCGCCAATCTTGACCACCGAATCGCTCCGCCCCAAAAGGGAAAAGCGCCCGCCATCGGCCGCTTGGACCAGGTCGTCGTGGACATAGGGTCTGCCTCCGTTCACCAGCGGAGAACGAAGCACCAGGCGCCCGCCATCGCCCACAACCCAGCCGATTCCCGGGAAAGGAGTCCATGCTTCGCCTGCTTTGCTCTGGCGCCAGGCGATGGATCCGGTCTCCGTCGAACCGTAAATCTCATAGGGCCAGGCCCCGAACCGTTCCGAACACCGGCTGGCAACCTCTTTGGGCAGGAGTCCCCCACTGGTCACGATCATGCCGTCCGAAAGGTCGATATTCCTGCTTGCCGGATCCTCCAGCACCGCCTTGAGGAACGAG
Source organism: uncultured Spirochaetaceae bacterium (assembly GCA_900315435.1). Lineage (GTDB taxonomy): Bacteria > Spirochaetota > Spirochaetia > Sphaerochaetales > Sphaerochaetaceae > RUG023. The sequence continues at coordinate 23,748 of OMYY01000027.1, forward strand.
GGAGTGGTCATGAACGTGACGGTTCCCATCGTGGCCATCTGGAGCGTGGTCATGACTCGTTCGCTCCTTAGGACGATGCCGCGGATCAGGGAACGAAGCAAGACCGAAAGAAACCCGTAGATATGGTAGGGCGGCACGCTGGTGGCGAAGGGCCGCATGCCGAACTTCTCCGACCAGACACGATAGGCCATGGAGGCGCCTTCCTCCAGGTCCCTCAGCGTATGGAGCACCCGCTCGGGATGTCCCGTCGAGCCTGAGGTGTAAAGGACAACCGGAGCATCTCCGCGAATGGGAAGCAGGCAGTCTTCGGAAGGGCCGGAAAGCAAAGAGGCGATACAAGAGGAACGGCTGCCCTCCTCGTCAGCCAGAAGCCAGCCGTCCGGTCCTGCAACCTCTTGGATGAAGCCCTCGGTGACCGAGCCGACAAAACAGGGAGCCAGTCCAGATTCCAGCAACGCGTAGAAGGCGCAGAGCGTGTTCCAGTAGTCGTCGCTGTGCACCAGCCAGCTTTGGTGGGGATGCGTCTTGACATAGCGGAGCACCGCCCCGCTTTCCAAAGCAAGGTCCGCCATCGTCTTGGGGACGCCATCCTTGACCATCAGCACATGGTCTTCCCGCCAAGGATGGCTCGCGAACAGGGAAAGAGAAACCAATGCGCTCATGTGAACAACTCGAGGATTTCCACACGCTTCTTCTTCCCCATCGAATCCTGGGGAATCTGCGCGACAAAACGCCACTTGCGGGGAATGACAACCGGCTCGAACCACCTGGCAAGGGCGGTTCTGAGATATTTCAGCCTTTCGGCAGGGCCCATCAAATCCAGCAACGCGTGTCCCTTCTCGTTCAGCACGACGACCGCGGCCAGGTACTGCCTCCGGTCGCTGAGCGCGACCACGGTGCAGTCCTTCGCGATGCCAAGCTCCATGATCCTTCCCTCCACCTCGGCGAGCGAAATCCGCTTTTCCTCAATCTTGACCACCGAATCCTTACGGCCCAAAAGGAGGAAACGGCCGTCCGGCCGGATTTCCACGAGGTCGCTGGTAACGAAGTCACGCTTGTCCTCGATGAAGGGAGAGTTCAGGATCAGGCAACCGTCCTCTCCCTTGCGGAAGTCGACGTCGAAGAAGGGGCTCCACTCCAGACTCTTGTTGGTCTGCCTCCAAGCGATGCCGCTGGTTTCCGTCGAACCGTAGAGCTCGATCGGCCAAGAACCAACCACCTTTTCGGCCGCCTCGGCCTCCATTGGCTGCAGGGCGCCTCCGCTGACAATGACCAGCGGGTCTTTCAGGCCGGCACCGCCGGCAAGGTCCGGATCCTCGACGCAACGCTTGAGGAAAGCAGGCGTGGAAATAAAGGTGACCGGACTGCCCGTCTGGCTCTTCAGCTCATCAGGTTGCGCGATCCGCTCACGGCGGAAAGGAACGCAGATGGTGACCGGCCTCAAGGCTGCGAAGAGGAAGCCGAAAATATGATGGGGATTCACGCTGCTCACCAGAATCCGTTTATGCAATTCTGTTCCCCACATCGACATGACAAAGTTGTAATCAAGTTCCATCTCGTAGAGCGTATGCCTGACTGCCTTCGGCTTTCCCGTGGAGCCAGAGGTATACAGGTACAGGACCGTATTCCTCGCGTCGATGGCGTTCCAGCTGAGGTCGGCGGGAACCGGCCCCTCCAACAGCTTCCCGATCAGGGTACCGCGACCGGTCTCGACATCGCTCAACATGGTGGTGTCTTGGTCGAACAGCTCGTCAAGATACCCCGGAGCGATATTGGCGGTCAGACAGATGGTCTTGTGGCACTGGCAAAGCGCCGCGAATGCGACCGTGAAATACCAGAAGTCGTCGCTATGCAGGATCCAGCGGGACTTGGCGCTCTTTTCCACGAAAGCTTTCACCTTCGCCACATCCTCGACATAATCCTTCCAGTAAAGGAACTTGTGGTCGCTCCACCGGCCCGAATAGCAGACAATCATGTCATCCGGCCTGCTGTCGCGTTGCGTTTCGGAAAGCAAGACCGTCTTTTCCAATCGCGCGTTCACCATCTTCCGTACCATCCATTCTCCCCCGAAGAGGATGCCCATCAGTATATAGGAAAGCACGCCGTTATACAGCGCCCACCAGCTCGCGTCGTCCGCAATGATCGTGACGAGCGAAAGCGTGAAGTTCAGCACAAAGAACCCGATCCATACCTTGGTCACTTGTCCGCAATAGCGCTTTACTGCGGCCTGGTTGGCATGGAAGGGAAGATGGCGGTCGCCCAGCATGGCAAACCTCCAGACGATGGAGGAGCCTCCCATCAAGGAGCAGCTGAAGACAAAGAAGAGCATTGTGGAGACCAGGAGCGGATAAAGCTGGAGCACCAGGGCGCTGTGCAAAAGCAGCAGGCAGAGTCCTGCGGCAAGCAAGAATAGAGGGAAGAACAACGAGCGGAGCCCGTTCATGCCGGAATGACTGTCCGAGACCAGGAACATGGCGCCTGCGAATGCGAACAGGCAAAGTGAAAAAATCTTCGTCGGCACGTGGTACACGACGAGACACAGGAACACAATGACGGGATACAGGCACGCGACAAGGAAAGCAAGAGTCTTGACCACCCGTCGCATCACACGTCCTCAGGCCTGCTTGTTCTCAGGACACAGCAGGTCAAGCACATCGCGCACGGTGCGGATGCTACGGAACATGCCAGCATCCACCTTGGAAGGCAGATACTCCTTGTATTTGACAATCAGGTCGGCGGCATCAATCGAATCCAAATCGAAATCCTCGACCAAGTTGGAATCAAGGGAGATCTTCTCCTTGTCGATGCCGAAGTCGGAGGCGAGCGCCTCCTTCAACGATTCATACAGCTCATCACGGGTCATCATTTCGATTCGTTCCTCTTTTCGGTAATATACTGGGCAAGCGTGTCGACACTCTTGAAATATTTCTTGTTATCATCGTTCTCTGCCGAGAAAGCCACACCATATTTCTTCTTGATGGCGATGCCGAGCTCCAACGCGTCGATGGAATCCAGCTCCAATCCTTCCCCGAACAGCGCCTCGTCATCCGCGATATCCTCGACCTTCACATCCTCCAGATCCAAGGACGAAATGATCAGCTGTTTCAGCTCCTGCTTCAACGTATCCATAGATGCTCCTCATATCTTACGGCATTATATGGGCTTCCCAAGGGAGGAATCAACTCCTGGAGGACGCACAAGCGACCCGATGTTTCGGGAGGCGAGCCGTTCTTTCTCCAAAGTCTTGCCGGCACGCGCTTCCACCCATGCGACGCTTCGTCCTTGCCTACTGGGGAAACTGATGTTCCCGGAACTTTTATTTTCATTTTTTGCGGTCGACAGAAAAGCCGGACCCCTATATTGACAGCAAGAAATATGATTGTGTTCAAAGACATTTTCCAGTATAGTGTTGAGTGACTCTATGCCTTCGCATGGAACAAGGAATGTACGAAAGGAAGCGCTATGCAAAAAAGGTTGGGTTTGCTTGTACTACTTCTCTCGCTTTCGCTTCCTTGCTTTGCCATTGATGCCGTTCAAACCAAACGAGGTGACGTCTACTACGGCAAAGTCTACGACGAGGGTACCACCGTCAACCTCACCCACCCCAATGGCTGGACCGAACAGTTCGACACCCGAGAAGTGACCATCACCCGTGGCTTCAAAGCCCCCACTCCCAAGACTCCCCAGAAAGAAGGCAATTTCGAAATCATCGAGGGCGCCGCCCTGAAGACCCCGATCAACCTGGACAATTTCCGTAAGGGAATGCTGGTCTCGCTCAACCTGAACAAATGGAGTGTCCGCTCCGAGGCGCCAGGAGTATTGAACGTCTTCTACGAGAAAGCGCAGATTTCCATCCACCTGAGGATTTGCTACGGCACCCAAGGCTACTGGTACGAATATGTCGAGAGCAACGGACTGCAGGCCATGCCGACGCTCAACCGCATCCAGCAGAACTACTACCCGTTGATCCAGCAACTGGAACGCCAGCTGCAAATCTACTATTGACACCCAGGAAAAGCAGGCATACCCGTTATTCCCGGACAAATCCCCCTCGCCTTCCGGTTCAACATGCCACTGCATCATCCTGGATGCGTGGTGCGCGTCCAACGCCTTCTGGCCACGCCAGCCGTCAACCAAAGGGACCGTCTCTAGGTCGTCGAAACAGCCAAACCGTGGCTTTCCTTCCTCCCGTCGGCAAAATTTCAGGCACTGCCGCTGGTGCCCGTATCGTATAAGGCGCATACGCCCTCTCCCGCCTTCGTAGTATGTGACCAACCTCTTGGACATGTCGAAAGCTCGAGTACGGACATGGATAGGGAAAAGGGAGCACCCCGTCGCGTTACGGGAGGCTCCCTTGCCTGGTCTGGAAAACCGGAACCTAGAACAGATAGGTGGCGCCGATGCCGCCTTCCATGTCGAAGTTCACATCCGGCAGGAACTCCAAGCCGGGACCGAGCTCGACGAAGAAGGACCAAGGGGCCTTCGGGAACGTATAGTTCAAACGGAACGGAGCGAAAGCGCCGAGGTAGAACTTGTCGTCGTCAAAAGCGAAGCCTGCATCACCCACGGCTCCAATCGTCCAAGCCCATTCGCCCGGAGTCCAGTCATCCCACTGCATGATCTGGAAGTTAACGCCACCCTCACCGGCAACCCATCCTCCATTCAGCAGGCCGAAGTTGCCGGCCGCGATCACGTCGAACTTGTCCATCTTGTACTGCATGGTGACACCGGACACAGAGCCAAGCCGTACGCCGACACCCCACTGGGTCTTGGCATTTCCTTTCGTTCCGGTAGCGAACACCGGAGCCGTTGCCATCGCCGCGACCAAGGCGGCGCATGCGAATGCTTTCTTCATAAGTAGTTCCTCTCTCCACGCAAGACTTTTTCTTGCGTTCTGCCCATACCGTATCACCTATTCCCAAACAAATCCATACTATTTGTCGGGGAATGCGCCAACAGTCGACAATCTCCCGGACCTCTTTTCCGAAACGCTTGCATCTGGGTAAGATTCCTCATGAGGTTGCTATGGATAAACAACTTACTTGGAGAGCATTGGTAATCGGACTGCTCGGCCTTCTGGTCATCACAGCGAGCAGCATGTATGTCGCCCTTCGCATGGGCGCCCTTCCCTGGCCGACCATCTTCGTCACCGTGGTGAGCATGGCGGCGCTCAAGCACTGCAAGGGCAGCACGATCCAGGAAATCAACTGCACCCATACCATCATGAGCGCGGGAGCCATGGTGGCAGGCGGTCTCGCCTTCACCCTCCCCGGACTCTGGATGCTGGATCCGGAAAGCCAGATTCCCTTGGTCTCGATGGTCGCCCTCACCATGGTCGGCGTGGTGCTCGGGACCCTTTTCACCAGCCTGTTCCGCAAGCGTCTCATCGAAGACGAGCCTCTCCCCTATCCGATGGGGGTTGCCGCCTGCGAGACGCTGAAGGCCGGCATGGCCGGAGGACGGGACGCCATCGTGCTGTTCGTCGCTCTGGTCCTAGCGGCGCTCTATACCGCCCTGCGCGATGGGGCCGGCATTCTGCCACAGGTCTTCGTCCTCTTTGCGGGAAGCGCGACCTTGGCGCCCTTGATGCTTTACAACAGCCCGATGGCGCTGGGCATCGGCGCCATCATTGGTCCCGTCCTTGCCGGGGTCTGGCTGTTGGGCATGGTGCTCGGCCACTACCTGATCGTCCCGGTCGGCCTCGCCACAGGACTTTTCTCCGACATGGTCGCCGCCACGGCTTTCCGCACCAACCTTGGTATCGGGCTGATGATCGGCACCGGTCTGGGCGTCCTGGTCAAAGCCGCTTTCGATTTGTCCAAACGGCTGAGGAACGCGAAGAAGAGCGGGCGCCGGCTCTCCCGCCAGGCAATCCTGGCCATGGGCATGGCGATCCTTTCCTGCATCATCGTCCTCGCCGTATGCACCGAGGTGTCCTTCTTCCAGGGTATCGTCCTGGTTGTGGGCGTCTTCTTCGCCACCTATCTTTCCAGCATGTTGACCGGACAGACGGGAGTGAACCCGATGGAGATCTTCGGCATGCTGGTGCTGCTGATCATCCACCTGTTCTTCAAGAACTCGCTCTCCGCCTCGTTCACCATCGCCGCGGTCACCGCCGTCGCCTGTGGTCTCGCAGGGGACGTGATGAACGACCTGAAGAGCGGATACCTGCTGGGGGCCGACCCCAGGCAACAGCTGATCGGGGAGGGAATCGGCGGCATGGTCGGAGCCATGGTCTCCGTCTTCGCCCTGCTTGCCATCAAGCAGGCATTCGGCACGTTCGGCACCCCGGAGCTCCCCGCCCCGCAGGCGGCGGCAGTCAGCGCCATGGCGGGAGGACTGAAGGATGCCCATGCATTCGCCATCGGCTGTATCGCCGGCATGTTGCTGTTCCTCGCCAAGGTGCCCACAGCCACCCTTGGCCTAGGTGTCTACCTGGACACCCCGATCAGCGCGATCATGGGTCTTGGCGCCCTTGTCAGCTTCATCCTGAACAAGACGACCGGAAAGAAGTTCGGCCTGGAGGCGACCGGCCGCTACGTCGGACTGGTTTCCAGCGGTTTTCTTGGCGGCGAGGGTGTCACCGGAGTCCTCATCGCCCTCGCCAGCATGCTCCACTGAACCGGCTTTCAGTAGAGCTTCATCATTTCCCTTTCGAGAATCTGGATCCACCGTGGATAGTTGCGGTGGATCTTGTTTTTCGCAGGATTGGCGTCCAGGTTCTTGCTGTCCAGGTATTCGTACCAGTATCCGGAGGGGGTGTAGCAGATACGGATGGTGACCCACCAGCTCGAGCCCTTGGAGAGACGGCAATACAGTTCTCCGGGACGCTCTTCATCCACCACCCAACGGTGGGAGGCAAGAGCCAAGAGCATGGAGCTGCGGAACTTGTTCATGTCGATTGGAGCGGGAACCGCGAGGCCGTCGATTACCTCGAAATTACCCTTGCGCGCGACAGCCTTCCGGGTCGGGGCGGCAATCCGGGAAAACACGTCCACGCCGTCCTTCTCCAGTTCTTCCGTCCCGCCGCCGTCGTAGGTAATGACGACCTTCCCATGGTCCCGGCTGACCGTCCCGTAGATGACTTTGCCCTGTTTTGTCACCAAGGCGTCAAGAGCGAACGCTCGTTGCAGGGTAACGAGTGACAGAACCGACAGGACGATGCACACCATTGGAATTCTTCGCATGCATCCCACTATAGCACATTGCAAACCAGGATGCTTTCCGCTATCGTTTTGCCGGGAGGCATACCATGGCATTACCACTTTCCCTCTACGGGCTTTCACCGGAAGATCTCGTCAAGGTTCTTGAGCTTCCCCGCCCCTTCGAGGGCAAGCAGATCTACCGCTGGCTGGCCAAGGGAGTGACCGATTTCCAGGAAATGAGCGACCTCTCCAAGGCCGAGCGGGAACGACTTTCCGGCCTGATGCCGAAGGCCACCTCGAGCGAGGTGGCCGACCAGCATGCCGACAGCGACGGCTCCACCAAACTTGCGCTCAAACTCTACGATGGTTCCCTGGTGGAATGCGTCATGCTGGAAAACGGCAAGGGTGAGCACACCGCATGCCTTTCCAGCCAGGTGGGGTGCGCCCAGCACTGCGCTTTCTGTCGGACCGGGACCATGGGGCTGGAGCGGAATCTGGCGGCCGAGGAAATCATCGAGCAGTTCATCCACCTGAACAAGATCGAGCCGGCAAGCCATATCGTCTTCATGGGGATGGGAGAACCGCTTGCCAACCTGGACAATGTGCTGCGCGCCATCGCCTACTTCCACGACAAGGACACCTTCAATCTCTCGCTACGCCGCATCACGATCAGCACCAGCGGTGTCGTTCCGGGAATCAGACGGCTTGCGGCGACCAACCTGCCGCTACGCCTCGCCGTCAGCCTGGTGTCTGCCGACGACAGGCTGAGAAACGAGCTGATGCCGGTCAACCGGACCTTTCCCCTCGCCGACCTGAAGCGGGCGCTCCAGGAATACCAGGAGGGAGGCGGCAAACGCTTCACCTTCGAGTACTGCATGCTCGGCGGGACCAATACCACCGAAAGCTCGGCGAAGAAGCTGGCTGCCTACATCAGGGGACTGGACGTGATTGTCAACCTGATTCCCTACAACGAGGCTGCCGAGTTGCCTTGGAGCCGCCCCGACGAGAAGGAAATAGGAAAATTCTGCCGCTATCTGGACATGTTCGGCGTGAAATACACCATCCGCTACAGCAAGGGGCGCGGGGTCAACGGCGCCTGCGGACAGCTGGCCACCAAGACCAAGGAAAAGGCCGGATCCAACCAATGACAAGAAGGCCCCGGGTGTCGCCCGAGGCCTCAATCACGTTTGCGTCCTGACCACTCAGGCCAAGGAACCCATCGGGTCCCACGGTTTGAGCTCGATTGGCTTTTGGGCGAGCATTTCCCGCTCTTGGGCGGTCAGGTATTTCTTGTTGACCACCACTTGGTAGGTGAACTCGCTGAACCAGTCGTCGGTCATGACAAAGAAGCCCTTGTCCCCGACATCCTCGCCCCAGCTGTTCTCCACCTTCCAGCGGTTCGGCTTGCCGTTCTTGTCCAGGTTTACGCCGGTAAGCACCATCGCATGGGTCATCCGGCTCTCGCCGTAGTCCAGCCGTTGCGCCTTGTTCAGCGGGAAGTTGGTGTCGAACAGTCCTGCGACATCCAGCGCATGCAGGTCCATCAGCCCGCTGGTCCGCTCGCTGAACTGGCCGACGTCGCTGCCGAACCAGACCACTTTTCCATCCTTGATCTGGCTTGCGGCCATCTCCTTCAGCCGCTCGACCGGCAGGTTCAGGTAGAGGACCGGCCTACCGCCCTTCACATTGCCCAGATACTGGACGGTGTAGGTACGACCAAACGGCTTGTCGGCGGTCGGCGCATTGATCAGGGAGACATAGTCGTCGAACTGCATGCCGACATACTTGTCGAAGAAGGCCTTCGGGGTAATCGACTCCTCACGGATGAACTCCCCTTTCTTGTTGGTCACTTCCCAGGTGAAGGTCACCGGAGGTTTGCCAAGCGCGATGCAGAGCATGCGGTAGATGGTGGAGAGCATGTCCTCTTTCATCGTTCTCAACGCCGACACAGACATGGCGTTCTTCAAGGCCGCCGTGCGCAGGATGCAGGCGAACTCGCGAAGCTTCAGGGTCAGGTACTTGTCCAGCTCCCTCGTCTCCGAGGAAGAGGCGCTTTCCGGCATGGCATCCTTGGGCACCACACCGTATTTCTCGACCAGATTGACGAACATGTCCCACTGCCCGCCATCCCCCATCGGGTCGGCAAGCAGGTAGCTGACCAGCCTTCCGTCGACCGGCTCGTCCTTGGTCTCGATGATGGATTCAAGGAACCAGTTGGATTTCTCCAGCTTGTCCCAGAAGAGCGGATAGTTCTGGCTCAGCTCGAGGTTCTCGAGCGAGCACTTCTCCATCGCCTCCAGGCGCATCACGTTCAACGCGGAGAACATCCAGCATCGGCCGGACTTCTTCTGGTTGGTGATCTTGCCGGCATAGATGGTATTGGAGAACTGATGGCGGCTCTCGCGCACGGCCTCATAGTCGTGCGCGCTACCGTTGATGCCGTTCCGCACCGTCGCGTTCATCGCCACGCGGTGCTCATGTTTCTCGTCGAAAGCGCAGTCGAAAGCCTTGAGGGCTTCCAAGGTGATGGACTCGTTCATGGCTTACTTCTCCAAGACCGCCTTGATGCGGCGCACTCCATGGGAAGAGGACTGTTCCTTGACGATGTGGAAATGGCCCATATCGCCGGTGTGCGTCACGTGCGGGCCTCCACATACCTCCTTGCTGAAGTCTCCAATCGAGTAGACCTTCACCTGCTCGCCGTACTTCGAGGAGAACTGGGCGAAGGCGCCCTCGGCCTTGGCCTCATCGAGGCTTTCGACTTTGTAGGTGACCGGCAGGTCTTTCCTGATCTGCTCGTTGACCAGGTCCTCGACCTTCTGGATTTCCTCCTTGGTCAGCGGCTCGTCGTGGTTGAAATCGAAGCGAAGACGCTCGGCTGTGATGTTGGAGCCAAGTTGTTTGACGTAACCGCCCAGGACGTCGCAAAGGGCGGCGTGCAGCAGGTGGGTCGCGGTATGCAGGGCAGTAGTCTGCTCGCTGTGGTCGGCAAGACCACCCTTGAACTGCTGCTCGCTCCCTCCACGGCTGATTTCCTGGTGTTTCTCGAAGGCGGCCTTGAAACCCTCTTCGTCGACGGTCATGCCGTGCTCCTTGGCAAGCTCTCTGGTCAGCTCGATCGGGTAGCCGTAGGTATCATACAGCTTGAAGGCAGTGCGTCCGCCGACGACCTTGCGAGGATCCTTGAGCAAGTTGGGAAGCATCTTCTCGAACTCTTTCTCGCCCTTGACCAACGTCTCCTCGAACTTCACCTCCTCGTTCTTCAGCTCGGTGAAGATGAAGTCCTTATGGGCAAGGAGCTCCGGATAGGGCTGTCCGTACAGGTCGAGCACGATCGGGGCCAGTTCGGTGAGGAAGGGCTTGTCGATGCCGAGCTTGTGTCCGTGGCGCACAGCGCGACGGATCAGACGGCGCAGGATATACCCCTGGCCGACGTTGCTCGGGGCCATTCCCTTCTCGTCGCCCAAGATGAAGACGCTGGTACGGACATGGTCGGCGATGATGCGCATGGAGACATCAGTCTCCTCGTTTTCGCCGTACTGCTTCCCGCACAGGTCGCTGATACCCTTGAGGATCGGCTGGAACACCTCGGTCTCATAGACGCTTTTCTTTCCCTGCAGGATGCTGATGGTGCGCTCGATGCCCATGCCGGTATCGATGCACTTGCGCTTCAGCGGAACGAACTTGCCGTCCTCGGTCTTGTTGTACTGCATGAAGACGTCATTCCAGATTTCCAGATACTTGCCGCAGTGGCAACCGGGCTTGCAGTCGGGACCGCAGGCCGGGCGTCCGGTATCGATGAACATCTCGCTGTCAGGACCGCAGGGACCGGTCTCGCCGGCCGGACCCCACCAGTTGTCCTCGCGGGGCAGGAAGAAGATGCGCTCGCGAGGAATCCCGTGGGACTCCCAGTAGGACGCGGCCTCCTCATCGGCAGGGATGCCCTCTTTCTCGTCGCCGGCGAAGACCGTGACGGAAAGCCTGTCGGGATCGATGCCAAGCACGGTGGTCAGGAACTCGTAGCTGTAGGCGATCGCCTCTTTCTTGAAATAGGCCCCCAAGGACCAGTTGCCAAGCATCTCGAAAAAGGTCAGGTGGCTCGAATCCCCGACGGAATCAATGTCTCCGGTGCGGACGCATTTCTGGTAGTCGGTGAGCTTGTTGCCCTGCGGGTGGTCCTGCTGTCCCATCAGATAGGGAACGAGCGGATGCATGCCGGCGGTCGTGAACAAAACGGTCGGGTCGTTTTCCGGAATCAGGGAAGCTCCACTGATCTGTTTGTGTCCTTTGCTGACGTAGAAGTCAATGTACTTCTGACGCAGTTCGTTAGCAGTCAATCTATTCATAATCGATACGGCGGCTTCTGTCGCCCTCCTTCAAAATACAAGTCGTTTATTCGGTACAGTTGTACCCTATATCGGCCTTTGAGGAAAGGGGTTAGAAAAGCGAGAGTTGCCCGGAGGGAACAGGGCTTTCCTTCCTTTTCCGTTTTGGGGGTGCGGGCGGGACTATCCTGGATACAGGGGGCGCGGCTTTCCGCCGGACATGCTCCTGCCGTGCCTGGGGCGCCAGCGCCTTGGCAAGGGAGACCGGGGTACGTGCGACCAGCACATGGTCCCGTTCGCTGAGTTTTCGCGGCCAAAGGATCGCGCTGTTGTCCAGCGTGGATTGATAGAAGCAGACACGGTGCCCCTGCTCAAGGGAATATTCGGCCTGGCTTATCGCCCCTCCTCCGTCCTTCTCCTCGACAATCACGCTGGCTATCGAAAGCGAGCTCATCAATCGGTTACGGACCAGGAAATACCACTTTTGGGTCGGTAGCGAGGGAGCGAAACGGCTGACCACCAGCCCCTTGCCGGCAATCTCGTCCTGCAGGCGCTGGTGTTCGGCAGGATAGTACTGGTCGATTGGAGTTCCTATCACACATACGGTGGGAAAGCCCATCCTCAGCGCCGTCATATGGGCCACCCCGTCGATGCCGAGGGCAAGCCCGCTGGCGATCACCAGGCCCTTGGCCCCCAACGCCTCGACCGTTTCCACGCAGAGCTTCTTGCCAGACAAATCGGGCTTACGTGTCCCGATGACACTCACCATCGGACGGGACAACAGCGAGACGTCGCCATGCAGATAGAGGAACCGGGGACAATAGGCAGTCCCGAAGGTCTGACTCGGCCACTCGGGATCTTCCCAGGAAATGACGCGTACCGCGGAATCCAGTTTCGCGAAGCTGGCATACTGGTTGTCGATCAGCGGTTCCATCTCCTTCAAAGACAAGGACAATCGCGAGGCGCACTCGACAAATTCCTTCTCCGGCTTCAGGTGCATGCCCGCCACCTCGTTGAAGACCGGCATCACCGCCGTTTCGGAACCATCCTTCGCCTCGGTCAGAACCGTATAGAACAACGCTCTGCGTACGTGATCATCCATGTCCCCCATCATGCCATAAAACCGCGGGGATTGACAGTACAGGATCAACCGGAAAAATACAACGCAAAGCAGATACAAGCCTATCCCGACAGGGGAAAAAATCTTTTGGGGGTTTACATAATTTCGGGAATTTGGTACTCTCTTTCTCGCACATGCCGCTTTAGCTCAGTTGGTAGAGCAAAGGACTGAAAATCCTTGTGTCCCTGGTTCGATTCCTGGAGGCGGCACTAAAATAATTCCTTACTCCACAAAGGCTTAACTATCCTCTTTCGTATCGGAAAACGAAGCCCAGAGCAAGGATTGTCAGAAAAAATGTCAGAAACTTGCTCGGCTCTTTACGGAGAGTCTGATGAGACAACCCTTCTATGTTTTCCCACGTAAGATGTCCAAGGGAATTAGGTTTTACATCCAATTTTCGAATCCCAATCGTTCCGGGCGGTCCGTTACCGTCAGTGCAACCACGTTGAAGGAACAGCTAGGCTACAGCACATTCCATCCGGTCAAAAGCAAGTACGAAGCTTTCAGCATCGGCAAAGAGGCTTTCGAGAAAGGAATCTTCTTCAACCAACAGGCTGAAGTGCTTTTCGCTGATTACGTGATGAACTTTTGGGATTTTGATAATTCCGATTACATCAAGAGACGCAACAAGGAAAAGCCCAACAGCATAACCAAGGCATATGCCAACCAAGAACGCAACAGATTCTTGACGTACGCCATGCCTCTCCTCCCTCCCAATCTAAAACTCGTAAACATTCGCTCCAGCGATTGCGAGAAGTTGAGAGACAATCTGTTCAAGCAGAACAAGTCCAACTCCACCATCAACAAGGTACTTCAATCCCTGAGAAGCCCTCTCAAGGAGGCATATCGGCTTAGTCTGATTTCCGACAACATAGCCGAAAAAATAGAAAACGCTTCCATTTCTTCCGAAGAGAAGGGCATGCCAACTCCCGGAGAGGTGTCTCGGCTTCTTTCTTATCTGGTTCGCAAGAACAAGCCTACCACCTATGGCAGGATTAACTATCTCATGGTTGCCTTAGCCGTCACTACGGGCATGAGGCAAGGCGAGATACAAGCCCTCAAGCCCGAAGATTTCACATTCGTCAATGATACCGCAATCATCCGTATCTCACACTCCTACTCCCCTACAGATGGATACAAATGCACCAAAGGGAAGAAGACCCGAGCCTCCTCAACCGATGCGAGATTGGCCAAGGAAATATTGGAATTCGCTCAGCACAATCCCCATGACAACGGCTTTTGTTTCTGGAGTCCTTCCGTATCTGACAAGCCGGTTGGCAAGAGATACATCATTGAACACTTTCAGGAAGCTTTGGAGGCTATAGGAATCAGCCAAGAAGAGCAGAAATCAAGGAATCTTACCTTCCATAGCCTGAGAGGATTCTTTGCTACGCTTATGCTCCCTCAGGTCGGAGCAGAGACAACCAAAAAGGTTGTTGGCCATCAGAACATTGCCACTACCGAAAGATTCTACATCCACGAGAATGAGACAGAACTCGTGGCTTTGAACGAAACCCGCAAGAACCTAATCTCACTCCCATCGACTACAAACCAATAAGGAACTTCATATGCCAAACAATAACGCAAAGATACCTCGTTTCCTCCATAGACCAAACAAAGAGACTGGCGAACAAGAACCAATCTCGGCTGACTATTATTACGGAGCAGACTGGCTCGGTGGAATCAAAATACCCAAAGGACTAGGGGAAGCTTTGATTAACATTCCGTTTTCAGACTTCGGGCTGCCTGACTTGGAGAAGGCTTATCAACAGGCTTTGGCCAAAGACAAGAACGTGTCGGAAAACAACGAATGTGGCTTAGCGGTATATGACTTCTTGTCGGAACTCAAGGAGCAATTTTACAAAGCCTATAAGCAATGGTTAGACTTCCTCAACAACAATCCTAGTAGCCTTGAGTTAGAGATGCCAGACTCATACGTTGTTGAGTATCAATTCAGGTTTCCCGGCCTATTGGTAGTAGAAAAGATTGAACTAATGTACGCTAGAGCTTTGAACTCTCGGCTTGCCGTTGGCTTACGGGAGGACAGTAAATCTCCCTACCTCTCCCCAGAGAAACAAGAGGCCCTCAGGGAGTCGGCTGATATGCTCAACCGCAAGAACAGTAGTGACAAGGAAAGCGGAGAAGCCAATCTGGCATCATCCATGAAGAACCTTGTATGTTGTTCTGACCCGACAGACCAGAAAAGAGATGCGGTAGGTATTACCAACGGATGCATCAAATATCCAACCATTGCGCAAAAGAGGAAATACGAGAACGTACGTTGGATACTGCTCAAGAAAGAGGATAAACGAACGGGACGGGCTTCACTGGAACAATCGTTAAAAATGTGGAGAGAAAAGGTTCTTAACGGAGTAGGTGAAGATTTCTACACACGAGAATCCCTTGCAAAAGGCCTAATGACATGCAAGGCGGGCGAGGATGGCAATGAGATATTAAAGCCAATGACAAAGACCCACCTCAACAAACTATTCTCTCAAATTGGAGCAGAATCAGAAATAATTAATTACAATAAATAATTTTACTTTTCATGATACTGTTCCAGATTGCAACTTGTGCTACTTCTTGCGTAACGATACGAAAGAGGCTTGTTAAGCCTTTCGTAACACTAAACAAGGAGCAAATAGCTATGGAAAAGAGCATCATCAGTACCGACAAAATCTCGGTAGCACTACTGGAACAGGGCATGATTCTTGATGCCAAACAGACGGCTACCCTCTTGGGTATCTCCATCCACACGCTCAGGAAGTGGGCAGAGAAAGGCAAGATTCCCCATTTCAAGTATTGCAACCGCACTCTCAGGTTCGACAGGAACCAGCTTGCTCAGTGGATTGTCAAACAGCAGGGGGAGGTGGATGCATGATTAAGGCACAAAAAAGCCCGGCCAGAACTCTGACCGGAGCAACTCTACCCTACAACTTTGGGGGCAGTGTGTATGTATCAGTCCGCTACAAACTAACTGAAATTCTTTAAAGGAGTATTTATGGCAAACGAACAGAAATGCAGTTCGCTGGACGCAAAACAGGCAGGGGAGTTGCTTGGGGTCCGCTTTGACAGTCAGGAACTTGCAGAATTCTGGGGCCAATCGAAGCGGGAACCGATTGGCAGGGAGGTGAATTGATGAAGAACCTTTTTATGCAAAAGAAAGGCCGTCTGCAAGGTACTACCAATACAAGACAGACGGCCAAATGGTTCAACCCCTTTGCTTTTGTTATCTTACCGCTACAAAGCGTTTCGCAAAAGGGAGAAAGACATGCTTGATTACATTTCTTACGATGTAACACGTTCCCATTCTCCCGCAATGTTCAGGCTTATGCAGGCTATGGACAGATTCATGAAAGACTCCAAGGAATCTCAGCAGGATTTGGCAC